>NZ_MWLO01000066.1 GCF_002198735.1 Ideonella sp. A 288
CGTCCCCACCGCCCACCAACGCGGCGCTGCTGCGCCAGATCCTGGCGCTGGCCGCGCCCACCACCGCGCTGTCGATGCTGCAGGTGGTGGCCCAGGTGGTCGAGACCTGGCTGGCCGCACGCCAGGGCACGGCGGCGCTGGCGGGCTGGGCGGTGATGCTGCCCTTCGGGCTGCTGCTGCAGCAGATGTCCACCGGCGCCATGGGCGGCGGCGTGGTGTCGGCGGTGGCGCGGGCGCTGGGCGGGCAGCGGCGCGACGAGGCGGCGGCGCTGGTCACCCACGCGCTGATCATCGCCACCGGCTTCGGTGCGGTGTTTGCCATCGGTGTCACCGCCGCGGCGCCGCACCTGCTGCAGGCCGTGGCGGGGGCTGAATCGGCGCGCCTGGCCTCGCCCTACGCGGCCTGGGTGTTCGGTGCCGGCGCGCTGCCGGCCTGGTGGGGCAACACGCTGGCGTCGGTGCTGCGCGGCGGCGGCCGCCATGCGCTGGCGGCCCGCGTGCTGGCACTCAGCTGGGGCGCGCTGCCGGTGCTGGCCTGGCTGCTGGCCGAGCCAGCCGGCCTGGGGCTCACCGGCGTGGGCATCGCCTTCGCGGCCTCGTCCTGGACGGCCGCCGGGGCCATGGCCTGGCTGGTGCGCCGGGGCGATGCCGGCTTCATGCCGCGCTGGCGGCTGCAGCCGTCGCGGGCGCTGTTCGCCCGCATCCTGGCCGTCGGCGCGCTGGCCTCGGCGCTGGCGCTGGTGGCCAACATGACCACGGTGCTGGTCACCGCGCAGCTGCGCCACCACGGGCCGGCCACGGTGGCGGCCTACGGCATCGCGGCGCGGCTGGAGTTTCTGGTCATCCCGGTGGCCTTCGGCATCGGCTCGGCGCTGACGGCGCTGGTGGGCCGGCTGGTGGGCGCCGGCGACTGGGCCACCGCGCGGCGCATCGCCTGGCTGGGCGGCGGCGCCGCCTTCGTGCTGACCGGCGGCCTGGGGCTTACTGTGGCCGCCTTTGCGCTGGGCTTTGCCAGCCTGTTCACCCACGACCCGGTGATCGCCGGCATCGCCGCCAGCGCGCTGCGCTGGACCGGCCTGGCCTTCGGCGGCTTCGGCCTGGGCATGGCGATGTACTTTGCGTCGCTGGGGGCGGGCCGCATGCGCTGGCCGGTGGTGGCGGGGCTGTCTCGGCTGACCATCGCGGTGGGCGGCGGCTGGTGGCTGGCCAACGTGGCGGGCCTGGGCGCCGAGGGCAACTTCATCGGCGTGGCGCTGGGCATCACGGCCTACGGCGTGGCCGCGGCGGCCGGCGTGCGACCGGGCGTGTGGCACGGCCGGCGCTGAACACCGCCCAAGACGACACCCGCGGCCACGCCCGCATTCCGCGACGGCACACCGCCGCGATTGCACTGCCGCACGGGCGTTATTCCACGCTTCAACCGCAGCGGCAGGGGCCGATAGTGCTGTCGTGCGGCCTGTGTGCGCCAGCTCGACCCCGTCGGAGCCGGCCCGCCCGGGCACCCCCGATCGACCCACGACCCTGGAGCTGCCCATGAAACACCTGTTTGCCACCGCTGTCGTCGCCTTCGCCGCCCTGGCCTCCTCGCCGCTGGCGCTGGCCAATGACTACGCCGACCTGCGTCCCAAGCTGAGCGCCGCGCGCGAATCGCTGGTGACCATGCTCACCAACAAGGACAAGCGTGGCGCCGACCACCAGAAGGTGGTGAAGGACACCGCCGACGCCGTCAGTGCCCACCTTGCCAAGATGAAGGCGCCGGCTGGCAAGGACGCGCAGTTCAAGGAACTGGTGGACACCTGGAACGCCTTCAAGAAGACCCGCGAGGTCGACCTGGTGCCGGCCATCCTGGCAGGCAAGGACGACGAGGCGCGCAAGATCGCCGGCGGCGTGCAGAAGGAGCGCATCACCAAGTGCCAGCAACTGGTGGGCGAACTGGGCGGTTGACCCGGCGCCGGCCCGGCCCCGCGCACGATCCCCACTTCGGAGACACGCCATGAACCCCCTCGACCTGCGCATCGGCCCTCGCGTCGCCCTGGCCTTCGGCGCCGTGATCGTCATGATCATGCTGCTGGTGGCCGCGGTACAGCTCACGATGGCCCGCACCGCCGAGAACTCGGTGGAGATGGGCCGCGGCGTGGCCCTGCAGGCGCAGGCCTCCGAGACGCACCTGCTGGCCAAGGACAACGCGATCGCCGGCATGGTGTTCCTGGTGTCGTCGAGCGAGGAGCAGCAAAAGCGGCTGCTGCAGGAGATGCGCGACCGCGACCAGCGCATCGTGACGAACCTGGGCGCGCTGGAGAAGGCCCTGGCCGGCTCGGCCGAAGACGCCGCGCTGGTGGTCGACATCCGCAAGCGCCACGCCACCTACCAGGCCGGCGTCAAGCGCATCGTCGACATGGTGCAGGGCGGCAAGCAGACCGAGGCCACCTTTGCGGCCGACGAGGAGATGATCCCGATGCTGGCGCCCTTCCTGGCCGGCCTGGGCAAGCTCGACGCGCGCCAGGTGGCCCGGGTGCACGCCACCGAAGCCGCCAACGAACAACTGATCGGCTCGTCACAGTGGAAAACCATCGGCGCCGGGCTCGTCACCATGCTGCTGGCCGCCGCCACCGGGGGCTGGCTGGTGCTGGGCCTGACCCGGCCGCTGGCCCACGCGGTGGACATCGCCGAACGCGTGGCCGCCGGAGACCTGACCACCGAAACCGACGCCCGCGGCCGCGACGAGGTGGCGCAGTTGCTGCGCGCGCTGAACCGCATGAGCGGCAGCCTGTCGACGCTGGTGCAGCAGGTGCGCACCGCGGCCGACGGCATCGCCACCGGATCGCAGGAGATAGCCACCGGCAACGCCGACCTGTCGCAGCGCACCGAACTGCAGGCCTCGGCGCTGCAGCAGACCGCCTCGTCGATGTCGGATCTGGGCAGCGCCGTCACCCACAACGCCGACAACGCCCGCCAGGCCAACCAGTTTGCGCTAGGCGCCAGCACCGTCGCCGTCAAGGGCGGCGAGGTCGTCGGCCAGGTGGTCGAGACGATGAAGGGCATCCACCACAGCTCGCAGAAGATCGCCGACATCATCGGCGTGATCGACGGCATCGCCTTCCAGACCAACATCCTGGCGCTGAACGCCGCGGTGGAAGCCGCCCGTGCCGGCGAGCAAGGCCGCGGATTCGCGGTGGTGGCCGGCGAAGTGCGCGGCCTGGCCCAACGCAGCGCCGACGCGGCCCGCGAGATCAAGCAACTGATCTCGGCCAGCGTGGAGCAGGTGGAGCGCGGCAGCACGCTGGTCGACCAGGCCGGCGCAACGATGCACGAGATCGTCAGCTCGGTGAGCCGCGTCTCGGACATCATGAACGAGATCAACGCGGCCACCGGTGCCCAGAGCAACGGCGTGGCCCAGGTGAGCGAGGCGGTGTCGCGCATGGACCAGTCGACGCAGCAGAACGCCGCCCTGGTGGAACAGTCCGCCGCCGCCGCGGAAAGCCTCAACCAGCAGGCCCAGCGCCTGGTGCACGCGGTGTCGGTGTTCAAGCTCGGCGCCGGCTGAAGCCCTGCTCGGCGGACCGGGGTCTTACCTCGCGGCTGGAGCCATCTTCCTTGAAATCATTGGTCCGAAGAAACCAGGCACGTCACCGCCACCACGACGTTCAAGAAGAACTCCCAAATCGAACTCAACTGTTTTCCTTTGGAAGACACAAGGCCTCACCGGGCAGCGACGCGAAGCTCACTTCATCGTGCCCACTGCCTCCTGTGAGCATGACTTGGCGACGACTTGCAACCAATTCTGGCGTGGTGGGCACCTCACTGCCTCCCGCGATGCTGTTCGCACAAGTTCGTAGTCCATCGTCCGTGAGGCAGAGCAACTCCACGCGCCCAATCTTCCGGCTTGAACGTAACCACTCTTTGTCATTGAGCCAGTACCCGACTGCGCGAGGGCTCATCAGTTTGCTCAGGACGTCTCGTCTCATCTCGGCCTCTGTCAGTCGGTCCACATTCCCTTGTGCAAGGTGAAATGCCGCGATGGTTCGCGCACGTCCTTGCTCCGTAAGCGGATTCTCGTACTGGCGTGGTGCAAAGAATGTCGGCATGGCTGGAGCAGTTGAGTGTGAGGCCAAACGTTTGAGTTCAGCGGCTGCCGAATGCAGTCCGCTGGACAGAATACGAAGGCACTTCCCCAATCCAGTCACGGTGTCGAGGCACCAAGATTGACGTGCGGGTTGTCAATCTGGAACTTGGAAAGGGGAAGCCCATGTCGGAGATTACACGTGCGCCGAGCGTTCGGGTAGGCGTCTCTGCCACAGCGCTCATGGCGCTATGCGTCTGAACCAGTCACGCATCGTCTGCTTTACGCGTGCAATTTCCTCTTCCGGAATTGGATACATGTGGCAGATCGTGTTTCGAAGATGTCCGATCAGCCGAGCCTGCTGTACTAGCGCGCGATCGCGGACGAGATCCTCAAAGTCATCTTTCCAGCAATGTTCAATCACCCGCAACAGTTGCGGGTATGTCATCAGTGCGGCTTTCCCCCGGGAACCAAGCGCCATCCAGCTCTTCGAGTCCTCGGTTTCTTCAAGCTTCGTCAACTCGGTCTGTACATCAGGTGGAAGCTTCGGCCACCAATCTACCTTCCCGTCTTGAGACAGCACGCCGATGACAAACTCTCGAAGATAGCGCTCAAAAACGAAGAAGAGCTTGTAGGCCTCTGCTGCATCAATAGCGAGCCCCACTTCCTCCGGCATCGTCGCAGCCAGGTCGTGAGATGAGGCGATCTTGAGCGGTTCGGGTGGCACTAGTCCTGGAACGGCTCTCATCTCCCTGGAGGCAGACTGCCCTAGCATCAGGAACAGCGCCAAGCGTTGCTCGTTCACGGACGAAACGCCTTGCGTAGTGCGTTGAAGATGTTCAGGTAGGTCTCCTCCGTGGCATTCGCCGGAAGATGAACCTGGATGTTGTAGTGGAAGTCTGGTCGTAGGGCCCCAAAGTGTGAAGGCTTCTCAATGGGCAAGGGCGAGGCCTCCGCACTCGCTGCGTCAGCCGGCTTAGGAGAAGGGTCTAATTTGCTCTTCTTGGTGAAGTCGGCGACGCGACAGAGAGCTGTGAAAGTACCGGCAATCTTGTTGGTCATGCTGGAGTCAGAGCCAGCGACCTGTGCAATCAAGCCCTTGAGCTCAGCCGAAGCGAGACTGTGGGCGTTCTCATTGGCAGCGTATAGCCCCTCGTAGGCACGTTGGACTGCAGCCGCGATTGCCCCAGGAGCGACTGCGGCGTTCTTCAGACTCCCGTATTCCGAGGTCGGACGTCCGGCTTGATCCAGGAAGCCAAGCGCTTTGAGAAGAGAGATTAGTTCGCGGTCGCCGCTGCTGCTTAAGCCGAGGGTCTCAGCGAGGTACTTCTGCGTGAAGTTCTCTGGCTGCTTCGCTGCTTCAATGCGCTGGAACAGTTCTCCTACGTTCTTGTAGCTGGAAAGGTAGGGTAGGTCTGCGGCCAATCTCTTCTCCCTTGGTGTCGGTCATGCTTAGTCTATTGCTTTGAGGTACGGACGGCGAAGGACGTGAGCGCATAGGCAGCCGAAGGCCGCGAGTCGAGCTTCGGATGAGTGGCAGCAGTGCGCGATTGAGACGCCTAACAGGCCGTTGAAATACCAATCGACCGCGCCCGCGTGTTGAGCGAGGATCGTGTCCGAGTCTGTCGAGGAGTGAGCTGCCGATGCGCGGAGCCGACTGCTACAACGAGAGCCTGTTCACGACGGTGCGGCTGGAGGACTTTGTCCCGGCCAACCACCCGTTGCGCCCGATCCGCACCTGGGTCAACGACGCGCTGTCGACAATGGACGCCAAGTTCTCGGCCATGTACGAGGCCGACGTCAAGGGCGGACGCCCCAGCATCGCGCCTGGGAAGCTGATGCGGGCGATGCTGCTGCAGGTGCTCTACAGCGTGCGCAGCGAACGGCAACTCGTCGAGCAGATCCAGTACAACCTGCTGTTCCGCTGGTTCGTCGGTCTGGCCATCGAGGACAGCGTGTGGAACCACTCGGTGTTCAGCAAGAACCGCGACCGCCTGATCGAGCACGACGCGGTCACCGACCTGTTCAACGCCACCGTGGAGATGGCCGACCGGCGCGGGCTGCTGTCGGGCGAGCACTTCAGCGTGGACGGCACGCTGATCCAAGCCTGGGCCGGCCACAAGAGCCTGCGGCGCAAGGACGGGTCGGACGACGGCAAGCCGCCGGAGGACTGGCGTGGCGAGCCCCGCAGCAACGACACCCACGAGTCCACCACCGACCCCGAGTCGCGGCTGTACCGCAAGAGCAACGTGGCCCCTGCGCTGCCAAGCTTCCAGGGCCACGTGCTCACCGACAACCGGCACGGCCTGGTCGTCAACGTGAAGGCCAGCACCGCGGACGGCACGTCCGAGCGGGAGGTGGCCGCGCAGATGCTGGCCGACGTGGCCAAGCCCGGCAAGCGCGTCACCGTCGGGGCCGACAAGGCCTACGACACCAAGAGCTTCGTCAAGGCGTGCCGCGACCTCAACGTCACCCCGCACGTCGCACAGAACACCAACCGTCGCGGCGGCAGCGCGATCGACGAGCGCACCACGCGTCATCCGGGATACGAGGTCAGCCAGCGTCGGCGCAAACGCATCGAGCAGTGCTTCGGCTGGGGAAAGGTCATCGGTCCGATCCGGCAGGTGATGGTGCGAGGACTGGATAAGGTCGATCAGGTTCTGACCCTCACCATGGCGGCCTACAACCTCACGCGACTGCGCAGCTTGGCCAACTTGCGCCCGCGATGCGCCCAATGAGCGAAAGAAGCGTCCAAATGACCACCTCGAACCCCTCGAATCGCGATCGGCAAACCCGAAGTGGTCGAGATCGCCGAGTTGGCGGCACTGGATGACCTCGGGCCGCTGCAAGACGGAGGGAAGGTGCATGGTCATGTGCAGTTCTTCAACTGCCTGTTGGCCACATTTAGCGACCGGAATAGCAAGGGCCCCACTAGGGGGCCCTTTGTTGAGTGGCTGGAGGGATCCAACCGCAGTTGCCTAGGCTAGTTACTCGAACCCGTCCTGTTATCGGACGTCCAATCCCAGTCCATACTCATGTTTGCCTTTCTTCACATCAGACTCGGGGTGGTAGTGCTTCGTGAACACCTTACGGAAGCCACTAAGCGAGTGCTGCGCGCTCACTGTGAGGTAGAGGAACTGTCCCTCTGTCACACACTTCGCCCGCAGATCAACCGGCGCCCCGATACGCACGGCATACTGTGCCTCTTTGTCCTTCTTGTCGAACTTGCCGACTTCAAACACCTTGCTCTTTATGAGGGGCAGAAGGTCATTCGTCAAGACCACCCCCCCGTGAACGGACTTCGGGGTGATCAACGTTAGTTCGAACTCTAGATGGGTAAGCGCCCACCTGCTCTTGTTGATGATCTTGAAGGCGAAGATGTGATCGCCGTTCTTGCTTTGGTCCGCGATGAACTGCGAGAACTCAATCTTTGGCCGCAGACTGTAGAGAGCCCACAGGAAGATCATAGAGGCTATGACGCTTCCTACTACACCGATGAGTAAACTCTCCAGCATCCGGCACTCCTCCCCAGGAACGACGATATGCACATGTTACCAGTTGCGTCGCGTCAGGGTGTACGGTCTCGCGGGTGATTCCCGGAGGAGCCATAGCGTGCTTCCGTGGGGACTACCTGTTGTCGACACGCCAAACACTGGCGTATCCGGATGCGCCTGCATGGCGCCGGGGGGTCGGCGGCGTCGGCCGGCCCGTCGGCTCTTGCGCATTTGCGGTCGGAACGTTGTGCTGAGAACGATCACAGCGACGGTTGACCACGCCCTACCCACACCTTTCCCTGCCTTCGGCACCCGTTCACCTGCTCGATCAGGCTTGCGTGCGGGTTCGACACCTTCATGGCACCTCACGCAAAGGGCAGGCCCACTGCCATGACGCGTTGCGTGGTCGGCGGCCATGCCGATGCGAACGATGCACACACGCCAAGGGCCTTGCAGACCGCGAATCCGCGGGAGGTGTGGATGGGGCGTGTCGACCGAGGCCAAGCACCGGCCCGCCACGCTCACGCGGCCTCGTCGTAGCCCGGTTGCCCCGGCAGCAGCACGCCGCGGATGCGGCCATCGGCATCCAGCCTCAGGCGCGGGTGCAGGGGCGGCAACGCCCGCTGCGCGGCCGCATGCGACAACAGAGCCTGCACGCCCGCGTTGGCGAAGGGCTGCAACGAGTCCACCGTGCGCACGGTGGCGAACTCCATCGGAAAGTCGCCGCGCCCGTGCGCGGCCAGCGCCGCCGGCGGGTGCACCCAGGCCAGCGTGGTGGTCTCGCCGGCATCCACCTCGGGCACCTGGCCCGCGGGGGCGAGCACCACGAAGAACAGCGTGTCGAAGCGCTTGGGCAGCCCGATGGGCGTGACCCAGTGGCTCCACGGCTGCAAGGCGCTGGTGGCCAGGGGCAGACCGGCCGAGCCGGCCAGCGCGGCCAGCGACTCGCCGGCGTGCAGGCGGGCCCGCAGCGGCGCCCAGTCGCCATCGGCCGGCAGGTGGTGCTCGGGCGCGCCCAGCCACAGGCCGCATTCCTCGAAGCACTCGCGCAGCGCTGCCACGGCGTAGGCCAGGGCCTGCTCGCCGACCTGGGTGACCTCGCCGATGCGGCGCCGCAGCGCCTCGGCCGGCTCGTCGCAGGCGGCGGCATGCACCGGCGAGCCATCGACCGCGTCCACCGCGCCACCGGGAAAGACATAGGCCCCCGGCATGAAGCTCGCCTGCAGCGAGCGACGAACCATCAGCACCTCCAGGCCCGGCGCGCCGTCGCGCAGGATCAGCGTGGTGGCGGCCGGCCGAGGCGTGACGGCGGCCACGGCCAGGGGCGCCTGGCGCTTGGGGGGTGCTTCTTGGGAGGTCATGGCGGCCTGGGGCTGTCGTTCGGGCCCCCAGCGTAGCGCGTCGGCCGGCGTCGGCGAAATCGGCTTCGCCACCCAGGCCGGCCTGGCCCCCGAAAACGAAACGCAGTTCGCCGACACCCCGCCGAAAGGCCGCTTTTCAGGGTCTGCGGACATGGCACGGCCCCTGCAATGCACCGACTGTGCAGGCCACCCCGCCGGGGTTCCCGGGCCTGCCGCCCGGAGCCTCGCATGCACCACCGCCGCCTCGTCGACCACCAGCCACAGATCGCCGCCTTCGCCGGCCCTGCGAGCGATGGCGTGGGGACGGCGACAGGCGCAACGACAGGTGCCGCGACGAGCCCGCAGGTGCCGCTGGGCCTGGCCGCTGAACTGCTGGACGTGCTCGACACCGGCCAGGCCGAGGCCTGGCTGGTGCAGCTGATCGACCGCACCCGCCCGGGCATCGCCCAGCCGGCGTCTCGGGCCCTGGGGCGGCTGCTGGCGCCGGTGGCCCGCCGCCTGCTGGCCGGCCCGGCCGGTGCGGCGCACGGCCAGGCCACGCCGGCCTTGGCGGGCCGGGTGTTCGGGCTCGAGCTCGAAGGCCTGAGCCCCGAGGACCAGGCCTTCGAACTGGCCCGTCAGTTCGTTCGCTATGCCCGGGCTGCGGCGCAGCAGGCGGCGCGGCTGCCCTTGGGCACCACGGCCCACGACCGTGCCTGGCGCGCCGCCACCGCGGCCTCACGGCGCCTGGCCCCCGGCCTGCTGCCCTGGCTGGGCGGCACGGCCCACACGGTGCACACGGCCCGTACGGCCGATTTGGCGGAGGGCCGCCGGGGTGGCCCCCGCACCGCCTTCGATTCCCCACCCGGCCGCGATGGCGCGCCGGAACCGTTCCACCCAAGCAAGGAGCTTGTCATGCACGACATCGATCGCACCCAGATGGAATTCGGCTCGGAAGTGCCGGGTTTCGAGGCCGAGCAGTACGAATACGCCGAAGGCGAATGGGGCCAGGAGGGCGGCGCGCTGCTGAGCGAGGCCGACGAATTCGAACTGGCCAGCGAACTGCTGGGCGTGGCCAGCGAGGACGAACTCGACCAGTTCCTCGGCGGCCTGATCAAGAAGGTGGCGCGCGGCGCCGGCAAGCTGATCCGCTCGCCGATCGGCCAGGCCGTCGGCGGCGTGCTCAAGGGCGTGGCCAAGAAGGCGCTGCCGCTGGCCGGCGGCGCGCTGGGCGGCATGGTCGGCGGCCCGCTGGGCGCCAAGATCGGCAGCGGCCTGGCCTCGGCCGCGGGCGGTGCGCTGGGCCTCGAAGCCGAGGCCATGTCGCAGGAAGACCAGGAATTCGAAGGCGCCAAGCAGTTCGTCCGGCTGGCCGCCGACACCGTGGCCAAGGCCGCGTCGGCCGCGCCGTCGGCCGACCCGCGCGCTGTGGCCCAGGCCGCCGCCGTCAGCGCCGCGCGCCAGCTGGCGCCGGGGCTGCTGAAGTCCGCCGGCTCGGCGCTGGGCCAGGGCGGCGCGGGCGGCCGCGGCCAGGCTGGCCAAGGCGGCCGTTGGGCCCGCCGCGGCAACACCATCGTGCTGTACGGCGCCTGATCGGCCGGCTTTGCGCGTCGACGTCTGACACCATCAATGAGCGTCCGATGACACCGTTTGCCGCCTGGATGCTGGGGCAGGAAGCGCGCGCGCTGCTCACGCGGCTGGCGCGCGTCAAGCCCTTCGCGCTGGTCGAGGCCATGCCGCCCGCGGCCAACCTGCTGCCGCCGGCGCAGGTGGCCATCGAGCGCCACCTGGCCGTCGGCCGCCGAGACCTCGACCGGGCGGTGCGGGCCTTCATCGGCTGGCTGCATTGCCACGGGCCGGCCGCCAGCGCCGAGCAGGCGCAGCGCCGCTTCACGCTGCTGCGGCTGCAGTTCAATGCCGCACTCACCCAGTTCGACCTGTTCAGCGACGTCATCACGCAGCGCAGCGAGCACGAATCGGGCGTGTGGCTGTCGGGCCTGGACGTGGTGGCCGCCGATGCACTGGCGCTGCCGGGCGGCTTCTACGAGGTGCCGCCGATCGTCTGCTACCTGGACCGCGGCGCCGGCGCCGCCATCCGGCGCGCCCGCACGCGGCTGCCCGGCGGCGGCGACAACCCGGTGGCGGTGATCCGCGTGCCGCGCGAGCGCATGGTGGGCGCGGGCATCGCCTCGTCGCTGGTGCACGAGGTGGGCCACCAGGGCGCCGCGCTGCTGGACCTGGTGGCCTCGCTGCGGCCCGTGCTGCAGGCGCTGCAGGCCCGCGGCGGCCCCGACCAGGCCGCGTGGCGCCTGTGGGAGCGCTGGATCTCGGAGATCGTGGCCGACTTCTGGGCCGTCGCCCGCGTGGGCATCGCCTCCACGCAGGGGCTGATGGCGGTGGTGAGCCTGCCGCGCGCCTTCGTCTTTCGCGTGGATGTGGACGACCCGCACCCCGCGCCGTGGATCCGCGTGCTGCTCAGCTGCGCCATCGGCCAGGCGCTGTACCCACACCCGCAATGGGCCCGCTTCTCGGCGCTGTGGTCGGATTTCTATCCGCCGCGCGGGCTGGACGCGCCGCGCCTGGCGCTGTTCGACAGCCTGCGCGCCACCATGCCGGCTTTCGTGGCCTTGGTGGCGGCGCACCGGCCGCGCCGGCTGCGCGGGCACAGCCTGGCCGAGGTGCTGGCCACCGCCGACCGCCAGCCGGCGCGCCTGGCGCGGCTGTTCCGCGGCTGGTCGGCCGCGCCGCAGGTGATGTACGAGGCCGCGCCATCGCTGGTCTTCGCGGTGCTGGGCCAGGCCCGCGCCGACGGCCAGTTGAGCCCGGAGGACGAAAGCACGCTGATGGCCAAGCTGCTCACCCACTGGGCCCTGGCCAGCACCCTGGCCGGCGCGGCGCGCTGCGCGCACGCCAACAGGCCTGAATCCCGATCGACAGTCCACTGAAGGAGAACCTCATGGCAAGCAAGAACCCTGTTCAAAGCACCCCCCGCCCCGGCTCGGTCACCGTGTCGGTGATCGACGCGGGCGGCCTCGGCGGACCGCTGGGCGGCGCCTTCGTCAGCCTGTACCGGCGGCCCGACGCGGCCACGGCCAAGTTCGACGCCAAGGCCTGGAAGACCGACGACACGCTGTGGGTGGCCACCGCGCGCACCGACGCACGCGGCCAGGTGGCCTTCGACGACCTGGCGCCCGACCACTACGTGGTGTTCTACGAGCACCACCCCTTGACCTCGCCGCACCCCGTCGAGGTGGGCCCCGGCTGCAATGAGTCGGTGTGCCTGAGGCCCATCCTGGCGGTGGGCCGGCGCAGCGAGATCATCGGCCCCGACTGCCGCACCAGCGCCTGCCTGCGGCCGCGCACCGGCGACACGGTGCACACCTGGATCGAGTTCGACGGCCACCGCGGCATCGAGTTGAAGGACCGTGTCGAACTGGTGCTGCCGCCCGGCGCGGTGCGCGACGACGACGACAAGTTCGCCTTCACCAAGCGCATCACCGTGGCCGGACCGCAGGCCATGCAGGCGTCGCTGCGCTTCGACACCCTGCGCACGCCGCCCGGCGTCGCCGCCAGTGCCCCCACCGGCGCGCTGACCGGCGACCTGCGCGCCGAGTACAACCTGGCCTCGGCGCTGGCCACCACCGCCGACGAGCCCGTGCCCACGCCGGTGACCGGCAACCTGAACATCGCGCTCGACCGAAGCCAGACCGAGCCCACGGCCGACCTGAAGCTGTGGATGGCCATCCGCGCCAGCACCGAGTCGCTGTCGTTCACCCACTACGCCAACTTCATGGAGTCGCTGTTCTGCGGCAAGGCCGACGGCCACTCGCGCAGCGACGAGCGTGCGGCCTTCGGCAGCCTTCTGGGCCGGCGCTTCCTGCCCTTCACCGACACCGATGCCTACCGCGTGATGAAAGCGGCCACCGAGGCCTTCGTGATGGTCAACTGCGGCGTCTTCGCCGACGACGGCTCGCTGCGCGGCGACCCCGCCGTGCTGGCCGACCTGGAGAGCTACCTCGACCGCCGCGACCTGCCGCGGCCCGGCGCCTTCCCCTACCTGGAGCGGGTGGACAACGTGCCGATGCTGCCCTACCTGGCCATCCTGCGCCGCAAGCTGCCCGACGTGCCGATCGTCGCGCCGGCGCGCGGCCGGCAGATCGAGGTCGACGTGTGCGACGGCTTCATCGAGGCCAAGCTGCGCAACCCCTGCCTGCTCGAGCTGATCTGGTCTTACTGGCACGAGGAGGGCATGCAGGTGCAGGGCATGAACGCGGTGACGCGGCGCTTCCAGAACCTGCGCGGCCCGGTGCAGCCCGACCCGCTGGCCAACCTCGAGGTGCACCCGCTGCGGCCGCTGAGCCAGCTGCTGTGGGGCTACATCCAGGACGAGCAGCACCGCCTGACGGTCGCGCGGCGCAACGCCGAGTACGACCACCACTACGGCCTGCGGCTCGAAGGCCGCGCGGTGCAGGGTTTTCTGCCGGCGGATTCGCGCTCGAAGTTCCTCGAGGCCTTCCACCACCTGCTGCAGCTGTGCACGGTGTTCTACAAGCAGGACGACGACACCACCGTGAAGGCCGACGCCTTCGGCGTGCTCAATGCGCTGAAGGAGGTGCACCTGATCCTGTCGCAGGGCGCGCACAGCCAGTTCGCCGACCTGCCGGCCACCTCGCGCACCGAGTTGCTGATGCAGCAGTGGCTGTACTCGCGGGCCGAGTTCCGCGAGTTTCTGCCGACGCGGGCGATGGTGGCCTACCCCGAACCGTGGATGGACCGCGTCGATGCGCTGAAGACGCTGTTCCGCTGGACCGACACCAGCGTCATCCACTTCCACAACCTGGCAGTGTTTGGCGAGCAGCTGCTGCTGGCCATCCGCTACGGCGCGTGGAGCACGGTGTTCGAGCCCACGCAGGCCTTCAACTTCGCGCGCTTCTGGCGGCCGCAGATCCAGGGCTACGTGCACGCCTACCGCGCCGCCACCGGCGTGGTGCTGAGCGCCGAACGGATCGACGCCGGCGTCGACGCGACGCTGCCGTCGGTGCTGCTGCAGCGGCGCCTGTCCGCCCAGCGACGGAGCGTGTGACGTGGCGCCGTCATGCCCGACTTCACGTCCGCGCTCTACCTGGGGATGCACCATGCGAGCGACGCGCTGCCGCCCTGGCGCCGGCTCACCACGGGTCGGCCGGCCGCCCTGGCCGAGCCGCCCGGCGCCGCCGCTGTCGCCCAGGGCCTGGCGGCGCTGGCCGGCTCCGAGGCCGGCACGCTGCTGCCGTCGACCTTCCACCTGTTCTGGGACCTGCTCGGCGTGCTGAGCCGGCACGAACCGATCGAGATCTTCATGGACGCCGCCACCTACCCGATCGCCCGCTGGGGCGCCGAGCACTGGGCCGGCCGGGGCGTGCCGCTGCAGCGCTTCGGGCCGCACGATGCGTCGTCGCTGGCCGCATTGCTGACACGCCAAAGGCGCGTCCGGCCCTGGCGCCGCCCGGTGGTGCTGAGCGACGCGCTGAACCCCGGTGGCCGCAGCCAGCCGCCGCTGGCCGACTACGCCGCGCTGGCCCGGCGCCATGGCGGCTGGCTGCTGCTGGACGACACGCAGGGCCTGGGCGTGCTGGGTGCCGACGCCGGCCCGGCGGCGCCCTACGGCCGCGGCGGCGGTGGCTCGCTCGCCCGCTGGGGCCTGGGCGGCGCGCCGGTGCTGCTGGGCGCGTCGCTGGCCAAGGGCTTCGGCGTGCCGGTGGCGCTGCTGGCCGGGCCGCGCGCAGTGGTGCAGCGCTTCGAGGCCGACAGCGCCAGCCGCGAGCACATGAGCCCGCCGTCGCAGGCGGTGATCCAGGCGGCCAGCGCGGCGCTGGCCACCAACCGGCGCTGTGGCGATGCCTTGCGCCTGCGCCTGTGGCAGGCCGTGCAGCGGCTGCGCGCCGGCCTGGCCCGGCTGGGGCTGGCCGCCCCGGGCACCGACTTGCCGGTGCAGACGCTGGCGCTGCCGCCCGGCACCGACGTGCCTCGGCTGCACGCGCGGCTGCTGCGCGCCGGGCTGGCCACCGTGCCGCACCGCGACCGCGGCGCTGGCGGCCGCATCAGCCTGATCGTCACGGCCCGGCACGGCCCCACCGACATCGACCAGGCGCTGGCCGTCCTGGCCCGCACCGTGACCGCGCGGCCGCATGCCGACGCGGCCTGTTCCCTCACCCCAACCAGGAGATGACCATGCACACGATGTCCTGCCGGTGCGCGCACTGCCGCACGGGGGGCGGGGCCAGCGAGTTCGAATCGCTGGCCTTCCCGGCCTCGGTCTACCGCGACTCGCGCGCGCTCGAAGCCGAGTTCGAAGCGCCCACGGGCGACGCCAGCCCCGGCGGCCTGCCCTTCAGCGAGGCCGAAGAGCACGAGCTGGCGATGGAACTGCTGTCCGTCGCCAGCGAGGACGAGCTCGACCAGTTCCTGGGCAAGCTGTTCAAGGGCGCCTGGAAGGGCCTGCGCAAGGTGGGCTCGGCGGTCGGCCGCATCGCGAAGCCGCTGGGCGGCGCGCTGAAGGGCCTGGCCAAGCAGGCGCTGCCCTTCGTCGGCGGCGCACTGGGCTCGCTGATCCCGATCCCGGGCGTGGGCACGGCGATCGGCACCGCGCTGGGCTCCACCGTGGCCAATGCGCTGGAGGCCGAGTTCGGCGCCCTCGAGGCCGAGGACATGGAGTTCGAATCGGCCCGGCGCTTCGTCCGCATCGCCGGCAGCGCGGCCCGGCGGGCCGCAGCGGCGGCGCCGGGGGCCGATCCGCTGGCCGCCGTGCGCGCCGCCTTGCAGGCCGCCACACGCCAGCACCTGCCGGGCATGGCGCCGGCGTGGCAGCAGGAAGCCCCGACCGACCGGCGCGGCGCCGCCCAGGGCGGCCGCTGGACGCGGCGCGGCGGGCAGATCGTCGTCGAGGGTGCGTGACGCACCGCCGGGAGCGACACCATGGACCGCACCGAGTTCGAATCCGTCCCCTTCGCCTATGCGGCGGAAGCCGATGAACTGAGCTGGGAGGACGAGCGTGGGCGCGCCGCGCCGCCCTCTGGCGCACGGCCGCCATTCGGGGGACAGGCGTCGCGGCCGCCCTTCGGCAGGCCTGCATTGCCGCCCTTCGGCGGCGGGGCCCTGCCGAGCGTCTTCGCTGCACCGCCCTGCGTCTGCCCGGCTCACGGCACCGAGTTCGTCCGCTGGGTGCAGGCCAGCCTGAACCGGGTCGAGGGCGCCGCACTGCCGATCGACGGCGTGATGGGCACGGCCACCCGCGCGGCGCTGCGGCGCTTCCAGTCGACCAAGGGCCTGCCGGTGGACGGCATCGCCGGCCCGGAGGTGGAGCAGGCGCTGCGCGACGCGCGGCGCGGCGACGCGCCGTCGGGTGGCAACACGGCAGGCAACGCCGGGGGCGACGCCGCACCGCCCGAGTCGGCCGAGGGCTTCGAGTTCGAGGCGATGCAGTTCGAATCGTCGGCCGGCCGGCCGACGCTGCGGCAGGGATCGCGCGGCACCTCGGTGGCCGACCTGCAGCGCCGGCTGGCTGCGGCGGGCTTCAGCCCAGGCGTCGCCGACGGCATCTTCGGTTCGCAGACCGCCGCGGCCGTGCGTTCGTTCCAGCGCGCCCGCGGTCTGGGCGCCGACGGCATCGTCGGCCCCTTGACCTGGGGCGCGCTGCTCGGCACCGCGCCAAGTGGGCCGAGCACGCCGAGCACGCCTGGTGCCGGCTCGGCGACCGGGGTGTGGGTGCTGCCGCCCAGCGTGCGCGCCGCGGGCGACGCGCAGACCGTGCGCTACGACAATCCGCCGGCCTGGGCCGGCCTACCCGGCAACTGCACCGGCACCTTCACCGATGGCGCCGCCACGCTGAAGGCCTACCTCCAGGCGAACTTCGCGGGCATCTCGGGCATCTACGGCTACGACTGCCGCGCCAACAGCGCCACCCCGTCCGAGACCTCGGTGCATGGCACCGGCCGGGCGCTGGACATCATGATCCCCATGGTGGGCGGCCGGGCGAACGCCGCCGTCGGCGACCCGATCGCCAACTGGCTGGTGACCAACGCCTCGGCCCTCGGCGTGCAGTACGTGATCTGGAACCGCGTGCGCTGGAGCGGCAGCCGCACACCGCGCGTGGCGCCCTACACCGGTCCCTCGCCGCACACCGACCACGTGCACATGGAACTCAACGAGGACGGCGCCAACCGGCGCACGGCCTGGTATCGCGACCACGAGGTGGCCGACGAGGCGGTCGATGAGTTTGCCGACTCGGCCGAGTTCGAGTTCGAGGACGGGCTCGGCGCGGCACCCGCGGGCGCACTCCTGAACTGTGGCCCCGCGCCGGGTGGCCCGCGCCCCAAGTCAGGCACTTGTGTGGCGGCGATCGGTGACGCCTCGTGCACGCAGGGTGTCTGGTACCGGCCGCGCTACGGCGACAACCTGTGGTCGGTGGCGGAGAAGACGATCGCCAGGAGCGGCGCGTCCGGCGTCGGCCTGCATGCGTACATGCGCCAGATCAGCCGTCACCGGCACAACGCCCAGTACCTGAGCGGCGACGACGCCACGCGGCAATTCAGCCCTGTGTGGGGCGGCCCGCACGGCCGAACCTACGTCGGCGCGGGCGGCAAGTACGGGCTGATGTTCCTGCCGCCCTTCGGCCCCGGACTGGAGCGTGCGACATGTCCGCGGCCATGATGTCCCCGTCCACGCCCGAATCCACGGCGCCGTGGCGCCCGGCGCGCCAGCGCGAAGTCGCGCCCGTGCCCGCCCCCGCCGCCGCCGATGCATGGATCGCCCTCGAGGACCCGGCCACGGTCTTCCCGGGCATGGTGCCCGGGGCGGTGCGGATCGACGAGACACGCATCGGCAAGAGCGCCTACGAGGCCACCGTGGCCTGCCACATCGATGACGACCAGCGCCAGCCGCTGGGCCAGATGCGCGAGCGGCCGTACCGCTGGCTGTGCAAGCTGCAGGTGGTGGTGCGCGACCCCGACGATGGCGCGCTGCACATGGCCTTCGGCAGCGGACTGCTCATCGGCGAGCGCCACGTGCTGACGGCCGCGCATGTGCTGGTCCAGGCGCAGTTCGACGCCTCCGGCCGGTTCAGGCGCACGCTGGACGCCACGGCCGTCGCCGTGATCCCCGGGCTCGACGGCCGCGGTCGCAAGGCCGGTGGTGCGGCCGCCGACACGATGCCCTTCGGTTGGACGCACGGCGCCAACTTTCGCTGCGCGCGCGTGTTCCGCCTGGCCTCGCGGGCCAGCGGCTCCGAACCGAAAGACTTCGACTACGCGGTGATCCGCCTGGCCGATGCGATCGGCGCACGGCGCTTCGCGTCGCTCGGTGGCGCGGCGCTCGGACACTGGGGCCACCCAGCGCACGGCGGCCTGACGAGGATGAACGGCCGCGCGACCGGCAGCCTGAAGGGCGTGAAGGTGAATGCGGTCGGCTATCCACAGGACAAGTGCCGCGATGTGGCCCAGGGCCGGGACATCACCCGCGCCGAGCACGCCGCCTGCCCCACCGCCGACCTGGGTTCGGTGCCCTGGGTCGGCTTCGATCGCATCGCCGCGTCGGGCACCGTCGGCGCGAGCTTCGGCACGCTCGACCTCGACAGCGCCGCCGCGCCCGGCATGAGCGGCGGCCCGGTGTGGCTGCGCTGGCAGTCGGCGCGCGACCTGATCGGCATCGTGCATGGCTGCGACGCGACCAGTTCGAAGGACAACCCTTTCGTCGGCAGCATCGCCACGCTGATCACGCCGTCGGTCAAGCGCGACATCCAGTCCTGGTTGCGCTGACCCGGCCGATGCCGACGCCAGCCCCATGACCCTCATCGACTGCCACTGCCACGCCGGCCCCGGCGACGGCCTCACCGGGCCCTGGGACACGGACGCGCCCATTGGCGGCTATCTGCGGCGCTGCGCGCAGGCCGGCATCGCGCGCAGCGTGGTCTTCGCCGCCTTCCACTCCGACTACGCCGTGGCCAACCGCGAGGTGGCCCGGCTGGTCGCGGCGCGGCCGGACCGGCTGCTCGGCTTCGCCTTCGTGCACGCGGCGCGCGACCGTGGCCGCATCCACGCGATGGTGCGCGAGGCGGTGCAGGTGCACGGTTTCGTCGGCCTGAAGGTGCACCGGCACGACGCCCGCATCACGCGCGAGGTGTGCGAGGCGGCGCGCGCCTTCGGCCTGCCGGTGCTGTACGACATCGCCGGCGAGGCGTCGGTGTGCGAGCTGCTGGCGCAGCAGTACCCCGACGTCGACTTCATCATCCCGCACCTGGGCAGCTTTGCCGACGACTGGGCGGCGCAGCTGGCGGTGATCGACCACCTGGTGCGCCACCCCAACATCCATGCCGACACCGCCGGCGTGCGCCGCTTCGACCTGCTTCAGCAGGCGGTGCAGCGCGCCGGGGCGGCCAAGCTGCTGTTCGGCTCGGACGGCCCCTGGCTGCATCCGGCGGTGGAACTGGCCAAGGTGCGGCTGCTGGGCCTGTCGCCGGACGACGAGGCGCTGGTGCTGGGCGGCAACCTGCTGCGGCTGATCCACCGCCATCGCAAGGCGGCGCCAGGCGCCCGGCTCAGTGCGACACGCGGCGCTCGGCGAGCCAGTACTGCATCGTGCGTGGCGTGACGCCCAGGCGCCGGGCGGCGCGCTGCGGATCCTGGTCCTCCAGCTCGAAGGCAGCCTCCTTGGCGAGCTGGGCCGCCGTGTCGCCGATCTCCTTCAAGGCGATGCCCAGTTCGACGGCACGGCGGATCGCCCCCGCAAAGCCCGGGTCGGGCCAGGCCGGACTGTCGATCGCACCCGTCGGCCGCTCGTGCGGCGGCACGTTGCCCACGGTGAGCACGCCGCCGCCGCCGTGGCGGTGCCACAGCCGGGCCACGGTCTGGCGCAGCTCTCGCACATTGCCAGGGTAGGGGCGCGACAGCAGGTAGTCGCGCACCGCGTCGTCCATCGCCAGGCCCTCGGCCCGCGCGTCGAGCTGGGCCAGGAAGAAGCGCGCCAGCGGCAGGATGTCGTCGCGCCGCTCGCGCAGCGGCGGCAGCGTGCAGCGCAGGGCCGCGATGCGGTGGTACAGGTCGGCGCGGAACTGGCCCGCGGCCACCGCAGCCTCGAGGTCGCGGTGCGTGGCGCACACCAGGCGAAACTCGCTGCGCTGCCAGGCATTGCTGCCCAGGCGCTTGTACTGGCGCTCTTGCACCACGCGCAGCAGCTGGGCCTGCAGCGGCAGGCTCAGCTCGCCCACCTCGTCGAGGAACAGCGTGCCCCGATGGGCCAGCGCAAAGGCGCCGTCGCGCGGGCCGGTGGCGCCGGTGAAGGCGCCGCGCTCGTGGCCGAAGAACTCGCTGCCCGACAGCTCGGGCGACACCGTGGTGCAGTCCAGGATCACGAACTCGCCGAGGCCGGCGCGCGCGTCGAGCGCATGGACCAGCCGCGCCACCTGCTCCTTGCCGGTGCCGGTTTCGCCGGTGATGAGCACCGGCCCCTCGGTGAAGTGCGCCAGCTCGACCACGTTGCGCAGCAGCGCGCGCCAGGCCGGGCTGTGGCCCGCCACGGCCTCGCGCACCGGCGTCGAGTCTGCCAGCGTGGCCACGGTGTGCCAGCGCTGCAGGCGGCAGGTCACCTCGTGGGCGCCCTGCGGCAGCGTGGGCCAGCGCAGCAGGTCGGCGGCACCCGCATCGAGCACGGCCCACATCGCCGCCGGTGCCATCGGCTCGGGCGCCAGGCAGATCGCCAGCACCGTGGCGTGGCGCGACAGCGCGCGGACCTCGTCCAGGCTCTGCGCGTCGGCCCGTGCCAGCACGGCGATGCCCAGACCCGAGGGGGCCGGGGGATCATCCAGGCCATCGACCCCCGCGTCGCGCACCAGCGCGGCGATCTGGGACCGCTGCGCCGGGGAGACAGGCCCCACGAAGCGGAGCCAGGTCGAGATCGACATGGTGAGCAGGACGCCAGGGCGCGGCGGTCATGTCCGGGCCAGACACGCCCTGCCGATGCACTGCCGCGCTCGATCCATACCGCACCCCCTTACGTCAGGCCACGCCACATTGGCGGCGAGCGCCAACGGACGACGCAGCGTAGGCGGACCAGGCGCCGGGCGCAGCCCCTAAGCTTAGGCGGGCGCGCGTAACAGTTGATCGACAAGGCCCGCATGCCGACAGGGTTGGTGCATCGGGGCCGCAGGCACCGCGGCGTGTCCGCGCAGTGACGCTCCACCCGCCCTGACACGGCCGCGAACAGGCCGGCCTCGGGCCTGCCGACAGCGGGCAGGTGGGACCGGCACGGTGCATCGGCGATGATTCGACAGGCGCCCGGTAGGACGCCTCTTTTGACCGCTAGGCTGGCACGTTCTTTCGACCGGCGCGCACGCGGGCGATGATGGTCTTCATGATCTGCGCCGTGCCGTCGCCGATCTGGATGCCCAGCACGTCGCGCAGGCGCTGCTCCATCGGGCCGCGGTCGTAGCCCCCGTGGCCGAAGCACAGCAGGCACTGGTGGATCACGTCGTAGGCCAGCTTCGGGCCCCACCACTTGGCCATGCCCGCCTCGGCGGTGTGCGGCTGGCCGAAGGCCTGGCGTGTCCATCGGCACCAGCACCGCGGTCACGCCGTGCGCGCCCGACTCCACAGGGCCGGTTCGGCCGAACACCACGGTGATGTCGGCCCGGTCGGCCGCCGAGATCGAGGTCTTCTCGCCGTTGATGACCCAGTGGTCGCCGCGATCGCCGCAAACTCGCTCGATGCGCAGGCGCAGGTTGGCCGCGTCCGAGCCACCGCGAGGCTCGGTCAGCGCGATGGCGCAGATGGCCTCGCCGCGGGTGAGCTTCTTCAGCCACGGGCCGACGACCTCGGGCTGCCCGTGCTGCGACAGGATCTGGCCGTTCAACGAGGCCAGCAGGTTGAGGTACGAGAAGCTCAGGTCGGCGCGGGCAATCTCCTCGTGGATGACGCCGGCGGCCAGGCAGCCCATGCCCTGGCCGCCGAACCGCTCGGGCAACTCGGGGCCAATGAAGCCGAGCTCGCCCATCTCGCGCAGCAGCGCGCGGTCGAGCTCACGGCTCTTGTCGCGCGCCAGGAAGCCCGGTGCCACGCGGTCCGTGGCAAAGCGGCGCGGGGTCGGCCGGGACGGCTGGGTCGGCCCTCAGGGCTGGCCCGGACCGGGCGCTCACTTGGCGTATTTCTTGAAGTCGGGCTTGCGCTTTTCCTTCAGCGCCTTGACGCCTTCGCGCGACTCGTCGGTGTCGTAGTACAGCTTCAGCGCATACATGCCCATGCCGGCGATGCCGGCCTGGTGCGCGGTGTCCATGTTGAAGCTGCGCTTGGCGATGGCGATCGCGGTCGGGCTGCGCTCGCAGATGGTCTCGGCCCACTCCTGCACGGTGGCATCCAGCTGCTCGTGCGGCACGCACACGTTGGCCAGGCCCATGGCCACCGCTTCGGCCCCCGAGTAGCGCTTGTTGAGGTACCAGATCTCGCGCGCCTTCTTCTCGCCCACCACGCGGGCCAGGAAGGCGGTGCCGTAGCCGGGGTCGACCGAGCCCATCTTCGGGCCGACCTGGCCGAAGATGGCCTTGTCGGAGCAGATCGTCAGGTCGCAGATCGTGCACAGCACGTTGCCGCCACCGATGGCAAAGCCCTGCACCCGCGCGATCACCGGCTTGGGCACGTCGCGGATGGCGGTGTGCAGCTCTTCCATCGGCAGGCCGATGGTGCCGCGGCCGTCGTAGTTGCCATCGTGCGCCGACTGGTCGCCGCCGGTGCAGAACGCGCGATCACCCGCGCCGGCCAGCACGATGCAGCCGATGCTGCGGTCGTAGCCCGCCATGTTCAGGGCCTTGATCAGCTCGTCGCAGGTGGTGCCGCGGAAGGCGTTCATCTTGTCCGGGCGGTTGATCGTGATCCAGGCCACGCCGTTGCGGATCTCGTACAGGATGTCTTCGAAGTTCATGGGGTGTCTCCTGAGGTAGGGGTTGGATCAACCAGTCATCATGAGGCCGACGGACACGCTCAGGACTTGCCCGGTGCCGTAGGCCGCATCCTCGCTGGCGAAGAACAGCACCGCGCCCGGCAGGTCCTGCGGCTGGCCGATGCGGCCCAGTGGGATCGCGCGGGTGAAGGCCTCCATCAGCTTCTCGGGGTTGCCGGCGCCCTCTTTGTAGTCGGCGAACAGCGCCGTGTCGATGGGGCCGGGGCAGACCACGTTGACGATGATGCCGTGGCGCGCATGCTCGCGCGTGGTGACGATGCCCGAGTCGGGCCGCCATGTCTGGCAGGTGCTGGCGCAGCCCAAGATCCGCGCCTACTACGGGCAGATCCTCGAGGACTTCTCGGTCAACGACGTCACCCACACGCTGCACTACCTGCTGAAGATCCTCGACAACATTCAGCGGCTGGATGCCGAATGGCAACTGCCCGACGACGCTGGCGACAGCGAGGACGCCGAGCCCTGAGGCCCGTTCGCGCCGGACGGACATCACCGTCCGGCAGGCCAGGCCTCAGCCCAGCGCCAGCATCGCGTCGACCAGCGCCGGCACCTCGGCCTGCGACGCCAGCCGATGGCGCGCGCGCGACGGCACCTTGTCGTCGCCGATGCGCAGCGTCAGCCAGTGCGGCGCGGCGCGCTCGAACACGGGCTCGTCGTTGACGTCGTCGCCGACGTAGACCGCCGACGTGGCGCCGAAGCGCCGCACCACTGACCACATCGCCTCGCCCTTGTCGGGGGCCTGCGCGGGCGCGATGTTGACCACGCTGTGGCCGCCGAAACGGCGCAGCGACGGGTCGAGCGTGGCCAGCAGGGTGTCGATGCAGTCCAGCGCCAGGGCCACGTCGGGCGCGCGCCGGTAATGCAGCGCCAGCGACAGGCCCTTGTCCTCGAGCTCGACACCGGCCGCGGCCAGCGGCACCGCGTGGCGCTGCAGGCGGTGCAACAGCGCCGCCACGGCGGACGCGTCGATGGCGTGCAAGGCCTGTCCGGCCTCCTGCGCGCCATGGTGCCCCACCAGGTGCTGCGGCACGAAGCCCAGGCGCGAGGCCACGTCGGGCAGGCTGCGGCCGGTGAGCACCGCCACCGGCCAGCGCCGGGCCAGCAGCGCCAGGCGATGCGCCAGCGCGGGCGGCACGCGCGCGTCCGCGGGGTGGTCGACGATCGGCGCCAGCGTGCCGTCGAAGTCGAAGCCAAGGATCGGCGCGCCGGCCAGCACCGCCGCCAGCGCGGCCCGGCCCTCGGGGCTGTCGGGGCGGAACCAGGCTGTCATCACGGGGCCTCGTGGCCGCTGTGCTCCAGCACCCGCGCGTCGATGCGCTCGCGCAGGCGCCAGCGCCCGGCATCGGCCAGCATGCGGCCGGCCCAGCGGTAGACGTTGAACTCGCGCACCGTGCTGCGCAGGCTGGCCATGCGCTCGCGCTGCTCGGCCACCGGCATGGTGAGCGCCTGGTGCAGCGCGTCGGCGGTCTCGTCCAGGTGGTAGGGGTTGACGATCAGCGCCTCGCGCATCTCGGCCGCGGCACCGGCGAAGCGGCTGAGGATGAGCACGCCCTGCTCGTCGTCGCGCGCGGCCACGAACTCCTTGCACACCAGGTTCATGCCGTCGTGCAGGCTGGTCACCAAGCAGACGTCGGCGGCGCGGTACAACTCGTTCAACGCATCGTGGCCGTGGTGTCGGGCCAGCAGGTGCACCGGCTTGTACAGCGCATGGCCGAAGCGCTGGTTGATGCGCTGCGCCACCTCGTGGATGCGGGCCTGGAAGGCGCTGTACTCGGGCAGTTCGCTGCGCGAGGGCGCGGCGATCTGCACGAAGCCGAAGCGGCCGATCCAGCGCGGGTGCTTCTCGAGCAGCAGTTCCACCGCCTGCAGCCGCTCGAGGATGCCCTTGGTGTAGTCGAAGCGGTCGACACCCACCGCCAGCCGGTGGTCGGCCGGCAGGTTCAGGCGCTCGAGCACGCGCTGGCGGCACACCTCCACCGGCGCCCACGAGGCCCGCGTGGCCTCGTCGGGCCATTCGATCGAGATGGGGTAGCTCTCCACCAGCGTGCGCGCGCCGTGGTACGAGATGGTGGAGTTCTCGTGCTCGATGCGCGCCTCGAGGTGGCGGTCCACCGTCTCGATGAAGTTCTTGCAGTGGTAGCGCGTGTGGAAGCCGAGGATGGTGCTGCCCAGCATGCCCTGCAGGATCTCGCGGCGCCAGGGGCAGATGCCGAAGGATTCGGGGTTGGGCCAGGGGATGTGCCAGAACGTGATGATGGTGGCGCGCGGCAAGCGCGCGCGGATCATCGCCGGCAGCAGCGCGAAGTGGTAGTCCTGCACCAGCACCACCGGGTCGTCGCTGCGGGCCTCGCGCACCACCGCGTCGGCGAAGCGCTGGTTGACGGCGCGGTAGTGCTTCCAGTCGGCCTCGCGGAACACCGGCCGCACGTGCGCCACATGGCACAGCGGCCACAGGCCCTCGTTGGCAAAGCCGTAGTAGTAGCCCTTCTCTTCGGCCGGTGTCAGCCACAGCCGGCGCAGCGTGTACTCTTCGCTGCCGGGCGGCACGCGCACGCGGTCGTCGCGGTCGACCACCTCGGCGTCGGCACTGCCGCTGCCGTGCGCGATCCAGGTGCCCGAGCAGGCGCGCATCACCGGCTCCACCGCGGTGATCAGGCCGCTGGCCGGGCGCTGCACCTCGATGCCCGTGGCGCCGCGCCCGTGGATGTAGGGCTCGCGGTTGGACACCACGATCACCTGGTCGCCGCGCAACTGCGATCGCAGCAGCGCGCGCAGGCGCTCGGGGTCCCATTCGGTCAGCGGGCCCAGGGTGCGGCGGTAGGCGTCGTCCAGGTCGCGCAGCCGCGCGCGCAGGTCGGCCGCCACCGGGGCCAGTTCGCGCGCGCTGGCCCCGGGCGGGCGGATCAAGCCTTCGCCGCGCAGCAGCGCACGCGCCCCGTTGACCCAGCCACGCCAGCTCAGCTGCGCCACCACCACGGTGATCAGCGCGATCGTGCCGCCCAGGGCCACGATGAAGACGATCAGGTAGCGCTGCGTGTCCTGGCTGCGGCGCTCGACGAAGCTCAGGTCGTGCAGCAGCACCATCTGCGCCACCGGCTCGCTGTCGGCCAGCACCGGGTGCATGCTCAGGTGCACCGCGCCGCCCGCCAGGCGCAGCTGCGGCGCGGTCTGCAGCGCGGCCGTGCGCGCATGCACGCAATCCAGGTCGGACGGGTAGCTGCGGCTGTGGCGCAGCAGCTGGCCTTCGAGTGAACACACGCCGATGGCCAGCAGGCGCTCGTCCTGCGCGCTGCGGTCGATCAGGGCCTGCAGGCGATCGCCCTTGGATTCGTTCAGCGCATCGGCCACCGCATCGGACAGCGCGGTGGCCACCAGGTTGCCGCGCAGATCGAGATCGCGTGCGAACCAACGCAGCGTCAGGCGATCCATCAACGGCAGGGCAAGGTAGGCCGCTGCGATCAACACGACCACCAGCGGCAACAAAAATCGCAACTGCAGGCGTATCGTGTTCATCGCCATCGTGTCACTGTAGAGCCCGGCGACGCTCAGGAGTTCACCGATGTCCTCTCGAAATGTCACCACCCCCGCCTCGCTCGACCTCGGCCTGATCGGCAACTGCGCGATCAGCGCCCTGGTGGACGCGCGGGCGCGCGTCGTTTGGTGCTGCATGCCACGTTTCGACAGCGCGCCGGTGTTCCACGCCTTGCTGCACGACGGGCCCGACCCCGACGAGGGCACGATGACGATCGAGCTCGAAGGCTGCATCGGCAGCGAACAGGCCTACGACCCCGGCACGGCCATCCTGCGCACGCGGCTGTTCGACGACGCCGGCAATGCGGTGGAGGTGTGCGACTTCGCGCCGCGCTTCCGTCACCACGAGCGCATGTTCCGCCCGGCACAGCTGGTGCGCCGCCTGCGCCCGCTGGCGGGCCACCCGCGCGTGCGCGTGACGGTGCGGCCGGTCGGTCGCTGGGGCGCCGAGCCACCGGCGCTCACCCGCGGCAGCAACCACCTGCGCTTCGTGCTGCCCGAGCTGACCCTGCGCCTGAACACCGACCTGCCGCTCACCTACGTGGTGGACGGCACCTGGTTCACGCTGGCCGGCCCCGCCGCGCTGCTGCTGGGCCCCGACGAGACACTGGACGGCGCCATCGAGGCCACCGCGCGCCAGTTCGAGGAGCACACCGCCGCACACTGGCGCCACTGGACGCAGCGTCTGGCGCTGCCGCTCGAATGGCAGGACGCGGTGATCCGCGCGGCCATCACGCTCAAGCTGTGCCAGTTCGAGGAGACCGGCGCCATCGTCGCGGCGATGACCACCAGCATCCCCGAGGCCCCCGGCAGCCAGCGCAACTGGGACTACCGCTACTGCTGGCTGCGCGACGCCTTCTTCGTGGTACGGGCATTGAACAGCCTGTCGGAGGTGGGCACGATGGAGGACTACCTGCGCTGGCTGCGCGACGTGGTGCGCCGCGCCAGTGCCGGCGGCGGCATCGTGCAGCCGCTGTACGGCATCGGCCTGGAGGCCGACCTGCCCGAACGCACGCTGCCGCAACTGTCGGGCTACCGCGGCATGGGCCCGGTGCGCGTGGGCAACCAGGCCAGCGAGCACAGCCAGCACGACGTGTACGGCAACATCGTGCTCGGCGCGGCCCAGGCCTTCCACGACCACCGGCTGTTCCACCGCGCCGACGCGGCCGACTTCGCGGTGCTCGAGGGCATGGGCGAGCGCGCCTGGGCCCTGCACGACCAGCCCGATGCCGGCATGTGGGAGCTGCGCACCCGCGCCCGGGTGCACACCTCGTCGTCGATCATGTGCTGGGCCGCCTGCGACCGGCTGGCCAAGGTGGCGCTGGCGCTGGGCCTGGGCCCGCGCCATGCGCTGTGGACCTCTCGCGCGGCGCACATCCGCGACACGGTGCTGCAGCGGGCATGGTGCGCCGAGCGCGGCGTGTTCGCCGAGAGCTTCGGCGGCCGCGACCTCGACGCCAGCGTGCTGCTGATGGCCGAGGTGGGCTTCATCGAGCCGCGCGACCCGCGTTTCCTGTCGACGGTGCAGGCGCTGGAGCACCACCTGTGCGACGGCCCGCACATGCGCCGCTACGAAGCGCCGGACGACTTCGGCCCGCCGGAGACGGCGTTCAACGTCTGCGCCTTCTGGCGCATCGACGCGCTGGCCCGCATCGGCCGCGTCGACGAGGCGCGCGACCATTTCGAGGCCCTGCTGGCCTGCCGCAACCCGCTGGGCCTGCTGTCCGAGGACATCGCCCCGGCCACCGGCGAGCTGTGGGGCAACTTCCCGCAGACCTACTCGATGGTGGGCATCGTCAACGGCGCGGTGCGCCTGTCGCGGGCCTGGGACACGGTGGTGTGAGGCTCGTTCAGCGCGGCACGAAGAAGGTGGAACGCTCGCGCTGCACCCGTGTCGCGGCCAGGCCGTCGTGCTGCATCGTCACCGCGAACTCGATCGGCACCGACTGGCCGCGCAGCGACTGCGCCGCCGCCGCCGGAAGGCGCAGCTGCACCACCACCGACTGGATGCCGGTGGACGGCACGGTGAGTTCGGGCGCGTCCAGCACCAGCCCGGGCAGGCCGCTGGCGGTCACGCGGAAGGTCTGCGCCGCCTCGCTGCGGTTCATCAGCTGCAGGCGGTAGACGTTCTCGACCTGGCCCTCGTCGATGAGGCGGGCCATCGTGCCGCGGTCCTTGATGACGTCGAACTGGAAGGGGCTGCGCAGCGCCACGCTGGCGCCGAAGGCGATGCTCGCCGACAGCAGCACGCCGCCGTAGATGAGCACCCGCGGCCGGAGCACGCGCCGCACCATCTGCAGCCTGGACCAGCCGCCGACCACGGCGTTCTCGGTGGAGTAGCGGATCAGGCCTTGGGGGTAGCCCATCTTGTCCATCACGCCGTTGCACACGTCGATGCAGGCGGCGCAGCCGATGCACTCGTTCTGCAGGCCGTCGCGGATGTCGATGCCGGTGGGGCACACCTGGACGCACAGCGTGCAGTCGATGCAGTCGCCCAGGCCCTGCGCGGCGGCGCTGGTCTTGCGCGAGCGCGAGCCGCGCGGGTCGCCGCGGCCCGCGTCGTAGGTGATGATCAGCGAGTCCTTGTCGATCAGCGCGCTCTGGAAGCGGGCGTAGGGGCACATGTACTTGCACATCTGCTCGCGCAGCCAGCCAGCGTTGCCATAGGTGGCCAGGCCGTAGAACAGCACCCAGAACAGGTTCCAGGGGGTGACGCTGAAGGTGGCCACGGCCTGCGTCAGCTCGCGGATCGGCGTGAAGTAGCCGACGAAGCTGAAGCCGGTGAACAGCCCGATGGCCAGCCACGCCCCATGCTTGGCGGTCTTGCGCGCGATCTTGCCCGCGCCCCACGGCGACTGGTCGAGCCGCATGCGGGCGATGCGGTCGCCTTCGATGTGCCGCTCCACCCACATGAAGATCTCGGTGTAGACCGTCTGCGGGCAGGTGTAGCCGCACCACAGCCGGCCGGCCACCGCGGTGAAGAAGAACAGCGCCATCGCCGACAGCACCAGCAGCGCCGCCAGGAAGACCAGGTCCTGCGGGTACAGCACCAGCCCGAGGATGTAGAAGCGCTGCGCGTCGAGGTCGAACAGCACCGCCTGGCGACCGCCCCACTGCACCCAGGGCAGGCCGTAGAACAGCAACTGCGTCAACCACACGGCCACCCAGCGCCAGCCGGCGAACCAGCCGGTCACCGCGCGCGCATAGATCTCGGGCTGCTTCTCGTACATCGAGACCCAGTCGGGGCCCGCGCCGGGCGCCCGCCGGTCGTCCGGCACCGGCTGGATCGGGATGACGGTGGCGTGCTTGGGCGCGCTCACGGGGACGGGGTCAATGGCATGGCGGGCGGCGGATGGCGGTACGGTGCGCCGCAACGTGGGCGGTCATCCGCAGCAGGCGCCGCCCGAGCAGCACGAACTGGCCGCGATCGACGCGCGTGCGGCACGGCGGATGGCCAGGCGCCATTGCGCGCTGCTGCCCTCCAGCGCCGCGACGGTGAACTGCCCGGGGCAGCGGCGCTCGATCTGGTGCAGCAGCGGCACGGGGTCGTGCGCGTGCTCGTCGGCCAGTTCCAGCGTCTCGCCCACGGCCAGCGCGGCCAGGCGCGTGAAGACGAGGTCGTGGCGCTGCTCCGGCGGCACGGTGCTCAGGTCGAGGACGGATTCGGCGAGGGTGGCGGTGGTCATGGCGTGTCCTTTGCGGAACGGGGTGGAGAAGGGGAAGGCGCGCTGGGTGAACCGTGTGGCGGCGCGCGCCGCGGGCGGAGGTCAGCCATCCTTGCCGTCGAGCCGGGTGCTCAGCAGCCAGGGGGTGAAGACCCAGAGGTACAGGCCGAAGGCGGTGCTCCAGGCCAGGGCCGCGGCGATCAGCGGCACGGTGGACGAGGGCACGGCCAGCGGCACCAGCGCGCGCAGCAGCGCGGCGGCCATCACCAGCGCGTAGGCGGCCACCTCGGCGCGCGAGACCTTCAGCGGCCGGCCGGTGTGGCCGCGCGCGGTGCGCGTGACCATGCCGATGATCAGCCCGCCGGTGGCGCCCACGGCCAGGGCATGCACACCGTGCGACACGCCGAGGACACCCACCTGCGACAAGGCCAGCAGCGCCAGGCCTAGCGGGATCCAGGCATACGACAGGTGCAAGATCCACAGGATCGGGCGGCCGCGGGTCACGCCCGGCTGCCAGCGCCACAGCCGGTGCGCGTGCAGCGCGGCGGCGGCAGCGAGCAGCACGGCGGTCAGCGGCCCGGCGGGCAGCAGCACCCAGCCGGCCAGGCCCAGCGCGGTGAGGGCCAGGGTGGCGATGTCCAGGCGCGGGTGGCTGGCCAGCTTCAGCCCTGGCGTGGCGCTGATGGTGAACGCGGGCACCACGCGGCCGGCCATCACGCACTCGATCATCACGATCAGCGCCAGGCCGGCATGCAGGGCCGCGAGTGGCGACACGTCGATGCGGCCCAGCGCGGCCAGGTGGAACACGCCGTTGGCCGCGCCCAGCAGCAGCAGGATCAGCGCCAGCGGCAGGTTGCGGCGGTTGCCGGCGCGCAGCAGCACAGTGGTCAGCAGGCCGGCCACCAGCGGCAGCAGGGCCACGTCCAGCACCGCGAACAGCGGCTGCGGGCCCCACACCCCCGCCACGCGCGCGGCCAGCCACAGCAGCGCCAGCGCACCCAGCCCGGCGCCCCGCGGCGTGGCCAGGCCGGTCCAGGCCTTGCCGGCGGTGAGCAGGAAGCCCACGATCACCGCGGCGGCAAAGCCGAACAGCATCTCGTGCGCATGCCACAGCATCGGCGGCAGGGCCATCTGCGCGGGCACCGCGCCCAGCAGCATGGCCACCCACAGCGGCACCGCCAGCACCGCGAACACCGCCGCCCCCAGGTAGAACGGGCGGAAACCCAGCCGCAGCACCGGCCAGCCGCGCGCCGGCGGCGTGGCCGCGCCGGTGGACTGCGGCGAGAGCACCTGCAGGAGGGGAACGAAGTCGGGGGTCGGTGTGCTCATGGTGCAGGCTGGGGCCGTGGCGCCAGCGATCCGGTCGGGTATCGGCAACGCGGCGATTTAAAGTAGTACAGTGAATGCATCTTATCGCGCCGCCCATTGCAAAGCAATGTGCAAAATACATCTTTCAGGGGTGATCCGACGATGCGACTGTCCGACTACACCGACTACACGCTGCGCGTGCTGATGTACTGCGCCGCCCACCGCGACCGGCTGGTCACCATCGCCGAGATCGCCGACGGCCACCAGGTGTCGAAGAACCACCTGATGAAGATCGTCAACGACCTCGCCCGCCAGGGCGTGATCGAGACCACCCGTGGCCGCGGCGGCGGCCTGCGGCTGCTGAAGGCGCCGGCCGACGTGCGCGTGGGCGACGTGGTGCGCGACGCCGAGACGGATTTCCGACTCGTCGAATGCTTCGACGCGGCGTCCGACACCTGCACCCTGACGCCGCGCTGCCGGCTCAAGGGCGTGATGCGCGCGGCGATGAAGGCCTGGTTCGCCGAACTCGACCGGGTGACGCTGGCCGACATCGCCGGGCCGATGCCGGCGAACGCGGTGCGCGTGGCCTTGCCGGTCGGGCGCGCGAAGCGGCGCTGATGAACGCGCTCGCGCGCTTGCGAAACAGCGGTCGGATTCGCACAGGCATCCGCGATTTCGCCGCCGGGGTCACCAGACACATCGGGCGGGCGCCTCACCCGTCGACAAGGGGAAGACCGGGCTCGCGCAACGGGCCGGCGCGTTGGGCGATGCAACGGGCCGCAAACCGCCGCACCTGCTTGCACACAATTCGACGCTTTGACGACATCCGGTCGTACTTCGTCGGCCGGCAGGGCCCGGGACCCTCATGTCCCCGCGGGACCGACCGATAAGGCTTGTCTATGGCTTGCCGGTCGCGGACAGGGTGGCGAAGCAGAGAACGGATCTGCACTGTCCGATGCGGAACGAATGGACTCGACGCGCCTGTGTGCGTCGCGCGCGCAGGCTCGCGGTACATTCCTGCGTTCGAGCCGGCGAATGCCTCCGGCAGTCCGCGCGACTGTCGCGATCCTCGATTGCGCAAGGAGTTGCAGGGCCGTGACGATTGAACCGCCCCTGACCGCGCAGTCGCCTGCGGCCATCGAGGCCCAGATCGACTACGAGCGCGTCAGTTCGATCTACAGGTTGGCCCCGATGCCGCAGATCGGTGCGGTCGCCTTTTCGATGGTGATCAGCTACGCCATGTGGGGCCTTGTGTCGGCGCAGTGGGTGATCGGCTGGTTGGCGTATCGCGTGGCCATCGCGGCCGTGCGTTCGCTGGAGACACTCCGCTTCGCACGCGATCCGCACCGCACCCGGCGCGTGGCTTACTGGCGCGCCCGATTCGAGGCGTTCATTGTTCTGGACAACCTGGGATGGGGCGTCATTTCCGTCGTCTTCATTCCCGCGACGCAATCCAGCGGTCTGGGTGCGCTGCTGTTTGCCGGCGTGTCGTGCATCACGGCCATCGGTGTCTTCGTGTTGATCAGCAGCTTTCGCACCGCCGTCGTCAATTTCCTGGTCATGCTGCTGCCGCTCATCGGGTCGGCTGTCTGGAACGGCTACTCCGACGCGTGGGTGATCGTGTGCAGCCTGTGCATCTACGGCGTGGTGCTGGCTCAGGAAAGCTGGCGCAGCAACGAGCGCTGGACCGAGATGACGCGATTGCGGCTGGCAAGCGACTCGGTGGCCACCGAGCGAGAGCAGGCCCGGTTGCTCGCAGTGGAGGCCAACCTCGCCAAGACGCGGTTCCTGGCCAACATGAGCCACGAGATCCGCACCCCGATGAACGGGGTTCTGGGCATGGCCGAGCTGTTGCAGGGCACCCGGCTGGATGCGGACCAATCGCGCTTTGTCGGTGCCATCGCGTCGGCTGCGCGCTCGCTGCACGCCCTGCTGGGCGACATACTGGACCTGGCCAAGATCGAGGAAGGCAAGGTCGAAATCGAACGGATCGATTTCGAGCCAGCGCGGGTGCTGGCCGATATCGTCGAGGTTTACCGTGGACTGGCGGCGGCGCGAGGAACGGTGCTGGTCACACAGCTCGATGTGCACACGGTCTCGCATGTCCGGGGTGATCCGACACGGTTTCGGCAGGTGGTGACCAACCTGCTGGGAAACGCGATCAAGTTCACCGATCAAGGCACCATCACGCTGAGCAGCCAGGGCATCGACGGGCCAGCGGACGATGCACGCCCGTGGTTGCGGGTGCAGGTGCGCGATACCGGCGTTGGCATTGCGCCGGAGGCACTGCCCAATCTGTTCCAGCGGTTCACGCAAGCGGACGCGTCGACCACCCGCAAGTTCGGCGGCAGCGGGTTGGGCCTGGTGATCTGCAAGCACCTGGTGGAACTCATGGGCGGGACCATCCATGTCGACAGCCGGCCCGGCAGCGGAAGCACGTTCAGGTTCGACCTGCCGTTCGATGCCGCGACCGGGCCAGCGGCTTTGCCCGAGTCCGAGCCCAAGGCCATCGGGAGGCCGGTCCGCGAGGCCAGCATCCTCGTGGCGGAGGACAACCAGATCAACCAGCAGGTGGTGTGCGCCATGCTCGAGCGACAGGGCATGAAGGTCACGCTGGTCGAGGACGGCGCGCGCGCGCTGGCGGTGATTCAACAGCAGAGGTTCGATCTGGTGCTGATGGATTGCCAGATGCCGGTGATGGACGGTTATGAGGCGACGCGGCTCATCCGGGCAGCGCAGAGAGGGGGTCCACGCACCCCGATCATCGCGCTGACCGCGAACGCGATGGCCCAGGATCGCCAACGCTGTGCCGATGCGGGGATGGACGGCTATGTCACCAAGCCCATCACCGCGGCGGCCCTGTACGCGGCGCTGAGCGAGCATCTGGCGGACACCCTGCAGTCCGGCGAAGCGTCGGCACAGCCCGTGGCGTCGTCGGCGCCGCGGACGGACAGCGGTGCTCACGGGGGCGGTGCTGACGGGGGCGGTGCTGACGGGGGCGGTGTCATGGCGTTCGACCCCTCTGTGCTTCAGGCCCTGCCGATGGTGGCGGATGGCTCCCAGCCAGAGTTTGCCGAGCAGATGCGTGCGTTGTTCGCGTCCACGGGAGCACTCAGCCTGATCGACATAGACGCTGCGCTGGCACAGCGGGATGCGGCACGTGTGCAGCGGCTGCTGCACACGCTGAAGTCGTCCAGCGCGCAGGTCGGTGCGCTGGAGCTGTCGGCGATCGCGGCCCGGTTCGAAGCGGCCTTGCGCGCGGGTGAAACCGCGCAGGACGACTGGGCACGCCAGTTGCACGATGCATGGGGCAGGCTGGAAATGGCGTGGCAGGTGTAGGCCAGCGCTGAATCGGCAGTGTGTCTGCGTGACCGCCGACGCCGACCGGGGCCAGGCATGCTCTTGAGCACTTGTGGGAGCACCGAGAGGCCGGCTACCCGCGCCGGCCTTGACGCAGATCGCCCACCGGCCGCACCCGTCCGTGGCACGCCGTCCTACACTTCGCGCATGCGTTTGCACCGACGCCCTGCGCGCTGGCTCTCCGGCTGGCTGATCGCGGCACTGCTCCTGATGCAGTTGCTGGCGTCGGCGCACGCCTGCACGGTGGTCGGCGCGGTGGCCCCTGCAAAGGCGATGGCGCCGATGGCCGACATGCCCGGCTGCACCGAGGCTGTGGACGAAGCCCCTGTCGCCGACAGCACCTTGCTGTGCCAGGTGCACTGCCAGCAGGGTTCGCAGACCGTCCACCCCACGCCCGCCGTCGACGCGCCGGCCACGCCGGTGCTGATGGCGGTGCTCGACTGGGCCCCGGCCGCGCTGGCCTCCACGGGCACGCTGCACGCGTCGCCCGACGTCCGCTCGGGCGCGCCGCCGCCCGGCTCGCCACCGCTCTACCTCTCGCTGCTCGTCCTGCGCAACTAGCGCGGCCGTCGCGGCCGGCCTGCGCCATCGCAGGCCCGGCCGGGTACCGGTCTCCGCCCAGTTTGCCCAAGGACTTGCCATGCCCCCCTTCCCTTTCCGCGTGCGCGCCGCTGGCGCGGCCACGGCGCTCGCGTTGGCTGCGGCCTGCTGGCCCGCTGCGGCCGCCGCCGCCCTGAGCTTCGACGAAGCCCTGTCGCTGGCCCGCGACCAGGCGCCGTCGCTGGCCGCGCAGCACAGCGCGCTGGCCAGTGCCCAGGCCGAGCAGCCCGCGGCCACCACGCTGCCCGATCCGCGCCTGACGCTGGGCGTCGACAACCTGCCGCTGACCGGCGCCGACCGCTACAGCCTGACGCGCGACTTCATGACCATGCAGCGCATCGGCCTGATGCAGGAGGTGCCCAACCGCGCCAAGCGCGACGCCCGCGCCGCCGGCGCCCAGGCCCGCATCGAGCGCGAGCGGGCGATGCTGGCCGTGGCCCGGCTGGCGGTGCAGCGCGAGGCCGCGCTGGCCTGGATCGGCGTGCACTATGCCGAGCGGCGCGTGGCGCAGCTGGCCGACCTGGCGCGCGAAAACCAGATCGTCATCGACACCACCGACGCGCGCATCGCCTCGGGCAAGGCCATGCCGGCCGAGCGCACGATGGCACGGCAGGAGGCCCTGGCCCTGGCCGACCGCCATGACGACGCGCTGCGCGACGTGGCCCGCCAGCGCGCCGCGCTGCGCCGCTGGGTGGGCCCGCGCGGCGACGAGCCGCTGGACGGCGCGCCACCGCCCACCCACGTGCACCCCGACGGCGTGCGCGCCGGCCTGCACCGCCACGCCGAGGTGGCACCCTACACCGCGATGCAGGCGATGGCCCAGGCCCAGGTGGGCGAGGCCGAGGCCGAACAGCGCGGCGACTGGGCCTGGGAAGTCGTGTACAGCCGCCGGGGCCCGCAGTACCCCGACATGCTGTCGTTGCAGGTGAGCATCGACCTGCCCTGGCAGAAAGACCGTCGGCAGCAGCCGATGGTCAGCGCACGGCAGAAGGAACTGCAACGCATCGAGGCCGAGCGCGAGGAGACGCTGCGCAAGCACCAGGAAGAGGTCGAGGCGCAGCTGGCCGAACTGCAGGCGCTGGACACGCAGCGCGAGCGGCTGGAGCGCAGCGGCCAGCCGCTCGCCGACGAGCGCGTGGCGCTGGCGCTGGCCGGCTACCAGTCGGGCCGTGGCGACCTGGGCGCGGTGCTGATGGCCCGCCGAGAACTGGTCGAGACGCGGCTGCGCCTGATCGACCTCGACACCCAGCGCGCCGCCCTGCGCGTGCGCCTGACCACCCTGATCGCGGAGCAATGACATGAGCGCAACTGGTCGAAAACTTCTCCCGATCGCGCTGCTGGCGGCGGGCGTGGCCCTGGGCTGGGGCGTGGCGCAGTGGCGAGGCGCGGCATCGCATGCCGGGCACGACGCCGCACCCGCAGCCGCCACCTCGGCAGGCGCAGCCTCGGCCGCGCGCCAGGTGCTGTACTGGTACGACCCGATGGTGCCGACCCAGCGCTTCGACAAGCCCGGCAAGTCGCCCTTCATGGACATGCAGCTGGTGCCGCGCTACGCCGACGAAGGCGAGGTGGCCGGCGCCGCGGGCGGCGCGGCGCCGGGCCTGGCGGTCTCCACCCAGGCGCAGCAGGCGCTGGGCATGCGGCTGGCCACGGTGGAGAAACGCCCCATCGGCGCGGCCATCGAGGCCACCGGCACGGTGCAGCTCAACGAGCGCGACATCAGCATCGTGCAGGCGCGCACCGCCGGCTTCGTCGAACGCGTGCACGCGCGCGCCCCTGGCGACGTGATCGCCGCCGGCGCGCCGCTGGTCGACCTGATGAACCCCGAATGGCTTGGCGCGCAGCAGGAGTACCTGGCGGTGAAGGCCGTCGGCGACGCGGCGCTCACCGCGGCCGCACGGCAGCGCCTTTTGCTGCTGGGCATGCCGACCGCACTGATCGAGCAGGTGGAGCGCAGCGGCCAGGCCGTGGCGGTGCAGACCATCACCGCCCCCACCGGCGGCGTGATCAGTGAGCTGATGGTGCGCACCGGCATGACGGTTGCGGCCGGCATGACGCTGGCGCGCATCAACGGCCTGGGCACGGTGTGGCTGGAGGCCGCGGTGCCCGAGGCGCTGGCGGCGTCGGTGCAGCCCGGACAGCGCGTGGAAGCGCGCTTCGCCGCACTGCCCGGCGAGGCCGTCAACGGCCGCGTGACCGCGGTGCTGCCCGAGGCCAACCGCGACACGCGCACGCTGCGCCTGCGCATCGAACTGCCCAACCCGGGCCAGCGGCTGCGGGCGGGCCTGTTCGCGCAAGTGACGCTGCGCGGCACGCAGCGCGATGCGTTGGTTGTGCCGACCGAGGCGGTGATCCGCACCGGCCGCCGCGCGCTGGTGTACCTGGCCGAGGCGCAAGGCCGCTACCGCCCGGTGGAGGTGACGCTGGGCGAGGAGGTGGACGACCGCATCGTCGTGCGCAGCGGCCTGGCCGAAGGCCAGCAGGTGGTGGCTTCGGGCCAGTTCCTCGTCGATTCGGAGGCCAGCCTGCAGGGCGTGCTGGCACGGGCCGCGACGGCCGCGGTGGCCGGGCCCACCGCCGCGGCACCCACCAGCGCGAAGGCCCCCGCGACCGCCGCGAATGCGCGTGCGCACCCGCCCACGCCGGCCACGGCCATGCCGCCCGCTGCGGCCCCCGAGTACGCCACCCAGGGCACCGTCGTCGACATCGACGCCGACAGCCTGACGCTGAAGCACGACCCCGTGCCCGCGCTGAAGTGGCCGGCGATGACCATGCCCTTCAAGCTGGCCGACCCCGCGCTGGCCAAGGGGCTGAAGAAGGGCCAGGCGGTGCAGTTCAGCTTCCGGCAGCAGGGGGACGAGCATGTGGTGACGCGGGTGGCGCCCGCCAGCGGAGCGGCGCGGTGATCGCCCGGCTGATCCGCTGGTCGGTGGCCAACCGCTTTCTGGTGCTGCTGGCCACGCTGATGCTGGGCGCCTGGGGCGTGCTCAGCCTGCGCAGCATGCCCATCGACGCGCTGCCCGACCTGTCGGACGTGCAGGTCATCATCCGCACCAGCTACCCCGGCCAGGCGCCGCAGATCGTCGAGAACCAGGTCACCTACCCGCTGGCCACCACGATGCTGTCGGTGCCCGGCGCGAAGACGGTGCGCGGCTTCTCGTTCTTCGGCGACAGCTTCGTCTACGTGCTGTTCGACGACGGCACCGACCTGTACTGGGCGCGCTCGCGGGTGCTCGAATACCTGAACCAGGTGCAGGGCCGATTGCCAGCCAGCGCCAAGACGTCCCTCGGCCCCGACGCCACCGGCGTCGGCTGGATCTTCCAGTACGCGCTGGTCGACCGCAGCGGCCGCAACGACCTGTCGCAACTGCGCACGCTGCAAGATTGGTTCCTCAAGTACGAGCTGAAGAGCCTGCCCGATGTGGCCGAGGTGGCCAGCGTGGGCGGCATGGTGCGGCAGTACCAGGTGGTGCTGGACCCCGCCAAGCTGGCCGCCTACGGCATCACCCATGCGCAGGTGCGCGAGGCGCTGATGGCCGGCAACCAGGAGACCGGCGGCTCGGTGCTGGAACTGGCCGAGGTCGAGTACATGGTGCGCGCCAGCGGCTACCTGAAGACGCTGGACGACTTCCGCGCCATCCCGCTGGCCGCGCGCGGCGGCATCCCCGTGCGCCTGGGCGACCTGGCCACGGTGCAGGTGGGCCCGGAGATGCGGCGCGGCATCGCCGAGCTCGACGGCGAGGGCGAGGTGGCCGGCGGCATCGTCATCCTGCGCTCGGGCAAGAACGCACAAGCCACGATCGCCGCGGTGAAGACCCGCCTGGCCGAATTGCAGAAGAGCCTGCCCCAGGGCGTGGAGGTGGTGACCACCTACGACCGCAGCGCACTGATCGAGCGCGCAGTGACGAACCTGTCGCACAAGCTGATCGAGGAGTTCCTGGTCGTCGCCGCCGTGTGCCTGGTGTTCCTGTGGCACCTGCGCTCGGCGCTGGTGGCCATCATCGCGCTGCCGCTGGGGGTGCTGATCGCCTTCCTGGTGATGCGTTACCAGGGCATCAACGCCAACATCATGTCGCTGGGCGGCATCGCCATCGCCATCGGCGCGATGGTGGACGCTGCGGTGGTGATGATCGAGAACGCACACAAGAAGATCGAGGCTTGGCAGCACGCGCACCCCGGCCGCTCGCTCGAAGGCGAGGAACGCTGGCAGGTGATGACGCAGGCCGCCGAAGAGGTGGGCCCGGCCCTGTTCTTCTCGCTGCTGATCATCACGCTGAGCTTCATCCCGGTGTTCACGCTCGAGGCGCAGGAGGGGCGCCTGTTCGGCCCGCTGGCCTTCACCAAGACCTATGCGATGGCCGCGGCCGCCGGCCTGTCGGTGACGCTGATCCCGGTGCTGATGGGCCTGTGGATCCGCGGCCGCATCCCCGACGAGCAGAAGAACCCGATCACCCGCGCGCTGATCGCCATCTACCGCCCGGCGCTGGAATGGGTGTTGCACTGGCCCAAGGCCACGCTCGTCATCGCGCTGGCCGTGCTGGCCACCACGGCCTGGCCCTTGATGAAACTGGGCGGCGAGTTCCTGCCCAAGATCGACGAAGGAGACCTGCTGTACATGCCGTCGGCGTTGCCGGGCCTGTCGGCGCAGAAGGCCGCGGAGCTGCTGCAGCTGACCAACCGCATGATCAAGACCGTGCCCGAGGTGCAGCGCGTGTTCGGCAAGGCCGGCCGTGCCGAGACGGCCACCGACCCCGCACCGCTGGAGATGTTCGAGACCACCATCCAGCTGAAGCCGCGCGAGCAGTGGCGCCCGGGCATGACGCCGGATCTGCTCGTCGACGAACTCGACCGCGCAGTCAAGGTGCCGGGCCTGTCGAACATCTGGGTGCCGCCGATCCGCAACCGCATCGACATGCTGGCCACCGGCATCAAGAGCCCCATCGGCGTGAAGGTGACGGGCGGCGAACTGGCCTCGATCGACCGCGTGGCCGCGCGCATCGAGCAGGTGGCCAAGGGCGTGCCCGGCGTGTCGTCGGCCCTGGCCGAGCGACTGACCGGTGGCCGCTACGTGGACGTGCAGATCGACCGCGCCGCCGCCGGCCGCTTCGGCCTGAACATCGCCGACGTGCAGGCGGTGATCGCCGGCGCGGTGGGTGGCGAGAACGTCACCGAGACCATCGAGGGTCTGGCGCGCTTCCCGGTGAACCTGCGCTACCCGCGCGAATGGCGCGACACGCCGCAGCGGCTGACCCAACTGCCCATCCTCACGCCGATGGGCCAGCAGATCACGCTGGGCAGCGTGGCCAAGGTGACGATCACCGATGGCCCGCCGATGCTGAAGAGCGAGAACGCGCGGCCCTCGGGCTGGGTGTACGTGGACGTGCGGGGCCGCGACCTGGCCTCGGTGGCGCACGACCTGCAGCGCGCCGTGGCCGGCGAGGTGCAACTGGAGCCCGGCATGAGCGTGGCCTACTCGGGCCAGTTCGAGTACCTGGAACGCGCCAATGCGCGGCTGAAGATCGTGGTGCCGGCCACGCTGCTGATCATCTTCGTGCTGCTGTACCTCACCTTCAGCCGCTTCGACGAAGCGCTGCTGATCATGGCCACGCTGCCGTTTGCGCTGACCGGCGGCGTGTGGTTCTTGCACCTGATGGGCTACAACCTGTCGATCGCCACCGGCGTGGGCTTCATCGCGCTGGCCGGCGTGGCGGCCGAGTTCGGCGTGGTGATGCTGCTGTACCTGAAGCACGCGCTGCACGATCGGCTGGCGGCGGGTGCGGAGACCACGGCCCAGGTGGTCGACGACGCCATCCGCGACGGTGCCGTGCTGCGTGTGCGGCCCAAGGCCATGACGGTGGCCGTGATCCTGGCCGGCCTGCTGCCCATCGTCTGGGGCACCGGCACCGGCTCGGAGGTGATGAGCCGCATCGCCGCGCCGATGCTGGGCGGCATGGTGACGGCCCCGCTGCTGTCGCTGTTCATCGTGCCGGCGGTGTTTGCGTTGTTGAGGCGGCCGAAGAACTGAGGCGCTGTGGCGCTGCGGCACTGAGCGCATTCGATCGTTTGGAGCGCCCGATCGACTCGGGGTGCGGCGGCGTCGGGCCGATCTCCTGATCCGCCCACTGTGAACGACGAAGGCCAGCGCGGTGATCGAGCCGTTGCCTTCTGTTCTTCGATCACCACCACTGTGTCTACAAAGGTGCGGGCGGGCAGGCGGCGGCGCGCGTGGGAGGCGCCGGTCAGGCTTGGGATCGTGGCCCGCGCGCTTCAGCGCGCTTCGTGAACTGACTCGCCGGCACCTGAACGAAACGAGCGCAGCGAGTGAAGTGAATCGACGGCGGGGCCACGATCGCGAGACTGGCCGGGAAGTCGGCGCCACAGGCGCCGACCGCCGTATTCGCGCGCCGCAGCCTGCCCGCCCGCGCCTTTGCCGCGCCGACGCCGACGCAGACGCACATGCCCGTGCCACAAGCCGAATCGCAATCACTTGCGGGCATCCACTATCCTGGATACTATGTCCACCATGAAGGAAGACGAGAACAACGCCCTCAACGACCGGATCGCCAGGCGGGTGCGCGACTTGCGCGCCGAGCGCGGCCTGTCGATCGAGGCGCTCGCCACGCAGTCGGGGGTCAGCCGCTCGATGATCTCGCTGATCGAGCGGGGCGAGAGCAGCCCCACCGCCGTGGTGCTCGAGAAACTGGCCACGGGCCTGCATGTGACGCTGGCCTCGCTGTTCGATGCGCCGCAGGCCACGCCCGAGCCGGTGGCCCGGCAGGCAGACCAGCCCGTGTGGCGCGATCCGCACTCGGGCTACCGGCGGCGCAATGTGTCGCCCAGCGGCGTGGCGTCGCCCATCCAGATCGTGGAGGTGGCCTTTCCGCCGCGGGCGCGCGTGTCGTATGAAACCGGCGCCCGCGAACCGCTGGTGCACCAGCAGGTGTGGGTGCTCGACGGCAGCATCGAGGTGACGGTGGGCGACGACGTGCACCGCCTCGACACCGGTGACTGCCTGGCGCTGGTGCTGGACCGCCCCGTGAGCTTCCACAACCCCGGACGCAAGACCGCGCGATACGCGGTGGTGATCACCAGCCAGCCAGCCGCCAGGAGATGACATGACGACCACCGCCCCGGCCCGCCCGGTCCGCCGCCTGACCACCCCGACCGACGAGCAACTGCAGGCCCTGGCCGATGTGCTGATCGACTGCGTCGACGGTGGCGCGTCGGTGAGTTTCATGCACCCCTTGCCGCGCGAGAAGGCGCTGGACTTCTGGCGCCAAGTGGTCGACGGGGCCATGCGCAACGAGCGCGTGCTGCTGGTGGCCGAGGACGCGGGTGGCGCCATCGTCGGCACCGTGCAGGTGGTGCTGCAGCAGCCCGACAACCAGCCGCACCGCGCCGACGTGTCGAAGATGCTGGTGCACCGCCGCGCCCGCCGCCAGGGCCTGGGCGCGGCGCTGATGCGCTCGGCCGAACAGGCGGCGCGCGCGCACGGCAAGTCGCTGCTGGTGCTGGACACCGCCAGCGACGAGGCCGCGCGGCTGTACGCGCGCCTGGGTTGGCAGCACTGCGGCGTGATCCCCGGCTATGCGCTGCTGCCGCAGGGCGGCCTGTGCGACACCACCTACTTCTATCGCGCACTGGCCGCGTGACTGGCCACCTCGGCGCACTGGCCGGCTGACCGGGCACCTCGGCGTACCGGCCGGCAGACCCGCCGACCGGGCGGCCCGCCCGCGCGACGGCAAAGGGCGAGGCCTTGCCGATGGACCGCCGGCGCGGCGGCTGCCATGATCCGCCGCCATGCCTGCCCTCCCACCCTTCACCGCCTTCGCCTGGATCGGCGCGCACCCGTGGCTGTACCCGGCGCTGGAGGTGGTGCACATCGTCGGCATCGCGCTGCTGCTGGGCAGCCTGGTGCTGGTCGAGTTGCGGCTGTGGGGGCTGGGCGCCGCACTGCCGCTGCCGGCGCTGGCCCGGTTCGGGCTGTCGATCAGCCTGGTCGGTTTCGCGCTGGCCGCCGCCAGCGGGCTGACGATGTTTGCCAGCCAGCCCGGCGACCTGATTGCCAACCGCATGTTCGTCATCAAGATGGGGCTGCTGATGCTGGCGGGCACCAACGCGCTGGCCTTCCACGCGCGCGGCGGGGTGCACAAGGCCGACGCGCTGGCCCGCGCCCAGACCTTGCTGTCGCTGGGGCTTTGGCTGGGCATCATCATCTGCGGTCGCTGGATCGCCTACCACTGACCCCCACCCGGAGACCCACGCCATGCAACGCCGACACCTGCTGATCGCCGCCGCCACGCTGCCCGCCCCGGTGGCGTTCGCCCACCACGGCTGGAGCAGTTTCGACCAGTCCCGGCCGCTCTACCTGGAGGGTATGGCGCGCAAGGTGGCCTGGCGCAACCCGCATGCCGAGTTCGACCTCGAGGTGGCCGCCGACCTCAAGCTGCCGGCCGACCTGGCCCGCCGCACGCTGCCCGCGCAGTCTGCCGGGGTGGATGGCCCCGCGCTGCTGGCCAACGCCCGGCTGCCGACGCGCCGCGACAAGGTGTGGCACATCGAGCTCGCGCCCCTCACGCGCATGGAGGCCTGGAAGGTGGCCGAGATCAAGCCCGGCGACCGCGTCGCGCTGCTGGGCTTCACCTTCAACGGCGAAAAGGGCGAGCCGGTGCTGCGCGTCGAGTACCTGTTCATCGGTGCGGCCACCTACGGGCTGCGCTCGTCGCCGACCTGATGGGCGGCGGCGCGGCCGGCGGCCCTCGGCCGCGGCAGTGTTTGCCACCGCACAGCGCGGCGCCGATGGCCGGCCTAGAGTGAATGGATGCGAGAACCCTCTCTCCGATCCTTCACGAACCAAAGGTCCACCATGATCCACCGCTTCGCACTGCCCGCATCGCTCATCCTCGCCAGCCTGCTGGCCGTTCCGGCCGCGCAGGCCGCGATGAGCAAGACCGACTACTCCGCCGCCAAGAGCCGCATCGGCGCCGACTACAAGGTCGACAAGGCCGCCTGCGACGCCCTGTCGTCCAACGCCAAGGACGTCTGTGTCCAGGAGGCCAAGGCCAAGGAAAAGGTCGCCCGCGCCGAACTCGAATCCAGCTACACCGGCAAGGCCCGCGACCAGAACAAGCTGCTGGTGGCCAAGGCCGAGTCGGCCTACGCCGTGGCCAAGGAGAAGTGCGACGACCAGTCCGGCAACGCCAAGGACGTGTGCGTGAAGGAAGCCAAGGCCGTCGAGGTGAAGGCCCTGGCCGACGCCAAGCTGGGCAAGGACATGGGCGCCGCCATCAAGGACGCCAACAGCGACAAGCGCGAGGCCGACTACAAGGTGGCCGCCGAGAAGTGCGACGCGATGTCGGGCGATGCCAAGTCGGCCTGCATCACCACGGCCAAGGGCCGTTACGGCATGAACTGAGCCTGGCGCAGGACGCCACCGGCCGCGACGCCTGCGGCCGGCAATGTGGTCCTGCACTCGCTCACCCCCATCGGGCACCTGCCCCTGGACAACGACATCGCCGCCGCCACGCTGCTGCACATCGACTCGAGTCTGCCCCCCGGCCACTCGGACGTGCGCCGCGTGGCGGCGGCGATCGTCGAGCACCTGATGGCGTCGGACACGGCCCTGGTGCTGTGTCGCCGCGACCTCGACGCGGCGCCGCTGCCGCACCTGTCTCGCCTGCTGCTGCCCGCCGACCATGCGCTGCAGGACACGCTGGCCGCGGCGCTGGAATCGGTGGCCATCGAACGCGGCCGCGCCGCCAGCCGCGCGGTGATGGACGAGTTCCTGGCCGCCGACACCGTGGTGATCGGTGTGCCATCGGACCGGGCCGCCGTGCCGGCGCACCTGAAGGCCTGGACCGACCGCCTGCTGATCCCGGGCAAGACCTTCCGCTTCACCGACCACGGCATCGAGGGCCTGGCCGGGCACAAGCGCGTGATCATCGTGGTGCCCCGCGATGACGCCGGCGGGCCAGGCGCGTCGACCACGCTGACGGCCGGTCATGTGGAGAGCCACCTGCGCGCCGTGATGTCCTTCATGGGCGTGCGGCAGCCTGAGCTCATCTTGACCGAGGACAGCCCGCCAGGTGCGGCGGGGCTGGACAATGGCGACGCGCTGGCAACGGCCTTGGGTCTCGATCGCCGGTCGCAAGCGCTGGCCTGATCGATCGTCAGGCCCCTGGCTGTGCCGGGTCTGCGCCCCTCCCAAAAACCTCACCTGCCGATCTCTCCCTGATCCCCAGTCGATCGGTCCCCCCGAAGGACACCATGCAAGTCTTGCTCCACACCGACCCCAACACCGACGGCAGCCAACAGATGGCCGACCACCTGCAAAGCGTGGTCAAGGACGCGATGCACCGCTTCGGCGAGCGCGTGACGCGCGTGGAGGCCCACCTGTCCGATGCCGACGGGCAGACCAAGTCCAGCGACCATGCGATCCAGTGCGCGCTGGAAGCGCGGCTGGTCGGCCTGGAACCGGTGTTCGTCAAAGACCAGGCCGGCAGTGCCCACCAGGCCATCGACGGCGCGGTGCGCAAGCTCGAACGCGCCGTGGCCACGGTCATCGGCAAGCAAGACCCCCGGCGACACCGCAACCAGGACGACACCGCGTCCGACGACAGCGTCGCGCCGGCGGCCGGACCCGTCTGAATCCCAGGCCCGCCCGGCGCGTCCCGCGGGTCTGGCTGTGCCGGCCTCAGGGCCGCAGGTTCACCTGCCCGCGCACGTCACCGTTCGGTTGGGCAGCGGTGTACAGGTTGACATACCAGCGGCCTGCGCTCAGTTCAGCGGCCTGCGACGGCGTGAGGATGGCGCTGCCCTTGATCGGGTTGACCAGGCTGCCCGTCATCGTCAGCACCACGCCGGCGACCTGTGCGGGCAGCGCCGGCCCATGGAAGTGGGCGGCCGTCACCGGGCCGCCGAGTCCGGCATAGACCACGGTCCACGTGAACTGGCCCGATGCGGGGTCGAGACTGGCCTCCAGCGTGCCCCGCCCCTGGCCGGGCCGCGGCGGCAGTTCATTGCCCTCCGACAACACCGCCGAAAACGCCAAGGCGGCCCGCACGGCGGCCACCGGGGCCACCGATGCGGCGGGCGCCGCTGGCGCCATGCCGCAGGCGGCCAGGCCGACAGCGGCGATCAACGCGCCAAGAGCGGCCAGGCTGCGGTGGTCCACGGGGACACTCCTTCGGTGGCGAAACTGGTCTTTCGGCGTACGGCCAACCGGACGAGGCCGAGCAAGCGCTGAAGCGCTCGGCGCCGGGGGGTCCCGGCGCCGAGCCTTGAAACGGTTCAGCCGCATCGGCCTGGCTGCGCCGTCCCTCCGCGTCCGGAGGCGTCATCGCCCGCCCGGCAAGGCGCCGGACGGGACGGTGCCGGTTCAGCTGCCGATGTACTTGGTGCCGTAGAACTTGTGCACGCCGGTGGCCCAGGTGTCGTCGGCCATCGACGGCCAGTGGTCCTTGTCGAAGCCCGGGGCGTCCTTCAGGGCCTCCTTCAGCGCGTTGAGCGTGAAGCGCTTGTTCTCGGTGTCCAGCGTCAACGCCGACCAGGGCACGGCGAACAGCTTGTCGCCCATGCCCAGCACGCCGCCGAACGACAGTACCGCGTAGGCGATCCTGCCCGTGGCCATGTCGATCATGAATTCCTTGATGTCGCCCAGGTCTTCGCCGTCCTTGTTGTAGACGTCGTTGCCCATCAGCGTGTCGGCGCCCATCAGTGCCGGGCCGGGGCCGCCATTGGCATTGGCGTAGATGCCGAGCTTGTCGCGAGTGACGTAGTTGGATTGCATGGTGGTTCCTTGTGTGGTCCAGAAAGGTGGTCGGAGCCTCGGGGGCCGCAACCGGTGCCGCCGGCCTGCGCATCGTTCGCGACAAGGCCTGCAGGTGCGTCCACAGCCTACGGGCCGTGCCGTCGGCAGTCCGTGCGGCAACCCACCCTGCGGGGCCTGGTCCTACAACTCACGGGGTGCTTCCATGGCGGAACAGGTCGTTGACCTGCCCGACCTGCCCCGATCAGGTCACCGGCGCCGGGTTGAACAGCACCAGCGCGTTGTGCAGCTTCCAGTGCTCGGCCCAGGTCTTCCTGCGGCCGCTGGCCACGTCGAGCATCAGGTGGAAGAGTTCCCAGCCCACGTCCTCGATGGTGGCGGTGCCGTCGGCGATGGTGCCGGCGTTCACGTCCATCAGGTCGTGCCAGCGGCGCGCCAGGTCGCTGCGCGTGGCCACCTTGATCACCGGCACCGCGGCCAGGCCGTAGGGCGTGCCGCGGCCGGTGGTGAAGACGTGCAGGTTCATCCCCGCGGCCAGTTGCAGCGTGCCGCAGATGAAGTCGCTGGCCGGCGTGGCGGCGTAGGTCAGGCCCCGGGTCTTGAGCTTCTCGCCCGGCGACAGCACGCCCGAGATCGGCGCGGTGCCCGACTTGACGATCGAGCCCATCGCCTTCTCGACGATGTTGGACAGGCCGCCGGCCTTGTTGCCCGGCGTGGTGTTGGCGCTGCGGTCGACGCCGCCGCGCTTCAGGTACGCGTCGTACCAGGCCATCTCGCGGATCATGGCCTGCGCCACCTCGGGCGTGGCGGCGCGCGCGGTGAGTTGGTCGATGCCGTCGCGCACCTCGGTGGTCTCCGAGAACATGACGCTGGCGCCGGCCCGCACCAGCAGGTCGGTGCAGAAGCCCACCGCCGGGTTGGCAGTGACGCCCGAGAACGCATCGCTGCCGCCGCACTGCACGCCCACCACCAGTTCGCTGGCCGGCACCGTCTCGCGGCGGCGGGCGTTCAGTCGCTCGAGGTGCACCTCGGCCTGGCGCAGGATCGAATCGACCATCGACATGAAGCCGACGTGCGCGTCGTCCTGCAGGCAGATCACATCCAGTGCGCCGCCGGCACGCTCGTCCGAGATCGGGATGCTGCCCGGCGGCAGCAGCCGCTCGGGCTGCAGCTTCTCGCAGCCCAGGCTCACCACCATCACCTCGCCGCCGAAGTTGGGGTTCAGGCTGATGTGGCGCAGCGTGCGGATCGGCACCACCGCGTCGGGCGCGTCGATGGCCACCCCGCAGCCATAACCATGTTCCAGAGCGACCACGTCGTCGACTTTCGGAAAGCGCGGCAGCAGTTCGGCCTTGATGCGCTTGACCGCGAAGTCGGTGACGCCGGCCACGCACTGCACCGTCTGCGTGATGGCCAGGATGTTGCGCGTGCCCACCGAGCCGTCGGCGTTGCGGTAGCCCTCGAAGCTGTGGCCTGGCAGCGGCGGCAGCGGCTCGGGCCGGGCGGTGGCGATGGGCAGGCCGTCCAGGCCGCGCGCGTCGGGCATCTTCAGCAGGCGCTCGTGCACCCAGCTGCCGGCCGGGATGTCCTTCAGCGCGTGGCCGATCGGGATGCCGTAGCGCCGCACCGGCGCCCTGGCGGCGATGTCGACCAGCGCCACCTTGTGGCCCTGCGGCACGCGGTCCACCAGCACCGGGCCCGCGGGCAGCGCGGTGCCGGCGGCCAGCCCGCCGTCGTTGGCCACGATGGCGACGTTGTCGCGCTCGTGCATGCGGATGGTCAGCGGCGGCTTGACGACTGCGTTGGGCATGGCGGTCTCCGGTTGTGCGGGGCGGTTGCTCAGGGCCGCTGGCCCACCTCGTGCGACTCGCGCGTCCACGCCTTCGATTGTTCACTCAGGCTCAGGCCCAGGCCGGGCCGGGTGGGCACCAGCATGCGGCCGGCCTTGATCTCCAACCGCTCGTTGAACAGCGGTTCCAGCCAGTCGAAGTGCTCCACCCAGGGCTCGGTCGGACAGGCCGCGGCCAGGTGAACGTGCAGTTCCATCGCGAAGTGCGGCGCCAGCATCAGCCCGGCCTGCTCGGCCTGCGCGGCGATCTTCAGGAAGGGCGTGATGCCGCCGACGCGCGGCGCGTCCGGCATCAGCCAGTCGGCGGCGCGGTGGCGGATCAGCTCGCCGTGCTCGGCCGCGCTGGTGAGCATCTCGCCGGTGGCGATGGGCGTGTCGAACTGCGCCGCCAGCGCGGCGTGGCCCTCGTGGTCGTAGGCGTCCAGCGGCTCCTCGATCCAGATCAGGTTGAACGATTCGAAGGTGCGGCACATGCGCTGCGCGGTGGGCCGGTCCCATTGCTGGTTGGCATCGACCATCAGCGGCGCATCGTCGCCCAGGTGCTTGCGCACGGCCTCGACGCGGCGGATGTCCAGCGCCCGGTCGGGCTGGCCCACCTTCAGCTTGATGCCGCCGATGCCGCGCTCGCGCGAGACCGCTGCATTCACGAGCAACTGTTCCAGCGGCGTGTGCAGGAAGCCGCCCGAGGTGTTGTAGCAGGCCACCGAATCGCGGTAGCTGCCCAGCAGCTTGGCCAGCGGCAGGCCGGCGCGGCGGGCCTTCAGGTCGTACAGCGCCACGTCGAAGGCGCCGACGGCCTGCGTGGCCAGGCCGCTGCGCCCCACCGAGGCGCCGGCCCAGCACAGCTGCGTCCACAGCCGGCCGATGTCGCTGGGGTCTTCGCCGAGCAGCGCCGGCGCAAGCTCCTTCGCATGGGCGAACTGGCCCGGCCCGCCCGCGCGCTTGGCGTAGCTGAAGCCCAGGCCGCCGTGCCCGTCGGCCGTCTGCACCTCGGCGAACAGCATCGCGATCTCGGTCATCGGCTTCTGCCGGCCGGTCAGCACCTTGGCGTCGCTGATCGGCGTGGCCAGCGGCAGCATGCACGACGAGACGCGCACCCAGGCGATGCGGTCGCTGGCAGCGCTCATCCCTTGGCCACCTCGTGGTCGGCCATCAGCTCCAGCGCCTTCACCAACGCCGAGTGGTCCAGGTCGGCCATGCCGTGGGCGGCGCAGGCCTGCATCAGTTGCGCGGCGCTGGCGGTGTGGGGCAGCGCCACGCCCAGTTCGCGCGCGCCCTGCAGCGCAAGGTTCAGGTCCTTCTGGTGCAGGCGGATGCGGAAGCCGGGGTTGAAGGTGCGCTTGATCATGCGCTCGCCGTGCACTTCGAGGATGCGGCTGGACGCGAAGCCGCCCATCAGTGCCTGGCGCACCTTGGCGGGGTCGGCGCCGGCCTTGCTGGCGAACAGCAGCGCCTCGCCCACCGCCGCGATGTTGAGCGCGACGATGATCTGGTTGGCCACCTTGGTGGTCTGCCCGTCGCCGTTGCCGCCGACCAGCGTGATGTTCTTGCCCATCGCCTCGAGCAGCGGGCGGATGCGCTCGAACACCGCCTCGTCGCCGCCGCACATGATGGTCAGCGAGGCGGCCTTGGCGCCGACCTCGCCGCCCGACACCGGCGCGTCGATGTAGTCGGCGCCCAGCGCGTTGATCTTCTGCGCGAACACCTTGGTGGCCATCGGCGAGATCGAGCTCATGTCGACGACGACCTTGCGCGCGCCCCCGGCCGGCAGCGCCGCAGCCACGCCGTGGGCGCCGAAGAGCACCGCCTCGACGTCGGACGTGTCGGGCACCATCATGAAGATGACCTCAGCCTGGCGCGTCACCGCCTCGGCGGTGTCGCAGCGCAGGGCCGCCGACGCGGCGATCGATTCGGGCAGCTTGCCGCGGGTGTGCACGTGCAGCGTGTGGCCAGCGTTGGCCAGGTGCAGGGCCATCGGGGCGCCCATGATGCCCAGGCCGATGAATCCGATGTTCATGTGGGTTCCTCTTGCGGTGGCGATGTTGGAGGCCGGCCAGGCAGGGCCCGGCGTGTGGATGGCGCCAGGGCGACCGGCGTTCAGTCGAGCTTCACGCCGCCCTGCGCCACCACGCCGGCCCAGTGCTTGCGCTCGCGCTCGAAGAAGCTGCTGAACTCGGCCGGCGTCATCGTCACCACCTCGGCGCCCTGCGACACCAGGCGCTCGCGCACCTCGAGGCTGCGGATGATGCGCGTCAGCTCGGCGTTCAGCCGGGCCACCACGGCCGGCGGCGTGGCCGCCGGCACCACCAGGCCCTGCCAGGTGCCTGATTCGAAGCCCTTGACGCCCTGCTCGGCGATGGTGGGCACGTTGGCCAGCAGCGGCACGCGCGTGGCCTTGGACACCCCCAGCACCTTGAGCTTGCCGGCCTGCACCTGCGGCAGCGTGGCCAGCATGCCGTTCATCAGCACCTGGGTCTGCCCGGCCACGGTGTCGCCGATGGCCTGCGCGCCGCCCTTGTAGGGGATGTAGGTCCACTCGGCCTTCGTCGCCTTCTCGACGGCCACGCCGGCCAGGTGCGGCGCGCTGCCGATGGCGGTGACCGCGAAGTTCAGCTTCTGCTGGTGCGACAGCGCCACCAACTCCTGCAGGGTGTTGGCCGGCACCGACGGGTGCACCACCAGCAGGTGCGGCGAATAGGCCAGCATGGTCACGCCGCGCAGGTCCTTCGACGGATCGAAGGGCAGCTTGCTGTACACCGACGCGGTGATGGCCAGCGCGCCCACGTCGCACAGCAGCAGCGTGTGGCCGTCGGTGGACTTGGCCACCAGGTCGGTGCCGGTGTTGCCGTTGGCGCCGGCCTTGTTCTCGATGACGACCGTCTGCTTCAGGGCCTCGGACAGCTGCGGCGCGATGGCCCGCGCGATGATGTCCGACGAGCCGCCCGGCGGGTAGGGCACGACGATGCGGATCGGCTTGGTCGGCCAGGCCTGGGCGGCAGCGCCCTGCCCGGCCGTGGCCAGCAGCGCGGCCAGCGTGGTCAGCAACCAGCGGCGGGTGAGTCGTGTCATGGGAAGTCTCCTGGGTGGGCTCGGGGAAGG
>NZ_MWLO01000067.1 GCF_002198735.1 Ideonella sp. A 288
CAGCGAGTTCTGCGGCGCGACCCCGAGACGAGCATCGCAGCGCAGTCGGCGCAGCTGACCGCCACAGTCAGCGCCACCGCCGGCTGCCGCCTGTCGCGCCGCGCAGATCGTCGGACGGAACGAACAACCGCATCGATCCGTTGAATCCGCCGACCCAACCCGCCCCTGGGTCTTCAGTCGACCAAAACGACAGCCACCTCGGCCGGGACAGTCCCCGCAACACCCCCGCCGCGTGCTGTGCGCAGGGTGACGCGTCGTCACGACCCCTTCTTCTTCGGGGCAGGCGCGGAAGCCGCTGCAACCGATGCCGCTGCGGAGGCCGCGGGGGCACCCCCCGCAGAAGCGGCCGCTGCGGCCGTCACTGCCGAAGCCGCCGATGCCGCCGACGCCACCGTGCCCGAAGCCAGTGCTGCGCGGCCGACGCCGCCCGCGCAGCACTGGCCGCCGAGGCCGCGCCACGCGGCGGCTCGATGCCGCCGACAATGGCCAGGTGCCGGCGCAGCAGGATCTGCCCCACCGTGCCCATGTGCGTGCGCGCACCCTCGCCACCGGCTTCGAGCAACTGGTAGCCCAGGTGCTCCAGTTCGGCGGCGGCCACGCGGTTGGCCTGCCACTTGCGCTGGAAGTCGCCGCTGGTCGACACGGTGATCAGCAGGGCGGCCAGCACCGAGCACACGGCGGCGATGTCCTTGCGCGCCTTGTCGCTGGTCAGCAGGGTCTCGACCTTCAGCACCAAGCCCGCCGCCGCGCTCAGTGCCGCGGCCAGGAAGGTGAAGCCCCAGTACACGCCGCTCCACTGGGCGGCGATGGTGCGGGTCTCGTGGAAGTTGGCCAGGATGGCCTTGGCCGCCGGGGCCGCTTCGGCGTCTTTCCCGTCGATCAGCGGCTGCAATGCGTCGGCGAGCGCCTCGCCGCGCGAGCCCATCGCCTGCGGCTGCAGCCACCACCAGACCACCGCCACCGCCAGGAGGGCGAGAACGACCTTGCCGAGGGTCCGGCCGGTCGAGGGGTTGTTCGACATGTCCTGCTCCCGATCGCGCGGCATCGCGTCGCCGCCCGTCGAGCCTAGCCCAGCGGCAAGGCCACGCGCGATGCGCAGGCTCAATCTCTCGCATCGCGGCTTGCAGGTCCGGATCCGGCGAGCCCAGGCGCCGGCGCGGCGGCGATGATGCGGGCCATGCCGTCGCCCACCCCCACGCCCCCCGTCACCCTGCCCCGCAGCTTCCGCGGCCTGGCCTGGGCCAACCTCGCGGCGCAGTCGGCCGAGCAGATCAGCCTGGCCGCGGTGCCCATCGTCGCGGTGGTGGCGCTGGGCGCCGGACCGGGCGACATCGGCGCGCTGGCCACGGCACAGACGCTGCCCTTCCTGCTGCTGTCGATCCCGGCCGGGCTGCTGGCCGACCGCTGGTCGCGCCGGCGCCTGACCATCGCCGCCGAGGCGCTGCGCGCGCTGTCGCTGCTGGCCTTGCTGATGGCCGCCACGCTCGGCGGGCTGTCGATCGGCCTGCTCGCCGCGCTGGGCTTCATCGGTGCGGCCGGCACGGTGGGCTTCAGCGTGGCCGCGCCGGCCTGGGTGCCGGCGCTGGTGCCGCGCGAGGCCCTGGCCGCGGCCAACGGCCGGCTCGAACTGGCGCGCAGCGTGGCCTTCGCGGCCGGACCGGCCGCGGCGGGCGCGCTGGTGTCCTGGGCCGGCGGGCCGCCCGCCTTCGTGCTGGCCACCGGCCTGTCGACGCTGGCCGTCGCGCTGCTGCTGCGGCTGCCCGAGCCGCCGCGCGCGCTGCCCACCGAGCGCCATGTGCTGGCCGAACTGCGCGACGGCGCGCGGCTGGTGTGGCACCACCCGCTGCTGCGGGCCATCGGCCTCACGTCGGTGGCGTGGAACATCGCCTGGTTCGTGCTGCAGGCCGTCTACGTGCCCTATGCGGTGCGCACCCTGGGCATGACGGCCGATGCGGTGGGCGTGACCTTGGCGTGTTATGGCGGCGGCATGGTGGCCGGCGCGCTGCTGGCGCCGCGCGTGATCGCGGCACTGCCCTACGGCCGCGCAGTCATCGTCGGGCCGGTGTTCTCGGTGCTGGCCTCGGCCGTGATGCTGGCCACGCTGGCCTGGCCCACGGCGGCGATGGCGGCGCTGTCGTTCACGCTGTTCGGCCTGGGGCCCATCGTGTGGACGATCACGCAGACCACGCTGCGGCAGACGGTGACCCCCACGGCCATGCTGGGCCGCGTGTCGGCGATCTTCCTCACCGTCAACATGGGCGCACGGCCTGTCGGCGCGGCGCTGGGCGGCGCGGTGGGCGCCGGGCTGGGCGAAGGCGCCGCGCTGGCGCTGTCGTTCGCGTGCTTCGCGGTGCAGCTGGCGGTGATCGTCTTCTCGCCGATGCGCACGCTGAGGGTGCTGCCGCAGGCCGTGAACTGAGCGTCCGCAAGGTCCCTCCGCGGACGACCCGCGGCACCCCCGGCGCGCCGTTGCCCCGGGCGGCCCGGTGGACCGCGCCGTGCGGCATCGCACAGACCCGCGCGGCGCCACGGCGCACCGTGCCGGCTGGCTGGCGCCACGGTCCGGGTGCCAGCGGGCCGCACCGCACAACGCCTGTGCGACGCGGCCCACGGGCCTGGACCGCCGCGGCCTGCACCGGATGCATCGCAGCCCGCGCGCATGCCGGCCCGGCTCTCGGACGGCGCACGATCGAAAAGGATGTTCCCCATGCAAGCCCTCGTCTACCACGGTCCCGGCAAGAAATCGCTGGACGACCGCCCCAAGCCCACCCTGCAAGCCCCCACCGATGCGATCGTGCGCATCACCAAGACCACGCTGTGCGGCACCGACCTGCACATCCTGAAGGGTGACGTCGCCACCTGCCAGCCCGGCACGGTGCTGGGCCACGAGGGCGTGGGCGTCATCGACGCCGTCGGTGCCGGGGTGACGGCCTTCAAGCCCGGCGACAAGGTGCTCATCTCGTGCATCAGCGCCTGCGGCCGCTGCGAGTACTGCCGCAAGGGCATGTACTCGCACTGCACCACCGGCGGCTGGATCCTCGGCCACCGCATCGACGGCACCCAGGCCGAGTTCGTGCGCACGCCCTACGCCGACACCAGCCTGTACCCCATCCCCGACGGCGCCGACGAAGAGGCGCTGGTGATGCTGAGCGACATCCTGCCCACCGGCTTCGAATGCGGCGTGCTCAACGGCAAGGTGCAGGTGGGCGGCACGGTGGCCATCGTCGGCTCGGGTCCGATCGGCCTGGCGGCGCTGCTGACGGCGCAGTTCTATTCGCCGTCGAAGATCATCATGGTCGACCTCGACGACAACCGCCTGGCGGTTAGCCAGCGCTTCGGCGCCACGGACATCGTCAACAGCACCGGCGGCTCCGCGGCCGCGAAGGTGATGGCGCTGACCGGCGGGCGCGGCGTGGACACGGCGATCGAGGCGGTGGGCATCCCCGCCACCTTCGAGCTGTGCCAGGACATCGTGGCCCCCGGCGGCACCATCGCCAACGTCGGCGTGCATGGCGTCAAGGTCGACCTGCACCTGGAGAAGCTGTGGTCGCACAACGTGACCATCACCACGCGACTGGTCGACACCGTGACGATCCCGATGCTGCTCGAGACCGTGCGGTCCGGCCGCGTCGATGCCAGGCAGCTGATCACGCACCACTTCAAGCTCGACCAGATCCTGCAGGCCTACGAGACCTTCGGCAAGGCGGCGGACACGAAGGCGCTGAAGGTCATCATCGACGCGTGAGGCGCCAGGATGGGGCGACGGCGAGCGCCCCCGAATCCGCGCTCGGCGTCGGCGGTCACTGCCGACGATGCCCGCTTTGGCGGTCGCAGGTGAACCCACGCTGGGGGAGTCCGCGAAAGGCCTTTGACGCGCTGCAGCGAGCGGCATTTGCCCCATGCTGGCGGGGGAACTGCCCCACCCCGCACTCGCGGTCTTGATCTGTGTGCGTGTTCGCACCCCCCAAACGTCGATCTTGCGGGGTTCTCGGCGCCGCGGATGCTGGCCTGTCGATTGCTGATCTGCAGGCCAGACGCCGCGCACCGCAACGACGCGACGACCCACCGAGATAACCCCGAGGAGACCCTGCCATGACCCTGCACACCGCCACCCTGCCCCGCCACGCGCCGTCCCGCGGCGGGGGCGACGGCACCGGTGGCGGGGGTCGCGTGGCCCGCACGCTGCTGGCACTGTCGCTGGGCCTGGCCGGTGCCACGGGGGCCTGGGCCCAGGCGCGCTATGCCGTCACCGACCTGGGCATGCTGCCGGGCTACGCCACCTGCGTCACCACCAAGCTCAACGACCAGGGCAGCGTGGTCGGCTATTGCGCGCCGGCGGTCGAGAACTTCAACCAGATGGGCTTCGTCTGGAACGGCGGCACGATGACGGCCGTGGGCAAGCTGACCGGCGGCCTGTACAGCATCGCCAACGCGGTCAATGCGACGGGCAAGGTCACCGGGGACGGCGACAACGGCAACGGCCGCCCGCAGAGCTGGGTCAGCAGCCCGACCGGCCTGGTCAACATCTTCAGCAACAACGGCGGCAACACGCACTCTCTGTTCATCGGCGACACCGGCTGGGTGGGTGGCTACTACACCAAGAGCCTGTCGGGCAACACCTCGTCGTGGAAGGGTGCGATCTGGACGCCCAGCGCGAAAGATCCGCGCAAGTACAGCACCCTCGACTTGCCGGTGCTGCCGGGCGGCATCGACCCCAAGTCCACCAGTTCCATCCCCTCGGCCTTCAACCAGTCCGGGCAGGCCGCAGGCTACGCGTCGAATGACCAGATCGGCCAGCATGCGGCGTTCTGGAACAACAACGCCGCACACAGCATCGTCGACCTCGGCGTCTACCCCGGCGACTGGAGCAGTCTGGCCTGGGGCCTCAACGACCTCGGCCAGGTCGTCGGCACCAGCCACCCGCCCTTCGGCAGCCGCCCGGTGCTGTGGAACAACGACCCCGCCCACACCGCGGTGGCGCTGCCGCCGCTGCCCGGCGACAACGCCGGCCAGGCGTTTGCGATCAACAACCTCGGCCAGGTGCTGGGCACCAGCAACCTCACGGTGCCGGGCACCTGGGATGGCGCCACGCCCGAGCGCCTGGTGATCTGGCGCGACGGCGGCGTGTTCACGCTGCAGTCGCTGCTCGATCCGGTCAGCGGCGCCGGCTGGACAGTGGTCGCCGCCGCGGCCATCAACAACGTCGGCCAGATCGCCGCCACGGCCACCTTCAACGGCCAGACCCGTCCGGTGCTGCTGACCCCGATGCCCTGAACGCCGGGCGGCCTTTCCCGGCCCCAGGGGCGCGGCAGGCCGCGCCTGTTCATCCCGCGTTCAGCTCTGCAGCAAGTGCTTACGGCACTTGCACGATGGACGGTCATCGGTTGATCCAGTTCACGCGCATACCATACCGGGCATCCTTATATTCCTCACCGAGGTTCGCCACGAATCCGCCGGGATTTCCCCGGCAGCGAGGGCGGGTCGCCTCCACCGTCGGGCCGGCGCTTACCAGCCGGCAGGCGGCACCAGGGGCTTCTGTGAGGAGATCGCGATGAACACTGACACGTGCGCAGGTGCCCGACCGGGCCTGCTGCGAACCCTGGTCACCTGGCTGACGCTGTGCCTGTGGGCCTTGTCGGGCCAGGCCGTTGCCGCTCTGTCGGCATCGACCGACGCGGTCTCGCTGCCGGCCAACACCTACAAGACCGTGCAGGTCACCGGGGCCCGCGGCAGTCTGCGGGCGTCCAGCGGCAACAAGTCGGTGGCCACCGTCTCCGTGAAGAACTCGGAGGACTCCGGCGCCACGCTCGAGATCGTCGGCAAGGCCATGGGCAGCACCACGGTCACGGTGAAGGACCGCAACGACCAGCGCGTCGTGCTGGCGGTGACGGTGACCAAGGCGGCCTTCCTCACGGTGACGCCCAGCTCGCTCACGCTGACCGCCGGCAGCAACGCCACGCTCACGGCCGGCAACGTCTCGGGCAGCCTGTCGGCACGCACGGCCAATTCGAACGTGGCCACGGTGTCGGTGTCGGACAAGGTGATCACGGTGCGCGGCCGCGCGGCAGGCACCACCATCGTCACGGTCAAGGATCGCAAGAGTGCCGTCAACGTGCCCGTCACGGTGACGGCGACGGCGCCGCCGATGACGGTGTCGCCCGGCAGCCTGTCGGTGGCGATCGGTGGCAGCGCCACGGTCACCGCCAGCAATGCCGCAGCGGCCATCGCCGCCGCCTCCAGCAACACGGCCGTCGCGACGGTGTCGGTGTCGTCCAACGTGGTCACCGTGCGCGGCGTCGCGGCCGGCAACGCGGTGGTGGCGGTGTCGGATGGCAAGACCACGGTCAACGTCGCGGTGACGGTCAGCGGCACGGCAGTGGCGATGACGGCCTCGCCGTCGTCGCTGTCGCTCGCGGTGGGCAGCAGTGGTGCCATCACCGCCAGCAATGTCTCGGGCACCTTGAGTGCGTCGTCCAGCAACACCGGCGTGACCACGGTCAGCGTGTCCGGCAGCACGGTCGCCGTGCGCGCCGTGGCCGCCGGCTCGGCCACGGTGACGCTGAAGGACAGCAAGACCACGATCACGGTGCCGGTCACGGTGTCCACGGTGGCCGCCAGCGGACGCTACTCGCTGATCGCCTGGAACGACCTGGGCATGCACTGCATGGACGGCGACTACTCGGTCTTCTCCATCCTGCCGCCCTACAACAACCTGCATGCCCAACTCGTCAACGCCACCACCGGCAAGGCGGTGACCTCGGGCGTCACGCTCACCTACGAGGCGGTGGCCGACCCCACCGGGTCGATCAACACCACCAGCGCGGGCAAGTCGAACTTCTGGCAATGGTCGCAGCCGCTGTACGGCGCCTCCCCCGCGGCCGACGTCGGGCTGACCGGCTTTGCCACGCCCTCTCGCACGGCACGGTCGATGGTGCTGGACAGCGCCAACGGCTGGTTCGAAGCCAGCGGCGTGCCGATCACCCCGTTCGACGACACCGGCGCGAAGAACTTCTACCCCACCGTCAAGGTGACGGCCAAGGACGCCACCGGCCGTGTGCTGGCCTCGACGACCACGGTGCTGCCGGTGTCCGACGAGATGAACTGCGCCGCCTGCCACAGCTCGCGCGCGGCCACCGAAACCAACAGCGCGCGGCTGGCCGCCAAGCCGGTGGCCGGTTGGGTCAACGACGGCACCGGCGAGCGCGACTGGAAGAAGAACATCCTGCGCCTGCACGACGAGAAGCAGGCCGCCAACCCGAAGTACGTGGCCGCGCTGGCCGCCAAGGGCATGCCATCGGGGCTGTACGCCGCGGCGCTGGGCGGCACGCCCACGCTGTGCGCGTCGTGCCATGCGTCCAACGCCCTGCCGGGCACCGGCATGGCCGGCATCGCGCCGCTCACCGCCAGCCTGCACACCAACCACGGCAAGGTGATCGACCCGACCACGATGCTGTCGCTCGAGGCCGGCACCAACCGCAATGCCTGCTACAACTGCCACCCGGGCTCGCAGACCAAGTGCCTGCGCGGCGCGATGGGCGATGCGGTCGACGCCAGCGGCAACGCCACCATGGGTTGCCAGGCCTGCCACGGCGGCATGGCCAAGGTGGGAGCGCCCACGCGCGTCGGCTGGCTGCAGCAGCCCACCTGCCAGGCCTGCCACTTCAATGGCAAGCGCACCACCAGCGCGGTCGATGCGGCAGGCAACCTGGTCGTGCCCGCCGACACCCGCTTCGCCACCAACGCCAACGTGCCAGCGGCCGGCTTCAGCCTGTTCCGCTTCAGCAAGGGCCATGGCGGCATGCAGTGCGAGGCCTGCCATGGCTCCACCCACGCCGAGTACCCCAGCTCGCACGTGAACGACAACCTGCAGAGCATCGCCTTGCAGGGCTATGCCGGCACGATCCGCGAGTGCACCGCCTGCCACGCCACGGTGCCGATGACGGCCACCGGCGGCCCGCACGGCATGCACACCATCGGACAGGGCTGGGTGAAGGAGCACGGCGACCTGGTCGAATCCAGTGGCTCCAGCAGTTGCGCCTACTGCCACGGCAGCGACTTCCGCGGCACGCCGCTGTCGCAGGTGAAGGTGGCACGCACCTACTCGGTGGAGGGCAGCAACCGCACCATCGCCGCGGGCAAGAACGTCGGCTGCTACGAATGCCACAACGGGCCCAACCCGTGACCTGAGGACCGCCTGGTCCCGATGGCACTGATCAGGGGGCGCGAGCCCCCTGATCCTTTTGCGGCACCGCAGCCCGCGGCAGGCTCAGCGGTTGGGCCAGAAGCGCAGCAGCGCGTTGTTGCGATCGGCGGTCATGTAGATGCTGCCGTCGGCGGCCACCGCCACGCCGGTGGCCACGTAGAACGGCGGCATCCCCGGGCCCGGCTCCAGTCCGATCGGCAGGTGCTCGGCCACGCTGCGGCGGGCGCCGTGGGCCGGGCCGATCTCGGTCAGCCGCCGAGCCTGCGACTCGGCCACGACGAAGCTGCCCCAGGGGGTCTGCGCCAGGCCCTCGGGCATGGCCAGCTTGTCGGCCAGCACCTTGCGCGCGCCGGTGGCGAGGTCGATGCGCACCAGGTTGCCGGCGGCCTCGGTGAGCACCACCGCGCCGTCGCGGGCCAGGATCATCTGCACCGGCCCGGCCAGGTCCTTGGCCACCACCACGCGGGTCTTGAAGTGCTCGCCGCTGGCGCGCAGCAGGCTGCCCGTGCCCAGTTCGAGCACCAGCAGGCTGCCATCGTCCATCGGGATGGCGTCCACCGGCGCCTTGAAGCCATGCACCATCTCCACGTGCCTCTGCGTCGCCCGGTCGAGCAACTGCACCGTGCCGGTGAACCAGGACGCCAGCGCGATCGTCCGCGACCCCAGGCCGACCGCGAACGGGTACTCCAGCTCCGAGGCCTGCATGCGGTGCACGTCGCGCACATCGCCCGTCAGCATGTCGACCCCGCGGAAGCCGAACACGTCGGCTACCCAAAGCGTGCCGCCGTCGACCTTGAGGCCGGACGGCACGGCCAGCTTGCCGCGCGTGACCTGGGTGACGCGGCCCGTGGCCGGGTCGACGGCCTGGATGCCGTTGTCGGCCATGTTGGACACGTAGACTGTGCCGTCGGGCGCGATGGCCAGGTTGTCGATCGCGGTGGACAGCGTGGCGACCACGCTCCTGCGGCCGCTGGCCAGGTCCACCCGGCACAGCTCACCGGTGCGGGTGTCGATCACCCACAGGTGGCCCTTGCCGTCCAGGTTGGCGGCGGCCGGCGTCTTGAACTCGCTGTTGAGCACGGTGAGCCTGCCGTCGGCCGGGTCGATCTTCACCACCTGGCCCTTGAACCACAGCGGCCCGTACAGCAGGCCGTCGGGGCCGACCTCGAAGCCGTTGAAGCCACCCAGGTCCTTGGCGATGAGGCGCGGCGCGGCCACGCCGGCCACGTCGATCTCCCACAGCGCGTCGCCGAGGAACACCTGGCTGGCGTAGAGCTTGCCGGTGCGGCGGTCGAAATCGATCGAGTTGATGCCCGGCAGGTCCTTGGCCAGCACGCGGATCGGTGCCGCGTCGCTTTCGCGGTAGCGCACGAGGCCCTGCAGGTAGGACGTCCAGGCCAGCTCGCCCTTCGGCCCGACGGCGATGTCGTCGGACTGCCCCTCCGGCGCGGCGATGAACACCTTGGCATCGCCGGTGCGCCGGTCGACCTGCCACATGTTGTTGCCCACCACCGTGCCGGCCAGCAGCCGCCCCTGCGCATCGATGGCCAGCCCGTGCACGCCGTGGAACGACGACGCTGGCACCAGCACCTGCGGCGCCGCCCAGCTGGGCGGCCGCTCGACCGGCTTCGGCCCCGGCGTCGTGATCGCCGCCGGCAAGGTGCAGGCGGACAGCGTGGCCAATGCGGCCACCGTGGCCGCCAACACGCAATGGAAACGCACAACCATGTCAGATCTCCCTGGCGACACAACGCCCACGCGACGCGGCAAGGACGGATCGCGGCGGCGATGATGACAGACAACGCCCACCGGCCCGCTCCCGGCGACACCGCCAAGGCGGGCAGGCGTCGCCGGCCTGCCGGCCGAGGCGGACCGCGCGGCCCCGATCCTGCCGACCGGCCCGGCGAAACAGCCCATGCGTTGACTTGCGCGAAGTCGTGGGATAAATTCCCACATCGACGGAGCCCCCATGAATCGACGCCTTGCCATCCTGGCCCTGACGGCCCCATCGTGCCTGCTGACCGCCTGCGGCGGCTCCGGCACGCCCGACCCGATCGACCTGCCCTTCGTGCGCCTCCAGGCCTTCTGGCCCGCCAAGGAACTGCAGCAGACCTACACCCTGCGCAGCGACGCCGAATGGCAGGAGGCCTGGCGCGTGCACGAACCGCAGATCGCACCGCCGGCAGAGCGGCCCTCGGTCGACTTCGGCAGGCAGATGATCCTCGGCGTGACGCGCGGCACGGGGCCGAACGGGTGCCATGGGCTGACCATCGTGCGCGTGGTCGAAGAGTTCGCCGTGATCCGCGTGGAGTACCGGCGGGCCGTGCCGCCACCGGCCACGTTGTGCACGCAAGCGCTCGTGGCGCTCACCGACTTCGTCGTCGTGGCACGGTCCGGCAAGCCGGTGAGCTTCCAGCAGCTCGGGGCGTGACGGCCGCGCGGCGCACCGGCCCTCTCACCGCCACCGCCGCGCCGCCAGCAGCTCCAGCAGGTCCCTGAACACCGCCTGCCCCACCGACACCGACAGGTCCACCGCCTGCGCGCGGCTGTAGTACGGGCTCAGGTCCAGGCCCACGCCGAGGCCGAACACCTGCACCTCGCCCGCCTGCTCGTGGCGGGCCACCACCTCGCGCAGGTGCTGGTCGAGGTACTGCGGGTCGTTGGCCAGGTTGGTGGCGCCGTCCATCGGGCAGCCATCCGAGACCACCACCAGCAGCTTGTGGCGCTCGGGGCGCTGCGCCAGCCGGGCGCAGGCCCAGTCGACCGCCTCGCCGTCGATGCCCTCCTTGAACAGGTCGGCCTTCAGCAGCGCGGCGATGCCGGGCCGGGCACGTCGCCAGGGCGTGTCGGCGTCCTTGAACACCAGGTGGGCAGCCTCGTTCAGGCGCCCCGGTTGGGCCGGACGGCCGGCGGCGATCCAGTCGCGCATCGCGCGGCCGCCGTTCCAGGCACCGGTGGTGAAGCCCAGCACCTCGCTGGCCACGCCGGCCAGCTCCAGCGCGCGGGCCGTCACGTCCACCACCATGGCCACCGACTCGATGTGCTCGCGCATCGAGCCCGAGCAGTCGATCAGGAAGGCCAGCACGCAGTCGGCCACCGGCTCGCGCCGCTCGGTGCGGAACAGGCGCCGCTCGGTCGGCACGGCCACCAGCTGGGCCAGGCGGCGGCCGTCGATCAGGCCCTCCTCCTGCGCGCTGTCCCAGCCGTCGCGGGTGGGCTCGGCCAGCAGGGCCTGCAGGTCGCGCGCCAGCCGGGCCACGTGCACACCCTGCGCGGCGATGCGCCGGTCGAGCTGCTCGCGCTGCTCGCGCAGCAGGGCCGGGCGCACCAGCGTGGCTGCGCGGTGCTCGCGGTCGTGGGCGGTGGTGAAGATGCGATAGCCCTCTTTCGACGCGTCCAGCACCAGGCTGCGGCCCACCGTCACGGTGGCGATGCCGTCGCTCACCTGCGCATCCATGTCCATCACCAGGCTGAAGGCGGCGCGCTCCTCGTCGTCGGCCTCGCCACTGCCGGTGCCGGCACCCGCCTCGTCGTCGGCCGAGGCCAGCATGCCGGCCACCGCCTCGGCCAGCGCCCGCGCATGCACCGCATAGGCGGCCTGATCGGTACGGTGGCGGCGCAGGCCCACCAGGTGCTGGCCCGTGGCACTGGCGATGCCAGCGCGGGTGGCCTCCATCAGGTCTTCGGCCTCCTCCGGCGGCGCCTCTCCGGTGACGCGCGAGCGCGCCGTCTGCGCCACGGTGAAGATCAGGATGCCGCGCTCGCTGTCGGCCAGGCCCGCGGCCTGGAAGCCGCGCGCCCAGGCCTCGAAGCGATGCCGCAGGTTGCGGCGCACACCAGGCATCGCGTCGTCGGCCAGCGATTCGACGCGGAACTGCTCGAGCATGTCGAACAGCAGCCGCGCCACCGGCGCGTGCGGGCAGCTTGCCTTGTGAAGGGCCTCGTCGGACAGCTTCAGCCGCAGCGCCAGACCGTCGGCGGCGCCGCGGAAGGAGCCGAAGTCGTCTTCGTCCAGCCGCGGGTGCAGGTGCGGCGCGAACAGCGGCAGCGCACGACGGCCGCGGTGCAGTCGGCGGCCACGGTAGTGCAGGTCGGTCTCGCCGGCCAGTGCGCGCAGCGCGGCCGCGCACAGCTCTTCGACCTGCTGCTGCGCCCGCGCGGCGGCCTGCACCTCCGACATGGCTGGGGCGCTCAGGCGGCCGCGGCGGGCCGGTCCTGCAGCGCGTAGGACTCGCCCAGCTCGCGGTCGAAGCAACGCTGGAAGTACTCAGCCACCACCGGCCGCTCGGCCTCGTCGCACTTGTTGACGAAGGACAGGCGGAAGGCCAGCGCCGCGTCGCCGAAGATCTCGAGGTTCTCGGCCCAGGTGATCACCGTGCGCGGCGACATCAGCGTCGACAGATCCCCCGCCGCGAAACCCTGCCGCGTCAGCTGCGCCACCGCCACCATCGACTGCAGCAGCGGCAGGCTCGCCGCACCGGCCAGCGCCGGCACACGCGCCTGCACGATGGCCACCTCCTCGTCGCGCGGCAGGTAGTTGAGCGTGGCGACGATGTTCCAGCGGTCGATCTGCGCATGATTGAGCCGCTGCGCGCCGTGGTACAGGCCGTTGAGGTTGCCCAGGCCCACGGTGTTGGCCGTGGCAAAGAGGCGGAAGCACGGGTGCGGCGTCAGCACCCGGTTCTGGTCCATCAGCGTGAACTTGCCGTCGCGCTCGAGCACGCGCTGGATCACGAACATCACGTCGGGCCGGCCGGCGTCGTATTCGTCGAAGACCAGCGCCACCGGGCGCTGCAGCGCCCAGGGCACGATGCCTTCCTGGAACTCGGTGACCTGCATGCCATCCTTGATCACCACCGCGTCCTTGCCGACGAGATCGAGCCGGCTGATGTGGCCGTCGAGGTTGACGCGCACGCAGGGCCAGTTCAGCCGCGCGGCCACCTGCTCGATGTGGGTGGACTTGCCGGTGCCATGCAGGCCCTGCACCATCACCCGCCGGTCGCGCATGAAGCCGGCCAGGATGGCCAGCGTCACGTCGCGGTTGAAGCGGTAGGCGCTGTCCACCTCCGGCACGTGCGCATCGCGCTCGGCGAAGGCCGGCACCTGCAGGTCGCTGTCGATGCCGAAGACCTCGCGCACGGACAGCAGGCGCTCGGGTCGGAGCTGGGCAAGATCGGTCATCGGCGGGCTTTCGTCTTTCGAGGGGGCACGGGCGGCGCCTGGGCATCGGCTTCGAGTTGGCCGAGCGCATGGGCGGCGCGCTGCAGCTCGGGCAGCAGGCCCAGCGCCTTGTCCAGCGGCAGACGCATCACCGGCGCCTGCAGGGCGATGCACAGGCTGGACCGGCCGCTCTTCTCGGTGGTGGGCACCGGCACCGCCACGCACACCAGGCCGGGCAGGAACTCCTCGCGGTCGGTGGCGTGGCCGGCCTTGCGCACGGCCTTCAGCTCGGCCTCCAGCGCGGCGGCATCGGTGATCGTGGCGCTGGTGCAGCGCTCCAGCGGGCCGGCGCCCAGCAGGCGGGCGCGCTGCACCGGCGCCATCTGCGCCAGGAAGATCTTGCCGCTGGCCGAGCAGTGCGCCGGCACGCGCGAGCCCGGATGCAGATAGAAGCGCAGCGGCGCCGCGGTCTCGACGCGGTCGAGGTACACCACCTCGCCGCCGGCCAGCGCGGTGATGTTGCAGCTCTCGCCGATCTCGTCCACCAGCGCGCGCAGGATGCGATGGCGCGCGCCGTGGAAGGTGTTGTTCATCAGCAGCGTCTCGGCCAGGCGGCGCAGGCGCACGCCGGTGCTGTAGTGGCGACCGTCGCCCTCGCGCTGCAGCAGCGCGGCGCCTTCCAGCTGCTGCAGCATGCGGTGCAGCGTGGGCTTGGGCAGGCCGGTGGATTCCACCAGGTCCTGCAGCGAGAACAGGCGGTCCTGCGCGGCGATCACCTCCAGCAGCGCAAACAGCCGCAGCGTGGGCGAATCGGCGCCCGGCTCGACGGCCGGGAGGGCGACATCCGCGCGGGGCTGAACGAGCTTCATGCGGCAGATGATAGGCCGTATTCCATTTTTCCAGTACGCGGCGTCCCGATTTCCGGGATTTCGTTTGACTGAGCCCGCGGGCCTGCCTATAGTCCGCCGACACCCGATCCGTCGCAGGAGATGCCCATGAACGCCCCCCAATCCACCGCCCGCACCGTGGCCAGCGGCCCCACCCGGATGACGCCGTCCGAAGCCTTCGTCGAGACCCTGGTCGCCCAGGGCGTGGACACGATGTTCGGCATCATGGGCTCGGCCTTCATGGACGCGATGGACATCTTCGCGCCCGCCGGCATCCGGCTGATCCCGGTGGTGCACGAGCAGGGCGCCGGCCACATGGCCGACGGCTTCTCGCGCGCCAGCGGCCGCCACGGCGTGGTCATCGGGCAGAACGGCCCGGGCATCAGCAACTGCGTCACCGCCATCGCCGCGGCCTACTGGGCGCACAGCCCGGTGGTGATCATCACGCCCGAGACCGGCACCATGGGCCTGGGCCTGGGCGGCTTCCAGGAGGCCAACCAGCTGCCGATGTTCCAGGAGTTCACCAAGTACCAGGGCCACGTCAACAACAACAAGCGCATGGCCGAGTTCACCGCGCGCTGCTTCGACCGAGCGCATTCCGAACTGGGCCCGACGCAGTTGAACATCCCGCGCGACCTGTTCTACGGCGACATCACCTGCGAGATCCCCAAGCCCATGCGCCTGGACCGCGGCGCTGGCGGCGACGACAGCCTCAACGCCGCGGCCGAGTTGCTGGCCACGGCCAAGAACCCGGTGCTGATCTCCGGCGGCGGCGTGGTAATGGGCGGTGGTGTCGAGGCCGCCAAGGCACTGGCCGAGCGGCTGGGCTGCCCGGTGGTCAACAGCTACCAGCACAACGATTCGTTCCCGGCCAGCCACCCGCAGTGGTGCGGCCCGCTGGGCTACCAGGGCAGCAAGGCCGGCATGAAGCTGATCAGCGAGGCCGATGTCGTCATCGCGCTCGGCTCGCGCCTGGGCCCCTTCGGCACGCTGCCCCAGTACGGCATGGAGTACTGGCCGAAGAACGCCAAGATCATCCAGATCGACGCCGACCACAAGATGCTGGGCCTGGTGAAGAAGATCGACGTGGGCATCTGCGGCGACGCCAAGGCCGCCGCCAACGCGCTGGTGGCCCGCCTGGCCAACCGCACGCTGGCCTGCGACGCCACCCGCGCCGCCCGCGCCGCCCGCATCGCCGAAGAGAAGGCCGCCTGGGAGAAAGAGCTCGACGGCTGGACGCACGAGCGCGATGCCTACAGCCTGGACATGATCGAGGAGGCCAAGCGCGAAGGTGGCGGCTGGCTCAGCCCGCGCCAGGTGCTGCGCGAGCTGGAGAAGGCGATGCCGGCGCACGTGATGGTGTCCACCGACATCGGCAACATCAACTCGGTGGCGCACAGCTACCTGCGCTTCGAGGAGCCGCGCTCGTTCTTCGCGCCGATGAGCTTCGGCAACTGCGGCTACGCGCTGCCCACCATCATCGGCGCCAAGGTGGCCGCGCCGCACCGCCCGGCCATCAGCTACGCCGGCGATGGCGCCTGGGGCATGAGCATGAGCGAGATCATGACCTGCGTGCGGCACGACATCCCGGTCACGGCCGTGGTGTTCCACAACCGCCAGTGGGGCGCCGAGAAGAAGAACCAGGTCGACTTCTACAACCGCCGCTTCGTCGCCGGCGAGCTGGAAAGCCAGAGCTTCGCCGGCATCGCCAAGGCGATGGGCGCCGAGGGCATCGTGGTCGACAAGCTCGAGGACGTGGGCCCGGCGCTCAAGCGCGCGGTCGACATGCAGATGAACGACCGCAAGACCTGCGTCGTCGAGATCATGTGCACCCGCGAGCTGGGCGACCCGTTCCGGCGCGATGCGCTGGCCAAGCCGGTGCGGTTCCTCGACAAGTACAAAGATTACGTCTGAAGCGGCGCGTCTTCCTGCTGCGCGATCCGATCGATGCCCCACCACCTGCTGACCCTCAACGCCGGCTCGTCGTCGATCAAGTACGCGCTGTTTGCGCGTCATGACGACCTGAGCACGCCGGTGCTCACAGGGCAGGTGGAAGGCATCGGCGTGGCCGGCGGGCCGGCCACGCACGAGGACGCGCTGGCCACGGTACTGGCGCGCATCGGCAACGCGCACGTCGCCGCGGTGGGCCACCGCATCGTGCACGGCGGCACCGGCTTCGACCGGCCGGTGCTCATCGACGACGGCGTGCTGGCGCAGATCGACGCGCTGGCGCCGCTGGCGCCGCTGCACCAGCCGCACAACGCGGCCGGCGTGCGGGCCGCGCGTGCGGCCTTTGCCGGCGTGCCGCAGGTGGCCTGCTTCGACACCGCCTTCCACCGCGCGCAGCCGGCGCTGAACCAGCGCTTCGCGCTGCCCCGTGCGCTGCACGAAGCGGGGGTGCGGCGCTACGGCTTCCATGGCCTGTCGTACGAATCCATCGCCGGGCAGCTGGCCGCCACGGGCCTGCCGACGGGCGCGCGCGTGGTGGTGGCGCACCTGGGCAACGGTGCGTCGATGTGCGCGATGCGCGACGGCGCCTCGGTGGCCACGACGATGAGCTTCTCGCCGCTGGACGGCCTGCCGATGGGCACGCGCTGCGGCCGGCTGGATGCCGCGGTGGTGCTGCACCTGCTGTCGCAGGGCCGCACGGCCGACGACATCGCGCGGCTGCTGTACCGCGAATCGGGACTGCTGGGCCTGTCGGGCCTGTCCAGCGACATGCGCACGCTGCTGGCCAGCGACTCGGCCCACGCCCGCGAGGCGGTCGACTACTTCATCGAGCACCTGGCGCGCGAGCTGGCCGGCATGGCCGCGGCGCTGCGCGGCATCGACCTGCTGGTGTTCACCGGCGGCATCGGCGAGAACTCGGCCGTGGTGCGCGAGCGCCTGGTGGCGGCCACCGGCTGGATGGGCCTGGGTGCGGAAGGCGCCGGCGCGGTGCAGGTGCGCGTGCTGCGCACCAACGAAGAATCGGTGATCGCCCGCCACACCGCGGCGCTGGCCTGAACTGTGGCGTGTCGGGGCGGGGCCGCGCCGCGGCCACCGCTGCGGCCGCGGTCCGCTGCCCCCCGGCAGGGCGTGGCGCATGCCACGGCGGCCACGCGGCGCCACCGCATCCCGGGGGCGTCCCCGACCTTGGTCTATGGTCGAATCGCCCCCGGCCATCGCATCATGCGGGCGGCCGCCATGGCCCACACCCAGGAGACCGACCGTGCCGACCCCGACCCCGCGACCGACCCCGCATCGCCTGGCCCGCGCCGCCCTGCTGGCCGTGGCCGGCACCTGCGCCGCGCTGCCTGCCCTGGCCCAGGAGGTCGAACTGTTCGAGCGCGCGCGCTTCAAGGGCGTGAAGCTCAAGCTCACTGCCGACACGCCCGACGTGGCGGCCTACGGCCTCGGCAACCGCATCGCCTCGATCGTGGTCAAGAGCGGCGACTGGGAGTTCTGTACCGCGCCACGGTACGGCGGCGCCTGCATCACCGTCGGCCCCGGCCGCTATGCCGACCTGCCCCCGGCGCTGCACGGCAATCTGGCCTCGATCCGCCGCGCCGACGGGGGCGCAGGCGCACCGCCGCCCGCCCCGGCCACCGCGGGCACGGCGGCGCCGGGGGTCAGCGACGCGGTGGTGCTGTACGAGCACATCGATTTCAAGGGGCGCAGCTTCGGGCTGTCGTCGTCGATCGCGCGGCTGGACGAGAAGGGCTTCAACGACACCGCCTCGTCGGTGCTGGTGCAGCGCGGCCGCTGGCAGTTGTGCGAGCACGCCGACTTTTCCGGCCAGTGCATCGTGCTGGGCCCCGGGCGCCACACGCTGGGTGGCAACGCCAACGACCTGCTGTCGTCGATCCGCCCGGTGTTCGGCCGCGACAACCGGCCGCTGCCGGCCTCCGGCGGCCTGGTGCTTCACGAGCAGGCCGACTACTCCGGCCGCTCGATGCTGCTCACCGAACCCACGGCCAACCTCAAGTCGATGGGCATGAACGACAAGGCCTCGTCGGTGGAAGTGCTGGCCGGCCAATGGGAGGTGTGCACCGACGCCGACTACCGTGGCCGCTGCGTGCTGCTGAACCCCGGGCACTACCAGCTCGACGGCGCGCTGGACAAGCGCCTGTCGTCGATGCGCCCGCGCTGATCCCGACGCAGCGGGACAGCCCGGCTGCGGCAGCGGGACCACCGCGCCGCGGCCAGCCGGGGACCACCGCTTGACGTGGCACAAGGGCCACCGGACGGCCGCCGGGCATCATCCGGTGGCACCCTGCCCCCGACGGCAGGGGCACGGAGACATGAACCCGATCCAACACGCCATTGGCGACCTGCTCGACATCCTGCCCGATGCTGTCGTCATGGTCGATGCCCGCAACATCGTCACCTTCGTCAACCCCGCGGTGCGCACCCTGCTGGGGTACACGCCGGCCGAGATCCTGGGCCAGCCGCTGTCCATGCTGGTGCCGCAGGATTCACGCGAACGCCACGAGGCCATGGTGCAACGCTTCCGGCGCGACGGCAGTCCCAAGATGATGGGCGCGCGCCCGGTGCTGCACGCGCTGCACCGCAGCGGCAAGGTCGTGCCGGTGTCGATCTCGCTGTGCAACCTCACACTCGACGGCGGCCAGCAGGCCTCGGTGGCGGTGATCCACGACGTGTCGGCGCTGCACACCCAGCTCGACCGCGCCACCACGATGGCCGAGACCGACCCGCTCACCGGGCTGGGCAACCGCCTGCGGCTGTCGCGGCGCATCGGCGCGTTGGCGGCCAGCGGCCGGGGGTTCTCGCTGTTGTGGCTCGACCTGGTCGATTTCAAGCGCATCCGCGACGCGCACGGGCCCGAGATCGCGGACGAGGCCCTGCGCGTCGTTGGCCTGCGGCTGCAGGCGCAGGTGCGCGAGGCCGACCTGGTGGCCCGGCTCGGTGGCGACAAGTTTGCGATGCTGCTGGACGGCATGGCCGACACCAGCCACCTCGATTCGCGGGCGCACTCCGTCTCGCACAGCCTGTGCCGGCGCATGCACATCGGGCCGCTGATCGAGTCGGTCAGCGTCACCATCGGCGGGGCCATCGGCCCTCGCCACGGCACCGACGAGGTGGCATTGCTCGACGCGGCCACAGGCGCGATGGACGCGGCACGGCGTGAGGGTGCCGTGTACCGGCTCGCCGGCGCGGCGGCCGACGCCATCGGCTGACGGGCACGTCGGCCCTCGGCGTCCCGCTCGGTGGCGCCCCGCACGGCCGGCGTCCGCTGCCTCACCCGGCCGCGGGAGCCATCGCCACGCAGTGGCCGATGAAGTCCTCGGTGGCCCGGCCCAGCCGCTTGTCGCGCCGCACCACCATCGCCAGGCGGCGTCGCGCCACCGGCAGCCGCGTGCGCAACTCCAGCAGCGAGCCGTCGGCCAGCGCCTCCACCACCGCGTGCCGCGACAGGCAGGCCAGCCCCGCGCCCGCGGCGGCCAGGCGCTTGATGGCCTCGGTGCTGCCCATCTCGAAGGCGACGTGCAGGCTGCCCAGGTGCTCGATCAGCCAGCGGTCGGCGGCCTGGCGCGTGCCCGAGCCCGGCTCGCGCAGGATCCACGCCGCCGCGGCGAGCTGGCGCACGCCCACCCGGCTGCCGGCTGGTCCGACCGCCAGCGGGTGATCGGGTGCGGCGACGATGACCAGTTCGTCGCTCACCCACGGCCGCACGATCAGGTCGGGGTGCGTCTGCGGTCCTTCGATGAAGCCCACGTCGGCCTCCAGCCCCACCACCGAGGCGATCACCTCGCTGGTATTGCCGATGGCCATGCGCACCGTGCCCTGCGGGTGCGCGCGCTGCCAGGCGGCCACCAGCGGCGGCAGCAGGCATTCGCCCACGGTGAGGCTGGCCGCCACGCGCAAGGGCGCCGGGTGCTCACCGCTGAACAGGCCCTGCAGCTCGGCCGCGTGGTCGAGCAGCGCGCTGGCGCCCGGCAGCAGCGCGCGGCCGTTCTCGTTGAGCACCAGGCGGCGGCCGACGCGGTCGAACAGCTGCACGCCGAGCGCGGCCTCCAGCTCGGCCAGTGCGGCGCTGGCGGCCGACTGCGAGCGCGCCACGCGGCCGGCGGCCTCGCGGGTGGAGCCGCTGCGCGCGATGGCCGCGAAGACCTCGAGCTGGCGCAGCGACAGGCGCAGGCGGGCCGGTGCCGACCCCAGAACACGCTGACCCGATTTATCGATCATGGTGACCTGAATTCTCCGCTTTTTTCTTTCAGCGCAGCTGCCTACCATCGGCCACGATCCAGCCACAGCCCGGGGGCCCCGCCGTGTTCAAGTTCCTCTCCAGCGAGCCGTTGCACGACCCCACGGCACCGCCCGCCCCCGGCGCGGCCACCGAGGTCAAGTGCACCACCTGCTACATGTGCGCCTGCCGCTGCGGCATCCGCGTGCACCTGCGAGACGGCGAGGTGCGCTACATCGACGGCAACCCCGACCACCCGCTGAACCAGGGCGTGATCTGCGCCAAGGGCAGCTCGGGCATCATGAAGCAGGTGTCGCCGGCGCGGCTGACGCAGCCGCTGCGCCGCAAGGCTGGCGCCGAGCGCGGGGCCGGCGAGTTCGAGCCGATCTCGTGGGACGAGGCCTTCTCGATGCTGACCGAGCGGCTGGGCCGCATCCGCGCCACCGACCCCAAGCAGTTCGCGCTGTTCACCGGGCGCGACCAGATGCAGGCGCTCACGGGCCTGTTCGCGCGCCAGTTCGGCACGCCCAACTATGCGGCGCACGGCGGCTTCTGCTCGGTCAACATGGCCGCCGGCATGATCTACACGATCGGCGGCAGCTTCTGGGAATTCGGCGGCCCCGACCTCGACCACGCCAAGCTGTTCGTGATGATCGGCACCGCCGAGGACCACCACAGCAACCCGCTGAAGATCGCCATCAGCAAGTTCAAGCGCGGTGGCGGGCGCTTCATCTCGATCAACCCGGTGCGCACCGGCTACTCGGCGGTGGCCGACGAGTGGATCCCCATCAAGCCCGGCACCGACGGCGCCCTGTTCATGGCGCTGATGCAGGTGCTGATCGCCGAAGACCGCTTCGACCACGCCTTCGTCAAGCGCTTCACCAACGGGCCGCAGCTGGTGGTGCTGGACGAGGGCGCACGCGAAGGCCTGTTCGCCTTCGACCCCGACCCGGCCAAGGGTCCGCCCGGCGATGGCCGCCACCCGCACAACAAGCTGGTGTGGGACCGCACCAGCGGCACGGTGATGGCCGCCTACCCCGAAGGCATCGCCGACGGCTGCGACCCGGCGCTGGAGGGCCACTACACGCTGGCCGACGGCACCCGCGTGACGCCGAGCTTCCAGCTGCTGCGCGAGCGCGTGGCGCCGTGCACGCCCGAATGGGCCGAGGCCATCACCGGCATCCCGGCAGCGCGCATCCGCCAGCTGGCGCACGAGATGGGGCACGCCGCCTTCGAGCAGGCCTTCGACCTGCCGATCGAGTGGACCGACGCCTGGGGCAAGGTGCACCCCACCACCCGCGCGCGGCCGGTGGCCTTCCATGCCATGCGCGGCCTGGCGGCGCACAGCAACGGCTTCCAGACGGTGCGCGCGCTGGCGGTGCTGATGAGCCTGCTGGGCACCATCGACGCGCCCGGCGGCTTCCGCCACAAGGCGCCCTACCCGCGCCACATCGTGCCCAACTACCGGGCCTTCCACGACCCCGGCATGATCCAGCCGAACACGCCGCTGAACGCCGCGCCGCTGGGCTTCCCGGCCAGCCCGGACGAGCTGGCGATCAACCCCGACGGCTCGCCGATCCGCATCGACCACGCCTTCTCGTGGGAGCACCCGCTGTCGGCGCACGGGCTGATGCACAACGTCATCACCAACGCCGCCAAGGGCGACCCCTACCGCATCGACACGCTGCTGATCTTCATGGCCAACATGGCCTGGAACAGCACGATGAACACGATGGCGGTGCGCGAGATGCTCAACCGCAGGGCCGCCGACGGGCAGTACCAGATCCCGTTCCTGGTGGTGTGCGACGCCTTCCAGAGCGAGACCGTGGCCTTCGCCGACCTGGTGCTGCCGGATACCACCTACCTGGAGCGGCACGACGTGATGGGCATGCTCGACCGGCCGATCAGCGAGTTCGACGGCCCGGTCGACTCGGTGCGCGTGCCGGTGCTGCCGCCCACCGGGCAGTGCAAGCCCTTCCAGGAGGTGCTGGTCGAGCTGGCCTCGCGCTTGAAGTTCCCGGCCTTCACCACGGCCGAGGGCGGCCGCAAGTTCAAGGACTACCCCGACTTCGTCGTCAACTTCCAGCCGCAACCGGGCATCGGCTTCCTGATGGGCTGGCGCGGCAAGGACGGCACCGAGCACCTGCGCGGCGAACCCAACCCGAAGCAGTGGGAGATGTACGCCAAGAACAACTGCGTCTTCCAGTACCACATGCCCAAAGAGCAGCAGTACATGCGCAACTGGAACCGGGGCTACCTCGACTTCGCCAAGGACAAGGGCTGGCGGCAGAAGAACGACCCGGTGCAGCTGGCGCTGTACTCCGACACGCTGCAGAGCTTCCGCCTGGCCGCGCAGGGCAAGACCGCCGGCCGCCAGCCGCCCGACCACCTGCGCGAGCGCATCGACACCTACTTCGACCCGCTGCCGTTCTGGTACCCGCCGCTCGAGTCGGCCTGCACCGACCTGGCCGCCTTCCCGCTCAATGCCGTCACGCAGCGGCCGATGGCGATGTACCACTCGTGGGATTCTCAGAACGCCTGGCTGCGCCAGATCCACAGCCACAACCACCTGATGGTGAACCCGGTCACCGCCCGCGCGGCCGGCATCGCCGACGGCGCCTGGTGCTGGATCGAGAGCCGCTGGGGCAAGGTGCGTTGCCTGCTGCGCGAGACCGAGGCGGTCGAGCCCGGCACGGTGTGGACCTGGAACGCCATCGGCAAGGCCAGCGGCGCCTGGCACCTGTCGCCCGGCGCCGACGAATCGCGCAAGGGCTTCCTGCTCAACCACCTGATCAGCGAGGAACTGCCCTTCGCCGGCACCCCCGGCGGCACCATCAGCAACAGCGACCCGGTCACCGGCCAGGCCGGCTGGTACGACGTGCGGGTGCGCATCCGCCCGGCCGAGCCAGGCGACGCCGACGAGAGCTTCCCGCAGGTGGCCGCCACGCCGCCGGTGCCGGGGGTGCGTGGCGTCACCGAGCATGTGCTGGCGTACTTCGCGGGGAGGAAGAAATGACCATCGGCGCCGAGACCCTGGCCAAACAGCTGGCCCTGGTGATCGACCTCAACGTGTGCGTGGGCTGCCACGCCTGCGTCACCAGCTGCAAGCAGTGGAACACCTCGGGCACCGCGGGCCCGCTGGCCGACCTGGACGCCTATGGCGACCATCCGAACGGCACCTTCTTCAACCGGGTGCAGACCTGGGAGGCCGGCACCTTCCCGCAGTCCGAGACCGTGCACTTCCCGAAGAGCTGCCTGCACTGCGAAGACCCGCCCTGCGTGCCGGTGTGCCCCACCGGCGCCAGCTACAAGCGCAAGGCCGACGGCATCGTGCTGGTCGACTACGACAAGTGCATCGGCTGCAAGTACTGCAGCTGGGCCTGCCCCTACGGCGCGCGCGAGTACGACGAAGAGCGCAAGGTGATGACCAAGTGCACGCTGTGCGTGGACCGCATCTACGACGAGCTGTTGCCACCGCAGGACCGCAAGCCCGCCTGCGTCAAGGCCTGCCCCACCGGCGCCCGGCTGTTCGGTGACGTGAAGGACCCGGACTCCGACGTCTCGAAGGCCATCCGCGAACGCGGCGGCTACCCGCTGATGCCCGAGTGGGACACCCAGCCGGCCAACCAGTACCTGCCGCGCCGCAAAACTGCGGCCCGCACCGGAGACGAGCCATGAACCCCGCCTGGTCGGTCATCTTCTTCACCACGCTCGCGGGCGCGGCACAGGGCCTGGTGGTGACGCTGGCGCTGGCCACGCTGGGCGGCGTGGCGCCGTCCGGCGGCTACGTCGGCCTGGGCCTGGGCCTGGCGCTGGCCATGCTGCTGGCGAGCCTGGGTGCGTCCACGCTGCACCTGGGCCACCCCGAGCGCGCCTGGCGCGCGGTGCTGATGTGGCGCACCTCGTGGCTGTCGCGCGAGGTCATCGTGCTGCCGGTGTTCATCGCCACGGTGGCGCTGTGGTGGTGGTCGCTGCGCAGCGGCACGGCCGCGCCCTGGCTGCCGGTGCTGGCCATCGTGCTGGCGCTGGCGCTGTGGTGGTGCACCGCGATGATCTACGCCTGCCTGCGCTTCATCCAGGAATGGGCGCATGCGCTGACGGTGGTGAACTACCTGCTGATCGGCATGGCCTCGGGGCTGCTGCTGGCGGCGGCGCTGGCGGTGCTGGCGGGCGAGGCGGCCTTCGCCCGCCACCTGGCGGTGCCGGCGCTGGTCGCCACGCTGCTGGCCTGGGCCACGCGCACGGCGGCGCTTCGGCGCAACGCGGCGCTCAAGCCGAAGTCCACCGCGCAGTCGGCCACCGGCATCCACCACCCGCGCCTGCGGCAGGTGGCGATGGGCATGACCGGCGGCGCCTACAACACCCGTGAGTTCTTCCACGGCATGGGCCTGGCGGTGCTGCAGCGCGTGCGCTGGGCACTGCACGGGCTGGCCTTCGCCGCGCCGGCCGCGGCCATCGCGGCCACGCTGGCCACCGGCTCGCCGGGCTGGCTGGTGGCCGGCTGCGCCGTGCAGGCGCTGGGCCTGCTGGCCGAGCGCTGGCTGTTCTTCGCGCAGGCCCGGCACCCGCAGAACCTGTATTACCAGGTGGTGAGCTGAACGGTGGTTCAGGCCCTGGCGGCCGCGTCGGGGCCACGCTGCCAGACGGCCGCCCGTTCGGTCTAGACTCCGCCCGACGCCGCAGCCAGCGGCGCAGGGGGAACCGACCATGAAGACATTGCCGTGGCGCGCGGCGCTGGCCCTGGCACCGCTGTGCCTGCCATTCCACGCATCGGCCGTCGACGTCGTCACCCGCGGCACGTGGTCGGGCGTGGACGTCACCATCACCACGCCCGACAAGGTCACCTTCAACACCGCCTTCCAGGTGAGCTTCCTGGTGGACGCCGGCACGCTGGGCGCGGGCGACCCGGTGGCCTTTCTCAGCCACCTGTCGATGGACAACACCGTGGGCCTGGGCGCGGCCACCTGGAGCTACCAGTTCGCCAGCGACGCGCTGGCCGCGCCCCTCGCGCGCAGCGGCGCGCTCGGCGATTCGTGGTCGCTGCTGTCGCCGGCCGGCGCCGGCCGCACCGGCATTCAGCTGGTCGACCCGGTGGCCTGGGACGGCAGCTTCAACCCCGACGGCTTCACCTTCCTCAGTGGCGAGTTCCGCGACAGCGTGCGCTGGACGCTGAGCAACCTGATCATCAGTGCCGACTTCACGCTGGGCATGACGCTCGACGACGGCGGCATCATCGGCGCGCAGTCGTTCAACGCCAACGTGGTGGTGCTCGACCCGCCGGCCCCTGTGCCCGAGCCGGGCCAGTGGGCGCTGCTGCTGGGCGGCCTGGGCCTGCTGGCCTGGCACCGCCGCCGGGCCGCGCTGCCGGCCACCGCCGCGGCCACCTGAGGCGCGGCACCCCGGCCGGGCGCCCGCGCCGCCGGCCGGCAACAACGCCCACCACCGCTGCGCCGATGCCGCCCCGGGCCATCCTGGCCCAGGCAAGCCGGTGCTAACCTCCGCACGAATGTCCGCCGTCCCCCCGGTCGCCCCCTGGCAGCAGCTGCACGACGCCATCCACCGTCGCACGGCGCACCTGTCGACGACCACCCGCGGCCTGCTGTGGGCCGCCAGCGCCGGGTTCATCTTCAGCCTGCTCAACGCGACCATGCGCAGCCTGACGCTGACGGTCGACCCCTTCCAGTCGCAGTTCCTGCGCTACGCCTTCGGGCTGGCGGTGCTGCTGCCGATCGTCTGGCGCCACGGCCTGGCGGCCTATCGCCCGAAGGACATGGTGGGCCAGTTCACCCGCGGCGGCCTGCACACGCTCGGGCTGTGCCTGTGGTTCGTGGCCTTGCCGAAGATCCCGCTGGCCGACATGACGGCCATCGGCTTCACCGGCCCGATCTTCATCATGATCGGCGCCTACCTCTTCTTCCGCGAGCCGATGCGCTGGGAGCGCTGGCTGGCCACGGCCCTGGGCTTCGCCGGCGTGATGATCGTCGTCGGCCCCAAGCTGTCGCTGGGCAACCCCGGCGCGGCCGGCCTGTACCACCTGGTGATGCTGGCCTCGGCACCGGTGTTCGCCGGCTCGTTCCTGCTGACCAAGGCGCTCACGCGCCACGAGAACACCGGCACCATCCTGGTCTGGCAGTCGATCACGGTGTCGCTGTTCAGCCTGCCGCTGGCGCTGTGGCACTGGCAGCCGCTGTCGGCCGGGCAGTGGGCCGGCTACCTGCTGTGCGGCGTGCTCGGCAGCGCCGGCCACTACTGCCTGACGCGGTCGTTCACCGTGGCCGACATCTCGGCCACGCAGTCGGCCAAGTTCCTCGACCTGATCTGGGCGTCGATGCTGGGGTTCCTGCTCTTCGCCGACGTGCCCAGCCAGTCGACGCTGATCGGCGGCGTGCTCATCTGCGCGGCGACGGTGTGGGTGGCGCGCAGAGAGGCGGGTCATGACGCCCGACGGAGTCAGGAAGCAGGCGGTGCCTGATTGACCTGCTCGGTTCTTTCGAGCCAGTTACTCCTGTAAGACGGCTCGGTTGGGGTGAGCGGGATTGTGCAGCTTGCACTCGTGCGGGGTCATTTAGTTCAGGCTGCTGTGGGGTCGCACGTCGTTGTAGTGCCTGCGCCAGGCTTCAATGATGACCGCCGCTTCCTTGCGGGAGCGGAACCACTCCAGCGCCTGGCACGCCACACCAGGCCGGCCAGACCTGTGAGCAACAAGGCCTGCGTGGGCAGTTCGGGCACAGGGAGCAGTTCACCGTTACCCAGGCCAGCCTCGACTGACAGCACGGTGCCAGGGTGGCTGACCAGGTAAACGGGGTCGATGCGGATGACAGGATCAATGTAGGCGTCGGCCACATGGAGGGCGCTCTGGGTGCCGGCGGCCGTGATGTCGGGGTCGAACATGCCGGCGAAGGCCGCGGTCGTGGCGCTCATCTCCAGTGTCACGGTCGCCACTCCCGAGGCGTCCAACGGTAGGCCAAATGCGAAAGCGGCCAAGGCGCTGCGGAAGTTGTTGTTGCCCGACGCGTCGAAACTGTAGTTCTGGTGGGTCGAATCCAGCAGCACACCGTCGACGTACTTGCCAAGACTGTCGTCGCCCGCACCCGCCGCACAATCCGCGCCGTTGAAATTTGTCCCGCAAAACATGGAGATGAAGCTGCGGTTGCTGCCATACAGCGCGCCGAAGGTACCGCTGGGGTCGTGGGCGAACAGGCCGAGCCTCACCTGCCCAAACGCACTGTTGACGAACGAGTCCGGCCTATTGGTGGACAACTCGAACAGGCTCGAGATGCTGATGGGCACAAGCGTGTTCGCTGCGCCGGTGACGGTGAACGAGTAGCTCAGCGCGCCATACGCATACGTGCCGACCGCATCACCCAGGTTGTAGCTGTCGAAGCGGCTGTGAGCCTGAAGTACCGGCAGCGGCGTGCTCGAGAACGTGACAGACGATTCCCGCGTATGGGTGACCCCGGGGGTGAACGGGTTGGCGACGCTGAGGCTCTCCCCGACCGCGAAGGGCTGCACGTGGACTGCAGTGCCTTCGTGGTGGCGGTCCGGATTGGCAATCGGGCCACCCAGATAAGACTCGTCCGGAGCGTGAATCACCACGTCGGCCGATTCCGTATAGGCCAGGGCCAGCGCGGGCGAACTGCCCAAAAGGCACAGGGCCACTCGCAAGGTTGTACGGTAGTTCGACGGCATGGCACAACTCCTGGGGGGGCCAGCGTCGTGCTGACCGGAAACTGAACCTATAACTCATTATGTGCAACGTATCCTTGTATGACGAGGTTCGCAACGTGGGGGTGACCCCCCCGTTCGAGGGGGAGGTACCCGGGTCTGGCAGGTCGAGGTGCTGGGGTCAGGTGGCCGCCTGCGGATCGGCGCAGCTCAGCGCGAGCCACACGGCGCTTATGCGGGCGAACAAAGCCATTCACCCCCCATTTCCCGTCGCCTGCGCACGCCAATCCACGCGGCCGGCCGATACCAGCGCGCGGTCTTGCCAGTGCAACGACGCGATCGTGCTGCAGTGCCTCTTCTGCGGCCTGCAACGTGGCTTCGTGGTACTCGTGCGGAATGCGTTCAGACCTACAAGCGGCCCAATGCGGGCATGGCAGAGCCTGGGAGGCCGCCTGGGCCAAGCGTCCCAACACACGCGCCGATGAACTTCCACAGAAGACAGATCGGCCGTCTGATACTCAGCCTTGGGTGCACTGCGCTCAGCGGTCGTCGAGCCAGCGCAGCGCCGCACCCGCCACGCCGAAGTCGGCTCCGCCCATCCGCTGCCGCAGGCCGATGACGACGAGCCGGCCCGGGCCGGCCACGCGCGCCGGGGCCACCTGCCAGCGCGCGCCGACCACCTGAAGGCTCCAGCCCTGGCCGGCCGCGTCGACGGCCAGGGCCTTGGCGCGCAGCACGCCACTGCCGGCCGACGCGAGCGCGCGGCCCAGCGCGTCGAGATCCACCCCCTCGGACAGCTGCGCGCTGCGGCTGGCGAACACGCGGCCCGGATCGTGCCGCAGCGGTGCCATCGGACGCGGCGCGAAGGCGGACGGGAGGCCGTCATCGGGCGCGATGTGCGCCGTTGGCACGTCGGCGGCAGCGGCTCTGGCAAGGTCACCGCCGTGTCGATCGACCGCCTCGGCAGGCGGATCGATGGACGCGTCGTTTGCACGCCAGCCCAGCAGCAGTTCCGCCGGCACCTCGGCCGCCGCGCAGGCCACGGTGCGGGCCTGCGGCGCCTGCGCTGCCAGCCAGGCCGGCAGCGCTGCCCAGGTGGCGGCGTCGACGAGGTCGGGCTTGTTCAGCAGCAGCAGGTCGGCGTCGTGCAGTTGCTGGCGCACCGTGTCGCCCACGTGGGGGTCGGTGGCCAGGCGCCGCACGTCGGCCGCGTCGGCCAGCACCACGGTGGCCACCACCTCGATGCCCAGCGCCAGCCTCGCACTGCGCACCGCCGCGGCAGGCAGGGCCACGCCGCTCAGCTCGATCAGCACCAGGTCGGGCCGCGGCATGCGCCGGGCCGTGGCCATCAGCGTGCCGATCAGGTCGGCACCGAAGCTGCAGCACACGCAGCCGCCGGCCAGGCTGAGCACGTCGCCGTCGCTGGCCTCGATGAGGTCGGCGTCGATGTCGATGCTGCCGAAGTCGTTGACCAGCACCGCGATGCGCCGACCGCCCGCGTGGCGCAGCAGGTGGTTGACGAGCGTGGTCTTGCCGGCGCCGAGGTAGCCGCCGATGACGACGGCGGGCAGCGCTGGCGCCGACGGCGCCGGGCCGGGGTCCATCGCGCCGGTCACCCGGCCGCGAACACCCGCCCGCCCTGCACCGTGCCCCACACCGGCAGGTCCTTCAGCCGCTCGGGGTCGATGGCGGTGGGGTCGTCGTCGAGCACGCAGAAGTCGGCGCGCTTGCCGCATTCGATCGAGCCGACCTCGCCGTCCAGCCCCAGCGTGTAGGCGGCGCCCAGCGTGATGGCGCGCAGCGCGTCGGCCACGCCGATGCACTCGTGCGCGCCGAGCACGCGGCCCGACACGGTGCGGCGGTGCACCGCGCACCAGGCGGTGAACAGCGGGCCGATCGGCGTGATCGGCGCGTCGCTGTGGATGGCGAAGGGCACGCCACTGTCCATCGCGGTGCGGCAGGCGTTCATGCGCTCGGCGCGCTCGGGGCCCACGGTCGTCTCGTGGTGCTGGTCGCCCCAGTAGAAGTGGTGGTTGGCGAACAGGTTGACGGACAGCCCCAGCGCCTGCATGCGGCGGTACTGCGCGGCGTCGGCCAGCTGGCAGTGCTGCAGCGTGTAGCGATGGTCGCGCGACGGGCTGCTGCGCAGCGCCTGCTCGAAGGCGTCGAGCACGGCCTCGGTGGCCTCGTCGCCGTTGGTGTGGGTGTGCACCTGCACGCCGCGCGCCAGGCCGAGGGTGTAGACCTCGCGCATCGCCTCGGGCGCGGTGTACCACAGGCCGTTGGGCGCTCCGTTGTAGTAGCCCGGCCAGCGCAGCCGCGCCGAGAAGCCCTGGATGGAACCGTCGGCCACCACCTTGATGCGGCCCAGGCGCAACTGCTGGCTGCTGCGCGCGCGCAGGGCCACGGCGCGGTCCACCGCCTCGGACGGCTTCATGCCGATGAAGCGCAACAGCGGCACGATGCGCACCGGGTAGGCGTCTTCGGCGGTGATGGACAGCAGCGTGGCCACCTCGTCGTCGGCCAGCGTGGCGGCCAGGTCGGTGGCGGTGGTGACGCCGGCGCGCACGCACAGCTTGCCGAAGGCGCGAATGCCGAACTCGTCGCCGCTGAGGAACGAGCGGTTCAGGCCGACGTGGTCGAGCACCGGCAGCATGGCCTCGGGGCCCTTCAGCTCGCCGGTGGGCAGGCCGTCGGCGCCCAGCGGGAAGGCCGGGTGGTCGATGCCAGCGCGCAGGAAGCCCGCGCGTTGCAGCGCCACGGTGTTGACGTTGAGGATGTGGCCGCTGGCGTGCATCACGCCCACCGGGCGGGTGGTGCTGACGCGGTCGAGGTCTTCGCGCGTGCAGCGTCGGCTGCCGAAGTAGATGGGGTCGAAGCCCCAGCCGACGATGGGCGCATCGCCGCCGGCGGCCGCTGCGGCGCGGACGAGTGCGGCCACCACCGCGTCCAGCGAGCCGGCGCCGGGCCAGGTGCGGCCGTCGGGGTCGCGCACGTCGAAGCGGCCGCAGTAGGTGTAGCGCCAGAAGGTGCCGGCCATCAGGTGGCTGTGGCCTTCCACCAGCCCGGGCATCAGCACCTGACCGGCGAAGCGCTCGTCCAGCGTGGCCGGGCCCCAGCCTGCCAGGTCGGCCAGCGCGCCCACGCCGAGGATGCGCCCGTCGCGCACCGCCACATGGGTGGCCTCGGGGCGCGCCGGGTTCATCGTGAGGATCTTGCGGGCGGCGTAGACGGTGGTGGCGCCGGGGGATGAGAGGCTCATGCGGGCGATGGGTTGCGTGTCATGGGAACGGCCATCATGCCGCACGGCGCCCTGCCGCAGCCGGCCGCACCCGCCGGCGCATGGCGCCAGCCGCCGCCAATCGATGGGTCCAGCGCGCGGCGATGCCACCACCGCGGCCGGGGCCGGCCCACAATGGCAGACTGCCGCTCACCACCTGCCAGGAGCCCCCCATGGGACACGCCGATCCGCAAGTCGCCACGACGATGCAACCGTTCTGGATGCCGTTCTCGGCCAACAAGGAGTTCAAGTCCGAGCCGCGCATGTTCGCCCGCGCCAAGGGCATGTACTTCTACACGCCGGACGGCCGCGAGGTGATCGACGCGTCGGCGGGCCTGTTCTGCGTCGCCGCCGGGCACTGCCGCGACGAGATCGCGCAGGCCGTGTACGAGCAACTGCAGACGCTGGACTTCACCGCGCCCTTCCTGCGCGCGCATTCCAAGGCCTTCGAGCTGGCCGAGCGCGTCACCCACTACACGCCCGAGGGGCTGAACCGGGTGTTCTTCACCAACTCGGGCTCCGAGGCGGTGGACACGGCGATGAAGATGGCCCTGGCCTACCACCGCGTGAAGGGCCAGCCGCAGCGCCAGATGTTCGTCTCGCGCGAGCGGGCCTATCACGGCGTCAACATGGGCGGCGTGTCGCTGGCCGGCATGGTGAACAACCGCCGCAGCTTCGGCGTGGGCCTGGCGGGCGTCTACCACATGCGCCACACCGCGCTTCCCGAGAACAAGTTCACCCCCGGCCAGCCCGAGCACGGCGCCGACCTGGCCGAAGACCTGCTGCGCCTGTGCAACCTGTACGGCGGCGAGAACATCGCGGCCTGCTTCGTCGAGCCCACCGCCGGCTCGTTCGGCTGCCTGCCGCCGCCGAAGGGCTACCTGAACCGCCTGCGCGAGATCTGCACCCAGCAGGGCATCCTGCTGGTCTTCGACGAGGTCATCACCGGCTGGGGCCGCATGGGCGCGCCCTTCGCGGCGCAGGCCTTCGGCGTCACGCCCGACCTGCTGACCATGGCCAAGGCCATCACCAACGGCGCGCAGCCGATGGGCGCGGTGGCTGCGCGCCAGGACATCTACGACGACATCACCCAGGCCGGCCCGGCCAAGGGCGTGGAGTTCTTCCACGGCTACACCTACAGCGCCCACCCGGCCTCGTGCGCCGCCGGCCTGGCCATGATGGACATCTTCGCCAAGGAGCGGCTGATCGAGCGCGCTGCGGCAATGAGCCCGAAGTTCATCGAGGCCATCCACTCGCTGCGCGACTGCGCGGTGGTCACCGACATCCGCTCGGTGGGCATGATGGCCGCGGTGGACGTGGCCATGGACGGCGCCCCCGGCGCCCGCGGCCACGAGGCGCAGAAGCGCCTGTACGACACCGGCCTGAACCTGAAGAGCACCGGCGACGCGCTGATCATCGCGCCGCCGCTGGTGATGGAAGACCAGCACCTGGACGAGATCGTCACCAAGGTGCGGGCGGTGCTGAAGGGGCTCTGACCCCCCGGCGGCCGGTGGACGCCGGCCGCCAACCGCCGGGCCAGCGGGTGCTCACCTGCGTGGCAGGCGTCACGCCGCCGCGCGGGCCGCCCGGTGCGCCGCTCAAGCGCCGCGCGTCGGGGCCGACACCCCAGACACGCGCCGACCGCTTCGGCGCGCACCGGCCCTGGCGCCGGCCCCTCCCATGCCCCTGAGCCACCTGCTGCGCCTGCTGGCAGCCCTGCTGACCCTCACCACCGCCGCGGTGGTGGCCCGCATGGCGTGGACCGAATGGAGCGACTACGGACGCGCCGGCGTGGCCATCGAGGCGGTGGCGCAGTTGCGCCTGGCGCTGCAGGCCGCCGAAATGGTGTCGCGCGAACGTGGCCCCACCAATGGCGTGCTGGGCAGCGCGGCACCCGCGCCGCCAGAACGGCTGCGGGCGCTGACCGAGGCCCGCGAGCGCACCGACCGCAGCCTGGACGCGCTCGGCCAGGTCATGGCCGGCCTGGACCACGACGCCGCCCGGCAGGACGCCGCCCGGCGCTACCTGGCCGGCCGACTGGCGCTGCGCGAGGCGCGCGCCACGGTCGACCGGGTCGCCGCGCTACCCAAGGCCGAACGCAGCGCGGGCAGCCTCGAGGGCGCCGTCACCGGCATGGTGGCGGTGGTGCCGACGCTGGCCCCGGCCATCGCGATTTTGGCCAACGACGCCCAGAAGGCCTACCCACCGCTGGGCGATGCGGTGCAGGGCGCCCGCATGATCGCCGAGCTGCGCGAGTACGCCGGCCTGCTGGGCTCGCACTTCACCGCGGCGCTCACCGCCGAGCGGCCCTTCACCGCCGACGAGCGCGCGCAGATCGAACGCACGCGCGGCCGCATCGACGAGCTGCGCTTCCTGGCCTCGCTGCGCGTGCAGCTGCCGGGCCAGGCCGGCCCGGTGATGCAGGCCTGGATGCGCGCCGAGGCGCAGTACTTCCAGGTGGCCCAGCAGATCGTGCAGGCGGTGCTGGCGGCCGGCGCCAGCGACGGCCGCTACGGCATGGACCCGGCGGGCTTTGCCGCGCGCTACGTGCCGGAGATGAACACCCTGTTCGACCTGCGCGACGGGCTGCTGGCCGAGGCCGCCACGATGGCACGGGCCGGACAGTCCCATGCACGTGGCGAACTGCTGCTGGCCGCGGCCGCCGCGGTGCTGCTGTTGGCGATGCTGGCCGCGTACCTGGCCATCGTCCAGCGCCGGGTGCTGCAGCCGTTGGCCGGCACCACGCGGGCGCTGGAGGCCCTGGCGCGCCACGAACTGGACGCACCGCTGCCGCGCCCGCAGGCCGACGACGAGATGGCGGCCGTGATCGGCGCGGTGCGCACGCTGCAGACCCAGGTGCGCCAGCGCCAGACCCTGGAGCGCGAACGCGACGGCCTGATCGAGCGCCTGCGCGACCTGTCGAACACCGACTTCCTGACCGGCCTGCCCAACCGGCGCGCCTTCTTCCAGGCCGCGCAACGCGATCTGGCCGAGGCCCGCCGCCACGGCCATTGCGCCGTGCTGGTGCTGCTGGACGTGGACCACTTCAAGCAGTTCAACGACACCCATGGCCACGCGGCCGGCGACCAGGCCCTGGTGGAGGTGGGGCAGGCGATCCGCCGCGCGCCGCGCTTGGGCGACGCGGTGGGCCGCTTCGGCGGCGAAGAGTTCGTGCTGATGCTCAACCACTGCGACGCCGAGCAGGGCCTGCGCTTCGCCGAGCGCCTGCGCGAGGGCATCGCGCAGACGGCCCTGGCCGGCGCGAACGGTGCCTCGGTGATGCGCGTCACCGTCAGCGTGGGCGTGACCAGCACCGACTGCTGCGGCTTCGACCTGCAGACCCTGTTGAGCCGCGCCGACGCCGCCATGTACCGCGCCAAGCGCGCCGGGCGCAACCAGGTGATGCAGGCCGACCCGGTGGATGCCGCGAGCGCGACGACCGTCTGAGCCCGCCCCTCCGGGGCCGACGACAGGCGCCTTGGCGCCAGCGAACCTCGCGCGAAACCCCTGACGCACCGCCGCGCGCGGCCCCGTCACAATGGTCTCCAACGCCACCTGGAGATCCGCGATGAATCCGCTCCGCCTGTCCCGCCGACTCGCCGGCCTGTCGGCCTTGGCGACGGCCCTGACCATGGCCCTGCCCGCGATGGCGCAGGAGGTCACGCTCCGGGCCGTCAACGCCTTCCAGGAAGGCACCTACTACGCCCGCAACTTCGAGCGCTTCGTCAAGAAGGTCAACGAAGAAGGCAAGGGCGTCGTGCAGATCAACTACCTGGGCGGGCCCAAGGCCATCCCGACGATGGAGCAGGGCTCGGCGCTGCGCAACGGCGTGGTCGACCTGTCCAACACCACCACCTCCTTCGTGGCCAGCGTGTCGCCCGAGAGCCTGGCGGTGAACTACGCCACCGTGTCCTGGGCCGAGATGCGCAAGAACGGCACGGTCGACTTCCTCAACAAGCTGATGATGGAGAAGGGCCTGTACTACTTCGCCCGCACCGGCGACGGCGTGCCGTACCACATCTACCTCAACAAGAAGATCGACAAGGCCGACCTGTCGGGCCTGAAGATCCGCATCGCGCCGATCTACCGCGAGTTCTTCACCAAGCTGGGCGCGTCGGTGATGCAGGTGGCGCCGGGCGAGGTGTTCACCGCGCTCGACCGCGGCGTGGTCGACGGCTACGGCTGGCCGCTGCTGGGCATCTTCGACCTGGGCTGGCACGAGAAGACCAAGTACCGCGTCGACCCCGGCTTCTACAACATCGAGCTGGGCATCATCTTCAGCGCCAAGAGCTGGAACGCGCTCACCGCCGCCCAGCGCGAGTTCCTCAACAAGCAGGTGGCCTGGGTCGAGGCACAGAACGCCGACATGGCCACCAAGGACGGCCCGGCCGACCTGAAGCGCCAGGCCGACGCCGGCATCCAGACCATCAAGCTGCCCGACGCCGAGGCGAAGAAGCTGCTCACGCTGTCGCAAGAGGCGGGCTGGGCCGGCATCCTGGCCACCAGCCCGCAGCATGGCGCCAGGCTGCGCCAGCTGATGGCCCCCTGACCCCGCACGCATGCACGCTGCCCTGATGCGCGCCTGCGGCGTGGTGGCCGCAGGGGTGGTCGCGCTGATCACGCTGCTGGTGTGCTGGGACGTCGTCACCCGCAACCTGGGCCTGCGCTCGCTGCCCTGGATCAACGAGGTCACCGAGTACGCGCTGCCCATCGCCACGCTGGCCGCCGCGCCGTGGCTGATGTGGCGCAACCAGCATGTGCGGCTCGACCTGCTGGGCGCCGTGCTGTCGCCCGCCGCGCAGCGCCGCGTCGACCGCATGGCCTCGCTGCTGGGGCTGGTGGTGAGCCTGCTGATGGTGTGGTACTCGGTGCGCGTGCTGCTGGACAGCCGCGACGCCGGCAGCCTGGTGATCAAGGCGCTGGTGTTCCCGGAATGGTGGCTGTACGTGCCGGTGCCCTTCGGCTTTGCGCTGCTGGCGCTCGAGTGCGGCCGGCGGGTGCTCTTCCCCAGCGGCCTGACCGACGAGGCGGAGACCCGCTGATGCTGTGGTGGCACAGCCTGCTGCTGCTGTTCGGCGTGCTCACCCTGCTGCTGCTGGTGGGGCTGCCGGCGGGCTTCGCGTTCCTGGGCATCAACCTGGTCGGCGCGGTGGTCTACCTGGGCGGCGAGGCCGGCCTGATGCAGGTGGTGCGCAACAGCATCGCGTCGGTCACCAACTTCTCGCTCACGCCGATCCCGTTCTTCATCCTGATGGGCGAGGTGCTGTTCCACACCGGCCTGGCGATGCGCGCGATCGACAGCTTCGACCGCGCCATCCGCGGCGTGCCGGCGCGGCTGTCGGTGGTGGCCATCGTCGCCGGCACGGTGTTCTCGGCCATCTCGGGTTCCACCATCGCCACCACCGCGCTGCTGGGCAGCCTGCTGCTGCCCGAGATGCTCAAGCGCGGCTACCACCCGCGCATGGCCATGGGGCCGATCATGGCCATCGGCGGCGTCGACATGCTGATCCCGCCGTCGGCGCTGACCGTGCTGCTGGGCAGCCTGGCCGGCATCTCGATCTCGGGCCTGCTGATCGCCGGCGTGGTGCCGGGCTTCGCGATGGCGGCGATGTTCCTGGGCTGGATCGTCTTCAGCGCCTGGCGCAACCCGGCGCTGGCGCCGCCGTCGGAGCCCGAGCCCACGCACGGCTGGGCCCGCTGGGGCCCGCTGCTGGTCAACGTGACGCCGCTGGTGCTGATCTTCGTGCTGGTCATCGTGGCCATGTCGGCCGGCTGGGCCACGCCCACCGAATCGGCCGCGCTGGGCGCCCTGGCCACGGTGGTGGTGTGCTTCGCCTACCGCTCGCTCACCGGCGTGGCCCTGGGCCAGGCGCTGATGGGCACGGCGGCGATCACCGGCGTCATCCTGTTCATCATCATCGGCGCCACCACCTTCTCGCAGATCCTGTCGTTCTCGGGCGCCACCAACGGCCTGGTGGGCCTGGTCAAGGACGCCAGCCTGGCGCCGTGGATGGTGATGGCCGCGATGATCGCGATGCTGCTGGTGCTGGGCTGCTTCGTCGACCAGGTGAGCATGATGCTGATCACCCTGCCCTTCTTCATGCCGCTGGTGCAGCACTACGCGTGGGATCCGCTGTGGTTCGGCGTGGTCTACCTGATCTGCATGCAGCTGGGCCTGCTGACGCCGCCCTTCGGCATGCTGCTGTTCACCATGCGCGGTGTGGCGCCCAAGTCCATCCCCACCAGCGAGATCTTCGCCGCCGTCACGCCCTATGTGCTGATGGGTGTGCTGATGGTGGCCCTGGTGCTGCTGGTGCCGGGCCTGGCCACCTGGCTGCCGACGCTGCTGCTCGGAAAATAGGGGCCACGATGGGCGACCTTCGCAAACGGCTGAGATGGAACCGCAGCGGCGCGCTGCACGACGGCCCGCGCCGCTACCTGATGACGCGCACCGACGTGATGATGGGCACCGTGAAGCTGCTCGACGACGCTGGCCAGCGCGCCATGCTCGACGCCTGGGCCGCGTCCACCCGCCAGCACGGTGCCGACAGCCTGCGCGCCTACGCCGAGACCGTGGGCCACGAGAAGGCCGCGCTGATCGCCGCCACCGTGGAATCGGCGGCCGACCTGGGCTGGGGCCTGTGGACGGTGACGCGCGACGGCGCGACGTTGCGCCTGTCGGTCGAGGACAGCCCGTTCGCCGCCGGCTGGGCCGCCGCCACCACCCGCCCGGCCGACCAGCCGGTGTGCGCGCCGATCCGCGGCATGTTCGGCGCACTGGCCGAACTGCTGACGTCCACCCGCGTGGTGGTCGAGGAATGCGACTGCGCGGCGCTGTGGCCCGGCACCGGCCACGGCTGCCATTTCGTCGCCCGGAAGCCGCCGAAATGACACCGGATGCGAGCGCCCTGGTGCAGCCTGCCCAGGTGCACCGCGACCTGTACACCAGCCCGGCGATCTTCGCGCTCGAGATGCAGCGGCTGTGGGCCGGCTCGTGGCTCTTCGTCGGCCACGACAGCCAGGTGCCCGCGGCCGGCGACTTCGTCACCACCGACCTGGCCGGCCAGCCGGTGCTGATGCTGCGCCGCGAGGACGGCGGCATCGGCGTGCTGCACAACCGCTGCGCCCACAAGGGCGCGCCGCTGAGCACCGCAGCGGCCGGCCATGCCGACCGCTACCTGCGCTGCCCCTACCACGGCTGGACCTACCGGCTCGACGGCCGGCTGGCCGGCATACCGCTGAAGTCCGGCCTGCCGGCCACCGCCGACCAGCCGGCCCGCGCCGGCTATGCCGGCAGCGGCTTCGAGCACTGCCCGGCGCAGGACGGCCTCACGGCGTATGGCGAGGTGGCCAGCCACCGCGGCTTCGTCTTCGCCCGCGCCCGGCCCGGCGGCCCGCCCTTCGACGCCTGCCTGGGCGAGCTGCTGCAGGCGCTGGACCTGCTGGCCGACCGCTCGCCGCAGGGTCGGCTGCGCGTGGCCGGCGGCGTGCTGCGCACCACGTTCGCGGCCAACTGGAAGATCTACCTCGAGAACATCAACGACGCCTTCCACCCGGTGACCACCCACGCGTCGGCCACCGAGGCCGCGCAGGGCGCCTGGGGCACGCCGCCCGAGGGCACGCCGGTGCCGCTGGCGATGAGGCAGTTGCTGCCCTTCGCGGCGGGCTACGACTTCTTCGACCAGATGGGCGGGCGGCTGCTGCCGCACGGCTGCAGCGTGCTGGGCACGCGGCAGAGCCTGCACACGGCGTACACCGGCCTGGGCGGCTATGCCGAGGCCCTGCAGGCCGCGCATGGCCGCGAGCGCGCCGAGGCGGTGCTGCGCTTCGCCCCGCAGAACGTGGTGTTCTACCCGTCGATGGCCCTGAAGGGCGCGCCGCAGGTGATGCGCGTGCTGCGCCCGCTGGCCGCCGACCGCACGGTGCTGGAGGCCTGGGCCTTCGAGGCCGAGGGCGCGCCGCCCGAGCTGCTGCAGAGCGCCCTGCTCTACAACCGGCAGGTGTTCTCGCCGCTGTCGATCGTGGCCCACGACGACCTGCACCTCTTCGAGGGCATCCAGCGCAGCCTGGCCGCCGACGGCAACCCCTGGGTCAGCCTGCACCGGGGTGCCGCGGCCGACGCCGACGCCGGCGCCGTGCTGCCTCGCGATGTGAGCGGCATCGACGAAGCCCTGCTGCGCCACCAGTACCAGGCCTGGGCCGAGAAGATGGCCGGGCCCGCCACCGGTGCGGAGGCCTCGCCATGACCCCCGCCGACGTCACCGAGCCGGCCCTGCTGCGGGCCATCGCCCACGAGGCCCGCCTGCTGGACGAGCAGCGGCTGGACGAGTGGAACGCGCTGTTCACCCCCGACGGCTGGTACTGGCTGCCCGCCGACACGGCGCACACCGACCCGCTGCGCCAGGCCTCGCACCTGTACGACGACCACCTGCTGCGCGAGGTGCGCATCCGCCGCCTGCGCAGCCCGCAGGCGCATTCGCAGCAAGCGCCCGGCCGCTGCCACCACCTGCTGCAGGCCGGCGAGGTGCTGGTGCACGACGCCGCCGCCAACCGCTTCGAGACGCGCACGCCCTTCGTCTACACCGAACTGCGCGCCGGCCGCACCTCCACGCTGCCGGGCGTGGCCTGGCACACCTGGCGCGTGCACGACGGCGCGCTGCGCCTCGCGCTCAAGCGCGTGGACCTGCTGCACGCCGCCGAGCCCCTGCCGGCGATCGAGTTCTACCTCTGACGGCCGGCAACCCGGCGCTCAGGCCGGGGGATCGGTGCGCTGGGTGAGCCACCAGGCCAGGTTGACCTGCAGGTTCTCCATCAGCCGCGCCGCGGCGGTGGACTGTGCGGACACCAGGGCCAGGCTCTGCTGCACCAGGTTCATCTCCTGGTCGACGTACTTCGACACGGTGTTGGCCTGGCGCAGTTCGCCGGCCTCCTGGCCCAGCTCGGTCAGGCCCTCCAGCCACTGCGCCTGCAGCGTCATCCACTGCTGCGCCACCGCGCTCGACAACGCCAGCATCTCCTGCAGCGCCTGCGGGTCGAAGGCCAGCGTGGGCAGCGCGGCCGCCGCCTGCAGGCCTTGCGCCGAGCGGCTCATCGCCACCTGACGCAGCATCGAGTGCGCCGCCTGGGCCCGCGCCATCGGCAGCATCGGCCACGGCAGGCGCCGCGGGTGGGCGGCATCGGGCAGTGCCGCCGCGGCCAGCCGGCCATGGGCCCGCCCCAGGTCATCGGGCCGGGAACCGGCGGCATCCATCATCGAGCCGTGCATCGGGCGCATGGGAGGGTCTCCTGCAGTTCTGGGGAAAGGGGTCAGCGCCCACCCAGCCGCTGCAGCATCCCGTGGATGGCGCGGATCTGGATGGCGTGCTGCGAGTAGTAGTCGGGCTGGTCGGCGCTGGGGCTGCTGTAGCCCCACCAGTCCCAGCAGCCTTCGGGGTTCTGCGTGCGGCCGTCGTCGATGCCTTCGGCCTGCGGGTACAGCACCACGATGTCGTTGCGGTCGGCCATCTCGTTGTAGCCGGTGGTGGTGATGTAGCGGTTGCCGTAGGGCGGCATGTTGGTTCGGTCGGGGCGGCCGCTGACGAGATCGACGTAGTTGTAGCCCTGCTTGCAGCCGTGCAGCGCCACGTGGATGCGGCACTGGGCGCCCTCGAGCACCGATTGCGGCACGTAGGCATAGCCGAAGTCGCTCATGCTGGCGCGGCTGTCGCCGTCGAAGAACTCGCGCTGGTCGAAGCGGATCAGCCGGCCACCGGGCCGCTCGGCCGGCGGGTTCAGCTTCTCGTAGATGTGTTCGAGGATGTCCCAGCTCTGCATGCGCGATCCCGCCGGCAGGCGGTTGATGTAGGGCGGGCGGTTGGCATCGAGCGGGTTGTCTTCGAGGTTGGTCGTGAGGATCGCGTGGCCGGCCGGCACGCCGCCCACGAACATCAGGTTGCCGGGCCGCACGCCCAGCAGTTCGTAGAAACGACGCGTGGTCTCGACCACCGACGAGTTGACGACCTTGTCCTCGCTGCCGGTGAAGATGTACAGGCGAGCATCGGCCAGGTGGTGCAGCGGGTCGATCAGCCGGTCGGCCGCGGTCTGCCGTGCCATCGCCACCAGGCGCTCGGGGTTGGGCCCGGCCTGCGGGATCAGCGGGTTCATGCAGACGAACAGCGCGTTCTGCACGTAGGCGTCCTCGGCGATGAACGACGCCGCGCGGAACGACTCGGCGCAGCGGTAGGGCCCGCCGGCGATGATGCCGGCGCCGACGAACATCGACGAGTGCGCAAGGTGCAGCTGCACCGTCATGAAGGCTCCCGACGACAGGCCCGAGACCGAGCACTGCGTGAGGTCGGCGTTGAAGCGGGGCAGCTGCTCCGCGCGAGTGGGGTCGATCATCGTGGCCATCCGGTCCTCCGCCTTGTCGTTTGCACCAGGAGAATGCTGCGCTGCAGCACGAGCGAAGGCTACACAAACTCCGTCGCCGCGTCGAGCCGCCCAGGCGTTCGACGGGGTGGATGTTGCGGCACCGCAGCAAACCGGCGCATCCACCGCGGGGTGGACGCGGCCGCGGCGGCTAACGATCGCGCTGGCGCAGGCGCAGCACGTCGCGCATCACATTGACGGTGCGGGCCAGCGGGCGGCCCATGCGGCTCAGCGCGGACGCGAGCGGCGCGCAGACGACTTGGAGACTGGCGCTTCAGCCGGGGCGGCCGGCAGGAGAGGGGCCACGAAAGTCCTCGCCACCTGCAGGTTCACCGCGGCCAGTTGCCTCATCTCCTGCGACAGCGGTGCCGCGAGCACTTCTGTCTGCGCCGACCGCCAGAAGCGCTCGGCGGCCAGGGCCGCGCGCTCCCAGACGGCTGGCTTGGCGCCGATGGTGCCGATCCTCGGCTCGATGGGCGTCAGGTCAGGGTCCATCCCTCCGCCGATGGACGCATAGCGCATCGGCAGGATGTCGTAGGCCGGCGCAATGCCCTGGTACTCGCCGTCCTCGTCGAGGAGCAGCGAGATGTTCTCGAAGTGCCGGTCGGTGTTGCCGATGAGTTCGCTGAAGGCGGCCATGGTGTCGACGTGCCGCACGTCCTCGGCCGTCAGGACCCTGCCCTTCTCGCAGCGCGCCGCGAACTCTGGCCAGGAGTCGCGCAGGCCGAAGAACTCGTCATCGACCGAGCCAGCCGACAGCATCCCGATCCGCCCGGTCGGCCCCACGCGATCGAAGCGCACGACCTCGAGGAACACAAAGCCGCCAGCGGACAGCAACTGCGTCGGCGCCGCCGGCACCCCCACCTCCGCCAGCGCGCGCAGCGCCAGATGTTCGAGCGGCAGCAACTCGGCCATGCGACTTCCCAGCCTGGCGAACTTCACGATCACGTGGCCCGTGTCCTCGCCCAGGCTCAGGAACTTCGGCTGCTCGCCGCCAGCGCTGGAGCCATAGGCCGCCGCCTTGAGCGCCGACGCCATCTCCACGTAGCTCGAAAGCCTGGCCGTTGCCGGAATCGGCGTCGCAGTGCGGAACTCGTGCTCCTTTTGCAGCGAGACGTCCCCGAACACCAGGTTGCCCGGCAGGTTGAGGCCTTGGGTGAACAGGTAGGCCACCCGATGCTCATCGCTCCAGTCCCTGAGGCTCACGGGGAAGTGCCGCGAGCGGGCCGCCTCCTGCGCGAGCTGGCGCCCCAGGAAACCCGACGGCGCCGCGAAGGCCATGTAGGGCGGCAGGCCCTCGTACAGCGTGGTGACGCGCCCGGTACGCTCCAGGGTGGCACCTCCCGCCAGAAACTCGACCTGCGCGAACGGCTGGATGTGGCCCTTGCTCGAGCATCGATAGATGGGCTGGCGTGGGTTCAGCCCCTGCGGCAGTGGCCGCAACAGCGCGTACCGCGGCGTCCTGTCCCCGGTGACCCTGAAGCGGGTCACGGTCTGCGGCAGCGCTTGAATAGTTCGGGACAAGGTTGGCTGACTGATTCCCAGTGCCGCCATCAACTGCGCTGCCGACTGCGGGCCTCGAGCTAAGGCACGCTCGATCTCACGGCCAAAACCGTCGCCAGATGAGGATCGATGGGCGCCCAATTGAATGCTTCAAGAATAGTTCGCTGGATTCTAGAAGAACTCCCCACCGACCGCTTCATTGGTCCGCGCGACGATTCCCGCCGGCCCAGGGCGACCTGGCACGGTGGGCGACACTCGCCGACCCGCCCCGGGGCAACCGGTCTTGCCGCAGGCGGCCAGCGGCCCGCCCTCGGACTAACGCCGTTCCCGCTCGCGCTGGCGCAGCACGTCGACCATCACGTTGAAGGTGCGGGCCAGCTGGCCCAGCTCGTCGCGGCCCTTGACGTCGACGTGGGCGCGCTCGAAGTCGCCCGACTTCAGCGCATGGGCGCCGGTGGTCAGCGCCTGGATCGGCCGCACGATGCTGCGACCGAAGCGCAGCGCCAGGGCGCTGAACACCACGCCGGCGATGGCCACGCTCCACAGCAATTGCCGGTACAGCTTGTCCAGCGGCGCCTCGAAGCTGGCGCGGCTCTCCGAGATGCCCACCACCCAGTCGTGTTGCGGCACCGGCGCGAAGCCGGCGATCTCGTCGACGCCGCGCGCGGCCGACCGGTAGGCCACGTGGCCGGCCTGCTTCGCGCCCAGCATCGCGGCGGCCAGCACCGGCTCGTCGAGGCTGGCGATGCGGTCGCGGCGGAAGCGCTGGTCGGCGCGCACGCGCTCCAGCGCGGCCGGCGTCAGCGGCATCAGGCTCTGGTACAACAGGTCTTCGCGCGGGTGGTGCACGATGACCCCGTCGCCGTCGATCAGGAAGGGCGTGAGGTTGGCATCGTGGCGCACCTCGTCCAGGATGGCGGCGAAGGACGACGCGCGGATGCGCAGCACCACCGCGCCGATGACCTGGCCCTGTGCATTGCGCACCGGCTCGGCGAAGAACACGCCGGCCGCACCGGCCACCGCGCCCACCACCACGCCCGAGACGAAGGGCCGGCCGGCCGCGGCTTCCTGGAAGTACTGGCGGAAGCGGAAGTTGCGGCCCATGGTCGCCGGGTCGTTCGACACCAGCGTGGTGCCGCCGGTGTCCATCACCATCACCAGGTGGATGTCGGCGTTGGCCTGGGCCAGCGCCAGCAGCTTGGCGCGCAGCGCCTCCTTGCCGGCCTCGTCGGGCCGGGCCAGCCACTGCGCGAAGTCGGCGTCGGTGCCCAGCGCGCGGGCCAGCTTGGCACTGTCGCCCAACAACTGTGATAAGCGACCTGCCGTGTTGTGGGCCAGCAGCTCGGCGGTGCGCAGCTGGCTGGCCTGCAGCGCCCGGCGGCTCCCGTCCAGGTTGTAGAACGCCGTCACCAGCATGGGCAGCAGCGCCGTCACCAGCATCGCCAGCGTGAGCTTGAGGGCCAGCGGCCAGTCCGGCAGCGACACCGTCGCCCGCCAGCGCGACGCCAGCTGGCGGGCCACGCGCGCACGCGGCGCCCCGGTCACCGTGTCGTCGGCCGACGCCTCGCCGCGCTGCAGCGCCTCCTTCAGGCCGATGCTGGCCAGGTGGTCGGCGAACAGCTGCTCGCGCCACTGCGCGATGCTGCGCGGGCGCAGCGCCGCGTCGGGCTGCAGGGCCCAGTCGATGGCCTTCAGGAAGGCCTCGCCGAAGACGCCGGCGCCCAGTTCCGTGGCCGGGCGCATCGGCACGCCGGCGGCGCGCGATTCGGCATCGGGCGGCTTCTGCCCGCCCAGGGCCCAGTACAGCGTGGCGCCCAGCGCGTAGAGGTCGGTCCAGGCGCCCTGCTCGCCCAGGCCGTACTGCTCGATCGGCGCGAAGCCGGGCGTCACGATCACCGCGTCCTGGTCGGCCAGCGCCACGGTCTGGCCGGCCGAGCCGAAATCCAGCAGCACGAAGCGCCCGTCGTCCTCGCGCACCTGGATGTTGTCGGGCTTGATGTCGCGGTGCAGGAAGCCGGCCTGGTGCACCGCCGACAGCCCGTCCAGCAGCGGCTGCAGGCGCTCGACCAGGCCGCGCTCGCCGATCTGCCGGTTCGCGGGCCACCAGTGGCGCAGCGGACTGCCGCGCTCGTACTCCAGCACCATGTAGGCAGTGCGGTGGGCCTCGAAGAAGCGCGCCACGCGCACGATGTTCGGGTGGCGGAAGGTGGCCAGCGTGCGCGCCTCCACCAGGAAGCTGTCCAGCCCGCTGCGGTAGCGGTCGCCGTGCTGCGCCGCGCGCGGCGCGACGCTGTGGTCGCCGTCGCGCCAGGCGATCTCGGCGGGCAGGTACTCCTTGATCGCCACCCGCGCGTGCAGGTTCACGTCGGTGGCCAGGTAGGTGATGCCGAAGCCGCCCTGGCCCAGCACGCGCTCGATGCGGTACTCGTGCAGGCGGAAGCCCTCGGGCAGCGCGATCGCGCTGTCGGGCGCGGGGGTGGGTGCGGGG
>NZ_MWLO01000068.1 GCF_002198735.1 Ideonella sp. A 288
GCCCATCCCACCCGAGGACCCACGCCATGGAAATGACCCGCGAAGGCAGCCGCATCGCCCAACAAGACGCCGTCCGGCAAGGGCGCCCCATGGGCAGCCCGGCCCCCGCCACCGGCCACCAGGCCCGCCACGGCGAGTACCTCACCTTCCGACTCGGCAGCGAGGAGTACGGCATCGACATCCTGCGCGTGCAGGAGATCCGCTCCTACGAGCAGCCCACGCGCATCGCCAATGCGCCGGCCTTCCTGAAGGGCGTGGTCAACCTGCGCGGCGTGATCGTGCCGATCATCGACCTGCGCCTGAAGCTCAACTGCGAGACGGCCGAGTACAACCACTTCACCGTGGTCATCGTGCTCAACGTGCGCAGCCGCGTGGTGGGCGTGGTGGTCGATTCGGTGTCCGACGTGCTGCAACTCGGCGGCGACACCATCCGCCCGGCCCCGGCCACCAACGCGTCGATCGACACGTCCTACATCACCGGCATCGGCAGCGTGGCCGACCGCATGCTGATCCTGATGGACATCGAGGCCCTGATGAGCAGCGCCGACATGGGGCTGATCGAGGCCGACGACTTCTGACCGGTCCGGGGGCCGGGCGCGCCCGGCCCGCCCCCCTCAATCTGCCGCGCGGCGCAGCGTCTCCATCACCGGCCTGCGCAACACGCCGCGCAGGCCCCACCAGCCGGCGGCCAGCGCCAGCGCCGCGCCCACCGCGCTGCCGATGGCCGGCACCCAGGGCGACGGCGCCCAGGTGAACTCGAACACCAGCCGCGCCAGCAGCCCGCCCACGGCGATGGCCGCCCCCGAGGCCAGCAGCCCGGCCAGCGCGCCCACCCCCAGCAGTTCGGCGCGCTGCACCTGCCGCAGCAGCGCGCTGCCGGCCCCCACCGCCCGCATCACCGCGTACTCGCGCGCCCGGTTCTCGCGCGTCGCGCTCACCGCGGCGAACAGCACCACCAGCCCGGCGGCCAGCGTGAAGCCGAACAGAAACTCTACCGCCCGGATCACCTGGTCGAGCACGCGCTGGATCTGCGCCACCGAGGCCGACACGTCGACGTTGGTGATGTTGGGAAACTGCCGCGTCAGCGCGCTGTCGAAGCCCGGCGTGGTCGGCGCGCGGAAGGCGCTGATGTAACTCACCGGCAGGCCCTCAAGCCGGGTCTGCGGGAACATCACGAAGAAGTTGACGCGCATCGAGCCCCAGTCGACCTTGCGCAGGCTGGTGATGCGGCCCTCGCGCGGGATGCCGGCGATGTCGAAGCGCAGCCGGTCGCCCAGCTTCAGGCCCAGCGTCTGCGCCAGGCCGTCTTCCACGCTCAGCGCATCGGGTTCGTCGGGCGTCCAGTAGCCGGCCGACACGGTGTTGTGGCCCGGCAGCACGCTGCCATGGCTGAGGTTGAACTCGCGCTCCACCAGGCGCTGCGCGCGCCCCTCGGCGAACTGCGTCGGCCCCACCTCCTGGCCGTTGATGGCCAGCAGGCGGCCGCGGATCATCGGGTACCAGTCGAACCGGGCCACGCCCGCGGCTTTCAGCGCGGCCTGGAACGGCTCGCCCTGCTCGGGCTGCAGGTTGATGACGAAGCGGTTGGGCGCATCGGGCGGCGTGGCGTTGCGCCAGGCCGAGATCAGGTCGGTGCGCAGCAGCACCAGCAGCACCAGCGCCAGCAGCCCCACCGACAGCGCCGAGATCTGCAGCACCGCATAGCCCGGCCGCGCCGACAGCTGCCGCGTGGCCAGCGTCAGCCAGCGGGGCGCGTTGATGCGCGGCACCACGCGGCCCAGCAGCAGCACGGCGGCCCAGGCCAGCAGCGCGAAGACGACGATGGCCGCGGCAAAGCCGCCGACGGCCAGCAGGCCCATGCGCAGGTCGGACGAAGCCGCCACCAGCAGCGCGCCGAAGCCCACGGTGCCGGCGGCCAGCACGCCCAGCGACGCGGCCTTGAGACCGCCCACGTCGCGCCGGATCACGCGCAGCGGCGGCACGCTGGCCAGTTGCAGCACCGGCGGCAGGCCGAAGGCGGCCAGCAGCGTCAGGCCCACGCCCAGGCCGAACAGCGCCGGGCCGAAGGTGGCCGGCGGCAGCGCCGCGTCGACCAGGCCGGCCAGCAGCGAGACGAAGACGAAGTGCACCGCGAAGCCCAGCGCCACGCCGGCGGCGCTGGCCAGCAGGCCCACCGCGCCGAACTCCAGCGCGTAGGCGCCGGCAATGGCCCGCTGCGGCGCACCCAGCACGCGCAGCATGGCGCAGTCGTCCAGGTGGCGCTGCGAGAAATCGCGCGCGGCGATGGCCACCGCCACCGCCGACAGCAGCGCCGCCAGCAGGGCCACCAGGTTGAGGAAGCGCTGTGCGCGGTCCAGCGTCTGGCGCATCTCGGGCCGGCCGGCCTCGAAGGATTCGATGCGCACGCCGCGCAGCTTGCGCGCCTGGATCTCGGCCTCGGCCCAGCGCACGAACTCGGCCACGGCCGTCTGGCGTGCATCGGGCGCGGCCACGGCCAGGCGGTAGGTCACGCGGCTGGCCGGCTGCACCAGGCCGGTGGCGGGCAGGTCGTCGGCGTGCAGCATGGCCCGCGGGGCGAAGCTCATGAAGCCGGCGCCGCGGTCGGGCTCCTGCACGATGACCTGTGCGATGCGCAGCGACCGGTCGCCCAGCCACAGCGCGTCGCCGATGGCCAGTTGCAGGGCGTCGAGCAGGCCGGCGTCCACCCACACCGTGCCGCGCGCCGGGCCGCTGGCCAGCGATTGCTCGGCCGCCGCGGCGCCGGCCTGCACCCGCATGCGGCCGCGCAGCGGGTAGCCGTCGCCCACCGCCTTGACCGCCGCCAGGCGCACGCCGCCGCCCTTGTCGTCGTGCGCGCGGGCCATGCTGGGGAAGCTGGTGCTGGTCACCTGCTGCAGGCCCAGGGCGCGCGCCTTGTCGACGAAGCCGGCCGGCGGCGGCTGGTCGCTGGCCACCACGGCGTCGCCGCCCAGCAACTGGCGCGCATCGCGCGACAGCGCCGCGTCGAGCCGGCTGGCGAAGAAGCCCACCGCCGTCAGCGCGGCCACGGCCAGCATCACCGCCACCATCAGCAGGCGCAACTCGCCGGCGCGGAAGTCGCGCCACATCTGGCGCCAGGCCAGCGAAACCATCGAAACGGGCAATCGGTGCTCAGCCATGGGCGCGACGGTACACCAGCGGCCGTGGCCGGTCTGTGCGCGGGGCCATGCCGCACGTCGCCGCGGGTGGCGGGCCATCGCGGGCGCTGAACCCTGCATGCAGCCCGATCGAACGATGGCCCGCCGGGCCGCTGCTGTAATGAGTCCATGACCACGATCGCCCCGCTCTTCCTGTCCCACGGCTCGCCGATGACGGCGCTCGAACCCGGCGCGGCCGGCGCCTTCCTCAGCGCGCTGGGCCCGGCCATCGACGCCGCCAGCGGCCACCCCAAGGCGATCCTGGCCATCTCGGCGCACACGCTGACGCGCGAGCCGGTGCTGCTGGCCGCGCCACGGCACGACACGGTGCACGATTTCTACGGCTTCCCGGACGCGCTGTACCAGCTGCGCCACGACAGCCCGGGCGAGCCTGCGCTGGCGCAGCGCGTGGCCGGCCTGCTGTCGGCGGCCGGCATCGCCGTGCACACCTCGCCCGAGGGCGGGCTGGACCACGGCATCTGGACGCCACTGCGCTTCGCCTGGCCGGCGGCCGACGTGCCCATCGTGCCGCTGGGCTTTCCGCCCTACTGGTCGCCCGAGCGGCTGTTCGCGCTGGGCCGCGCGCTGGCGCCGCTGGCCGACGAGGGCGTGCTGGTGATGGCCAGCGGCAGCATCACGCACAACCTGCGGCTGGTCTTCGGCGGCGCCCGCCCGGCGCTGGACGCGCCCGAGATCGCCACCAGCGCCGCCTTCCGTAACTGGTTCGCGCAGCGCAGCGCCGCGGCCGACTGGCCGGCGCTGTTCGACTACCGCGCGCAGGCGCCCAACGCCGTGCTGATGCACCCCACCGACGAGCACCTGCTGCCGTTCTACGTGGCCGCCGGCGCCGCGGGCGCGCATCCGGCCGGTCGGCGCCTGCACGACAGCATCACCTACGGCTGCCTGGGCATGGATGCCTATGCCTTCGGCAGCGCGGCCGACGGGCTGGCCGAGGCGCTCGTTCAGGTTGCGGCCGGCGCCCCCGTGGCGGCGCCTTAGACTGGGCCCATGCCCGCACCGTTGCTGATCGACACGCCGCGCCTGCAACTGCTGGCCACCCACACCGGCCTGGCCAGCGAGGTGGCCGCGTTCTACCAGCGCAACCTGGCGCACTTCGCGCCCTGGGATCCGCCGCTGCCGGCCGACCATGCCGAGGTCGACGCCATCACGGTGTCACTGGCCGAGGGGCGCGACGCCTTCGAGTCGGGCCGCGGCTTCCGCTGGTGGCTGGTGCGGCGCGACCGGGCGCACCACGTGATCGGCTCGGTGCACCTGTCGCAGGTGGTGCGCGGCGCCTTCCACAGCTGCCACCTCGGCTACTCGCTCGACGCGCGGGCGCAGGGCCATGGGCTGATGCACGAGGCACTGCAGGCCATCATCGGCGTGGCCTTCGCACCCGACATCGGCCTGCACCGGCTGCAGGCCGCGGTGCGGCCCGAAAACCTGCGCAGCACCTCGGTGCTGCAGCGCCTGGGCTTTCGCCAGGAAGGCCTGGCGCGCGACTACCTCTACATCGACGGCGCCTGGCGTGACCACCACCTCTTCGCCCTCACCCACGCCGGCTTCGAGATCCCACCCCACTGGCCCCGCAAGGACACCCGATGACCACGCCCCGCACCCTGAAGATCGACCTCGTCTCCGACGTGGTGTGCCCCTGGTGCGCCATCGGGCTGAACGGCCTGGAGATCGCGCTGGACCGCCTGAAGGGCGTGGTTCAGGCCGAGATCCACCTGCAGCCCTTCCAGCTGAACCCGGCGACGCCACCCGAGGGCGAGGACATCGTCGAGCACCTGTCGCGCAAGTACGGCATGAGCGCCGAGCAGGTGGCGGCCAACCAGGAGGCGATCCGCCAACGCGGGCGTTCGGTGGGTTTCGAGTTCCGCATGGACCGCCGCGGCCGCACCTGGAACACCTTCGACGCGCACCGCCTGCTGCACTGGGCCGAGGTGCAGGGCCGCGGCCTGGCGCTGAAGCACGCGCTGCTGTCGGCCTACTTCACCGACGGCGAGAACCCCGGCGACCACGCCGTGCTGGTGCGCCGCGCCACCGACGTCGGGCTGGACCCGGTGGCGGCGCAGGCGGTGCTGTCCAGCGGCCAGTACGCCGCCGAGGTGCAGGAAAAGCTGTCGCTGTACGCCGGCCTGGGCATCCGGTCGGTGCCGTCGTTCATCGTCGATGACCAGCACCTGATCGAAGGCGGCCAGCCGCCGGAACTGTTCGAGCAGGCCTTGCGCCAGCTTGCAGCAAACTGACATACAGCGGCCACGAGTGCCAACAAGATCACGCTGGCGCCGAACCGAGACAACACAGGGCATTGTTCGCGGCGCACGATAGGCCGAAAGGGAAAGCATCCTCCGTCAACCTGCGTGACCGGCCATGACGATCCGACTGCCCGACTACACCCCGCCCAACACCCAGCGCGCCAACGTCGCCGTCGGCGCCTCGCCCCTGCTGGTGCTGCTGGCCTTCACGCTGCTGGTCATCCGGGTGATTGACCCCGACACCGGCTTCGCGATCCTGCTGGCCTGCACCGTGTGGGTGGCCTACGAGATGCACGACTACCAGAAGTCCATCGACGACTACAACAGCGAGTACGCGTCGCGCCACCTGGTCTGGCGCTCGTCGGACACGCTGGAGGCCATGGTGGCCGGCAGCGACACCCACGGGCCGACCCGCGAGTTCGTGCTGCGCTACCTGAGCGCTGGCCGCGTGGTGCTGCTGGACGGCGTGCTGCCCCGCGTGCACTGACGTCGCCGCTCTGCAGGCTCGTCGGCGCGTCGCCCGTCGACGCGTTCAGCGCGCCCCGGGCACGGTGCCGACCACACCCTGCACCAACCAGTCCATCGCGGCGATGCCCGCATCGTCCAGCGTGCCCGATGCCAGGCGCTCGCGGCCGGTGTTGTCGACCAGCCGACCCGAGAACGGCGCCAGGCGCCCTTCGACGATGGCCTTGCGGCGGGCGGCGAGCTCGTCCTTCACCGCGGGTGGCACGCCCGCGCCGATGGCCGACAACTGCACCAGCCCGTCCTTCATGCCGCCCCACACCGGCTGCGGCGTCCAGCGGCCGTCCAGCACCGATCGCACCACCTGCGTGTAGCGGCCGCCCCAGTGGTGCGTCACCGCGGCCAGTTGCGCCCGGGGCGCAAAGCGCGACATGTCGCTCTGGTAGGCGATGGCCGACACGCCCTTCTCCTCGGCCGCCTGCGGCACCGCGGGCGAGCCGCTGTGGTTGGTCAGCACGTCGGCGCCCTGCCCGATCAGGCTGAGCGCGGCCTCGCGCTCGCGGGTGGGGTCGAACCAGGTGTTGAGCCACAGCACGCGCACCTCGGCCCGCGGGTTGGCCGCACGCATGCCCAGCGTGAAGGCATTGATGCCCTGCACCACCTCGGGCACCGGGAAGCCGGCCACGTAGCCTGCCACGCCACTGCGGCTGCTGCGCCCGGCCAGCCAGCCGGCGAGCCAGCGTGCCTCGTAGTAGCGCGCGTTGTAGGTGGCCAGGTTGGGCGCGGTGCGGTAGCCGCCGGCATGCTCGAACTTCACTGCTGGAAACTCCGCCGCCACCCGCAGCGCGGGCTCGAGGTAGCCGAAGCTGGTGGCGAAGACGATGCCGCAGCCGTCGCGCGCCAGGTCGCGCATCACGCGCTCGCTGTCCGGCCCCTCGGCCACCGACTCCACCACACGGGTGGTCACGCGGTCGCCCAGCGCCTTCTGCATCTCGAGCCGGCCCTGGTCGTGCTGGAAGCTCCAGCCGGCCTGGCCGATGGGGCTGACGTACACGAAACAAGCCTGCAGTGCCGCTGGCCTGGCGCCTGCGGCGGCGGGCGGCTTGTCGGGTGGATTGGCCAGGGTGGCGCCGGCAGCCGCCATCGAGAGCGCCGCCAAGGCGGCGCGCCGGAGGTTTTTGAGCATGGTTGTCCTCGACATGGCCCCGTGAATGGAAACGCCGGCTTCGGGGGCACGAAGCCGGCGTGTGTGGAGGCCATTGTCTCAGGACGGCGCCGCCGGGACGGCGCGGGCTCAGTCCGCGGGCGGCGGCTCGGGGTCGGCCGCCGGCCCGGTGTCGGGGTCGACGGCGACCACCCGGATGCGCAGGCCATGCACCGCGACCACCTGCCCGGCGCGGATCTGCGCCGTCTTGCGCAGTTCCTCCTGGCCATCGACCTGCACGCGGCCCTCGGCCACCATCAGCTTGGCGGCGCCGCCGCTGGGGGCCAGGCCGACGGCCTTGATCAGGCGGTCGAGGGTGATGACCTCGCCGCGCAGTTCGAAATCGATGGTCTTCATGGCAGGCGGTGGCAACAGGCCGGGGTCGGCGCGGGGAGCGGCGACGGCGGCGGGGTCGCGGGCGATATATTGGCCCCCATTGTGAGCCCGCCCCATGCACTGACCGGCGACATCCTCACACCCGAGGGTTTCGTGCACGGCCGCCTGTGGGTGGCAGACGGCCGCATCGCGGCCATCGACGGCACCGCATGCGACGAGGCGGCGGTGCGCGCGCGGGGCGGCGCCCTGGTGCTGCCGGGCTTCGTCGACCTGCACGTGCACGGCGGCGGCGGCGCCGACACGATGGACGGCGGCGATGCCGTGGCGAGGATGGCACGCCTGCACGCGTGCCATGGCACCACCTCGATGCTCGCCACCACGATGACGGCGCCGCGGGACGAGATCGAGACCGCCTTGCGCGCACTGGCACCGGTGTGCCGCCAAGCGCAGCCCGACGGCGCACGCGTGCTCGGCGTGCACCTCGAAGGCCCCTACCTCGACCCGCGCCGGCTGGGCGCCCAGCCCGACTTCACCGCGCCGGCGTCGGTCGACGAGGTGCTGGCGCTGCATGCGCTGGCACCGATCCGGCTGGTGACGCTGGCGCCGGGCCTGCCGGGTGCGTGCGTGGCCATCGAGGGGCTGCGGCGCCACGGCTTCGTCGTGCAACTGGGTCACAGCGAGGCCACTTACGAGGACGGCGTGGCCGCGCTGCGATGCGGCGCCACCGGCTTCACCCACCTGTTCAATGCGATGTCGGGCCTGCACCACCGCGCGCCGGGCCTGGTGGGCGCGGCGCTGGCGCATGCGCAGCACGCCGAGATCATCCCCGACCTGCTGCACGTGCACCCGGGCGCCATCCACGTCGCGCTGCGCGCCATCCCCGGGCTGTACTGCGTCACCGACGCCACCGCCGCCGCCGGTGGCCCCGACGGCCCGTACAGGCTGGGGCGCCAGACCGTGCATCGGTGCCAGGGCGGCGTGCGCCTGGCCGACGGCACGCTGGCGGGCAGTGCCCTGACGATGGACCAGGCGCTGCGCAACCTGGTGGCCATCGGCCTGCCGTTGGCCGAAGCCTCGCGACGCACCGCCACCTTCGCAGCCGACTTCATCGGCCTGGCCGACCGCGGCCGGCTTTCGCCGGGCGCCTGGGCCGACCTGGTGGTGCTGGATGCCGCCCTGGCGGTGCAGCAGGTGTGGGTGGAGGGCCGGCCCGTCGTCGGCGCGACATGACGGCGCCCGCCAGCCTGCGCATCGAGCCCGGGGGCTGGTGCGTGCCGCTGGCGCCGGGCCAGTCGCTGCTGGAGGCTGCGCTGCGCGCCGGCATCCGCCTGCCCAGTTCGTGCCGCAATGGCACCTGCCGGGCCTGCATGTGCCGGCTGCGCGAGGGCTCGGTGCACTACCGCATCGAGTGGCCCGGCCTGCTGGCCGAAGAAAAGGCCGAGGGCCTGATCCTGCCCTGCGTGGCGTTGGCCACGGAGCCGGTGGTGATCGACGCACCGGCGGCGTTCCGCGAGTCGGGCGGCTGAGGCGCCGGCACGGCCACCCGCCAGCATCCGGCCCGCCCTCCCGACAGCGACGTTTCTTTACCGAAACCCGGGCGCGGGTTGCACACTCCAACTGTGGACCAGTTGCTCTCGCCCGAAGGAGTTTCCATGCGCCGTCTCGCCATCATCGCCCTGGCTGTTCTCACGGCCGGTGGGGCCCACGCCGCCTCCGCAGAGGTCCGCTACGTCGACCCCGACCAGTTCAGCGACGCGGGCCAGGACCCGCGCACGCGCGAGGAGGTGCGACTGGGCCTCACCGCGCACCTGCAGAAACTGGCTGGCCAGCTGCCCGCCACGCAGTCGCTGGAGTTCGAGGTGCTGGACATCGACCTGGCCGGCGAGATGAAGCCGTTCCACCGCGCCGGGCCCGACGTGCGGGTGATGCGTGGCACGGCCGACTGGCCGCACGTCAAGCTGCGCTACACGCTGCGGGAGGGCAACCGGGTGGTGACCACCGGCGAGGAGCGCGTGTCGGACATGAACTACCTGATGTCGCGCCACTTCGTCGATGCTCGCGAAGGCGACGCGCTGCGCTACGAGAAGCGCATGCTGTCGACGTGGTTCCTCGAACGCTTCGGCCTGCAGTCGCGCAGCGCGAAGCGTTGACCCCCCGGCCCACGGCGCCACCCGGCCTGTGAACTGAGGGCAGATGCGATGCCTGTTCCATCGATCGCCAGCGTGGCACGGTCGCACAATGGCACCTGTGCAAGGCGAAAACCGACCGCACCAATGGGCGGATGCCGGAACCCGTCACCGGCGCCATGAACCGTTCGCAGCGTGCTGCGGGCGTGCGCAAGAGGGCCACCCCAGGGTGGCCCTCTTGCATTGCACGCACCATTCGCGCGCGCTTCCGCATGACGTATGCTTTGCACCGGCTCGAGCGCACGCGACTGTCGCGTGGCGCACCCCACCAGGAGCACCGCATTGGCGACCCCGAACTACTCTTACGAGAAACGTCAGCGCGAGCTGGCCAAGAAGCGCAAGGCCGAAGAAAAGCGCCAGAAGAAGGTGCAGCGTCCCGAGGACGGTCCCTCCGACGACACCAGCGAGGGGGACAGCGCGCCCCAGCCCCCGGGCACGCCACCCGCGCCGCCTGCCGGCTGACCACGAGGCGACGAGGCCGTCGCCCTGAGCGCCACGCTGCCGTGGCGCACCCATGAAAAAACGGCCGGATGCACAGGGCGTCCGGCCGTCTCTGTCGAATCGGCGTGGGGCGCCAGGCCCCATGCACGCGGTCAGCCCATGTGCAGGCCGCCGTTGCAGCTGAAGTCGGCACCGGTTGTGAAGCCGGAATCCTCACCCGCCAGCCAGGCGCAGATCGAGCCGATTTCATCGGGCGTGCCCAGGCGCTTGACCGGGATGGTGGCGACGATCTTCTCGAGCACTTCAGGCTTGATCGCACGGACCATGTCGGTGCCGATGTAGCCCGGGCTCACGGTGTTGACCGTCACGCCCTTGCTGGCCACTTCTTGTGCCAGGGCCATCGTGAAGCCGTGCATGCCGGCCTTGGCGGCCGAGTAGTTGGTCTGGCCTGCCTGGCCCTTTTCGCCGTTGACCGACGAGATCTGGATGATCCGGCCCCAGCCCCGCTCGACCATGCTCGGCACCACCTGCTTGGTGACGTAGAACATGCTGTTGAGGTTGGTGTCGATGACGGCCTTCCAGTCTTCAGGCGTCATCTTCAGGAACATGCGGTCCTTGGTGATGCCGGCGTTGTTCACCAGCACGTCGATCGGGCCGTGTTCGGCCACGGCCTTCGAGAAGGCGTCGACCGTCGACTGCCAGTCGGCGACGTTGCCCACCGAGGCGTAGAACGTGTAGCCCAGTGCCTTCTGCTCGTCCAGCCACTTGACGAAATCACGGCTCGGGCCGCAGCCGGCGATGACCTTGAAACCTTCCTTGTGCAGACGCTGGCAGATCGCGGTACCGATTCCGCCCATGCCGCCCGTCACGTACGCTACTTTTTGTGTCATTGCTTGCTCCTCTTCAGTTGAATGACGGCCCGGTTGTCTCCGGGCCGGTGGTGGTGTCTCGACTCTCTCGACGTGTCAGCGCTCGATGGTGAGCGCCACGCCCATGCCGCCGCCGATGCACAGCGAGGCGATGCCCTTCTTCGCGTCGCGCTTCTGCATCTCGTGCAGCAGCGTGACCAGGATGCGGCAACCGGAGGCGCCGATCGGATGGCCGATGGCGATGGCGCCACCGTTGACGTTGACCTTCGATGTGTCCCAGCCCATTTCCTGGTGCACGGCGCAGGCCTGGGCCGCGAAGGCCTCGTTGATCTCCAGCAGGTCCAGGTCCTGCGGCTTCCAGCCGGCGCGCTCGAGCGCGCGGCGGGCGGCGGGCACCGGGCCCATGCCCATGATGGCGGGGTCGAGGCCCGCGCTGGCGTAGCTGGCGATGCGACCCAGCACCTTCAGGCCCAGCGAGGCGGCGGTGGCCGCGCTCATCAGCATGACGCCGGCGGCGCCGTCGTTGATGCCCGAGGCATTGCCGGCGGTGACGCTGCCGGCCTTGTCGAAGGCGGGGCGCAGGCCGGCCAGCGCGTCGGCGTTGGTCTTCTTGTTGATGAACTCGTCGGCCGCGAAGACGACCGGATCGCCCTTCTTCTGCGGGATCACGACCGGGACGATCTCGTCCTTGAAGCGGCCACCTTCCTGCGCGGCGGCGGCCTTCTGCTGCGAGGCCAGCGCCATGGCGTCCTGCATCTCACGGGTGATGCCGTACTTCTTGGCCACGTTCTCGGCCGTGATGCCCATGTGGTACTGGTTGTAGACGTCCCAGAGGCCGTCGGTGATCATGGAATCGACGAGCTTCCAGTCGCCCATGCGCTGGCCGTCGCGCGAGCCGGCCAGCACGTGCGGCGCGAGGCTCATGTTCTCCTGGCCGCCGGCGATGATGATCTCGCTGTCGCCGTCGCGGATGGCCTGTGCGCCCAGCATCACGGCCTTCAGGCCGGAGCCGCAGACCTTGTTGATGGTCATGGCCGGCACGGCTTGCGGCAGGCCCGACTTGATGACGGTCTGGCGCGCCGGGTTCTGGCCCGAACCGGCGGTGAGCACCTGGCCCAGGATGACCTCTCCGATGCGCTCGCCGGCCACGCCAGAGCGCTCGAGCAGGGCCTTGACGACGGTGGCGCCCAACTCGGGGGCGGCGGTCTTGGCGAGCGATCCGCCGAATTTGCCGACGGCCGTGCGGGCGGCGGCGACGATGACGATGTCCATGGTCATGAGGGGTCTCCAGGCTGTGAAACGCGCGAGAAGGAATCAGCGCTGGCCCGATTCTCGCAGCCAGCGGGCGCCGGCTCCAGCCTGCCCCGCCACCACACTGCGCCTGATCAGGCCTTCTGCTTGACGTAGCGGCCCGGGGCCGGCTCGATGGCCTTGTACTCGCGGCTGCCGTAGCCCTTGGGCGCGGCCACCTGCTTGCCGCCCTGGGGCTTGAGCCAGGCGGTCCAGTCGTTCCACCAGCTGCCGGGCTTGTCGGTGGCCGAATCGAACCAGTCCTGGGCCTTGGCCGGCAGCGCGTCGTTGACCCAGTAGTTGCGCTTGTTCTTGGCGGCCGGGTTGATCACCCCGGCGATGTGGCCCGACGCGCCCAGCACGAAGCGCTTCTTGCCCTTGAGCAGCGCGGTGCTGCGGAAGGCGGCGTCCCAGGGCACGATGTGGTCTTCGCGCGAGGCATACAGGTACACCGGCGCCTTGACCGACCCCAGGTCGACCTTCTCGCCACAGACCGTGAGCTTGCCGGGCTGCTTGAGCTCGTTCTGGAGGTAGGTGTGGCGCAGGTACCAGCAGTACATCGGGCCCGGCAGGTTGGTCGAGTCGCCGTTCCAGTACAGCAGGTCGAACGGCGGCGGGGCCTCGCCCTTCAGGTAGTTGCCGACCACGTAGTTCCAGACCAGGTCGTTCGGCCGCAGGAAGCTGAAGGTGGTGGCCAGTTCCTTGCCCTTGAGCAGCGCAGGGCCGTTGGGCGCGTTCTCGCCCAGGGTCATGTCGCGCAGCTTGACCGACGATTCGTCGACGAAGACGTCGAGCACGCCGGTTTCGGTGAAGTCGAGCAGCGTGGTCAGCAGCGTGACCGAGTTCGCCGGCTGCTCGCCACGCGCGGCCAGGACGGCCAGCGCCGTCATCAGGATCGTGCCGCCGACGCAGAAGCCCAGCGTGTTGATGGTGGGCTCGCCGCTGATGGCCTGCACCACCTCGATGGCCTTGATGGGGCCGTCGGCGATGTAGTCGTCCCAGGTCTTGTTCACCAGCGAGTTGTCGGGATTGCGCCAGCTGACGACGAAGACGCGGTGGCCCTGCTCGACGGTGTAGCGGATGACCGAGTTCTCGGGCTGCAGGTCGAGGATGTAGTACTTGTTGATGCACGGCGGCACGAACAGCATCGGCCGCTCGAACACCTTGCCGGTGAGCGGCTTGTATTCGATGAGCTGGAACAGCTCGTTCTCGAACACCACGGCGCCTTCGCTGGTGGCGACATTGCGGCCCACCTCGAACACGCTCTCGTCGGTCTGGGACATGTGGCCCTTGCCGATGTCCTTCAGCAGCAGCTGCATGCCCTGGGCGATGCTCTCGCCGCGGGTGTCGAGCGCCTTCTTCAGGGCCTCGGGATTGGTGGCCAGGAAGTTGGCGGGGCTGGCGGCGTCCACCCACTGCTGCACGGCGAAGCGCACGCGGGCCTTGGTCTTGGCGTCGGCGTTCACCGACTCGGCCATCTGCATCAGCGTGCGGGCGTTCAGCAGGTAGGCCTGCGCGGCCAGCGCGGCGGCAGGGTTCTGCGCCCAGGCATCGGCCGAGAAGCGCTTGTCGGGCACCGGCTTGCTGTCGGCACCCTTGCCAGCCATGGTGGCCAGCGAACTGTTCCACAGCTGCGAGGCTTGCGAGACATAGTCGGCCTGCAACTTGGACAGGGTGTCCATCGGCACACTCAGGCCGGAAATGGACTTCATGGCGTCATTGAGGGCGGTGCCGAAGGCCTGCGCGTTGGCGCCCATGGATTCCAGACCGGGAACGGTCGGCTGCGTTGTCATGTGTGTCTCCTATGCGCTCGAGGCACCGGTCGGTCGCCGGAATGGCCTGCGGGTGCGCTGTGCAGTGCTTCACGTTGTACGCTGCACAGCTTACCCCAGCATGACTCAATTTTTCAATACGCGATATTACGCACCATAATTCGAAATGCACATCGTCGCCGTGGCCTGGATCTTCGTCGTGTTGCTGATGTCGCTGGCCGAGGCCACGTCGACGCAAGGCAGCGTCCTGGGCGCCGCCTTCACGTTCCTGCTGTACGGCGTGCTGCCGCTGTCGATCGTGCTGTACGTGATGGGCACGCCGCTGCGCCGACGCAGCCGGCTGGCACGCGAGCGCGCCGAAACTGCCTCAGCGTCGCAGGGCGATGGCCGCAGCCATGCGTCCGGTGCGGCCGTCGCGGCGGAACGAGAAGAACCCTGATCGGTCTTCGACGGTGCAACAGGTGCCACCGCTGACCTGACGCACGCCCGCGCGCGCCAGGCGATCGCGCGCGAGCCCGGGCAGGTCGGCCAGCCAGCGCGGCGAGCCATCGGCGCCACGGCGCGGCACGAAGCGCGCCGACGGCTGCGCGCCCGGGTCGGCCCCGAAGGCCCGCAGCACATCGGCACCCACCTCGAATTGCCGCGGCCCGATGCAGGGGCCCAGCCACGTCAGCACCTCGGCGGGCGCGCACCCGGCCGCGTCGCACAGCGCGGCCAGCGTGTGCTCCAGCACCCCCGCAGCCAGTCCGCGCCAGCCGGCATGCGCCGCGCCGACCGCGCGGCCGTCCACACTGCACATCAGCACCGGCAGGCAATCGGCCACGAGCACGGCGCAGGCGATGCCGGGCTCGGTGGTCACGCTGGCATCGGCCCGCGGCAGGTCGGCGCCCGCCCGGGTGGCCGCCAGGTGCTGCGGGCCGAGCCGCACGACCTCGGCGCCGTGCACCTGGTCCAGCCACACCGGCGCCGCGCCCAGAGCGGCGGCGAAACGGCGCTGGTTCTCGAACACCGCCTCGGGCTGGTCGACGGCGTCACCACGCAGGCCGGGCGGCCGCAGGTTCAGGCTGTCGAAGGGTGCGGCACTGACCCCGCCCCGGCGGGTGGACATGGCCGCGACGATGCCGGCCGGCGCCGGCCAGTCGGGCCGGATCAGCTCGGGCCGGATCAGCCCGGGCACCTTGCCCGCGCCGCCCTCAGGCCGCATCCGGGCAGGCCGACGGCTGGGTCTTGTCGAAGGCCTCGAGCGCCATGCAGGCGTCGAACACCCGCATCACCTGGGGCACATGGTCGAGCCGGCAATCGAAACGCTTCGCATTGAAGATCTGCGGCACCAGCGTGCAATCGGCCAGCGTGGGCGTGTCGCCGTGGCAATAGCGCGCAGGCGACGCAGCCAGCTGGCGCTCGACGACCTCGAGGCCGGTTTCGACCCAGTGGCGGTACCAGCGGTCCTTGTCGGCGTCGGCCACCTCGAGCGGCCCCACCAGGTAGCGCAGCACGCGCAGGTTGTTGAGCGGGTGGATCTCGCAGGCGATGTCCAGCGCGAGCGCGCGCACGCGGGCACGACCCAGCGGATCCTTGGGCAGCAGCGGCGGCTCGGGGTGGGTCTCGTCGAGGTACTCGATGATGGCCAGAGACTGCGTGACGACCGCGTCGCCATCCTGCAGCAGCGGCACCAGGCGCGACGGCGAGACGGCGCCGTAGCCCTCGCCGAGCTGCTCGTTCTTCTGCAGGTGCACCGGCATGTAGTCGTAGGCCAGGCCCTTCAGCGCCAGCGCGATACGCACGCGGTACGAGGCCGACGAGCGAAAGTAGTTGTAGAGCTTCATGGCGGCCTCACTCGACCTTCACACGCAGGGTGCCCAGGCCCTCGATCGAGCCCTCCATCACGTCGCCGCGCACCACCGCGCCGACACCGGCCGGCGTGCCGGTGAAGATCAGGTCGCCAGGCTGCAGGGTCCAGGCGGCCGACAGCGTGGCGATGGTCTCGGCCACGTTCCAGATCAGTTCGGACAGGTCGCCCTTCTGCCGCAGCTGGCCGTTGACCGACAGCGTGATGGCGCCGCGCAGCAGCTCGCCGGTGGATGCGATCGGCCGAAGCGGCGCGATCGGGGCCGACTCGTCGAAGGCCTTGCCGATGCACCAGGGGCGACCCTGCTTCTTCATGTCGTTCTGCAGGTCGCGGCGGGTCATGTCCAGCCCCACGGCATAGCCCCAGATGTGCCGCGCGGCATCGGCCACGGCGATGTCGCGGCCGCCCGTGCCGATGGCCACCACCAGCTCGATCTCGTGGTGCAGGTTGGCCGTCTGCGGCGGGTAGTGCATGGTGCCGACGCTGCCGTCGGCCACGGGCAGCACGGCATCGGCCGGCTTCATGAAGAAGAACGGCGGCTCGCGGCCGGTGAACCCCATCTCCTGCGCATGCTCGGCGTAGTTGCGGCCGACGCAGTAGATGCGGCGCACGGGGAACAGGCCACCGCCCTGGACAGGCACGCAGGCGGGCGGGGCGGCAGGGATCACGAGGCTCATCGGGGCGGTCTCCGGCGGAAGGAACGGGGCAGCCGCTGATGATGCCATGCGCACCGCTACACTTTGCGCCCATGCTGGAGACGCACCGAATCAAGCACTGCCGCCGTTGCGGCACCGCGGTGGAGTACCGCGTCCCCATCGACGACAACCGCGAGCGCGCGGTCTGCCCGGGCTGCGGCGAGGTGCACTACGAGAACCCGCTCAACGTCGTCGGCACGGTGCCGGTGTGGGGCGAGCAGGTGCTCCTGTGCCGCCGCAACATCGAACCGCGCTACGGCCTGTGGACGCTGCCCGCGGGCTTCATGGAACTGGGCGAGACGGTCGCCGACGGCGCGCTGCGCGAGACGGTCGAGGAAGCCGGTGCCCGCATCGAGTTGCAGGGCCTGTTCACGATGCTCAACGTGGTGCGCGTGGGCCAGGTGCACCTGTTCTACCGCGCCCGCATGCTCGACACCTCGCTCGACCCGGGGCCCGAAACCATCGAGGCCCGGCTGTTCCTCGAGCACGAGATCCCCTGGGACGAGATCGCCTTCCGCACCGTGCGGGTGACGCTGAAGCACTTCTTCGACTGCCGCCGGGCGGGCGGCTACCCGCTTCACTGCGGCGACATCGACTGATGGCGCTTGAGCACGGCGGGGCCGGTGGCCGCGTCGAAGCCCAGCGCCCACACCATCGTCAGGTCACCGGCCGCCGACACCCCTTCGGCGGAGATGGTCAGCCCGGCATCGTGCGCCAGGCGCACCATGCCCTGCAGGTGGCGGCGCACCGTGCCGGATTCCGGGCCGGTGATGCCGCGCAGGAAGCGGCCGTCGATGCGCACGCAGTCCACGCCGAGCTGGTTCAGGTGATCGATGCGGGCCAGGTTCTCACCCGCATGCTCCAGCGCCAGGCGCACGCCCAGCGGGTTCCAGCGGCGCGCCGCCTCCCGCACCAGGGCAGGACGGTCCAGGGCCAGTGATTCGGGCAGGTCGATCCACAGGCGTCGCGCGGCGTCAGGCGCGGCCTCCAGGTCTTGCGTCAATCGCACCATGAACTCGCTGGACGCCAGCGATTGGGCCGACATGTTCACGCATCGCGCCTGGCCGTCGTGGCGGATCGCCTCGAGCGCCATCTCGACGACGCGCCGGTCGATCTCTGGTCCCATGTGGCCTCGCGCCGCAGGCGCCAACCAGCGCCAGGCCGATTCATAGGGGCCGCCCTCGTCGAACTGCACCCGCATCGGACAGTCGAGGTGCAGCACGCGGTCATCGCGGCCGCACACGGGGTAGGCACCGAGCACCGTGCGGCGGTGCGCCAGAGCATCGGCCAGGCGCTGCTGCCAGACCGCATCGCCGAAGGCCGGCTGATCGGCCGAATTGCTGCCACTGGCCACGGCGTACAGCGAGTCCGACTCGGCACTCGCCAGCGCCTCGTCGGCCAGCGCCAGGGCCTGCTTGACAGTGACCCGGCCGCGCAGGTTCACTGCACCGATGGCCAGTCCGCCGACCGGGTCGAGGCTGACCAGGGCCTGCCGCAGCGTCACCAGCAGGGCATCCGCCGTCTTGCGCGCCACGCCGTCGGACGGCATCAGCAGCGCGAAGTCCGACCCGTTGAGCCGGCCGGCCGCGCTGTGCGGCGTGGCCTCGTGGAGGGCGCGCAGGGCCTGCGCCACGCGCTGCAGCACCTGGTTGGCCGCGCTGTGCCCGACGCGCCGGTTCACGCCGATCAGGTCGCGCACCCGCACCAGCAGCAGTCCGGCGGCCGGCAGGGCGTCCTCGCCTTCGAGGGCCTGCTCGAGGCGCGCAATGAAGCTGGCCCGCTTGGCCAAGCCGGTCAGGGTGTCGACATGGGCCGCCAACCGGGCTTCCTCGATCACCCGGGCCTGCTGGCTCAGGGCCGTCTTCATCAGGGCGATCTGCTTCAGGTGCTTTTCCTTCGGCAGCTTGGGTGGAGGCTCCTGGGCCGGCGGCGCCACCGACGCGATCGTTGCCGGACCGTCGGCCACCAGTGGCCCCGGCTGCTGTGACGGCGACCGGCTCGCCGTGGCCGACCACTGGCTTTCCATCGCCGACACCGACATCGACGCCGACCGACGGCCCCCCTGGACCGAGTCGCTAGCGGCGGCCCTGTCGCCCCAGGCCAGCATCTGCTGGCCCAGCAGGCCGAGCCGCCAGCGGCCGACCAGCCCCACGACGAGCAGCGTCAAGGCCATCCCCAGCAGGAACTTCAGCGACAGCCTGCCGGCCCAATCGGTGGACTCGGCCCCGGCCGCCTCGATGCGCAGGCCGGCGGCCGCGCCGATGGGCTGGCGCAGCGCCACTTCCACAGCCTGGGGGGCGGGCACCAGCAGCCGCTCGATGGCGGCGCTGGCGTTCGCGGCAGCGGCCGGCGCAACGCGGCTGAACAGCAGCGCGCCACTGGCATCGACCACGTCGAGCCGCTGCAGGCGGTGTTCGTCGAAGTACTGCAGCAGGGCGGCGTCGCGCCGCTGCGGCTGGGGTCCGACGCGCTCCAGCACGGCCGCGATGCGGCGGCCGTGGTCCTGGGCCTGGCGCTCGGCGAGTTGGACGGTCGCCTCGCGCACCGTCCATTGCTGCAACCCGATGGCGGCCAGCACGCACACGGCCATGCCGACCCAGAAGGTGCGGGCCATGCTGACGTGCAAGGCGCTGGCGGCCTGCCGAACCGAACGGGTGACCAGGCTCAACATCCCCGCAGCCCCTTCGGGTCGACCAAGATGGCCTGGCCCCGGCCAACGCCGACGCCCCGGCGACCACCCGCCGCCCGCCAGCCGTGCCACGCCTGCACTTCGAACCCCATCACGCTACAGCCTTGTCACCGATCGGCGCTCCGTCTCCGCGGATTGCGGCCCGATTCACGCCCGACTCGGATGTTCACACACCGACACCCCCCAGGCGTGAGGACAAATACCGGACTGCACCGCGGCCGCATGATGGCCCCGCGAGTGGGGCCCCGCGGCGCACGGCGCGGTCGGCAGACGGGCTTGCGCGGCACAGCCGCGACCGCTGCAGCGATCGCAGCCCGGCCACCCGGGTGGCACGGGCCTGCGACCGGTGTGTCAGCGCTTCTGCGGCGGCAGGTCGGTGCAGGTGCCGTGGGCCACTTCGGCGGCCATGCCGATGCTCTCGCCCAGCGTCGGGTGCGGGTGGATGGTCTTGCCGATGTCCACCTCGTCGGCGCCCATCTCGATGGCCAGGGCCACCTCGCCGATCATGTCGCCGGCGTGGGTGCCGACGATGCCGCCTCCGACGATGCGGTGCGTCTCGGCATCGAACAGCAGCTTGGTGAAGCCTTCGTCGCGGCCGTTGGCGATGGCCCGGCCCGACGCGGTCCAGGGGAAGTGGCCCTTCTTGACCTTGATGCCGCGCACCTTGGCATCGTCCTCGGTGAGGCCGACCCAGGCCACCTCGGGGTCGGTGTAGGCCACCCCGGGGATGACGCGGGCGTCGAACTGCGCCTTGGTGTCGCCGGCCGCCACCTCGGCGGCCACGTGGGCCTCGTGCACCGCCTTGTGCGCCAGCATCGGCTGGCCGACGACGTCGCCAATGGCGAAGATGTGCGGCACGTTGGTGCGCATCTGCACGTCCACCGGGATGAAGCCGCGGTCGGTGACGGCCACGCCGGCCTTGTCGGCGGCGATCTTCTTGCCGTTGGGCGTGCGGCCGACGGCCTGCAGCACCAGGTCGTAGACGCCGTCGCTCTTGGTGCCGTCGAGCCCTTCGAACATCACGCGGATGCCGTCGGCCGTGGCCTCGGCGCCCACCGTCTTCGTCTTCAGCATGATCTTGTCGAAGCGGTGGGCATTCATCTTCTGCCACACCTTGACCAGGTCGCGGTCGGGGCCCTGCATCAGGCCGTCGAGCATCTCGACCACGTCGATGCGGGCGCCCAGCGTGGAGTACACCGTGCCCATCTCCAGACCGATGATGCCGCCGCCGATGACCAGCATCTTCTTCGGCGTCTGGCGCAGCTGCAGCGCCCCGGTGCTGTCGACGATGCGCGGGTCGTCCGGCAGGAAGGGCAAGCGCACCGCCTGCGAACCGGCGGCGATGATGCACTGCTTGAAGCGGATCGTCTGGGTCTTGCCGGTCTTGTCCTGCCCGTCACCGGTGGTCTCTTCCACCGTCACGTGGTGCGGGTCGGCGAAGACGCCGTAGCCGCGCACCACCGTCACCTTGCGCATCTTGGCCATCGCCGCCAGGCCGCCGGTGAGCTTGGTGACCACCTTGTTCTTGTGCGCCAGCAGCTTGGGCAGCTCGACCTTGGGCGGCGCGAACTCGACGCCCAGGTCGGCGAAGTGCTTGACCTCGTCCATCACCGCCGCCACGTGCAGTAGCGCCTTCGACGGGATGCAGCCGACGTTCAGGCAGACGCCGCCCAGCGACGCGTAACGCTCGACGATGACGGTCTTCAGCCCCAGGTCGGCGGCGCGGAACGCGGCCGAGTAGCCGCCGGGGCCGGCGCCCAGCACGAGCATGTCGCATTCGATGTCGGCGCCACCGGCGAAGCTGGCGGCCACGGGGGCGGTGGCCACGGGCGCGGCCGCCGAAGACGGCGCGGCGGCGGCCGGGGCGGCCTGGGCCGGCGCGGCGGCGGCACCGGTGGCCTCGAGCAGCAGCACCACGCTGCCCTCGTTGACCTTGTCGCCGATGGCGACCTTCAGTTCCTTCACGACGCCGGCGGTGCTCGACGGGATCTCCATCGAGGCCTTGTCCGATTCCACGGTGACCAGGCTCTGGTCCACCGCGATGGTGTCGCCGGGCTTGACCAGGATCTCGATCACCGCAACGTCCTTGAAGTCGCCGATGTCGGGCACCTTCACTTCGATGAGGGCCATGGTGTGTCTACCTTTCGTCTTGTCTCGTTGTGCCGCGTCGACTCAGTCGCGCAGCTTCAGTGTGTGGGCCTTGATCGGCCCGGCTGAGTTCTTGTCGAATTCGCATCCCGCGCGCACGCCGCACTCGACCACCTCGCGCGCCGTCTTCGACTTGTCGAAGGTGGCGAACATCGCACCCAGCGCGAAGGCGCGGCCCGAGCCGATGGCCCAGAAGCGGTCGAACTCGAAGACCTCGCGGTACGAGTACACGCCGAAGATGCCGCTCGCGTTGGCGATCAGCACCGTGAACTGGCTGCTCTCGTACGGGTCGGCGTCTTCTTCCTTGGTGTTGAGGAAGAAGTGCTCCTTCAGCCTGGGGTGCAGCTTCAGGAAGGTGTCGAACACCTCGTCGCGCGAATGCAGCTTCAGCTCGTCGGCGGGCAGGCTGCCCAGCGCCTTGCGCAGCACAGGGAAATGCGCCGTGGTGCCAGCCATGCCGACCCACGAATCGCCGATGCGGAAGACCTTGTCGTTGGCCTCGTAGCCATGCGCCAGGCGGGTGTCGCCGAAGGTCACCAGCGCGTCGGCGGCAATGGCCACCTGCCCGCCCTTGCGGGCGACGGCGATGGTGGTCATCGCGCGGCCTCCCGCCCGCCGGCCCGCAAGCCGCGGGCGGGTGCCTGGCCCGCTGCGGTGGCCCGGCTCACAGCAGGATGCGCCGGAAGTCGGTCAGCAGGCTGCCGAAGTACACGTTGAAGCGCGCGGCCGCCGCACCGTCGATGACGCGGTGGTCCCAGCTCAGGCTGAGCGGCAGGATCAGCTTCGGCACGAACTGCTTGCCATCCCAGCGCGGCTCGGTCGTGCTCTTGCACACGCCCATGATGGCCACCTCGGGCGCGTTGATGATCGGCGTGAAGTAGCGCCCGCCGATGCCGCCCAGCGAGCTGATCGAGAAGCAGCCGCCGCTCATGTCGGCCGGCCCCAGCTTGCCGTCGCGGGCCTTCTTGGCCAGCTCGCCCATCTCGGTGCTGATCTGGAACACGCCCTTCTTGTCGGCGTCCTTGATCACCGGCACGACCAGCCCGTTGGGCGTGTCGGCGGCAAAGCCGATGTGGAAGTACTGCTTCAGCACCAGCTGGTCGCCGTCGAGCGAGGCGTTGAACTGCGGGAACTTCTTCAGTGCCGCCACGGCCGCCTTGATCATGAAGGCCAGCATCGTGACCTTGACGCCGGATTTCTCGTTCTCCTTGTTCAGCTGCACGCGGAAGGCCTCGAGGTCGGTGATGTCGGCATCGTCGTGGTTGGTGACGTGCGGGATCACCACCCAGTTGCGGTGCAGGTTGGCGCCGCTGATCTTCTGGATGCGCGACAGGTCTTTCCGCTCGACGGGGCCGAACTTGGTGAAGTCCACCTGCGGCCAGGGCAACAGGCCCGGGAAGGCACCGCCGGCCGCCGCGGGCGCCGCCGCCGGCGCCTTGGCCTTCTGGGCGGCGGTCTGCACCGCACCGGCCATCACGCGCTTGACGAAGCCCTGCAGGTCGTCCTGCGTGATGCGGCCCTTGGGCCCTGAGCCGGCCACTTCGGCCAGCGGCACGCCGAGGTCGCGGGCGAAGCGTCGGATGGTGGGCGACGCATGCGGCAGCGCGCCCTTTGGCGCGGTCGGCTCATGCGCCGGCAGGGCCGGGGCAGCCGAGGCGACCGTCACGGGCGCGCTGGCCGCAGCGGGCGCAGGCGCTGCAGCCGCCGCGGCCGCTGGCGCCGCGGCCGGTGCGGGCGCCGGCGCACTGCCGCCGCCCGAGGCCTCGACGATCGCCACCAGCGTGCCCTTGGACACCTTGTCGCCGAGCTGGACGCGAAGCTCCTTCACCACGCCGGCGTGCGAGGACGGGATCTCCATCGAGGCCTTGTCGCTCTCGACGGTGATCAGGCTCTGCTCGACCTTGATGGTGTCGCCGACCTTGACCATCACCTCGATGACGGCCACCTCGGCAAAGTCGCCGATGTCGGGCACCAGCACCTCGACCGGGCCGGACGCCGCGGGCGCCGCCGCCACCGCCGCCGGGGCGGCAGTGGGCGGCGAGATCGCCTCGGTCAGCGTCGGCAGCTCGGCCTTGGCCGGCGGCTGCGGCGATGCGGCACCGGCCTCGGCCTCGAGCACCAGCACCACGCTGCCTTCGTTGACCTTGTCGCCGAGGCCGACCTTCAGCTCCTTGACGACGCCGGCGTGCGACGACGGGATCTCCATCGACGCCTTGTCCGACTCGACGGTGAGCAGGCTCTGCTCGGCCTTGACCACGTCGCCCGGCTTGACCAGCAGCTCGATGACGGCCACGTCCTTGAAGTCCCCGATGTCTGGGACCTTCACTTCAACCAATGCCATGTTCTTGTCTCCGTTTGCCGCGTCAGGCGTACAGCGGGTTGATCTTGTCGACCGAGAGGCCGTACTTCGCGATGGCCTCGGCCGCCCGGCTCGCCGGCACCAGGCCGTCGTCGGCCAGCGACTTCAGGGCCGCCACCACGACGTAGTGGCGGTTGACCTCGAAGTGCTCGCGCAGCTTGCTGCGGAAGTCGCTGCGGCCGTAGCCGTCGGTGCCCAGCACCTTGAAGGTGCGGCCCTTGGGGATGTACGCGCGGATCTGTTCGCAATAGCTCTTGATGTAGTCGGTGGAGGCCACCACCGGGCCGGCATGGCCGCCCAGTTGCTGCGCCACGAAGGGCACGCGCGGCGCCTCGGTCGGGTGCAGCAGGCTCCAGCGCTCGGCGTCCTGGCCATCGCGCGCCAGTTCGTTGAAGCTGGGGCAGCTCCACACCTTGGCCGCCACGCCCCAGTCGGACTCGAGCAGCTGCTTGGCCGCCATCGATTCGCGCAGGATGGTGCCCGAGCCCAGCAGGTTCACCTGCGGCCGGCCGGCCGCGTCGGCGTCTTCCAGCAGGTACATGCCCTTGATGATCTGCTCTTCGGTACCCGCCTTCAGCCCGGGCATCGGGTAGTTCTCGTTGAGCAGGGTGAGGTAGTAGTAGACGTTGTCCTGCTTCTCGACCATGCGCTTCAGGCCGTGGTGCAGGATCACGCCGACCTCGTGCGCGAAGCTCGGGTCGTAGCTGACGCAGTTGGGGATGGTGCCGGCCAGGATGTGGCTGTGGCCGTCCTCGTGCTGCAGGCCTTCGCCGTTCAGCGTGGTGCGCCCCGACGTGCCGCCCAGCAGGAAGCCGCGCGCCTGCATGTCGCCCGCCGCCCAGGCCAGGTCGCCGATGCGCTGGAAGCCGAACATCGAGTAATACACATAGAACGGCACCATGATGCGGTTGCTGGTGCTGTAGCTGGTGGCCGCGGCGATCCAGCTGGCCATGCCGCCGGCCTCGTTGATGCCTTCCTGCAGGATCTGGCCGGCCTTGTCCTCGCGGTAGTACATCACCTGGTCCTTGTCGACCGGGGTGTACTGCTGGCCTGCCGGGTTGTAGATGCCCACTTGCCGGAACAGGCCTTCCATGCCGAAGGTGCGGGCCTCGTCCACCAGGATGGGCACCACGCGCGGGCCCAGGGCCTGGTCGCGCAGCAACTGGGTGAGGAAGCGCACGTAGGCTTGCGTGGTGGAGATCTCGCGCCCCTCGGCGGTGGGCTCGATCACGCTCTTGAAGTTCTCCAGCGCCGGCACGGTGAAGCTCTCGTCGGCCTTGGTGCGGCGGTGCGGCAGGTAGCCGCCCAGCGCCTGGCGGCGCTCGTGCAGGTAGCGCATCTCCGGCGTGTCGTCGGCCGGCTTGTAGAACGGCAATGCGGCGAGCTGGCTGTCGGGAATGGGGATGTTGAAGCGGTCGCGGAACAGCTTGATGTCGTCGTCGGTGAGCTTCTTGGTCTGGTGGACGTTGTTCTTGCCCTCGCCGGCCTTGCCCATGCCGAAGCCCTTGACGGTCTTGATCAGCAGCACCGTGGGCTGGCCCTTGTGGTTGACCGCCTTGTGGTACGCCGCATAGACCTTCTGCGGGTCGTGGCCACCGCGGCGCAGGTTCCAGATGTCGTCGTCGGACATCTTGGCCACCATCTCCAGCGTGCGCGGGTCGCGGCCGAAGAAGTGCTTGCGGACGAACGCGCCATCGTTGGCCTTGAAGGCCTGGAAGTCGCCGTCCAGCGTGTCCATCATGATCTTGCGCAGGGCGCCATCCTTGTCGCGCGCCAGCAGCGCGTCCCAGTTGGCGCCCCACAGCAGCTTGATCACGTTCCAGCCCGAGCCGCGGAACTCACCCTCGAGCTCCTGCACGATCTTGCCGTTGCCGCGCACCGGGCCGTCCAGGCGCTGCAGGTTGCAGTTGACGACGAAGATCAGGTTGTCCAGGTTCTCGCGGGCGGCCAGGCCGATGGCGCCCAGCGATTCCACCTCGTCCATCTCGCCGTCGCCGCAGAACACCCAGACCTTGCGGTTGCTGGTGTCGGCGATGCCGCGCGCGTGCAGGTACTTCAGGAACCGGGCCTGGTAGATCGCCATCAAGGGGCCCAGGCCCATCGACACCGTGGGGAACTGCCAGAACTCGGGCATCAGCTTCGGGTGCGGGTAGCTCGACAGGCCCTTGCCGGCCACTTCCTGGCGGAAATGCAGCAGCTGTTCCTCGGTGAGGCGGCCCTCCAGGTAGGCGCGCGCGTAGACGCCGGGGGCCACGTGGCCCTGGATGTAGAGGCAGTCGCCGCCGTGGTCCTTGCTCTCGGCGTGCCAGAAGTGGTTGAAGCCGGCGCCGAACATGTGCGCCAGCGAGGCGAACGAGCCGATGTGGCCGCCCAGGTCGCCGCCGTCCTCGGGGTTGTGGCGGTTGGCCTTGACCACCATGGCCATCGCGTTCCAGCGCATGTAGGCGCGCAGGCGCTCCTCGATCTCGATGTTGCCGGGGCAACGCTCTTCTTCGTCCGTGGGGATCGTGTTGACGTAGGCCGTGTTGGCCGAGAAGGGCTGGTCGATGCCGGACTGGCGCGCTTCGTCGAGCAGCTTTTCCAGCAGGAAGTGGGCGCGCTCAGGGCCTTCGTTGGCAATGACGGCGTCTAGCGCCTCGAGCCATTCGCGGGTTTCCTGCGCGTCGGCATCGTTGGCGGCGACGCCAGGAAAGGATTGGGGCACGGCGGACATCGGTTGTCTCCTGATTTCCGGTTGTGGTGGATGGAACGTCTGGCTCGAAGTTTGGCACAGCTTTGGTCAAATTTCAAATAGCGCGAGTTGATTTCTTATTGTGGAATGTACGTATCGCCTCCTGAGGCTGCCGCAGCGACCCGGATAATCGAGCCATGAACCCCCGCAAGCCCGGACTGGTCACCCATGCCACGGAGGCCGGCCGGCGATTGCTCGGCCGCTGGTGGCGACGCCAATCGCCGGCCCGGCAGGACCGCTTCGCCACGCTGGGTCCGCTGGTGTCGGTGCTGCTCTTCCTGGCGGCGATCATCTCGGCCTTCTGGTACCTGCGCAACGAGGAGGTTGAACGCGAGGCCGAGGCCGTCAAGCGCGACGTCGAGATCGCGCAGCAGCAGATCCGCCTGCGGCTGATCGAGAACCAGGAACAACTGGTGCGACTGGTGCGCGAGAACCTGACCCGCGAGCAGGACACCGCCGACTTCCAGCGCCTGGCCGCCAGCTTCGCCGCCGAGCGCCCCGAGGTGCTCAAGCTCACCTGGTTCGACGCACAGAAGAACGTGCGCGGCCAGTACGCGCTGTACGACTCACGCGACGAGAGCAGCCCCGTGGCAGGCAGCGCCAGCGCACCGCCCGCCGCCTCGGGGGTGCGCACGGAATCGGACTGGGCCTTCATCACGCTGCGCGACCTGCGCCAACCGGTGTACTCGCGGCCCTTCCAGAACGCCGAGCGGGCCATGGTCTTCCAGGTGCACGTGCCATTGATCGAGCGCGGCCACTTCGGCGGCGCCCTGGTGGCCGACATCGGCATCGACGCGCTGCTGCGGCACCTGGTGCCGGTGGACGTCACGCGCCGCCACCCGGTGGCGGTGATCGACGAGCGCGAGCAGTTGCTGGCCAGCTCGGTCACGCCGATGCCGGGGCCCCGGACTCGGCGCGCTTCCATCGTCCACGACGTACCTCTCACCCCCGCGGCCAACGGCCTGGTGCTGCGCGGCACCGGCTACCGCACCTCGGCCGGCCTGGTCGGCAACACGCTGTTCTGGATGGTGGTGGCGTTGTCGGCGCTGACCGTGTGGATGCTGCTGGGCACCTGGCGGCACATGCGCCGGCGCTCGCAGATCCAGGGCGCGCTGGTGCAGGAGACCAACTTCCGCCGGGCGATGGAGAACTCCATGCTCACCGGCATGCGCGCGCTCGACCTCGAGGGCCGCGTGACCTACGTCAATCCGGCGTTTTGCGCGATGACCGGATTCACCGAAGGCGAGCTCATCGGCCGCCTACCGCCCTACCCCTACTGGCCGCACGACCGCATCGACGAGAACGCCCGGCTGCTGCAGCAGGAACTGCAGGGCCGCAGCCCGGCCGGCGGCATCGAGGTCAAGGTGATGCGCAAGAACGGCACGCTGTTCGACGCCCGCATGTACGTGTCGCCGCTGGTCGATTCGCGCAGCCAGCAGACCGGCTGGATGACGTCGATGACCAACATCACCGAGGCCAAGCGCATCCGCGACCAGCTCTCGGCGTCGCACGAACGCTTCACCACCGTGCTGGAGGGCCTGGACGCCGCGGTGTCGGTGCTGTCGGTGCAGCATGGCGAACTGCTGTTCGCCAACCGCTCGTACCGCCTGTGGTTCGGCGCCGATTCGCGCGGCCACGCGCTGCTGGCCAGCGGCACCGGCCCGGCCCTGCCGGTGGCCACCGACCGCGACGAGTCGGTCGACGGCCTGTCGGGCCTGCCCACGCAGGAACTCACCGCCATGGGCGCCAACCCCCGTGAGATCTATGCCCATGCGCTGGACAAGTGGTTCGATGTGCGCTCGCGCTACCTGCAGTGGACCGACGGGCGGCTGGCGCAGATGCTGATCGCCACCGACGTCACCGCCCGCCGCCGCGCCGAGGAGCAGGCCGCCCAGCAGGCCGAGAAGGCGCAGGTGTCGAGCCGGCTGATCACCATGGGCGAGATGGCCTCGTCGGTGGCGCACGAGCTGAACCAGCCGCTCACCGCCATCACCAACTATTGCAGCGGCATGGTCTCGCGCGTCAAGGCCGAGACGATCGACCGCGACGCGCTGATCACGGCGCTGGAGAAGACCGCCCGCCAGGCCGAGCGCGCCGGGCAGATCATCCACCGCATCCGCGCCTTCGTGAAGAAGAGCGAACCGCAGCGCCAGCCGGCCCATGCGCACGACATCGTCGAGGACGCGGTCGAACTCGCCAGCATCGAGCTGCGCCGGCGCAACGTGGCCATCCACCAGTACGTCGCCCAGCACCTGCCGCAGCTGCGCTGCGACCCGATCCTGGTCGAGCAGGTGCTGCTCAATCTCCTGAAGAACGCCGCCGAGGCCATCGACAGCGCCAAGCTGCCGCCGTCGCGCCGGCACATCGAGCTGCGCGTGATCCCGAGGCACACCCCGGATGAGGGGGGCGTGATCGAGTTCAGCGTCACCGACATGGGCCCCGGGCTGCCCGAAGAAGTGCTGGCGCGCCTGTACGAGGCCTTCTTCTCGACCAAGGCCGAGGGCATGGGCATCGGCCTGTCGCTGTGCCGCTCGATCATCGAGTCGCACCGGGGCCGGATCAGGGGCCAGAACCTCTACAATGGCGACACCGTGGCGGGGTGTCGTTTCGCCTTCACCCTGCCCGTTGAAACCCACGCGCGGCACGAGGAGACCACGCGGCCCGCAGCAGTACACAACGAGGCCGCGCTCGACGCCGATAACACCCCCGCAGCGAAGACCACCCCATGAGCCTGATCCCCAAGAAAGGCACGGTCTACGTCGTCGACGACGACGAAGCCGTGCGCGACTCCCTGCAATGGCTGCTGGAGGGCAAGGACTACCGCGTCAAGTGCTTCGACTCGGCCGAATCCTTCCTCTCGCGCTTCGACCCTCGCGAGGTCGCCTGCCTGATCGCCGACATCCGCATGGACGGCATGAGCGGGCTCGAACTGCAGGACCGCCTGCTCGAGCGCAAGAGCCCGCTGCCGGTGGTCTTCATCACCGGCCACGGCGACGTGCCGATGGCCGTCACCACGATGAAGAAGGGCGCGATGGACTTCATCGAGAAGCCCTTCAAGGAAGACGACCTGCTCGGCCTCGTCGAGCGCATGCTCGACCAGGCCCGGTCGGCCTTCAGCCAGCACCAGGAGCAGGCCAGCCGCGACGCCCTCTTGTCTCGCCTGACCACCCGCGAGGCCCAGGTGCTCGAGCGCATCGTGGCCGGCCGGCTGAACAAGCAGATCGCCGACGACCTGGGCATCAGCATCAAGACGGTCGAGGCGCACCGCGCCAACATCATGGAAAAGTTGAACGCCAACACCGTGGCCGACCTGCTCAAGATCGCGCTCGGCGCCAACACCGCCAAGGCCTGACCCGACACCCCCTGCCCTGCCGAGGCCGCTGCCGTTCCAGCGGCCTTTTTCGTTTGTGGAGATCCCGATGCCTGCGCAATTGATCGACGGCACCGCGCTGTCGAAGAAGATCCGATCCGAAGTCGCTGTCCGTGCGGCCGCCCTCACCGCCCGCGGCGTCACGCCGGGGCTGGCCGTGATCCTGGTCGGCGAAGACCCGGCCTCGGCGGTGTACGTGCGCAACAAGGTCAAGGCCTGCCAGGAGCACGGGCTGCATTCGGTGTTCGAGAAGTACGACGCCAGCCTGCCCGAGGCCGACCTTCTGGCCCGGCTGCACGCGCTCAACGTCGACCCCGCCATCCACGGCATCCTGGTGCAGATGCCGCTGCCCCGGCACATCGACCCGCACAAGGTCATCGAGACCATCTCCACCGACAAGGACGTCGACGGCTACTCGGTGCGCAGCGCCGGCGACCTGATGGCCGGGCTGCCGGGCTTCCGCCCCTGCACGCCCTACGGCTGCATGAAGCTGATCGAGTCCACCGGCGTGCCGCTCAAGGGCAGGCACGCGGTGGTCATCGGCCGCAGCAACACCGTGGGCAAGCCGATGGCCCTGCTGCTGCTGCAAGCCAATGCCACCGTCACCGTGTGCCACAGCGCCACCGCCGACATCGGCGCCCACACGCGGCAGGCCGACGTGGTGGTGGTGGCCGTGGGTCGCCGCAACACGCTGACGGCCGACATGGTCAAGCCCGGCGCCATCGTCGTCGACGTCGGCATGAACCGCGACGACGCCGGCAAGCTGTGCGGCGACGTGGACTTCGCCGCCGTGCGCGACGTGGCCGGCTGGATCACCCCGGTGCCCGGTGGGGTCGGGCCGATGACGATCACAATGTTGCTCGTCAACACCCTCGAATCCGCCGAGCGGGCGGCAGGTCGGGCGTAGCCCGCCGCCACCACGCCACCATCACTGCCGCGACGATGAACAACCCCCTGCTGACCGCGCTCGAACTGCCGGCGTTTTCCGACATCCGGCCCGAGCACGTCACCCCGGCACTCGACGTGCTGCTGCCCGAGGCACAGGCCGCGGTGGAGCGCGCCGTCGGTGCCGCCGTCCCCGCCGAGTACGAGCCGCTGTCGGCCGCGCTCGACGTGCCGCTCGAGCGGCTGTCGCGCGCCTGGCGCGCGGTGTCGCACCTCAACGCCGTGGCCAACACGCCCGAACTTCGCGAGGCCTACAACGCCAACCTGGCGCGGGTCACCGAGTTCTACACCACGCTCGGTGCCGACGAACGGCTCTATGCCAAGTACAAGGCCGTGGCGCAGCAGGGCCAGGGCCTGAGCGCCCCGCGCCGCCGGGCGCTGGACAACGCCATGCGCGACTTCGTGCTGTCCGGGGCCGAGCTGCAGGGCGCCGCACGCGAGCGCTTCGCGGCCATCCAGGCGCGCAGCGCCGAAGTGACGCAACGCTACTCCGAGCACGTGCTCGATGCCACCGATGGCTTTGCGCTGATCGCCACCGACGCGCAGATGGCCGGCGTGCCCGCCGACGTGCGCCAAGCCGCCCGCGCGGCCGCCGAGGCCGCGGGCGCCGAGGGCTACAAGCTCACCCTGCACATGCCCAGCTGGATGCCGGTGATGCAGTACGCCCACGACCGCGGCCTGCGCGAATCAATGTACCGCGCCTACTTCACCCGCGCCAGTGAACAAGGCCCTGCCGAGCACGACAACAGCCCGCTGATGAGCGAGATCCTGCTGCTGCGCCAGGAAGAGGCCGCGCTGCTGGGCCACGCCAGCTTCGCCGAACTGTCGCTGGTGCCCAAGATGGCGCAGTCGCCCGCGCAAGTGACCGAGTTCCTGCGCGACCTGGCACGCCGCGCCCGGCCACACGCCGAGCGCGACTTCGACGAGATGCGCGCCTTTGCCGCCGAGCGCCTGGGCCTGGCCGACCTGCAGCCCTGGGACCTGTACTACGTCTCCGAGAAGCTCAAGGAAGAACGCTACGCCTTCAGCGAGCAGGAGGTGAAGCAGTACTTCACCGAGCCGCGCGTGCTCGAGGGCCTGTTCCGTCTCATCGAGACGCTGTTCGAGGTGAGCATCCGCCCCGACAGCGCCTCGGTGTGGCACGACTCGGTGCGCTTCTACCGCATCGAGCGCAGCCAGGGCGGCGGCCTGCCGCCGCAGCTGGTGGGGCAGTTCTACCTCGACCCGCATGCCCGCCCGGGCAAGCGCCCCGGCGCCTGGATGGACGAAGTGCGCAGCCGCTGGCTGCGGCCCGACGCCCCCGCCATGCCGGGCCGCGCGGTGCAGACGCCAGTCGCTCAGCTGGTGTGCAACTTCGCACCGCCGGTGGTGCAGGCCGACGGCGCCGAACGGCCGGCCCTGCTGACGCATGACGACGTCATCACGCTGTTCCATGAGTTCGGCCACGGCCTGCACCACCTGCTCACGCAGGTGGACGACCTGGCCGTCTCCGGCATCTCGGGCGTCGAATGGGACGCCGTCGAGCTGCCCAGCCAGTTCATGGAGAACTTCGCCTGGGAATGGGAGGTGATCTCGCGCATGACCTCGCACGTCGACACCGGTGTGCCGCTGCCCCGCGAACTGTTCGACCGCATGCTGGCCGCGCGCAACTTCCAGAGCGGCCTGCAGACGCTGCGGCAGATCGAGTACGCGCTGTTCGACATGCGCCTGCACAACGAGGCCGATGCGCCCGGGCGCATCCAGGCCGTCGTCGACGAGGTGCGGGCCGAGGTGGCGGTGATCGTGCCGCCGCCGTACAACCGCTTCCAGCACACCTTCTCGCACATCTTCGCCGGCGGCTACGCGGCCGGCTACTACAGCTACAAGTGGGCCGAAGTGCTGTCGGCCGATGCCTATGCCGCCTTCGAGGAGGCCGGCGTGTTCGACGCCGAGACAGGGCGCCGCTACCGCCGCGAGATCCTCGAGGCCGGTGGCAGCCGCGCGGCGATGGACAGCTTCAAGGCGTTCCGGGGCCGAGAGCCGCAGATCGACGCGTTGTTGCGCCACCAGGGCATGAGTGCGATCGTGCCTTGAGGTCGGTCCCCGGCTGCTCTACATTCAGTCCACGCCGCCCGATCTGTCTCCCCGCCGAATGACCACCGCCCGCCGCCTCCAGTACCGATCCCTGCTGCTTGCACTGGCCCTGGGTGCCGGCGCCTTCGCGGCGCAGGCCCAGTACAAGGTGGTCGGACCCGACGGCAGCGTCACCTACACCGACCGGGCGCCATCGCCGTCGGCCGGCGGCAAGGTGTCGACCGTGCGGCGCGATGGCACCGTGGTGGCGGCACCGTCAGCGGTGGCCCAGGCGCCGCTGCCGCTGGAACTGCGCCAGGCTGCGGCGCGCTTCCCGGTCACCCTCTACACCTCGGCCGATTGCGCGCCCTGCGACAGCGCCCGCCGCCTGCTGCGCACGCGCGGCATCCCCTTCACCGAACGCACCGTTTCCGACGACGCCGACGGCGAGGCATTGGCACGTCTCAGCAACGGACGCACCGTGCCCACGCTCACCGTCGGTGCCCAGGTGCTGCGGGGCTACGCCGAGACCGAGTGGCAATCCACCTTCGACCTGGCCGGCTACCCGCGCGAGTCGCGCCTGCCGCGTGACTACGCGCCGCCGTCGCCGACGCCGCTGGTGGCCAAGGCGCCCGACGCGCCACCCACCGTGGTCGTGTCGCCCGAGCCGCGGCCGGTGGCCGAGCCACCCCCGCCCGCCGAACCAGCCATCCGGTTCTGACCGGGCGCCGGTCGCGCCGGCTCAGCCGGCGCTGTCGTGCGGCCGCTCGAAGGCCCGCTTCAGCCCACGCGCCGGCCAACTGCCCGCGCCCACCGCTGCGCCCATGATCCAGAACATGACGCCCGGCCCCAGCGCGGTGCCGGCCAGTCCGAAGGCCAGCGGCATGATGCTGCTCGAGGCATTGATGGCCATCGAGCGGAAGGCGATCACCTCGCCGTGGCGGTTGTCCGGCGTGAGCTGGTGCAGCGTCGACATGATCATCGGCTGCACCGCCCCCAGCGTCAGCCCCAGCAGCGTGGCGCACAGCCCCATCAGCCAGGGCGTGCCGGCGAACGGGTAGGCGGCAAACACCAGGCCGGTCAGCACCATGGCCGTGCGCAACACCGCCACCTCGTCGAGCCGGTGCGCGAGCAGCGGGATGACGAAGCGCACCAGCGTCACCGCCAGCGTGAAGGTGCCCAGCACCAGGCCGATCGTCGACGCCGGGTAGCTGCGCGCATGCCCCAGCACCGGCACCGCGAAGCTGTGCACGTCCCAGCTGGCCGACAGCAGCCAGTTGACGAACAGCAGGCGCTTCAGGCCAGGCACGGCCAGCAGGTCCCAGGCCCGGCCGCGCGGCGCGGCCTGCGCGGGGTCGACCCGCCCGGCCTCCTTCGGCACCCCGCGCGCGAAGACCAGCGAGGTGAGCGGCAGCACCATCATCACCGCATAGGCCCAGGCATAGCCGGCGCCGTCGATGACGAAGCCAGCCACCACCGGCCCCACCACGTTGGCGAGCGAGGGCGCCATGCCCAGCCAGCTGAACACGCGCAGCCGCTCGGTGGACGTGGTGACCAGTTGCCCGGCGGTGCGCTGGATGGCGATGAGACCGACATTGGTGCCCACGCCCGACGCCGCCGCGCCCACGCACAACAGGCCAAAGCGCCACGGGTCGGGCAGCCAGCAGGCCACCACCGCCAGCGCGGCGCCGCCTGTCGTCAGCGCCACGGCCAGGTGCACCGGGCGGTGGTAGCCGTGGCGGTCGGCCATGCGGCCGGCGCCCATCGCGGTGAGCACCGGCAGCGCCGCGAACAGCGCCAGCAGCAGACCCACGGCCCAAGCCTCGTGGCCCGCCTGCAGGGCCTGCAGCGGTGCCGCCATGCGCTGCCCGGCCATGGCCGAATGCAGCATCAGTTGGCCGAAGATCAGCGACAGCAGCAGCCGCCGACCGCCCCCCGCGCGGGGCGCCGCCCATGGCTCAGCCACGGGCGCCTTCGGCCTCGTCGTCAAGCGCGGCGGGCTCGTCCAGGCCCGGCAGCAGCGCCTGCGCGCGGTGCTCGGGCAGGGCCTCGACACCGCGCAGCTGCCGGGCCATCGCCCGCGTGCGCACGGCCGCCGAATCGATGGTGCTGCTGGCCTCGTCGAGCTTCTTCTTGGTCTTGGCCAGCACGTCGCCGAACTTGGCGAACTCGGTCTTCACCGCGCCCAGCACCTGCCACACCTCGGCACTGCGCTGCTCGAGTGCCAGCGTGCGAAAGCCCATCTGCAGGCTCGACAGCGTGGCCAGCAGCGTGGTCGGGCCGGCCAGCATGATGCGGTGCTCGCGCTGCAGCGCCTCGACCAGCCCCGGGCGGCGCAGCGCCTCGGCGTACAGGCCCTCGGTGGGCACGAACAGGATGCCGAAGTCGGTGGTGTGCGGTGCGGCAACGTACTTTTCCTGGATGCTGCGGGCCTCGGCGCGCAGCCGCACCTCGATGGCCTTCGCGGCCAGTTCGGCGGCGGGCGCATCGGCGCGCTCCTGCGCGTCGAGCAGGCGCTCGTGGTCCTCGCGCGGGAACTTGGCATCGATCGGCAGCCACAGCGGCGCACCGTCGTCGCGCCGGCCCGGCAGGCGGATGGCGAACTCCACCCGCTGGCCGCTGCCCGGCACGGTCTCGACGTTGCGCGCGTACTGGTCTGGCGTGAACACCTGCTCCAGCAGCCCGGCCAGCTGCACCTCGCCGTAGATGCCGCGTGACTTGACGTTGGTGAGCACGCGGTGCAGCGAACCCACGTCGCGCGCCAGCGCCTGCATCTCGCCCAGGCCCTTGTGCACCTGCTCCAGCCGGTCGGCCACCTGCTTGAAGCTCTCGCCCAGGCGCTGCTCGAGCGTGGCGTGCAGCTTCTCGTCCACCGTGGCACGCATCTGCTCGAGCTTCTTCTCGTTGCCCTCCTGCAGCGCGGCCAGGCGCCCTTCCACCGCCACGCGCACCTCGCCCAGACGGCGTTCGTTCGATTCGGTCAGCGTGCGCAACTGCTCGGCCAGCTGGGTGGTGGCCGTGTGCAGCGACTGCGCCACCACCTGCTGCATCGTGGCCAGCTGGGTGCGGAAGGAATCGATCTGCTCGTTCTGCGTGCGCGCCACGTCGCCGCTTTGCGTGAGCAGCGACTGCTGCATCAGTGTGAGCGCCGCAGCCAGCTCCTGGCGCGTGCCGCGGGCGCTGTCCTGCAGGTCACGCTGCAAGCGCTCGGCCTCGCGTCGCGAACCCTCGGCCAGCGAATCGCCCAGCGCGCGCAGTGCGTCGGCGGTGGCCCGGTCGGGCCGACGCAGCAGCAGCCACAGCAACAGCACCACGATGAGCACCAGCAGTGCCGGCACGAGCCATTCGACCATTGGCCGATTGTCTCAGCAGGCCGCGCACCGGCCGGCCCGGCCGGGCCATCGGATCGTCGGCCGGCGCAGGTTCAATGGCGCCATGGTCGACACCGACATGCCGCGCCGCCCCTCACCGTCGGCAGCCACCATTGCGCTGGCCGGCCTGCTCGCGCTCGCGGTGGCCATGGGCATCGGCCGCTTCGCCTTCACGCCGTTGATGCTGCTGATGATGCGCGATGGCCTCATCGATGCCCATGGCGGCGCGCGGCTGGCGGCGGCCAACTGCGCCGGCTACCTGGTGGGCGCCCTCACCGCCGCCGCGGCCTGGGCGGCATCGACACCGCGCTGGCGCTGGCCACCGCGCTGCTGCTGGGCCCCGCCGCCTGGCTGTGGCAAAGCCGGTTCCCTGCGCCCGCCGCCCGCCCGGGCTAAGGCGTCGGCGCCGACAACACCTGCGGATTCAACGCCGTCGGCGGCCGCCCGGCGTGCGGACCGCAGCCCAGGGCCGCGATCAGGTTGTCGGCCGCCAGGTCGGCCATCGCGCGCCGAGTGGCGACGCTGGCGCTGGCGATGTGCGGCGTGAGCACCACGTTGGGCACGGTGAGCAGGTCGGGGTGCAGTTTCGGCTCGCCCTCGAACACGTCGAGGCCGGCCGCCGCGATGCGTCCCGCCCGCAGCGCCGCAGCCAGCGCCGCGTCGTCGACCACGCCGCCACGGGCGATGTTGGTCAGCGTGGCGGTGGGCTTCATCGAGGCCAGTTCTGTCGCTCCGATCAGGTGATGGGACGCGGGCGAGTACGGCACCACGATCACCAGGTGATCGCACTCGCGCAGCAGCGTCGCCTTGTCCACCCAGCGCGCGCCGAGCTGCTGCTCGATGGCCGCGTCGAGCCGCGACCGGTTGTGGTAGAGCACCGGCATGCCGAAGCCCAGCGCGCCGCGCCGCGCGATGGCCTGGCCGATGCGGCCCATGCCCAGCACGCCGAGCGTGGCGCCGTGCACCTCGGCACCGGCGAACATGTCGAACGACCACTTCGTCCACCGGCCGGCGCGCAGGAAATGCTCGCTCTCGGTGATGCGCCGGGCCGTGGCCATCATCAGCGCAAAGCCGAAGTCGGCGGTGGTCTCGGTGAGCACGTCGGGCGTGTTGCTGGCCAGCACGCCGCGGGCGGTGCAGGCGTCGAGGTCGATGTTGTTGTAGCCCACCGCCATGTTGCAGACGGCGCGCAGCTGCGGGTGGGCGTCGAGCAGCGCGGCATCGATGCGCTCGCTGCCCGTGATGAAGGCCCCGGCCTTGCCCTGCAGGCGGGCCGACAGTTCGGCCGCCGACCAGACGGTGTCGTCGGGGTTCGACTCGACCTCGAAGTGCTGCGCCAGGCGGGCCAGCACCTCCGGGAACACACCGCGGGCAACGAGGACAGCCGGACGCGTCGTCATGGCTTCGCTCCCGCCGCCGGCGCCACCATGGCCGCTGGCGTGGCGGACGCCGCACCCGGCTTGATCGGGTGCGGATGCCAGCCCACCAGCGCCACCATCACCAGGTAGCCGACGACGTAGCCCACCACCACGTGCCAGCCGCCCTTGATCCAGGCGCCGACCGACCGCGCCTCGGGGTACATGTTCGACAGCGCCACGCCGGCCGACGAGCCGAACCAGATCATCGAGCCACCGAAGCCGACGGCGAAGGCCAGGAAGCCCCAGTCGTAGCCGTCCTGGCGGATCGCCAGTGCCGTGAGCGGGATGTTGTCGAACACCGCCGAGACGAAACCCAGGCCCATGGCCGTGGGCCACGACGGCGACGGCAGCTTGTCCACCGGCATCAGCGAGGCACACCACACCAGCGACAGCAGGAAGATGCTGCCCTTGAAGGCGCCGGGCAGCAGGCTCCACTGCGGCGCGCGGATCGGCGCACTGGCCAGCAGCGCCAGCATCACCGCGGTGCCGATGACAGGGAAGTGGTCGAGCATCGCCACGTTGTTGAGGTTGAACCAGAGGTTGGCGCCGACGGCCGACGCCAGGATGATGCCCACCACGGCCAGGCGGCCATACTCGACGTGCACGCCGGGCGTGTCGTCTTTCTGGATCGGCTGGAACGCATGCTGCTGCTTCGCCGCAAAGTAGCCGAAGATCATCAGCGCCACGATGCCACCGACATAGGCCTCCAGCACCCACAGCGGGCTGGCGCCGGCGATCCACATCATCGTGGTCGTGGTGTCGCCGACCACGCTGCCGGCGCCGCCGGCATTGGACGCGGCGACGATGGCCGCCAGGTAGCCGATGTGCACGCGGTGCTGGAACAGCACGCCGGCCATCGTGCCGCCGATCATCGCGGCGGCGATGTTGTCGAGGAACCCGGACATGATGAACACGCCGACCAGGAGCACGAAGCCCCCTTTCCAGTCGTCGGGCAGCAGGTGCGGCAACACCTCGGGCAGGCGGCTTTTCTCGAAGTGGTCGGCCAGCAGCGCAAAGCCCAGCAGCAGGCCCAGCAGGTTGGCCAGCGTCACCCACTCGTGGCCAAAGTGGCCGGCCAGGCCGGCCAGCCCCGGGCCTGCCTTGAAGCCAGTGAACAGCAACTGGTAGATCGAGATGACCACGGCACCGGTCAACGCCACCTTGAGCGTGTGGTGGTGGAACAGCGCCACGCCCAGCAACACCAGCGCGAAGAGCATGAAGTCGACCGGTACGCCGGCCACCGCGGGCCCGGACACCGAGGCGCCCGCCGCGAGGGCCAGGCCCGGCTCGGCCGCGGCCAGCAGGCACAGGCCGCGCGCGGCCCGACGAATGGATGCGTTCATGGTCTCCTCTGTTGGTCTTCGCGACGGCGCGCTGGTGGGCCCGTCGGGTGGCGGATTCTAGGCAGCCGTGCCTGAGGAAAGCCTGAAGATCCTCACTATGCGCCGGGGCCCAGCACCCGCAGCGCCTCGAGCAGCGCGGCCGGCAGTGGCACCGGTTTGCGCGTCGAGCGATCGACGTACACGTGCACGAAATGCCCCGCTGCCGCAGACTGCGCCTGGCCCGGCGCGAACAGGCCGACCTCGTAGCGCACGCTCGACGAGCCGACATGGGCCACGCGCAGGCCCGCCTCCACGTCCTGTGGAAAGGCCAGGGGCGCGAAGTAGTTGCAGTGGGTTTCGACGACCAGGCCGATCACCGCGCCGCCATGGATGTCCAGCGCGCCCGCACCGATCAGGTAGGCGTTGACGGCGGTGTCGAAGAAGCTGTAGTACTGGACGTTGTTGACGTGGCCATAGAGGTCGTTGTCCATCCACCGTGTGGTGATGGTCGAGAAGCGGCGGTAGTGCGCTCGCGATTCGGGGCGGGGACGGTGGCTCATCGCGCGGATTGTTCCAGCGCCGCTGGGCCGGCACTGTCACCCAGGCGCCCGCCGGCCCAGGCCTGCCACGCCGCCTGCGCCAGCTGCACCGTGCGCAGTTGCACCGCCACGGTGGTGGCGATGTCGCGGCCGTAGCCGCCGGCCATGGTCACCGCCACCGGCACGCGCCAGTGCCGCAGCGCCTCGAAGACGCGGCGGTCGCGCTCGGCCAGGCCGGAATCGGTCAGGCGCAGTCGGCCGAGCCGGTCGGCTTCGTGGGGGTCGGCCCCGGCCAGGAAGAAGGCCAGGCCGGGTGCGCCGTCCGCCTGCTGCCGCGCCCAGCCCTCGGCCAGCGCGGCCTCCAGCGCCGCCAGGTAAGGCGTGTCGGTGCAGCCGTCGGGCAGTTCGACGTCGAGGTCGCTGGCTTCCTTGCGGAAGGGAAAGTTGCGCGCGCCATGCAGCGACAGGGTGAACACCGTCGGGTCGTCGCGGAAGATGGCCGCGGTGCCATTGCCCTGGTGCACGTCCAGGTCGATCACCCACACCCGCAGCAGCCGCCGGTCGCGCCGGTGGCTCTCGGCCTGCATCAGCCGCGCGGCCACGGCCACGTCGTTGAACACGCAGTAGCCCGAGCCCTTGTGGGCGTAGGCGTGGTGGGTGCCGCCGCCCAGTTGAGTGGCCACGCCCTCGACCATCGCCGCCCGCGCCGCGGCAATGGTCGCGCCCACCGACCGCCGCGAGCGCTCGACCATGCGCTCGGACCACGGAAAGCCGATCTCTCGCAGCGCGGCCTCGGACAAGGTGCCCTCGGTCACGTCGGTCACGTAGTCGGGTACATGGGCCAGGGCCAGTTCGCCGTCCGTGGCCGGCTCGGGCTCCACCAGGCGCAGCCCGGTGCATTCGGCCATCACCCGCTCGCGCAGCAACTGGTACTTGGGCATCGGAAAGCGATGGCCGGCCGGCAGCGTCGGGGCAAATCGGTCGTGGCAGTACACCAGCATCGTGACGGGCATTCTGCCGAGCACGGCCGTACAGCGCGTTCTAGGAGCCCACCCCTATGTTGTTGCAGCGCAGCAAAAACCGCTTGAAATCTTCCGCGAGGGGCCTATACTTCGCCTCATGTTGCAGTGCAACATAACTGCAGAGAGCACCAACCCACTCATTCATTGGAGATCACCATGTCCTTCCTGACCCCCGAGCAAATCGCCGCCGCCAACAAGGCCAATCTGGAAACCCTGTTCGGCCTGACGAACAAGGCCTTCGAAGGCGTGGAAAAGCTGGTCGAGTTGAACCTGCAAGTCGCCAAGGCCGCCCTGGCCGAGACCGCCGAGAACACCAAGGCCGTTCTGGCCGTCAAGGACGCGCAAGAACTGCTCGCCCTGCAAGCCAGCCTGCTGCAGCCGTCCGCCGAGAAGGCCGCTGCCTACAGCCGCCACGTGTACGACATCGCCGTGTCCACCAACGCCGAAGTCACCAAGGCCGCCGAGCAGCAACTCGCCGACCTGCAGAAGAAGTTCATGTCGGCTGTCGACACCGCCGTCAAGAACGCCCCGGCCGGCAGCGAGAACGCCGTCACGTTGGTCAAGTCGGCCATCAGCGCCGCCAACAACGCCTACGAGAGCGTGCACAAGGCTGCCAAGCAAGCCGCCGACATGGCCGAAGCCAACTTCAACGCCGTGACCACGACCGCCGTCAAGGCCGCTGCCCCGAAGTCGTCGCGCCGCGCCGCCTGATCTTTCGAACACCGTCGGCCGGGGCGCCCTGTCGGGGCCGTGGCCGACCACAAGTTGTCTCCTCGGTACCTCTCGAAATTCGTTTCAAGGTACCTTCAGCCCGGTGGCTTGCCATCGGGCTTTTTTCATTTCTGACCCGCCGATGGCTGCGGGCCGGGTGGCAGCCCCGCCGTTCAGTGCGACAGCGCCGCCAGCCGCTGGCGCAGCAGCGGCAGCGCGGCCAGCGCCGCCTCGCGGCCGGCCTCGATGGCGCGCTTGCGCTGGCTGAAGTCGGCGCTCGACAGCCCGGCCAGCCGCGGCCGCACCACCACGTCAGCGTCCTTCAGTTCCAGGCGGTTGATGCTGCGTCCCATGATCGCGAAGGTCTGCAGCAGCATGCGCATGGCGTCGCCCGTGGGGTTGCCGTCGGGCGCGGTCGAGATGTCCACCGCCAGCACCAGTTCGGCCCCCATCTGCCGCGCAAAGCGCACCGGCACCGGCGACACCAGGCCGCCATCGACATACTCGCGCGCGCCAATGCGCACCGGCTGGAACACCGCCGGCACCGCGCTCGAGGCCCGCACCGCCGCCCCAGGGTCGCCGCGCTGGAACAGCACGGCCTCGCCGCTGTCCAGGTCGGTGGCCACGATGCCCAGCGGCAGGGGCAACTGCTCGATGGTGCGGCCGCCGGTCTGGTCCCGCACGTAGCGGGCCAGCGCCTCGCCACGGATGACGCCTCGGCCGGGGAACGACCAGTCGGTGATCGCCGACTCGTCCATGGCCAGCGCCACCCGGGCCAACTCGTCGCCGCCCTTGCCCGCGGCATACATCGCCGCCACCAGGCTGCCGGCCGAGGTGCCGACGACCAGGTCGGGCCGGATGCGGGCCTCCTCCAACACCTGGATGACGCCGATGTGGGCAAAGCCCCGGGCGGCGGCACGGGGA
>NZ_MWLO01000069.1 GCF_002198735.1 Ideonella sp. A 288
CGGCGCCGAACTGGTCGTCACGCTGGGCGCCGAAGGCGCGCTGTGGCGGCGCCCCGATGGCCACGAACAGCACCTGCCGGCCTTCCCCGTGCAGGCCACCGACACCAACGGTGCGGGCGACGTGATGCACGGCGCGCTGCTGCTGTCCCTGGCCGAGGGCCTGCCGCCCGAGGCCGCGCTGCGCCGCGCCATGGCCGCCGCCGCGCTGGCTTGCCGGGGCAGCCTGCCCGACCGCGCCGGCCTGAACCGATGGATGGAGACCCACCGATGAGCCCTTCGACGGCGACCACGGCGACTGCGCCGACCCCCGCCCCCTTGCCGACGCCCCACGACGGCCCGCCGAACGCTGTCGCCACCGCCGGCAAGCGCTGGCGCCTGCGCCGCCTGGCCGACGCGCAGGGCTTCTTTTCGATGGTGGCCATCGACCAGCGGCCGCCGATCTTCGCCACGCTGGCGCGCGCCCACGGCATCGCGCCCGAGGCGGTGCCCTTCGACGAGGTGGTGGCCGCCAAGCGCGCGCTGGCGGCGGCCTTCGCCGGCCAGGCCAGCGCCATGCTGGTCGACCCCAACTGGGGCTACCCTGCCGCCGCCGACCTGTTGAACCCGGCCGCCGGCCTGGTGATGACGCTGGAAGACCACCGCACCACCGTCGACCGACGCTCGTCGGCCATCGCCGACTGGTCGGTCGAGAAGATCCGCGCGCTCGGTGGCGACGCCGTCAAGCTGCTGGCCTGGTACCACCCGCGCGCCTCGGCCGCCGTGCGCGAGCACCAGCAGGCCTTCGTGCAGCAGGTGGGCGAGGACTGCGCGCGCTGCGACACGCCCTTCGTGCTGGAACTGCTGCTGTACCCGCTGGCCGGTGACGACGCCGATGCCTACCGCGAAGACACCGCCAAGCGCGCCGACGAGGTGCTGCAGAGCGTGGAGGCCTTTGCCCACGCACGCTACCAGGTCGATCTGTTCAAGCTCGAGAGCCCGATGCCCGCCGAGCAGGTGCCCGACCCCGACGGTCCGGGCGGCGACACCTGCCAGCACACCTACCGCGCATTGAACGCGTCCTGTGGCGGCCGGCCCTGGGTGATGCTGTCGGCCGGCGCCTCGGCCGAGGCCTTCGAGCGCGTGGTGCGCCACGCGGCCCGCGCCGGCGCCGCCGGCTTCCTGGCCGGCCGCGCGCTGTGGTCCGACGGCCTGGCGCTGTGGCCCGACCGCGCGGCGGTGGCGCAGCACCTGGGCACGGTGGGGCTGGCACGCCTGCGCCATCTGCGCGCGCTGATGGCCCGCGAGGGGCGCCCATGGCACCCGCCGGCATGGCTGCCGGCGGTGCAGGGCGAGGGAGCGTTTGCCCGGGGGCGGTGAGGGCGCCGGGCCGCTGACCGGGGTTCGCCCACCCGCGGCTCGAACAGGCGAACGCTGCGGTTCAGAGCCAGGTGTTCCGGCGCCGATCGGTGGTCAACGGATCGGCCGCCCCGGTTCGGCATCGGCCTTGGACCGGCGCAGGTGGCGCCAGGCGAGGGCCGGCAATCCCAGCAACAGCAGCAGGGCGGACGCTGGCTCGGGGACGGGCGCGCTGGGCTGGAAGGCCAGATCCGCGTTGCCGGACATGCCGGAGCCGATGATCGATCGGGCCCCGGTGGTCAGGTTCATGCGCTGCACCCGGCCGCTCAGGTCGAAGCCGTAGATCAGGCCGTCCGACCCGATCTGGAGGTCGCCGCTGCCCCATTGGACCGGAAAGTTCAATCGGTCCAGGAAGCCAGTCCGCGGGTTGAAGGTGATCAGCAATGACCGGTCGTCGATGGCGTAGAGTGATCCGTCCGGCGCGAAGGTCAGCCCGCCGCTGGTGCCCATGTGCCGTTCGATGGACTGGCGGGTCCACGCCTGGCCGGCTCGGGTGAGCCGCACGAGGTCGAAGGCGGTGTCCGTCGTGTACAGCCTGCCGTCGGGGCCGAAGCGCAGGTCGCCTCGGGCAGCGATGTTGCTGGCCACCAGTGTGGTCTGCTGGCTCGCGATGTCCAGGCTGAGGATCGTGTTCGCTGAGGTCAGCCCATAGAGCCGCCCGTCGGGCCCGAAGGTGATGTCGCCGGTGGGGGCGAAGAGCCCGGAGATCAGGCGCCGTTCGCCGGTGGCCAGGTCGAGGCGCTGCACCCGCGACGACAGATCGAACCCATAGAGGAAGCCATCGGGGCCGAAGGTGATCGAGCTGTCCGGCAGGAAGTTGTTGGCCACCACCGTGAGCGCGGCGCCCGGCCGCGTGGTGTCGAGCTTGACCAGTGACCCGACGGCGCCCACGCCGAACAGCGTCTCGGCCGACGCCGTGCCAGCCAGGGTGGCGGCCGCTGCCATGACCAGGTGTTGCAGGAACCTCGTGCGCATCGTGTCGTCCATCTCGTGAGATGGTGCGCATGCTATCGATCGATCGGTGCGTCCAGGTTGTCGTGGGTCAAGGCGGCGGGGCCGGGCGAGTGGTCGATTCCATGGGCTGGTTCGCGGCCGACTCCGCCTCGGTGGTCACCCATTCGGCCACCCGGTCGCGCCCCTCCGACTTGGCGCGGTACAGCGCCTTGTCCACGCGCTGCATCAGCGGACGAGGGTCGTCCTCGCCCGGCAGGGCCATGGCCACGCCGACGCTCACCGTCATCCGCACCGCGTGCGTGCGGCCCTCGACATCGATCTCGAAGCGGGTCTCGCCGATGCTTTGCCGCAGGCGCTCGGCGGCCTCGCGGGCACCGCCGGCGGTGACCTCCGGCATCAGCACGATGAACTCCTCGCCGCCGGTTCGGGCCACGGTGTCGGTGGACCGGGCAGCGCGCAGCAGCCGCTGCCCGGTCTCGATCAGCACCAGGTCGCCGGCCGGGTGGCCGTGCAGGTCGTTCACGCGCTTGAAGTGGTCCAGGTCCAGCGACACCACGGCGAAGGCGCTGCCGCTGCGGCGGCTGCGGCGCAGTTCGTTCAGCAGCTGGGCTTCCATGGCGCGACGGTTCAACAGGCCGGTCAACGGGTCGGTCTGCGAGGTGTGGTGCAGCGACTTCACCAGCCGCGTCACCAGCAGGCCGGTGAAGGTGAAGCAGAACATCGAGGCACCGATCAGGTAGCCGTAGATCACCGCGCCGCTGCCGTCGGTGAGGCTGTGCAGTTCGATCGGGTGGTTCATGTTCAGCGCCTGCCGGATCACGCGCTCGGACGACATCAGCACCAGCAGCGATGCCGGCACGCTGAGCATCCAGAACGGCAGGCGGCCGAACTCGCGCTTCAGCGGTCCCACGCAATCCGCCGCCGCCCGACCGATGGCCCACACCGCGAAGCCGTAGCTCAGGATCACGCGCCAGGACGCCTGGTCGACCTGGGGGCCCAGCGCGACCATCAACGCAGCGGTCAGCCCCCAGCCGATGGCCTGCTCGCGGTCGCGGGTCGGCAGGCCGACGAACACCAGCAGGCCGCGCCGCAGCGTCACGAAGCCGCCGGTGAAGCACAGGCCGCTGCCGACGAAGGCCCACCAGGTGCGGGCGTCGCTGCGGTGCGTCAGCAGCACGAACCCAACCCCCTGCAGCAGCAGGAACGCGGCCCAATGGGCCATGGCCGCGCGCTGCTGGCGCAGCAGCAGGCTGCACAGCCCCAGGCCTGCCGCGTAGATCAGCAACTGCACGGCAACCATGCCCATCAGGGACGAGAAATCGACCACTCCTGCCTTGTCTTGCGGGCGCGTGCGCGCCCCCCCATCGAGGGAAACCTGAACACTTGTCTCTGACTTATCGGCTTCCCAGCCGGGTCTGGCAAGGGCCCAGGCGCGGTCGTGCATCACGCATTGACCGAGGACAACGGGCGGCGATGGGATCGCCCCACGCCCTGCACGACGCCCCGCACCAAGTCCGCCGACGGGCCTGTCGGCCCGCCGGCCCGGGGCGCTCGGACCTCAGCCGCGCAGGCCCGCGCACACCGGGCAGGCGGGCTGCCGGGCCATGCGGATCTCGGTCCATTCCATGCTGCGCGCGTCCAGCATCTGCAGCCGCCCGGCCAGCGAGCGGCCGACGCCGGCCATCAGCTTCAGCGCCTCGGCGGCCTGCACCGTGCCGATGATGCCCACCAGCGGCGCGAACACGCCCATGGTGGCGCAGCGCACCTCTTCGAAGGTGGCCTCGGGCGGGAAGATGCACGCGTAGCAGGGCAGGTCGGCCCCGCGCGTGTCGTACACCGACACCTGGCCGTCGAAGCCGATGGCCGCGCCCGAGACCAGTGGCTTGCGGTGCCGCACGCAGGCCAGGTTGACGGCCTGGCGCGTCTGGAAGTTGTCGGAGCAGTCGATCACCACGTCGGCGGCGGCCACGGCCTCGTCCAGCCAGGCGGCGTCGGCCCGGTGCACCACCGGCACCACCTGTACCTCGGGGTTGATGGCGGCGATGGTCTGGCGCGCCGATTCGGCCTTGGGCTGGCCCACCCGCGACAGGTTGTGGGCGATCTGGCGCTGCAGGTTGGTCACGTCCACCGTGTCGTGGTCGACCAGCGTGATGCGGCCGACCCCGGCGGTGCCCAGGTACAGCGCCACCGGCGAGCCCAGGCCGCCGGCACCGATCACCAGCGCATGCGCCGCGAGCAGGCGCATCTGGCCCTCCACGCCGATCTCGTCCAGCAGCACGTGGCGCGAATAGCGCAGCAATTGGTCGTCGTTCATGGCCAGGAGCATACGACCGGCGGGCGCAAAAAAGCCCGCCAGGGCGGGCTTTCCCGGGGGCGGATCTCGAGGACTTACTGCTTGTCGGCGGCCAGTTCGGCCTTGCGCTCGGTCTGCGATTTGCTCACGACCACCGGCTTGCCCTTCAGCTGGTTCAGGGCCTGGGTCAGCGGGAAGTCTTCATTGCTGCCGAACTCGGGCAGCGGCTTGGGCGGTTCCTTGCTCTTGGCCATCTGGTCTTCGAGCTTCTTCTTGGCTTCCTCGCGGGCCTTCTCGCGCACCGGGTCTTTTTCGGCGTCCTTGCCTTCCTTGCCGTTGACGAGGTGCTTCTCGAGATCGGCCTCGCGCATGCGCAGCGCGGCGAACACGTTGCCCTCGGCGGTTTCGTCGAGCCACAGGTCGGGCACGATGCCCTTGGCCTGGATCGAGCGGCCGCTGGGCGTGTAGTAGCGGGCGGTGGTGATCTTCAGCGCGGTGTCTGGAGACAGCTGGCGCACGGTCTGCACCGAGCCCTTGCCGAAGGTTTGCGCGCCCATGATGGTGGCGCGCTTGTGGTCCTGCAGCGCGCCGGCCACGATCTCGCTGGCCGAGGCCGAGCCTTCGTTCACCAGCACCACCAGCGGCACCGTCTTCAGGGCCGCGGGCAGGCGCTTCAGGGGGTCGGCGCCACGGCGCACGTAGTACTCGGACGAGGCCTTGTAGACCGACTTCGAATCGGCCAGCTGGCCGTTGGTGGAGACCACCGGCACGTCGGCCGGCAGGAAGGCCGCCGACAGCGCCACGGCGCCTTCGAGCAGGCCGCCCGGGTCGTTGCGCAGGTCGAGCACCAGGCCCTTGAGGTTGGGCTCCTGCTTGTAGATGTCTTCGAGCTTGCGGGCGAAGTCGTCGATCGTGCGGTCCTGGAACTGGCTCACGCGCAGCCAGGCGTAACCGGGCTCGATGACCTTGGCGCGCACGCTCTGCACGCGGATCTCCTCGCGCACGATGGTCACCGGGAAGCTGCGGTTCTCGTCCTTGCGGAAGACGGTGAGCATGACCTTGGTGGCCGGCTCGCCGCGCATCTTCTTGACGGCCTGGTCCATGGTCAGGCCCTTGACCATGGTGTCGTCGATCTTGGTGATCAGGTCGCCGGACTTCAGGCCGGCGCGGAAGGCGGGCGAGCCCTCGATCGGCGAGACCACCTTGACCAGGCCGTCTTCCATACCGATTTCGATGCCCACGCCGACGAAACGGCCGGTGGTGCCCTCGCGGAATTCCTTGAAGGTCTTCTTGTCGAAGTAGACCGAGTGCGGGTCGAGGCCCGACACCATGCCGGAGATGGCGTCGGAGATGAGTTTCTTCTCGTCCACCGGCTCGACATAGTCGCTCTTGACCATGCCGAACACGGCCGCGAGCTGCTGCAGCTCTTCGAGGGGCAGCGGGGACAGCGAGCTGCGGGCATAGGCCTGCAACTGCATCGTGGTCAATGCGCCGGCCACGGCACCCAGTGCCAACAGCCCAGCCACCTTGAATTTACCGCTCATGTTGCCCTGCCTTGCCCCGATGGGGCCTGAGGTTCGTCGAGATAAATCCAGTATAAAGGCGGGCCCCTCCAAGCGTGTGAAGCCGATGTGATGCCCGCCCCTCGAATCGGTGTTCGTTGCGGTCGGATGTCGCGGCGGGTGCGGCAGCCGCAGCACCTATCATCGCGCGCCAGGGAGCAGGCATGCGCGACAAGCCGGTGGTCACAGGCCAGGATGATGCAGCCGCCGAGGGCGCTGTGCGGGATGGTCCGCGCGCGCCCGGTGGGCCAGGGCGCCTGTCGCCGGGCGCCGCCGCGCCGGACGATGAGCTGCGTGCCGCGCAGCGCCGCCTCGACGCGGCCCGGGCCTGGGCGCGCTGGAGTCCCGACAAACGCCGCCGTGCCCTGGCCGGCGCGCTGACCGACCTGGCCAACCTGCTCGGCGACCTGGGCCGCCATGCCCAGGCGCTGCCGCTGGCCGAAGAGGCCGCCGAACTGCTGCGCGTGCCCGATGCCGAGCGTGCCCGCCGCTACCGCGCCGTGCGGGCGGTGGCCCTGAACAACCTGGCCAACCACCTCAGCCAGCTCGGCCAGTGCGAGCCGGCGCTGCGCGCCGTGGCGGAGGCGCTGGCGCTGTTCCGGGCCTTGGCCGCCGAACAGCCGAACGAGAGCCGGTCCGACCTGGCCATGGCGCTGAACAACCAGGCCACGATGCTGGGCGACCTGGGGCGGCGCGACGCGGCCCTGCGCGCGGCGCAGGAGGCCGTCTCGCTGTACCGCGGGCTCGATGCCGAAGACCCGTCGACGCACCGGCCCGACCTGGCGATGGCGATGAACACCCTGTCCAACCGCCTCGCGGCCATCGGGCGCCATGGAGCGGCGCTGCTGGCGGTGCAGGACGCCGTCGACCTGTACCGCCTGTGGCTGGCGCCGGCGGGTGGGGCCCAGTGGCGCCGAGCCGTCGCTCGGCCGCAGTCTCCAGACCTGGCCTTGTCGCTGTGCAGCCTGGCCGCCAAGATGGCCCGCATGGGCCAGGCCGAGCCCGCCCGGCGGGCGGCGCAGGAGGCTGTGGCCACCTTTCGCGCGTTGGTCGAGCGCCAGCCCGAGCTGTACCGCCCGCACCTGGCCACCGCCCTGGTGCAACTGGCCAACGGCCTGGTCGATCTGCACCGGCCCGACGCGGCCTGCCCGATCGCCCAGGAAGCCGTGGCGCTGTACCGGACCTTGGCCGACGACCTGCCGGAACTGGTGCAGCCGGCACTGGCCTCGGCACTGAACGATCTGGCCACGGCGCTGTCGGGCGCGGGCCGGCCCGAGGAGGCGCTGTCGGCCGTGCAGGAGGCGGTGGCGCTGCGCCGCGAACAGGTGGCCCGGCGGCCCGAGGCGGTGCGGCCCGACCTGGCCTGCGCGCTGGGCAACCTGGCCGCCCTGCAGGGAGCGCTCGGCGCCTTCGAGCCGGCGGCGGCCGCAGCGCTGGAGGCCGTCACGCTGTACCGCGAGCTGGCGGCACAGTGGCCCGAGGCCTTTGCGGCCGAACTCGCCGGCGCCCTGGGCAACCTGGCCAACGTGCTAGGTGCCACCGGCCGGCCCGACGAGGCCCTGTCGGCGGCGCAGGAATCGGTGGGCCGCTACCGCCACCTGGTGGCCAAGGGGCAGTCGGTGCACGCCCCCGCGCTGGCCGCCGCGCTGGTGCAACTCGGCCAACGCCTGGCCGAGGGGGCCGCGCGCGACGGTGGGCCCTCGGCCGGTGCACAGCACGAGGCCGCATTGCGCACCGGCGAGGAAGGGTTGGATCTGCTGCGCGACCTGTTCGTGCGCCATCCCGAGGCCCACCGGCAGCCGCTGACCAAGGCCCTGGTGGTGTTGGCGATCCAGACCGCCGAGGCCTCGGGCGCCGCCGAGGCCCTGTCGCTGGCCCACGAGGCCGTGATCACCTTGCGACCGGCCTTCCTGGTGGCACCCGATCGGCATGGCGACCTGATGGCCGCGGTGGCCGCCGAGTATGTCGACCTGCACGCCCGCGCCGAGCGTCGGCCCGACGACGCCCTGCTGGAGCCGATCGTGCGGCTGCTGGAGGCGCGGGTGAGGGCGGACTGAGGTGGGACCGCGGGCGGGCGCTGGCCTGGCGCCCCCGGCAGGAATCGAACCTGCATCTAGCGCTTAGGAGGCGCTCGTTCTATCCATTGAACTACGGCGGCGGAGCCAGCCATTTTGGCATGGCCGACCGGGGCCGCGTCAGTTCCAGCGCCAGGACCAGATCAGGTCGAGCGAGGTCTCCTCGCCCGACTGTGCCCGCAGCGTGAAGCGCTGGGCGATGCGGTAGATCAGCTGCCAGGTGCCGGTGGTGGCGTTCAGGCCGCGCTCGTAGCCGACGTACCAGCGGCGCGACAGCTGCTTGCCGAGCGTCACGATCGTCTCGCGCACGTCGCCCTCGGTCTGGCGCACCGAGAAATCCGTCAGGCCCAGCCTGCCCAGCAGCTCGTCGGTGGGCGCCTTGCCCTCGCCGGCCAGCAGCGCGATGGCGGCGCGCTGCAGCAGCGCGGTGTCGGTGCGGCCCAGGCCGTCGGGGCTGCGGCCTAGCACCAGCCACGACAGCTTGTCCATCTCGGCCATCTCGGGTTCGCTGACCAGGCGGATGCGCGGCTGCTGCGCCGTGCCGGCCACCGCCACGCCCACCACCACGTCGAGGTTGGGCCGCACCGCCAGCACGTCCAGGCGCGGGTTGTTGGCCGCGCCCGAGAAGATGACGTCGCCGCGGGTGATCTCGAGCTTCTGGCCATAGGCGGCGTAGGTGCCCCCGGTGGCGCGCACGGTGCCGTCCAGCGCCAGCCGGCCGCCGGGGCTGGTGACGCGCAGTTCGCCCTTCAGCCCGGTGTCCAGCCCGCGGCCGCGCACGCGCAGGCGGTCGCCCAGGTCGATGGCCAGCTGCACCTTGGCGTTGCGCAGCGGTGCCGGCAGCGCGGCCGGTGCCGGGCGTTCTTCCAGCGCGCCCGGTGCGCCGTTCGGGGCGGCGCTGCCGGCGGCGTCGATGGTCGTGCCGCGGCGGTGCACCTGCACGTCGTCGTCCAGCGTCGGCGCGTCGCCCTGGCTCAGGTCGAACAGGCCTTCGTCGAGCCGCACGCGGCCATCCACCTGCAGCGCCAGCCGGTCCAGCCGCACGTCGGCCTGGCCGCTGGCCACCACGCGCCGGTCGATGCGGCCCAGCACGCGGAACTTGTCGGCCACCAGGCTGAGCCGGGCCGACGGGTTGGCGCCCAGGGTGGCGTCACCGGTGAGGTCGAGCCGGCCGCCTTCGCCGCCCTTGAAGCTGAAGCGGTCGACGCGGGCGCGGTCGCCGGCCAGGGTGATGTCGAGCACGCCTTCGCTGAGGTGGATGCCCTGCAGCACGTTGCGAAGGCTCAGGTCCTGCCCCTGCATGCGGCCGCTGAGCTCGGGCGCGGCCACGGTGCCGCCGACGTCGGCACGGGTGTGCAGGCTGCCGGCCAGCCGCCAGCCGGGCGGCACCCACAGGCCCCAGGCGCCGAGCTGGTCGACCCGGGCGTCGACGACGCCCTGCAGCGGCGCGGCGGCCGGCGGCCAGACCTGCGTGGGCTGGGTGCGGATGACCTGGGCGCCGGCCATCTGGCCGATCTGCGCGCCGGCCAGGCCCTGGGCAAACTGCCACAGGCCGTCGTGCGCGGTGAGCGCCAGGCGAAGCTCGGTCAGGCCCAGCGCCTGCACCGCGCCCAGCTCGTCGGTGATGCGCAGGTCGCCGCCGGCGCGTTCGAGCACCACCTCGGCATCGAAGCGCTCGTTGCGACGGATGTCGATGCGCCCGGCCAGCGACAGGTCGCCGCCCCAGCCGACGTCGGGCTGCAGGCGACGCAGCAGCGGCGCCACGTCGAGCGCCTCCAGCTCGGCCGCGAGCAGCAGGTGGCCGTTGGCACCGCCGGCCTTCCATTCGGCCTGGCGCCAGCGCAGTGCGGTCAGGCCGACGCCCTCGGGCCCGGTGGCGGCGGCGCCGGAGGCCGCGGCGCCGGCCGGCTTCGGCACGGCCACGGGCGTGACAGCGGCGCTGACTGAGGTGGTGGACGCCGGGCCCAGCCGGGTGCCCAGCAACTGCAGGCGCCCGGGCTCCAGCACCACCGACATGGGCCGGCCCGTAGGGTCGAGCCGCAGTTCGCCGGCCAGGTCCTGTGCCTGCAGCCAGGCACGGCTGGCGCCCCGGGCGTCGCGCGCGCCGCCGCTGAGCGTCAGGCCCTGCCACTGCCAGCGGTGGCCGCCGGCGTCGGTCGACCATTGCCCGCGTGCCTGCCCGTCCATCCGCGTGCCGACGCCGGCGGGGCCGAGCAGGTTCTCGGTCCAGGCCGGCGGGCGCACGGGGCTGTCCAAGCGCCAGCGCAACTGGTGCTGCGCCAGGGTGCCGCTGGCCTGCGCCTCCAGGCGGTCGGCGCGCTGGCCGGCAGCATCCAGGCCGGCCAGCGTGAGGTCGAGCGACAGCGCGGGGTCGGCCCCGGCGCCGGTGCTCCAGCGGGCGTCGGCAGAGGCCAGGCGCGCGGCGGCGCTGCGCAGGTCGCGGGCCTGCAGACGGCCGCTGCTGCGCAGGTCGGGCCAGCGGCCGTTGACAGTGGTGTCGGCCTCGAAGCGACCGGCCGAGGGCAGCCACCGGGTGGCGGACGGGGCCCACTCGGCCACCACCCGCGCCAGCGGCGCCAGGGCATCGAGTGCCGGGGCCTTGACGTCGAGCTGCCAGTGGTCGGCCTGGCCGACGCCGTCGCGGCGGCCGTCCAGGGCCACCCGGTTGCCGCCCGACAGCAGCGCGGCCCGCAGCGTGGCGCCCTGGCCCTGGCTGCCCAGGCGGGCCTCGCCGGACAAGGGCACGCCGGCGACGACGCTGGGTGCCAACGTGAGGTCGGCGCTGCCGTCGAGCGCGGCCAGCCAGGCCTCGGGCTGGCCGCGGCGTGCCTCGGGCGGTGCGCCGCGCCAGCGCAGGTCGGCGCTCAGGCTGGCATCGATGCGGTGCGGGCCGCGACGCCAGGCCGAGCCTTCGCTGCCGCGCCACCAGGGGCGCGGGTCGAAACCTTCGAGCTGGCCACTGCCCGACAGGTGCCAGGCCGCGCCCTCGCGATCGGCCTGGCCGGCCAGCCGGGCAAGTGCGGCGCCAGCGCTGGCCAACGCACGGCGCAGCAGCACGCGGTCGGCGCTGGCGTCGGCGTCCAGGTCCAGCCGCACCGGTGTGCCGCTGCCGTCGAGCGCGCGGCCGTCGAGCACGCCCGTCACGGTGAGCTGGGGCTGCAGGGGCTGGCCCGCCGGTGGCTGCAGGCCGCTGGCACGCAAGGTGAGCGGCCCCGACACGCTCAGTGCGGCGGCGCGGGCGTCCAGCCGGGCGGGTTGCAGGTCGGTGAGCTGCAGGCTGAGGCCGAGGGTGCCGTCACTGCCCGCGCCGCCGCGCCACTGGCCGCTGCCGCCGGCCCGGCCGGCCGGCCCCTGGGCATCGGCCAGTTGCAGGTCGAGGCGCTTGAAGTCGACATGGCCGGGGCGGTTGGGCACGGCGGTGGCTGTCAACGCCAGGCTGCGCACCGGCAGCCGGCCCTCGTCGAGCCGGCCGGGGCGGCGGTTGGCGAGGTCCACCTGGGCCTCGGCGGGCAGGTCCATGCCCTTGGAATCGATGGCGGCCCGGCCGTCGATGGCCGTGGTCGGCCAGCGGTCCGACAGGCTGGCCAGGTCGAAACCCTGCACCTCCAGTTGCAGCGCGGCCAGCGGCCACGCCACCCAGGGGTGCACCTGGGCGCGGGCCTGCAACGACAGCGGGGCGTCGGGCGACGCCTTTCCGGCGGTGGCCGGCGCGGAAGCCGCGGTGGTGCCCGGGATCTGGCCGGTCAGCGCGGCCTGCACCGCCAGCTGCGCCAGCGGGCCGTCGGCCTGCAGCGTGCCCTGCCAGGGCGTGCCGCCGGTGGCGGCCAACTGCAGGCGCGCCATGGTGGCCAGCGGGGCGTCGGTGCCCACGGCCAGGTTGCCGGAGACACTGACCCGCTCCACCTCGGCCTGCAGGCGCTCGACGCGGTGCAGGGCCCCCTGGTTCGCCCCCAGTTCCAGGGTGGCGGACAGCCCGCGCACCGGCGGCAGATCGTCGACCTGCACCGTGGCCACCGCGAGCGACTGCACCAGCAGGTCGAGCGGCATCCGCAGGCTGGCTGGCGCCGCCGCGGGTGTGGTGGACGCGGCCGGGCTGCGGTAGCGCACGGCGCGGGCCCGGGCCTGGGCCACGGTCAGTGCGCCCCACACGCCCGGTCGAGGCTGCAGCCGCAGCGACAGGCCGCGCAGTTCCAGCCCGTCGATCTGCAGCCGGCCGGCGTTGCCGGGCAGGGCCCAGTCGAGCTGGTCGATGTGCAGGTCGCCGCCGGCCAGCGTGCCGCGCACGCCGCTGGCCTGCAGGCCGGGCGCCTGCTGCAGCAGCCAGGGCCAGGTCGGCTCGCTGCGCCAGGCCCAGTACGCCACGCCGCCCAGCAGCAGGCCGACGGCGACCAGCAGCGCCAAGCCGCCCAGCGCGGTGCGGCGCAGCCACGAGCGGCGCGGCGGCGTCGGTGGCGCGGGGGCGGCCTCGACCGGGGCTGCGGCGGGCGGCGGGGTGTCGGTCACTCGCGCATCCCGGGTCAAAAGGTCACGCCCACGGTCAGGTGCAGGCGGGCCTTGCGCAACTCGTCGGCCCAGGCCACGTCGGCCCGCACCGGGCCGATGGGGCTGCGCCAGCGCACGCCCACGCCGTAGCCGAGGGCGGGCTTGTAGTCCTGCCAGCGGTCGACGGCGCGCCCGGCGTCCACGAACACCGCGCCCCACACCGACGGCATCGATGCCCAGATGGGCCGCGCCAGTTCGGCGCTGGCGGTGAGCACCGCGTTGCCGCTGACGACGCTGCCGCCGACGGTGGGCGTCAGGGTGCGGTAGCCGTAGCCGCGCACCGACTCGTCGCCGCCGGCGCGGAAGCCCAGTGCGTCGGGCACCACGACCGAATCGCGCTTGACGATCTGGCCGGCCTCGACCCGGGCCTTGGCATACCACTGGTCGCCCAGCGGCAGGTAGCCGGTCAGACGTGCCTGCACCCGGGTGAACGGCCCGCTGTCGGCCTGCGTGCTGCGCGCCTGGCCGGCGCCCAGTTGCAGCGACAGGCTGTAGCCGCGGGTGGGCAGCAGCACGCTGTCCAGCCGCCGCAGCACCAGGTGCAGGTTGGCGCTGGCGGCCATCGCGTCGATCACCACGCCGTCACGGGTGATCTGGCGCGAGCGCAGCAGTTCGGCGAACTCCAGCCGCTCGATGGACTTGGTGTCGCGCGTGCGGCCGGCGCGCAGGCGCTGCGACAGCACCACGTCGGTGTCGCTGCGCTCGCGTTCGATCTGCACGCCCAGCAGCCAGCGGGTGAAGCCGGCACCGGGGTGGGTGAGGAAATCACCGCCCCAGCGCTGGGCGTCGCGGCCCCATTCGAGCTTGTTGTACGAGGTGACGGCCCAGTCGAAGGGGCGGCGGTGGGTGTGCTCGAGCGACAGGCGGGGGCCGTTGTCGGTGCTGATGCCGGCGCCGGCCACGGCCTGCTGCAGCGGCAGCTCGTGCAGGCGCACGGTGACCGGTGCCGCCGCCGGCCCCTGCGTCGGGTCGAAGGCCACCGACACGGCCTCGAACAGGCCGGCCTTCTGCAATCGGTCCTGGTAGTCGAGCAGCAGCACCTCGGTCAGCGGCGTGCCGGCACTGAAGCCGGCCAGGTGCTGCACCGTCGCCAGGTCGTGTCGCTGCAGGCCTTCCACGTTCAGCGGGCCGGCCAGGAACAGTGGCCCGCTGTCCAGCGCCACCTCGAGCGTGGCCGCGGTGGTGGCCTCGTCGATGTCGGCGCGGCTGCTCGTCAGCGTGGCCGCGGCGTAGCCGGCGGCGCGCAGCGTGGCCAGCCACTGGCGCTTGGTCTCGGCCCAGTCGGGGTTGCGGAAGGCCACGCCCTCGCGCAGCGGTCCGGCGGCGCGCAGCCGGCCGAGCGTGTTCTGCGCGGCGGCATCACCGCCGGCCGCCCGGCCGTCGATCTCGCCCTCGACGCGCACGCTCACCTGCCGCACGCGCACCCGCGGGCCGGTGCGCACCTTCAGCGTGGCGCGCACCGGCGTGCCGGGGCTGCGCTGCACGGTGATCTCGGGCTCGAAGTAGCCCTCGGTGCGCAGCAGGTCGCGCGCCTGCGCGGGCGCCGCCACCAGCAGCCGCTGCACCTCGATGGCATCGAGCGCCTCGTCGTCGCGCAGCTGCATGGCGCGCGACAGGTCCAGGTGCTGGGCCAGCAGGGTCTTCAGCTCGGGCGGCGCGTCGATCTCGACCTGCAGGGCCCCGGGCGGGACGGCCGGGCGCGACAGCCCGGGCAGCGGCAGCTCCGACAGCGTGGAACAGCCGCCGGCCAGCAGAGCCACCACCACCAGCGCGAGCGTGCCGGCGGCACGCCGCACGTCGGGAAGGATCACTTGCTCAGCAGCCGCATCGCGCCTTCGAGCCCGGCCAGGGTGAGCGGGTACATGCGGTGGTTGGTGAGCTGCTGGATGACGGAGATGCTCTGCCGGTACTGCCACACGCCTTGCGGCTCGGGGTTGATCCAGGCGTACTTGGGGAAGGCGTTGGTCAGGCGCTGGAGCCATTCGGCGCCGGGCTCTTCGTTGTTGTACTCGACGCTGCCGCCGGGCTGCAGGATCTCGTAGGGGCTCATCGTGGCGTCGCCGACGAAGATGAGCTTGTAGTCCTTGTTGTACTTGCGGATGATGTCCCAGGTGGGTGTCTTCTCGCTGTAGCGGCGCCGGTTGTTCTTCCACATGAAGTCGTAGACGCAGTTGTGGAAGTAGTAGAACTCGAGGTGCTTGAACTCGTTCTTGGCGGCCGAGAACAGTTCTTCCACGCGGTGGATGTGCTCGTCCATCGTGCCGCCCACGTCCATCAACAGCAGCACCTTGACCTTGTTGTGCCGCTCGGGCACCAGCTTGATGTCGAGCATGCCGGCATTGGCGGCAGTGCAGTGGATGGTGTCCTCGAGGTCCAGCTCTTCGGCGGCGCCTTCGCGGGCGAAGCGGCGCAGGCGACGCAGGGCCACCTTGATGTTGCGGGTGCCGAGTTCGAGCGTGTCGTCGTAGTCCTTGTAGGCGCGCTGGTCCCACACCTTGACGGCACTCTTGTTGCGGCCCTTGTCCTGTCCGATGCGGATGCCCTGCGGGTTGACGCCGTAGGCCCCGAAGGGGCTGGTGCCGCCGGTGCCGATCCACTTGCTGCCGCCCTCGTGGCGTTCCTTCTGCTCCTCGAAGCGCTTCTTCAGCGTTTCCATCAGTTCGTCCCAGCCCATCTTCTCGATCTTGGCCTTCTCCTCGGGGCTGAGCTCGAGCTCGAGGTTCTTGCGCAGCCACTCGAGCGGCACTTCCTTGGTGAAATCGGCCAGCATCTCCACGCCCTTGAAGTAGGCGCCGAAGGCCCGGTCGAACTTGTCGAAGTGCGCTTCGTCCTTGACCAGCGAGGTGCGGGCCAGGTAGTAGAACTGGTCGACCGAGGTGTCGATGACGCCGGCCTTCATGGCTTCGAGCAGGGTCAGGAACTCCTTGACGGAGACCGGCAGCTTGGCCGCGCGCAGCGTGTAGAAGAAGTTGATGAGCATGGGCGTCGTCCCGGCAGATGGGCGGAGTGTCGGTGGGCGGCGGCGCCCGCCGTGGCGTGAAGCATAGCCGCAGCGCCGACAGGGTGCCGGCGCGCGGCTCAAGTTACCGGCCAGCGCGCCGAATAGACGACGATGCTGGGGAACGTGGCCCTTACCCTTTGGACGCTCATGCTGCTGGAGCTGCTGCTGGCCTGCGGCTGGGCGATGGCCGCGTGGCGGCTGGACGTGCCGCGCCAGGCGGCGGCGCACTGGGCGGCGTTCTCGCTCGGCGGCGCACTGTCGCTGGGCGTGCTGCTGGGCGTGCCCAACGCGCCGGCGACGCCGGCCGCCATCGGCCTGTCGAGCCTGGGCACGGTGATCAGCCTGCTGTGCATGCGCCGCGGGCTGCTGCTGTTCCTGCGCTTGCCGCCGGCCGACGGCGAGGCGCTGGCGGTGGCCATGCCGCTGGCGGTGACCGCGGCGCTGGGCGCCGGCTGGCCAGCGGTGTTCCCCGACGTGGTGCGCGTGGTGGTGATGTGCACGGCCGTGCTGTGGCTGATGTCGCGCACCGCGGCGCAGGCCTGGGACGCGCTGCGCGGCGAGTTCGGCGACACCACGGCCTTCGCGGTGCTGTGGCCGCTGGTGGCCTGCATTGCGCTGGTGGTGCTTCGGCTCACGGCCGCGCTGGTCTGGCCGGACGTCACCGGCCGCTTGCTGCCGGCCGAGGGCCCCTTCCATGTGGCGCTGGCGCTGGTGCTGCTGGTGCTGACATTGCTGGTGCACGGCAGCCTGGCGTCGGTGGTGCTGCTGCGCATGGTGGCGCGCCTGCGCCACCTGTCGCAGCGCGACGCGCTGACCGGGCTGTTCAACCGCGCCGAGCTGATGCAGCAACTCGAAGCCAGGCACCGCATGCTGGTGCGCTACGGCGAGCCTTTCGCGGTGCTGATCATCGACGTGGACCACTTCAAGTCGGTCAACGACACGCTGGGCCATGCCGCCGGCGACGCGGTGCTGATCAACGTGGCGCAGGTGCTCAATGCCTCGGCCCGCGATGTCGACGTGCTGGGCCGCCTGGGTGGCGAGGAGTTCTGCGTGCTGCTGCCGCACACCGACGCTGCGTCGGCACGGCTGGCCGCCGAGCGGCTGCGGCTGGCCATCGCCGACGGCCACATCACCTGGCGACAGCATGCGGTGTGGCTGACGGTGTCGGTCGGGCTGGCGCACGGCGACGATCCGGACGAGAGCCCGAGCCACCTGCTGGAGCGGGCCGACCAGGCGCTCTACCAGGCCAAGCACAGCGGCCGCAACCGAACCATCGTCTGGCGGCCGTCGTTCGCCTGAGGCGGTGCGCTGCCGCGGCAGCGCCTCAGCGCCGCGAGCCCGGGTCGTGCCGGGCCAGCCAGCCGAAAAATTCGTCGTACCAGAGCCGGCTGTTGCGCGGCTTGAGGATCCAGTGGTTCTCGTCGGGGAACCACAGCAGGCGGGCGTCGACGCCGCGGGCCTTCAGCGTGTTGTAGTAGGCCAGGCCCTGCGCGTCGGGCACTCGGTAGTCGAGCGCGCCGTGGATCACCAGCGTGGGCGTGTGCATGGTGCCGGCGAAGGCGTGCGGGCTCTGGGCGTGGATGCGCGCCATGTCGTCCCAGTACCAGGCGCCCAGCTCCTTGGAATGCCAGGCCCAGGCGTCGTCGGCGAACATCGCCGTCCAGTCGAAGCAGCCGGCGTGGCACACATAGGCGGCATAGCGGCCGGGCTTCACGTGGCCGTTCATCCAGGCCACCATGAAGCCGCCGTAGCTGCCGCCGGTGGCGAAGACGCGGCGCCGGTCGATGAAGGGCTTGCGCAGCATCGCGGTGGTGACGGCCTCGATGTCCTGCAGCTCGAGCTCGCCCCAGCGGTGGGTGATGCTGTCGAGGAAGGCGTGGCCGAAGCCCGACGAGCCGTGGTAATTGACCACCGCCACCACGTAGCCCTGCGCCGCGAAGGTCGCGTTGTTCCAGCGGTAGTGCCAGTTGTCGCCGACGGACGTGTGCGGCCCGCCGTGGATCACCTGCAGCAGCGGGTACTTGCGCCGCGCATCGAAGCCCGGCGGGTAGAACAGCCACACCTGCACCCGTTCGCCCAATGCGCCGCGCACCCAGATGGCCTCGTGGCGGCCCAGGCGCAGGCCGGCCATCACCTTGTCGTTGAAGCGTTCGATGCGCAGCGGCGCCTCGCCCAGGCGCCAGGCGTGCACCCGCGCCGGGTGGTCGGCCGCGTCGGCGACCACCACGGTGGTGCCGCAGCGGCTGTCCCAGGCCTGCACCCAGCCGTCGTCGTTCAGCGCCTCGGCGGCTCGCGTGGCCAGGTCGAAGCGCCACAGCGGGCGGCGCCCATGGCGCTCGGCCGCCAGCAGCACGGACTGGCCGTCGTCGTGCCAGACCAGCGGGCCATGCACGTCCTGGTCCCAGTCGGCGCTCAGCAGCAGGTGGCCGTTGCCGCGCTCCCACAGGGCCAGGTGGCCCGGCGCGGTGTGGGTGCGGCCCTGGTGGCTGGCGATGAAGGCCACGCGGGTGCCGTCGGGGCTGTAGCGCGGTGCGGTGAAGCTCCAGTCGTCGTCGCGCACGATCGGCGTGATGCGGCCGTTGCGCAGATCGACCTCGGCCAGGGCGAATCGGGCGTCCGCGCGCTTTTCGGGCGCCGGGTCGTAGGCGAACACCGCCTTGCGCCCGTCGGGCGAAATGTCGAAGCAGGTGCCGTCGGGCTCGTGGCGCGGCAGCTCGTAGCCGCTGCCGTCGAACAGGTCGCGCACCTTGCCCGTGCAGATGTCCATCACGTGCAGGTGGGCCACGCGGCCCATGGGCACGAAGTGGTCCCAGTAACGGTACAGCGCCTCGCTGGTGGCGTAACCGGTGTCCTTGCGGTCCTTGTGGGCCTTCAGCGCCTTGGCCTGCGCTGCCGTGCCCGACAGGCCGGGCCACACCCAGGAGACGAAGACGATGCGCTGGCCGTCGGGCACCCAATGGAAGGCCTCCAGGCCGGTGGCCACCTCGCCCACGCGCTGGGCCTCGCCGCCATCGGGGGCGATGACGTAGAACTGCGCCTCGTCGTCCTTGCGGCCCTGCTGCTCGCGGCGGGCGACGAAGCCGATGCGGTCGCCCTGCGGCGAGAAGCGCGGCTGGCCGTCCTTGTCGCCGCAGTGCGTCAACGGTCGCGGTTGGCCGCCCAGGGTGGACAGCAGCCACAGCGTGCTCGAGGCCTTGTTCTCGGCCATCGAGAAGCGGCTGACCGCCACCACCGCCTGGGCGCCGTCGGGCGACACGCTGGGGGCGCCCACGCGTTCCATCTGCCACAGGTCATCGACGCCGATCGGCTTCTTGCGGGCCATGCTCGCTCCGAGGGGGTGGGGCGGTGAGAGGGGGCGGCGACGGACAGCAGGCGGTCGCAGAGGAAACGTGGTGCGCCGAGCCGTGCAATCAGCCGCGCGACAGCTGGAAATCTAGGTGGGCCCGCACGGTGGGCCATTCGTCGGCGGTGATGCTGTACACGGCCGTGTCGCGCAGCGTGCCATTGGACGCGCGCTGGTGATTGCGCAGGATGCCATCGAGCTGCGCGCCCAGGCGCTCGATGGCGCGGCGGCTCTGGGTGTTGAAGCGGTGGGTGCGGAACTCCACCGCGATGCATTCGAGCGTGTCGAAGGCATGGGCCAGCAGCAGCCGCTTGCACTGGGTGTTGAGCGGCGTGCGCTGGGCGCTGCGCGCATACCAGGTGGAGCCGATCTCGACGCGCTGGTGGGTGGCGTCGATGTTCATGTAGGTGGTCATGCCGACCACCTTGCCCGTGCCGTCGAGCACGGTGAAGGGCAGCATCGAGCCGCTGGCCAGCAGGCCCAGGCGGCGCTCGATCTCGGCGGCCATGCGCTCGGGCGCCGGGATGGCCGTGTACCAGAGCTGCCACAGGTCGCCGTCGCGCACCGCGTCGACCAGGGCATCGTGGTGGTCGGACGACAGTAGCACCAGCCGCGCCTGCGGCCCGGCCAGCGTGAGCGGCTCAGTGATTGGGCGCATCAGCGGTTGTGCCGCTGCATGAACACGAGTTTCTCGAACAGGGTCACGTCCTGCTCGTTCTTCAGCAGCGCGCCCACCAGCGGCGGCACGCTGACCTTCTCGTCCTTGCTCTGCAGGGCCTCGAGCGGGATGTCCTCGGCCACCAGCAGCTTCAGCCAGTCGAGCAGCTCGGACGTGCTGGGCTTCTTCTTCAGGCCGGGCAGGTTGCGCACGTCGTAGAAGGTCTTCATCGCGGCGGTGAGCAGCTCTTGCTTCAGGCCGGGAAAGTGCACGTCGACGATGCGCTTCATCGTGTCGGCGTCGGGGAACTTGATGTAGTGGAAGAAGCAGCGGCGCAGGAAGGCGTCGGGCAGTTCCTTCTCGTTGTTGGAGGTGATGAACACCACCGGCCGGTGCCGCGCCTTGATCAGCTCGCGCGTTTCGTAGACGTAGAACTCCATGCGGTCGAGTTCGCGCAGCAGGTCGTTCGGGAACTCGATGTCGGCCTTGTCGATCTCGTCGATCAGCAACGCCACCGGCTGCTCGGTGGTGAAGGCCTGCCACAGCGTGCCGCGCACGATGTAGTTGTGGATGTCCTTGACCTTCTCGTCGCCGAGCTGGCTGTCGCGCAGGCGGCTCACCGCGTCGTACTCGTACAGGCCCTGCTGGGCCTTGGTGGTGCTCTTGATGTGCCACTGCATCAGCGGCATGCCCAGCGCACTGGCCACTTCCTCGGCGAGCATGGTCTTGCCGGTGCCGGGCTCGCCCTTGACCAGCAGGGGCCGCTTGAGCGTGATCGCCGCGTTGACGGCGAGCATCAGGTCTTGCGTCGCGACGTAGTTGTCTGTGCCTTGGAATTTCATGGTGCGCCGGGTGGGTTCGTGCGGGTTCTTGCGGGTGCGGGTCAGTATAAGTGTCGGTCCTATAATCTTTTGATCGCCCGCAAACGCGCCGGCACGCACATGCCGTAGGCATTTCGCGGCTCTGGCCTCTCAACCGCAGCAACCCACGTCCGAGCAATGATCAAGAAAGCGCTTCCCCTGCTGCTGGCCCTGTCCGGCATCTGCACCCTGCCGCAGGCCCAGGAGGCCAAGCCCGGCGACGCGGCCCGGGGGGCCAGCAAGGCCGCCATGTGCATCGGCTGCCACGGCATCGTCGGCTACCAGGCCACCTTCCCCGAAGTGCACAAGGTGCCGATGATCTCGGGCCAGGGCGGCAAGTACATCGTCGCTTCGCTGCAGGCCTACGCCAAGGGGGATCGCAAGCACCCGACCATGCGTGGCATCGCGGCCTCGCTCACCGAGCAGGACATGGCCGATCTGGCCGCCTACTACGAATCGCACGGCAAGGCCGCCGGTGCCGCCGCGCCGGCCACCACCGTGGCCGCACCGCCCGAGGCCCTGAAGGATCGGCTGGCCGCCTGCGTGGCCTGCCACGGCGCCAACTTCAGTACGCCGATCGACCCCGCCTTCCCGCGGCTGGCCGGCCAGCATGCCGACTACCTGCAGGTGGCCCTGAAGGCCTACCACACCGACGGCAACCCGAACGTCGGGCGCAGCAACGCCACGATGCGCAGCCAGGTCGTGCAAGAGTCGGGCGGCAAGAAGAAGCTCACCTTCACCAGCGGCGAACTCAAGCAGGTGGCGGCCTACATCGCCGCGATGCCCGGCGACCTGAAGGTGGTGCCGCAGTCCGGCCGCCGCTGATCGCTCCCCGGCCCGTCGGCGACGCCGGCCGGGCCCCTGTGAAACCGCTGCCTCGGCAGCGGTTTCTTCGTTCTGCACCGGGCGTTCGGTTCAAGTGCCTGGCCCGATCGGCCGATATCAGCCGTGAACCATGGCCCAGCGCGACAGCACCCTGAAGAAGATCCCCGTCTCGGCGCTGCGCCTGGGCATGCACCTGCATGCCATGGAAGGTGCCTGGCTCGACCACCCGTTCTGGAAGACGCGCTTCGTGCTCACCGACGCGGACGACCTCCGGCGCCTGCGCGAGAGCAAGGTGCGCGACTGCTGGATCGACGTGGCCCGCGGCCTGGACGTGGCCGTGGTCGACGACCTGCCGGCGCCGCGCCGCCCATCGGCCTTCCACGTGGCGTCGTCGTCGCCCACTGCGGCCGCGGTGGCCGACCCCGCAGCCCCGGCGACGCCATCGGTGCTGCCGCCGGCCTCGCAGCCGATGGCCGCCGAGCTGCGCAAGGCCGCCGAACTGTGCAACCGCTCGCGCGAGGCCGTGACCTCGATGTTCGCCGAGGCCCGCCTGGGCAAGGCGCTGGACGCCGACCGTTGCCTGCCGCTGGTCGACGACATCGCCTCGTCGGTGTTCCGCAACCCGGGCGCACTGGTCAGCCTGGCACGGCTGAAGACGCAGGACGACTACAGCTACATGCACTCGGTGGCGGTGTGCGCGCTGATGGTGGCGCTGAGCCGGCAGCTCGGCCTGGACGACGAGCGCTGCCGCGAGGCCGGCCTGGCCGGCCTGCTGCACGACCTGGGCAAGGCGGCGATGCCGCTGGACGTGTTGAACAAGCCGGGCAAGCTGACCGACGCCGAGTTCGCCATCATCCGCACGCACCCGGTGCGCGGCCACGAGATGCTGCAGGAGGCCAATGGCACCGGCGAGGTGGCGCTCGACGTGTGCCTGCACCACCACGAGCGCATGGACGGCCGGGGCTACCCGCACCAGCTGGCCGGCGACGCCGTCTCGCCGATGGCGCGCATGGGCGCGGTGTGCGATGTCTACGACGCCATCACCTCGAACCGGCCCTACAAGGCCGGCTGGGACCCGGCCGAATCGATCGCCCGCATGGCCTCGTGGAAGGGCCACTTCGACGAGGCCACCTTCCGCGCCTTCGTGCGCAGCCTGGGCATCTACCCCAACGGCTCGCTGGTGCGGCTGGAGTCGGGCAAGCTGGCCGTGGTGATGGAGCAGAACGGCGCCGCACTCACCGCGCCGATCGTCAAGGCCTTCTTCTCGACCCGCTCGTCGCTGCCCATCACGCCGGTGGTGATGGACCTCAGCCGGGCGGGCTGCGCCGACCGCATCGTCGACCGCGAGCAGCCGTCGAAGTGGAACTTCCCGCAGCTCGATTCGCTGTGGGCCGGCGACGAGGTGCTGGCGCGCAGCCACTGAGCGGGCCGGCCTCGGCCCTGCGATTGCCTGGCGGGCGGCACAGGCCCGATACTGCGGGCTGCTGCTCCAACCCAGAGGCTTTCGCCATGATCGAGTTCACCCTGCCCACGATGACCTGCGGCCACTGCGTGCGCGCCGTCACCGAAACCGTGCAGCGCATCGACGCCGCGGCCCAGCTCCAGATCGACCTGCCGGCCCACCAGGTGCGCATCGACTCGCAGCAGCCGGCCGAGCGCTTTGCCGCCGCGCTGGCCGAAGAAGGCTACCAGCCGGCCTGACCCGTTCCATGCGCGCCATGACCCCCATCCCACGCGTCCTGCAGACGTGCATCGCCGTGGCTGCGCTGGCCATGGCCGCCGCGGCGCCCGCCCAGACCTTCCGCTGGGCCAGCCAGGGCGACCCGCAGACCATGGACCCTCACTCGCAGAACGAGGGCCTGACCAACAGCATGAACCAGCAGGTGTACGAGCGCCTGGTGGCCCGCAACCGCAAGCTCGAGCTCGTGCCCGCGCTGGCCACCGAGTGGCAGCAGGTGTCGCCGCTGCTGTGGCGCTTCAAGCTGCGCGCGGGCGTGAAGTTCCACGACGGCGCGCCGTTCACGGCCGACGACGTGGTGTTCTCGGTCAAGCGCGCGCAGGAGATCACCTCGCAGTTCTCCACCTATGCCAATGCCGTGGGCGAGCCGCGCAAGGTGGACGAGCTGACGGTGGAGTTCCAGCTGCGCGGCGCCAACCCGGTATTCCTGCAGCACATCGAGCTGCTGTCCATCATGAACAAGGCCTGGAGCGAGAAGCACCGGGTCACCAAGCCGCTGGACTACAAGAACAAGGAAGAGACCCACGCCTCGCTCAACGCCAACGGCACGGGGCCGTTCATCCTGGTCAATCGCGCGCCCGGCATCAAGACCACCTATCGCCGCAACGGCGCGTGGTGGAATCAGCACGAGGGCAATGTGCAGGAGGTGGTCTACACCCCGATCGCCAACGACGCCACGCGCCTGGCGGCCTTGATTTCCGGCGAAATCGATTTTGTGCACGACCCGGCGCCGCGCGACCTGGCCCGGCTGCGCTCGGTGGCCGGCATCAAGGTGCTCGACGGCCCCGAGAACCGCATCGTCTTCATCGGCCTGGACCAGAGCCGGGACGAACTGCTGTACAGCAGCGTCAAGGGCAGGAACCCGTTCAAGGACCTGCGCGTGCGCAAGGCGCTGTACCAGGCCATCGACGTCGAGACGATGAAGACCAAGCTGATGAACGGCATGAGCGCGCCCACCGGCAGCATGACGCCGTCGCCGCTGGCCTCGTTCAACGACCCCGAGATCGAGCGCCGCCTGCCCTACGACCTGGCCGCCGCGCGCAAGCTGATGGCCGACGCGGGCTACGCCGACGGCTTCGAGGTGACGCTCGACTGCCCGAACAACCGCTACGTCAACGACGAGGAGATCTGCGTCGCGCTGGCCTCGATGTGGGCGCAGCTGAAGGTCAAGTTGCGTGTCAACGCCATGCCGCGCACGCTGTACTTCCCCAAGGTCGAGAAGCTCGACACCAGCCTGTTCATGTACGGCTGGGGCGGCGCCATCACCGACGCCGAGACGCTGTTCACCCCGGTGATGCGCAACCGCGGCGAGAAGGGCGTGGGCCTGTACAACTACAGCCAGGTGCGCAACGACAAGTTCGATGCGCTGGCCGCGCAGTCCAGCGCCGAGACCGACCCGAAGAAGCGCGAACAGCTCATCCGCGCCGCGCTCACCGAATGGAAGGAGCAGGTGCACACCATCCCGCTGCACCGCCAGGTGATCCCCTGGGCCGCGCGCAGCAACGTGGACGTGCCGCACCGGGCTGACAACTTCGTCACCGTGCAGTGGGTGACGATCGGCAAGTGATGCGTCGCCCGAGGGCTTAGCGCGGCGCTCGGGCCTGGCCAGATCAGCGCGTGGCGCGGCGGCGCACGGCGTCCAAATAGGCGTGGCCGTCGGGCGGCAGGCCGCTGCGCTGCGACGCCCAGATCATCTCGCCCAGGCACTCCATCACCTCGTGGTGGGCCTCGTGCAGCGATTGCCGCCGCGCGGCCAGCAGTTCCACCGCCTGGCGGATGCCGGTGGGCTGGTCGATGCCGCACTGCTCGGTGATCGACAGGTGCATCGACAGGTGCAGGAAGGGGTTGGTGCGGCCGTCTTCCACCGCGAAGCTGGCCGCCAGCGCGGCGTCGACGTCGGACAGGTCGGCGTGGTATTCGGGGTGCTGGTCGAGCCAGGGCGTGGCCAGCGCCTCCATCTGTGTCAGCGGCAGGCCGTCGCGGTGCTTGCGCCAGGCCTCGCAGAAGAAGCGGCGGACATCGTGCTGGGAGGGCTGGAACATGGCGACGGTTGGGTGGCTCGCGGTGCTGCAGCCGTGAAGCTGGGCTGACGCCGGGGTGGGGCACGACAATCGCGGCGTGACACGACCCGAAGGCCCAGGCATGCGCAGGCGTTGCGATCGAACGGTGGAACCGCGGCATTGTCGCCGGCCGGCACGATGATCGTCACCGACCCGGGCTTCTATGCGGTGGCCGTGCCGGCGGTGCTGATGCTGGGGCTGAGCAAGAGCGGCTTCGGCGCCGGCTTCGGCGCGCTGGCGGTGCCGCTGATGGCGCTGGCCGTGCCGGTGCCGCAGGCCGCGGCCATCCTGCTGCCGCTGCTGGCCATCATGGACGCGCTGGGCCTGAAGGCGCTGTGGCGCGAGCGCGATGCGGCGCTGCTCAAGCTGCTGCTGCCCGCCGGCATCGTGGGCACGGTGATCGGCTTCGCGCTGTTCAGCCTGCTGTCGGCGCGCACCGTGGCGGCGATGGTGGGCGGGCTGACGCTGATGTTCCTGGCCATCCGCGTGCTGCGGCCGCCGCGGGCCGACGCACCGCCGCCGGCGCGCTGGTTGGGCCGGGTGCTGGCCGCCACCTCGGGCTTCACCAGCTTCGTCGCGCACGCCGGCGGGCCGCCGATCGGCTTCTACGTGCTGCCCCTGAAGTTGCCACCGGTGCGCTTCACGGCGACGATGGCGGTGTTCTTCGCGGCGGTCAACGCCGCCAAGTGGCTGCCCTACGCCTGGCTGGGCCTGATCGACGGCCAGAACATGGGCACCTCGGCGGTGCTGGCGCCGCTGGCCCCGGTGGGTGTGTGGGCCGGCGTGCGCCTGGTGCGGTCGATCCCGCAGACGATGTTCTACCGGATCTTCCACCTCGGCCTGCTGATCACCGGCACCAAGCTGCTGTGGGACGGGTTGCGGCCGCTTTGACCGTGCCCACGGGCGTCAAGGCGGGGGCTCGTCGCCGGGCGGGCCGTTCGGCGCCGCTGCGGGCCAAGGACCGCGGCGCCGCTCGCGGGCGGCGGCCTCGCGCTCCTCGGCCCACACCTGTTCCAGCTGCTGTCGGCCCAGCCGTGCCACGTCGATGAGCTTCTGCTCGTCGCCCAGGTGCGGCGCCATCCGCTCGATCATGTCCACCGTGTGCTGGCGGAACCGCAGCGCCTGGTTGCGCGCGGTGTGCGGCTGCCAGCCCAGCGCCTCGAGCACGCTGCGCGCGCTCATCAGCGCGGAATCCAGCGTCTCGCGTTCGATCAGCGCCACGCCGGCCTGCCGCAACTGGGCGTAGTGGGTGACGTTGCGCGCGCGGGCCACCACCACCAGCTGCGGGAAGTGCTCGCGCACCAGGCGGGCCACGGCCACGCTCTGGTCCACGTCGTCGATGGCCAGCACGAACACCCGGGCCTCGGCCGCCCCGGCCATGCGCAGCAGGTCGAGCCGCGTGGCGTCGCCGTAGAACACCTTCCAGCCGAAGCGGCGCACCGTCTCGACCTGGTCGGCCGAGTGGTCCAGCACCGTGGCCGACAGGCCGTTGGCGCTGAGCAGGCGGCCCACCACCTGGCCGTAGCGGCCGAAGCCGGCGATGATCACCGGCGCCTGCTGCGGCTCGGCCAATGTGGGCGGCGCCGGGCCGTCGCGGCGCGCGGCCAGGCGCGGCGCCAGCCAGCGGTCCATCGCCACCAGCAGCAGCGGCGTGGCCAGCATCGATAGTGCCACCGCCGCCACCAGGAACGAGGCCGTGGCCGCCGAGATCACGCCGGCCTGCTGCCCGGTCTGGAAGACCACGAAGCCGAATTCACCGCCCTGCGCCAGCAGCACGATGAACACCGGCCGCTCGACCAGCGGCAGCGGCATCGCGCGCGCCATGCCCCACAGCACCGCGGCCTTGACGAGCAGGAAGCCCGCCACCACCGCGGCGATCAGGCCCGGCCGCTGCAGCACCACGGCAAAGTCGATGCTCATGCCCACGGCGATGAAGAACAAGCCCAGCAGCAGGCCCTTGAACGGCGCCAGGTCGGTTTCAAGTGCGCGGCGGTATTCGCTCTCGGCCAGCAGCACGCCGGCCAGGAAGGCGCCCAGCGCCATCGACAGCCCCACCGACTGCATCAGCGCGGCCGTGGCCACCACCAGCAGCAGCGACGCGGCGGTGAAGATCTCGGGCGTGTCGCTGCGGGCGATCCAGCGCAGCGCGGGGCGCAGCAGCAGGCGGCCACCCAGCACGATGGCGGCGATCACGCCCAGCGCCTTGGCCGCGCCCAGCCAGCCATTGCCCTGCGCGTGCGCGTCGGCGGTGGCCAGCAGCGGCACCAGGGCCAGGATCGGGATCGCGGCGATGTCCTGCAGCAGCGCCACGCTCAACACGCTCTGGCCCGAGCTGGTGGCCATCAGGTTGCGCTCGGCCAGCACGCCCAGGCCGATGGCGGTGGACGACATGGCCAGGCCCAACGCGGCCACCAGCGCCACCGGCCAGGGCAGCCCGGCGGCGATGCCCACGCCCAGCAGGATGGCCGCGCTGCCCAGCAACTGCACGCTGCCCCAGCCGAAGATCGGCCGGCGCAGCGCCCACAGGCGCCGCGGCTCGAGCTCAAGCCCCACCAGGAAGAGCATCAGCACCACGCCGAACTCGGCGAAGTGCAGCATGGCTTGTGGGTCGGTGACGAGCTTCAGGCCCCACGGCCCGATGGCGATGCCGGCGCCCAGGTAGCCGATGATGGCGCCCAGGCCCAGCAGCCGCGCCAGCGGCACGGCCAGCACCGCGGCGGCCAGGTAGACCAGGCTGGTGCCGAGCCAGTCGGTGTGCTCCATGTCAGTTCCGCCCGGCCGCCCGAAGGGACTGACGCGCCCCTCGGGGGCCGCGAACGCAGTGAGCTTGGGGTCGTTTCATTTCAGGTGCCTCCAGCCAGGGGGCCCGGGTCGTCGACCGGGCGGGCATCCGCAGGCACCTCGCAGGTCGGGCAGGGTGCGAGGTCGGCCATCTCCGGCCAGTCGGGCCAGGTGCGCAGGCGGTCGGCGAACACCTGCGCATGCGCGGCCAGCGCGGCGTCGTCCACCCGCTGCGCACCGTGCATCACCAGCGGCGGCAGGAAGCGCAGGCCGGCCAGCACGGCCGTCTGCTCGTAGGGCGGCAGGAAGGCGTCGAAGAAGTAGCGGTTGTGGCCGTCGGGTCGGTAGGACGACTCGGCCCCGCCGGTGGAGGTGACCAGCCACAGGTCGCGCCCGCGCAGGCGGTCGCCGCCGGGCCCGTAGGCCCAGCCGAAGCGGAACACCTCGTCGAGCCACAGCTTCATCAGCGGCGGCATGCCGTACCAGTGGACCGGGTGCAGCCACACCACCAGCCGGGCCGCCTCGAGCGCGGCCTGCTCGGCCGCCACGTCGACCAGGTAGTCGGGGTAGCGGGCGTACAGGTCGCGCACCTCCACGTCGGCCGGGGGCAGGGTGGCGGCGGCCTGCATCAGTGCGCGGCCGACGCGCGAATGCTCCAGCTCGGGGTGGGCGACGAGGACGAGGACGCGGGCCATGGCAAAGGGTGGGTGGTGGGGTGCGGCCGTCCAGTGGGTTTGCCCGGTGACGGGGCGCCGGGCGGCTCTCGTAATATCGCAGCAAATCCACCTCTTTCGACGGAGCCTGCAGATGCCGGTCATCGTGGTCGCCAATCCCAAGGGCGGTGTCGGCAAGAGCACGTTGGCCACCAACCTGGCCGGCTGGCTGGCGCGGCAGGGCCACGCGGTCATGCTGGGCGACATCGACCGCCAGCAGTCGTCGCGCCAATGGCTGGCGCTGCGGCCGCCGCAGTTGCCGGCCATCCGTGGCTGGGACATCGAGGACGAGCGCGTGCTGCGCCCGCCCAGGGGCACCACGCACGTGGTGCTGGACACCCCGGCCGGCCTGACCGGCAAGCCCTTCGAGGCCGCGTTGAAGATCGCCGACCGCCTGGTGGTGCCGCTGCAGCCCAGCCTGTTCGACATCCAGGCCACCCACGCCTTCGTGCAGGCGCTGCGATCGCATGCGCGCGCCGACAAGGTGGCCATGGGCCTGGTGGGCATGCGCGTGAAGGACCACACCCATGCCACCGGCCACCTGCACGAATTCGTCGCCACGCTGTCGCTGCCGTGGCTGGCCGACCTGCGCGACACGCAGAACTACGTCCACCTCGCCGCCCGCGGCCTGACGCTGTGGGACGTGGCCCCCGGCCGCGTCGCGCGCGACCTGCAGCAGTGGCAACCCCTCCTCGAATGGCTCGGCCAATGACCCCCTCTCCCGTTGCACACGCCACCACCCACTTCGCCACCCTCGAGTCGCTGCGCGGCAAGGTCGGCGAGCACCTCGCCACCAGCGACTGGATCACCGTCGACCAGGAGCGCATCGACCTGTTCGCCCGCGCCACCGGCGATCACCAGTGGATCCACGTCGACCCCGAACGCGCCGCGGCTGGGCCTTTCGGCACCACCATCGCGCACGGCTTCCTCACGTTGTCGCTGGTGCCCGAGTTCGCGCAGTCGGCGATGGTCGTCGACGACGTGCGCATGAGCGTCAACTACGGCCTGAACCGCGTGCGCTTCACCGGCCCGGTGCCCTCGGGCAGCCGCCTGCGCGGCCACCTGCGCCTGAAGGCCTTCGAGCCGATCGACGGCGGTGCGCAGCTGATCACCGAGGTCACGATCGAGCGCGAGGGCGTCGACAAGCCGGTGTGCGTGGCCGAGACCGTGGCGCGTCGCTTCACCTGACGATGGCGCCCGCGCCGCCGGCCCGGGCCGGCCGTGCGCGCAGGTAGCATGTCAGCCGTTGCGGCAAACGAGGCATGGCGATGAAGGTGTTGCTGGTCGACGACCACCCCCTGATCCTTTCGGCGCTCACCGCCGTGATCCACGGCCTGGACCGCGGCATCGAGGTGGTTGGCGTGCTCGACGCCGGGCGCGCCAACGCCGAGCTGGCGGCCGCGGACGACTTCGACCTGGTGCTGCTCGACCTGTCGCTGGGCGACACCGACGGCTTCGAGGTGCTGGCCGACCTGCGCAGCCGCTACCCGCTGCTGCCGGTGGTGGTGGTGTCGGCCACCGAGCGCCACAGCGACATGATCCGCGCCATCGACATGGGCGCGATGGGCTTCGTGCCCAAGCGCACGTCCAACCGCGAGCTGGTCGACGCGCTGGCCATGGTGACGACCGGCGGTGTCTACCTTCCGCCCGCGATGCTGGGCATGCTGTCGCGGCCTGTCGCCGCCAGCGAACTGCGGGCCGGCGCGGGCGCCACGCCCTCGATCGCCGAACTGGCCAGCGCCGAGGTGCACCAGCGCCCGGCCAGCGTCGAATCGCTGGGCCTCACGCCGCGCCAGTCCGACGTGATGGCGCTGCTGCTCAAGGGCCTGCCCAACAAGCTGATCGCCCGCGAGCTGAAGCTGTCGGTCGAGACGGTGAAGGACCACGTGGCCGCGGTGCTGCGCGCGCTGGGCGTGTCGTCGCGCACGCAGGCGGTGCTGGCGGTGAGCCAGATGAACCAGTCTGGCGGCGCGGCCCCGACACCTACCCCGCCGCGGCCCTGACGGCCATGGTCCTGGCCCGCGGCGCCAACGGATCGATGCGCGGGCGCGACACCGTCGCGAGCCGGGGCGACGCGTTCGACGGCCGTGATGACCCCGACGGCGTCGACGCGCCCGGCGGCTTCCGCAGCGCGGCGGCCCGACCCGCCTTGCCTGATGGGATGCGGGCCGAGCAGGTGCGCGGCCTGTACGCCTATACCGGCTCGTCGCTGCTGGGCAATGGCCTGGGCGCCGGCATCGTCGGCTGGCTGTTCGCCGGTACGGCCGCCGCCGGCCAGGTGACCGGCTGGCTGGGGGCCTTCGCGCTGGTGTGGCTGGCGCGGCTCGGCCTGGCGCTGGCCCACCGCCGCGCGGATGCGGTCTCGCCACTGGGCGACCAGGCCAGCCAGCGCTGGCGCCGCCGCTGGAATGCCGGCGCCCTGGCTTCGGGCACCTTGTGGGGCTTCGCGGCGTGGCAGTTCTATGGCGCGGGCGACGCGGTACAGCGCGCCGCGCTGCTGCTGGTGGTCAATGGCCTGTGCGTCGGTTCGATCCCGTCGCTGGCCACACAGGGGCGGGTGTACCTGGCCTACCTGGCGCTGGCCATCGTGCCGGCGATCGCGCGGGTGCTGGCCGAGGGCGATCCCAATGGCCTGTGGCTGGCCACGGTGATGGCGCTGATCCTCGTCACTGCGGCGCTGCTGGGCCGCAACTTCCACACCGCGTTCCGCCACCTGCTGCAGCTGCGCTCGCGCACCCGCCAGCTGATCGCCGAGCTGCGTGACGAGACCGCTGCTGCCGACCGCGCCCGCGCCACCGCCGAAGGCGCACGCGTCGAGGCCGAAGGCGCACGCATCGAGGCCGACCGCGCCCGTGCGGAGGCCGAGGCGGCCAACCAGGCCAAGACCCGCTTCTTCGCCGCGGCCAGCCACGACCTGCGCCAGCCGCTGCATGCCCTGGCGCTGTTCGCCGGGGCGCTGCGCACGGCCAACCGGGATGCGCCGCTGGCACCGCTGGTCGCGCGCGTCGGCGAGTCGGTCGAGGCGCTCGACCGCTTGTTCACCGAACTGCTGGACATCACCCGCATCGACGCCGGAGGCGTCGACCCGCGGCCGTGCGACTTTGCGCTGGACGAGGTCTACCAGCGCCTGCGGCCGCACATGGAGCCGGTGGCCTTCGAGAAGGGCCTGCTGCTGGTGCTGCGCGGCGGGCACCGCCGCGTGCATGCCGACCCGCTGCTGGTGGAGCGCATCCTGCGCAACCTGATGGCCAATGCGCTGCGCTGCACGCACGACGGCGGCGTGCTGGTGGCGGCACGGCCGCGCGGCGACCAGGTGCTGCTGCAGGTGTGGGACAGCGGCATCGGCATCGCGCCGGCCGACCAGGCGCGCATCTTCGACGAATTCGTGCAGGTGGCCGAGGGCCCGGGCACCGCCTCGGCACCGCGCCGCCAGGGGCTGGGACTGGGCCTGGCGATCGTGCGCCGCCTGGCCGCGCTGTCGGGTGCCGGGCTCGTGCTTCGGTCGGTGCCGGGCCATGGGTCGGTGTTCAGCCTGACGCTGCCGGCCGCGCCCGCGCAGGCGGACACGGCGGCGCCTGAGGAGCGCGCGGCGCAAGGGCCCGCCTGATGCCCGCGACGCTGGCCTTCGACCTCGAGCGCGGTCGCGACGACCCGACCGATGCGCCGCCGGTGGTGTGGCGCCAGGCCGAGCCGCTGACACCGGCTGCGCTGGCCCGGCGCTTTGCCGACGAGTGGGCCGCCTGGTACGGCCCCGGGCTGGCCGGGCCGGCGGCGCTGATCGGGCTGCAGCTCGACGCGGCGGCCCTGCAGGCGGATGTGGCCGGCGGCAAGCCCTTGGGCTCGGTAGGCTGGGTGCTGCCGGTGGTGCGCCGTCGGCGACGCTGGCTCACCATCGACCGGCTGGACTGCGTCGAGACCCCCGTCGCGCCCTTGCGCCTGCGGGTGGTGTGGGGTGCGCTGTCGCCGCCCGACCTGCCGCCGGGCCAGGTGGCCTGGCGCCCCTGCGCGCTGCAGGAGCGGCTGGACGCCGGCCCGGGCGCGCGGGCCAACGACGCCCCGGTGTGGCGCTGGGCGCAGCGCCTGCGCGGTGGCGTCGGGCTGGTGGTGGTGGACGCCGTGGCGCCGCTGGCCGGCTGACGCAGCCCGGCTCGAAGGTCGCTCAGGACGGCTGGTAGGACAGCCGCACGTAGATCGGCGCGAAGGCCTCGGCCTGCGTCACCTCGAGCAGGCGCTCGCGCGCCAGTTCGAGCATCGCGATGAAGGTGACCACCATCACCGCCGGGCCGCGGGTGGGCTCGAACAGGTCGTGGAACTCGACGAAGCGCTGGCCCTGCAGCCGGCGCAGCACGATGCTCATGTGCTCGCGCACCGAAAGTTGCTCGCGGCTGATGCGGTGGTGCTGGTTGAGCTTGGCGCGCTTGAGGATGTCGAGCCAGGCGTCGCGCAGGTCGACCACCGCCACATCGGGAAAGCGCGGCTGCAGGCTCTGCTCGATCGTAACCTCGGCCCGCAGGAAGTCGCGTCCGATCACCGGCAGGGCATCGAGCCGCGCGGCGGCCAGCTTGAATTGCTCGTACTCGAGCAGGCGGCGCACCAGTTCGGCACGCGGGTCTTCGGGCTCGGCGCCGTCGTCGGCCTTTCGCGCCGGCAGCAGCATCCGCGACTTGATCTCGATGAGCATCGCGGCCATCAGCAGGTATTCGCTGGCCAGCTCGAGGTTGTGGTTGCGGATCTGGTCGACGTAGGCCAGGTACTGGCGCGTCACGTCGGCCAGCGGGATGTCGAGGATGTTGAAGTTCTGCCGACGGATCAGGTACAGCAGCAGGTCGAGAGGGCCTTCGAAGGCTTCGAGGAAGACCTCCAGCGCATCCGGCGGGATGTACAGGTCCTGCGGCATCTTGAACAGCGGCTCGCCATACAGGCGTGCCACGGCGATGCCGTCGACCGGCAGGGCGTCGGTGTCGGGGCCACCGGGGGGCAGGGTCGCGCCGTTGCTGGCGATCGACTCCGACACGACCCGGGCCTTACTTGCTGCTCGGGCCGAAGTAGACGTAGGGCTTCTGCGGCACGTTCGCGGCGCGGTACTCGGCCTGCGCGTCGCGGTCGATGGCCTTGTCCCAGAGCAGGGCTCGGCCGGCCTGCTGTTCGGCCTCGAGCGTGGGCTTCTTGGCCTTGAGCTCTTCGATGAAGGACGTCACGTCCGACGTGTAGGGCTTCCAGAAGAACGGCATGGCGGGTTTCCAGGGGGGATCAGGGTCGACCGCGCATTTTAGGCGCCTTCAGGGTGTCGGCAGCCTGACAGGGCCGGGTCGATCGCACGGACGGGTGGGTTCAGGGGGCCGCTGATGACGCGCTGGCCTCTGCCGACGCGTCGCCGCCGGTGGCCGGGAACGCGTCGCCCACGGACGGCACGATCTGCTCGGCACCGAGTTCGTACTCGAAGCCCGAGCGGCGGATCAGGCCCATCGGCTGCGGGTTCACGTTGGCCAGCACCAGCGCGATGCCCTGGCGCTTGAGGGTTCGGTGGAGCTGCTGCATCGCGTCGATGCCCGACGTGTCGATCGAGATCAGCCGGTGCATTTCGAGCACCACCGCGCGGGTGCCGGCCGGCAACTGGGCCGGCAAGGCCTCGATCTTGCCGACGGCGCCGAAGAACAGCGAGCCGAACAGCTCGAACGCCGCCACGCCCTCGGGCAGCGGCGAGCCCTGGTGCGGGTGCACGGTGAACAGCTGGCTCATCCGGTAGATGAAGAAGCCGCAGGCCAGCAGCAGGCCCACCTCGACCGCCACGGTGAGGTCGAAGATCACGGTGAGCAGGAATGTGCCCACCAGCACCGTGCGGTAGGGCAGCAGGAAGTGCTTGAGGCGGGCGAACTCGCGCCACTCGCCCATGTTCCAGGCCACGAACAGCAGGATGCCGGCCAGCGCCGCCAGCGGCACGTGCAGGGCCAGCGGCGCGGCCACCAGCACGATGACCAGCAGCGTGAGCGCGTGCACGATGCCGGCGATGGGCGAGGTGCCGCCGGCGCGCACGTTGGTCACGGTGCGGGCGATGGTGCCGGTGGCCGGGATGCCGCCGAACAGTGGCGCGATGACATTCGCCACGCCCTGCGCCATCAGCTCCTGGTTGGGGTCGTGGCGTGGCAGGTCGGGCGCCATGTTGTCGGCCACCCGGGCGCACAGCAGCGATTCGATGGCGCCGAGCAGCGCGATGGTGATGGTGGGTATGACCAGCAGCTTGGCGCTCTGCCAGCTGAAGTCGGGCAGCGCAAAGCCCGGCAGCGACTGCGGGATGCCGCCGAAGCGCGAGCCGATGGTTTCCACCGGCAGCCCCATCGCCACCGTGGCCAGCGTGGCGGCCACCAGCGCGACGATGGTGCCCGGCAGGTGCGCCGCCCAGCGGCGCAGGTGGCCGCGCACGCCCACAGGGCCCTGCGGCATGGTGTACGACTTGGGCCACAGCACCACGATGGCCAGGCAGGCCAGCCCCATGCCCAGCGCGGTGAGGTTGGTGGTGGCGATGTGATTGCCGATGACCGCGATCTGGCTGAAGAAGTCGGCCGGCATCTTGTCGACCTTCAGGCCGAGCAGGTCCTTCAGCTGCGACAGGCCGATCAGCACCGCGATGCCGTTGGTGAAACCGATGACGATGGACACCGGGATGTAGCGCACCAGCGCGCCCAGCCGCAGCCAGCCCATCAGGAACAGCAGCACGCCGGCCAGCGAGGTGGCGATCAGCAGGTTGGCCAGGCCGTAGCGCTCGACGATGCCGTAGACGATGACGATGAACGCCCCCGCTGGCCCGCCGATCTGCACGTGCGAGCCGCCCAGCGCCGAGATGATCAGCCCGGCGATGATGGCGGTGAACAGTCCCTGCTCGGGCTTGACGCCCGAGGCGATGGCGAAGGCCATGGCCAGCGGCAGCGCCACGATGCCGACCGTGATGCCGGCGCCGATGTCGGCGCCGAGCCGTCGCTTGTCATAGCCCTTCAGGGCATCGAGCAGTCTGGGCCGGAAGGGTTGGACTCGAAAGGGCAGTGGCATGCGGGCTCCGTGGGGTGGGACGGTCGGGGCAGACGGGACTGCCCGGTGGTCCACCGTGGCGCATGCGGACGATGAAGCGCCGGCGCCGCGACATGTGCGCCACACGAGGATCGGCCAGCATGCAAGCTCGCATGCAGCGCATGATGCCATTGCCGACCGACACCACCCTGACGCGTCAATGGCGCCCGCATGGGGGCGCGTCGCCGTTCGGCAGATCGCGGCGTCCCGCCGTTCCAGACCACGCGCCGCACGGCCGAGCGCATGAAGCGCCCGCTCGGCCCCGGCGGGTCGTGGCCCGGCAGCGCGCCGCGGCGCGGGCCGGTCAGCGTGGGTCGGGGGCCATCGGGTTCCAGATCTGCTGGAAGCTGAACGGCTCGGCGGCCCGCCCGTCCACGGTCACGCGCACCGCGTGCATGCGGCCATCCCCCGGCACCTGCAGGCGCCACAGGCGGTCGATCGGCGTGCCCTGTCGGTCGCGGAAGGGGCGGTCGGCGATCAGGTGGTGGCTGTCGCCATGGACCAGCAGCACCGGCAGCCTTGCGGCCTGCACCAGCGGCAGCAGCGTGTCGCTGATCAGCGGGCGGAAGGCCTTGCGCACCTCCCGCGGCTCGTCGCGGTGGCGCTGCGGGCGGAACACATCGGCCTGCATCGCCAGCACCAGCGCGGTGGCGCCCTCGGCCGCCGCGCGCACGAAGGCGTCCCGCACCCACTGGGCGTTGGCCGCTTCACGTCGGCGCTGCTCCATCCGCAGGGCGCCCGACGCGGCCTCGGTGTTGTCGCGCGGGCCGATCACGTGGCAGGTGGCGAACAGCACGCTGCCGTGGCGCCAGCGCTGGTTCTCGCGGTAGGGCGCGTAGGCCGGCATGGTGTCGGGCTGGCGCTGCAGCGCGATCGGCCGCCGGCCCATCGACTGGGCCGTGGCATAGAAGCGCTGCCGCAGGGCCTGCAGGCGTTCCAGCGGGTCGGCGCCATGGCGCTGGCAGTCGGTCCAGTCGTTGTCGCCGGGGGTCAGCACGAGGGCGGCATCGAAGCGCTGGAAGTACGCGTGCACCCGGTCGAAGAGCGCATCGGTGCACTCGGTCAGCCCGTCCTTGAAGTCACCGACGTGGATCGAGAAGGGCGGCCGCTCGGCGTTGACCAGGTCGATCAGGTGGCGGAAGGCCGGGCCCGCGCGGCCGTCCAGGCCGTAAGGCATGTCGCCCAGCGCCACGAAGTGCATCGCAGCGGGCGGGGCGGGCTGTGCCGCCGCGGTGCCCAAGGCCCACGGCATCGACGTGCCCAAGCCCCATGGCGCCGCGGCGCCCAGCAGCGTTCGGCGCTTCAACGCACGCGCATGCCGGGCGTCGCACCCGGCCACGGCTCGAGCACGAAGATGCCGGGGTTCGCCTTGCCGTCGGCGTGGCTGGCGGCGAGCACCATGCCCTCGCTGACGCCGAACTTCATCTTGCGCGGCGCCAGGTTGGCCACCATCACCGTGTGCTTTCCGACCAGGCTGGCCGGCTCGTAGGCGCTCTTGATGCCGGAGAACACGTTGCGCAGCCGGCCTTCGCCGACGTCGAGCGTCAGGCGCAGCAGCTTGTCGCTGCCGTCGACATGGGCCGCGTCGACGATCAGCGCGATGCGCAGGTCGACCTTGGTGAAGTCGTCGATGCCGATCTCGGGGGCCAGGTCTTCGCCGCCGGGCACCACGCGCACCTCGGCGGGCGGCTCGAACAGCGCGTCGACCTTGGCCGCGTCCACGCGCTGCATCAGGTGCTTGTAGTCGCCGATGACGTGGTGGCCCAGCGCGCGCGCGGCGTCGGCGAACTGCATCGGCTCGACGCGCAGGAAGCCCTCCACCTTGGCGGCCAGCGCCGGCAGGATGGGCTTGAGGTAGATGGTGAGCAGGCGGAAGGCCTCGATGCACACCGAGCACACGTCGTGCAGCGCCGCCGACTTGGCGGCGTCGTCGCCCGCGCCCTTGGCCAGTTCCCAGGGCTTGTGCTGGTCGACGTACTCGTTCACCCGGTCGGCCAGCAGCATGATCTCTCGCACCGCCTTGCCGAACTCGCGCTCCTCGTACAGCTGTTCCACCGCGGCGCCATGGGCGCGCAGGCCATCGAGCAGCACGCGGCCCTCCACGCCCAGGTCGGACGACAGGTGGCCACCGAAGCGCTTGCTGAGGAAGCCCGCCGCGCGGCTGGCGATGTTGATGTACTTGCCCACCAGGTCTGAATTGACGCGGGCGATGAAATCGTCGGGGTTGAAGTCGATGTCCTCGACGCGGGCGTTGAGCTTGGCAGCGATGTAGTAGCGCAGCCATTCGGGGTCGAGGCCGAGCTCGAGGTACTTCATCGGGCTGATGCCGGTGCCGCGGCTCTTGCTCATCTTCTCGCCGCTGACGGTGATGAAGCCGTGCACGAACACGTTGTTGGGCACCTTGCGGCCGCTGAAATGCAGCATGGCCGGCCAGAACAGCGTGTGGAAGTAGATGATGTCCTTGCCGATGAAGTGCACCTGCTCCACCGCCGGGTCGGCCATGTAGGCGTCGTAGTCCCAGCCCTGCTTGCCGGCCAGGTTCTTCAGCGACGCCAGGTAGCCCACGGGCGCGTCGAGCCAGACGTAGAAGTATTTGCCCGGCGCGTCCGGGATCTCGATGCCGAAGTAGGGCGCGTCGCGGCTGATGTCCCAGTCGCCCAGGCCACCGGTCATCACGCCGTCGGCATCGGCGGCCTGCGTGAACCATTCGCGCACCTTGTTGGCCACCTCGGGCTGCAGCTTGCCGTCCTGCGTCCACTGCTCGAGGAAGGCCACGCAGCGCGGGTCGGACAGGCGGAAGAAGTAGTGCTCGCTGCTGCGCAGTTCGGGGGTGGCGCCCGACAGGGCCGAATACGGGTTCTTCAGCTCGGTGGGCGAGTAGACCGCGCCGCACACCTCGCACGAGTCGCCGAACTGGTCCTTGGCGCCGCACTTGGGGCACTCGCCCTTGATGAAGCGGTCGGCCAGGAACATGCCCTTCACCGGGTCGAAGAACTGCTCGACCGAGCGCACGTCGATGAGCTCGTTGCGGCGCAGACCCAGGTAGATGTCGCGCGCCAGTTCGTGGTTCTCGGCGCCGTCGGTCGAGTGCCAGTTGTCGAAGGCGATGTGGAAGCCGTTCAGGTAGGCCGGCCGCGCCGCGGCGATGTCGGCGACGAACTGCTGCGGCGTCTTGCCGGCCTTCTCGGCGGCGATCATGATCGCCGCGCCGTGGGCGTCGTCGGCACAGACGAAACGCACCTCCGAACCCCGCATGCGATGCGCCCGCACCCAGGTGTCGGCCTGGATGTACTCCATGATGTGGCCGATGTGGAACGGGCCGTTGGCGTAGGGCAGCGCGGTGGTGACGAAGAGCTTGCGGGTCATGGCCGACCGTTTCGGGGGAATGGACCCGGGATTCTAGGCGTGCCCCTGCGGGCGCGTCCCATGGTCACCGCCGCTGCCGGCAGGCTGAGCGAGACGCGCGTGGCGCGGCGCAGGGCCCCTGGCCGGGCGGCCGTCAGCCCGAGACGACGCGCACCGGCGCGCGCTGCGGCTCGGGTTCGGAGTCGAAGCGCTCGAAGCCGGTGTAGCAGAGGAAGTGCCGGTTGGCGGCGCGGCCGAAGAGGGTCATGCCCAGCTTCGTGGCCAGTTCGTGGCCCATGGCCGTGACGCCATTGCGCGAGACGATGATCGGCACGCCCATCTGCGCCGACTTCATGACCATCTCGCTGGTCAGCCGGCCGGTGGTGTAGAAGGTCTTGTCGCCACCCTCGACGCCGTGCAGCGCCATCCAGCCGGCGATGGTGTCGATGGCGTTGTGGCGGCCCACGTCCTCGACAAACATCAGCATCTCGGCGCCGCGGAAGAGGGCGCAGCCGTGCACCGAGCCCGCCTTGCGGTGGATGCTGTTGCGCTGGCGCATGACCTCGAGCATGCCGTGCAGCGTGCCCTGGCGGATGCGGGCCACCTCGGGGCCGGGCAGGCGCAGGGTGTCGAGGTCGGCCATCACGTCGCCGAACACCGTGCCCTGGCCGCAGCCGGTGGTGACCACGCGGCGGGCCGTTCGGGCCTCGAGGTCGGTCACTCCCTGGTGCGTGCGCACCGCGGCGGCGCCGACGTCCCAGTCCACCGTGATCGACTCGACCTCGCCGACGCGCGAGATCAGCCGCTGGTTGCACAGGTAGCCCAGCACCAGCAGTTCGGGTGAGGCCCCCAGGGTCATCAAGGTGACGAGTTCGCGCTTGTCGATGAAGACCGTGAGCGGGCGCTCGGCGGGGATGTGGATGCTGCGGCGGTCGCCGCACTCGTCGACGATGGCGATTTCTCGCAGCAGCGACACCGACGCCTGCGTCAGTCGCGGCGCGCCGACCACCGGCACCCATTCGCGCGGTACGCCAAAGGCCTGTGGGGCAGTGGAGTCGGCGGGCATGGCAGAGGGGGTCGAGCGGGCGCTGGCGTCGATGCGGGTGGCGATGACCGACCTACTTCTTCGTCGGTGCGGGCGCCGCGGCCGGTGCCGTCGGCGTCGCGGCGGCGGTGACGGTGGGCGCCGAGGCCGGCGGCGGGTAGACGAAGGCGCCAGGGTCGGCACAGGGCGGTGTCGCGGTGGCGGGCTTCGGCTCCTTGCCGGACTTCTTCGCCTGGGCCACATAGCCGGCGGCCACGCGGTCCATGCTCAGGCACAGCTTGTAGGCCTCGACCTTGCCGCCGTGGGCTGTCTTGGCGGCGGCCTCGGCGGCCTTGGCCTTGGCCTCATCGGACGGCGGCGGGAGCTTGGCGAAGGCGCCGGTGGCGGCCAGCGCCAGGGCGGCGAGCAGGGCGGTTTGTTTCATGGAAGGGGTCCCTCGTGGATCGTCAGGCTTGCGGTGTGGCCGGGCCCAGCGCGGGCGCTGGTTCGGCCGAGCGCTTGGCGGGGATCTTGCCGGCCTGGACATCCTGGTACCAGAGCGCATGGTGCTCTTTGGCCCAGCCTTCGTTGACATAGCCGGTGCGCATGCCCTTGTAGGCGCCGCGTGTGCCGATGGTGCCCATGTAGATGTGGCCCAGCAGCGCGGTGATCAGCAGGATGGCGCTCACCGAGTGGATCATGTGGGCGATCTGCATGTCGCCTCGAAGGTCGCCGACGCCCGGGATCAGGTTGTTCAACACCAGGCCCGAACCGATGGACACCAGGCCGGGGATGCACATGCCCCACCAGAAGATGCCCTTCTCGGCCGCGTTGAAGCGGTGCGAGGGGATCTCTTCATCGCCCAGCATGCCGCCGCCCTTGCTCAGCCAGACGAAATCGGACGCGCTGGCGATGTTGTCCTTGACGAAGGTGACGACCACGATGATCAGCGACACCGCGAACAGCGGGCCGACGAAGTTGTGCGCGGTCTTCAACGCGTAGGTGAGCCAGCCGAACAAGGTGCTGCCCATGACAGGCAGCAGCAGGAACTTGCCGAAGGCCATCACGATGCCCGAGACGGCCAGCACGACGAAGGCCGACGCGTTGGACCAGTGCGCGGCGCGTTCGAGCGGGGTGAAGCGCTCGATCATGCGGCCGGTGTCGGCGTGGTCGCGGCCCAGCGGGCCCTTGCGCCAGTAGAACAAGGCCAGCGCCAGCACGGTGATGAACAGCAAGGCGCCGCCGTACGGCAGGATCCACTGGTTGCGCACCTGGCGCCAGGCCTCGCCGGCGGTGGTGAAGCGCGAGCCGGGGTACTGCAGGAAGGGCTGGATCAGCGTGCCCTTCTCAGCGCCCGGCAGGTTGGTGACGCCTTCGCGGTTGCCCGACTCGCGCACCGAGCGCCAGAACGGCGCGTTGTTGCCGGGCTGGGTCTTGCTGCGCTGGGCGTTGGACTCGTCCGGCTTGGGATCGGTCGGTGCGACGAAGCCCGCGGGCGGGCCGTTGGGTGCGGCCACCGCGGCGTCGGCCGGCGGTGACGACTGGGCCTGCGCAGCCACGGCCGCGAGCCACAGCACCGCGGCCAGGCCCAGCGGGCGCAGCATTCTCGAGATCAGCTGGGACATGCCATGCTCCTGCGGCAGCGCGGTCACTTCGGCTGGGCGGCCGAGCGCGTGTACTCGTTCTGGGCCTGCGCACGCTGGCGCATCTGCTGTTCCCAGCTGGCCTGGTCACCGGCCTTCCAGCCGCCGGCCACGTAGCCGTTGGGGGCCATTTCCCAGGCCTTGCCGTCGGACTTGCGCGCGCTGGTGGTCTGGGCCTTCTCGCCGCAGGCCGACAGGGCCAGGCCCAGGGCCAGCAGCGACAGGGTGAGGGGGGTTCTCATGACTTGGTGCCTTCCGTCTTCGGTTGCGCGCCGCCCGAGGCGGGCTTGCCGTAGGCCGTGCCCCAGCCCCAGACCTCGCTGCCCTTGCCGCGGGTGAGCACCCGGGTGCGGAAGATGTCGGCCACCACGTCGCCGTCGCCGCCCAGCAAGGCCTTGGTCGAGCACATCTCGGCGCAAGCCGGCAGCTTGCCTTCCGCCAGGCGGTTGCGGCCGTACTTCTCGTACTCGGCCTCGGTGCCGTTGGCCTCGGGGCCGCCGGCGCAGAAGGTGCACTTGTCCATCTTGCCGCGCAGGCCGAAGGTGCCGTTGGTGGGGAACTGCGGTGCGCCGAAGGGGCAGGCGTAGCTGCAGTAGCCGCAGCCGATGCACACGTCCTTGTCGTGCAGCACCACGCCTTCGTCGGTGCGGTAGAAGCAGTCGACCGGGCACACGGCCATGCAGGGGGCGTCGCTGCAATGCATGCACGCCACCGAGATGCTCTTCTCGCCGGGCACGCCATCGTTCAGCGTGACGACGCGGCGGCGGTTCACGCCCCAGGGCACGTCGTGTTCGGCCTTGCAGGCGGTGACGCAGCCGTTGCACTCGATGCAGCGCTCGGAGTCGCAGATGAATTTCATTCGGGCCATTGCGGTGTCTCCTTAAGCCGTGGCGCGTTCGATCTGGCAGACCGTGGTCTTGGTCTCTTGCATCATCGTGACACTGTCGTAGCCGTAGGTCGTGGCGGTGTTGATGGCCTCGCCGCGGACCACCGGCTTGGCGCCGTCCGGGTAGTAGGGCGCCAGGTCGACGCCGCCCCATCGGCCCGAGAAGTGGAAGGGCAGCCACACCGTCTCGGCGTCCACCCGCTCGGTGACCATCGCCTTGACGCGCAGGCCCTTGAAGTCGGGCACCGCAGCCATCGGCGGGGTCTTGACCCAGACGTAGTCGCCGTTGCGGATGCCGCGGTCGTTGGCAGCCTTGGGGTTGATCTCGACGAACATCTCCTGCTGCAGTTCGGCCAGCCAGGGGTTCGAGCGGGTTTCCTCGCCGCCGCCTTCGTACTCGACCAGCCGGCCGCTGGACATGATCAGCGGGAAGGTCTTGCCGATGTCCTTGTTCTGCTGCTGGACGCTCTTGTAGAGCGTGGGCAGGCGCCAGAAGGCCTTCTTGTCGTCGTGCGTCGGGTACTTGGCGACCATGTCGGCCCGCGTGCTGTACAGCGGCTCGCGGTGCTGCGGCACGGGGTCGGGGAAGTTCCACACCACGGCCCGGGCCTTGGCATTGCCGAAGGGGTGGCAGCCATGCTCCTTCATCGTCACGCGGATGATGCCGCCCGACGGATCGGTCTTCCAGTTCTTGCCCTCGGCGGCCTTCTTCTCGGCCTCGGTGAGGTCGTCCCACCAGCCCAGCTTCTTCAGCAGCAGGTGGTCGAACTCGGGGTAGCCCATGGTCAGGTCGGCGCCCACCGAGTGCGAGCCATCGCCGGCCAGCAGCGACACGCCGTCGCGCTCGACACCGAAATTGGCGCGGAAGTTGCCGCCGCCGTCCATCACGTGCTTGGAGGTGTCGTAGAGGTTGGGCGAGCCCGGGTGCTTGAGCTCGGGCGTGCCGTAGCACGGCCAGGGCAGGCCGAAGTAGTCGCCGTCGAGCTTGTAGCCGGTTTCCTTGTCGATGCCGCCCTTGGCCTTGAGCGTCTTCACGTCGAAGACGTTCATGTTGCGCATGTGCGCCTTCAGCCGCTCGGGGCTCTGGCCGGTGTAGCCGATGGTCCAGACGCTCTTGTTGATCTCGCGGAGGATGGACTCGGTCTCGGGCTCCATGCCGCCCTTGCCCTGCACCATCTTGTAGTTCTTGACCAGTTCCTTGTCGAAGCCCAGCTTCTGTGCCAGCTGGTACATGATCATGTGGTCGGTGCGGCTTTCCCACAGCGGCTCCATGACCTTCTCGCGCCACTGGATCGAGCGGTTCGACGCGGTGCACGAGCCAGTGGTCTCGAACTGCGTGGTGGCCGGCAGCAGGTAGACCGCACGATTGGGGTTGCGATCTTCGGCCTTGCCTGGCATGGCCGCCATCGCCGCGGTGGCCGACGGGAAGGGATCGATCACGACCAGCAGGTCGAGCTTGTCCATCGCCTTCTTCATCTCGAGACCGCGGGTCTGCGAGTTGGGCGCGTGGCCCCAGAAGAACAGGCCGCGCAGGTTGCTCTCCTGGTCGATCAGGTCGTTCTTCTCGAGCACCCCGTCAACCCAGCGCGACACGGTCATGCCGGGCTTGGTCATCATGCCGGGCGCGTACTGCTTCTTGATCCACTCGAAGTCGACGTCCCAGGTCTTGGCGAAGTGCTTCCAGGAGCCCTCGGCCAGGCCGTAGTAGCCGGGCAGCGAATCGGGGTTCGGGCCCACGTCGGTGGCGCCCTGCACGTTGTCGTGGCCGCGGAAGATGTTGGTGCCGCCGCCGCTCTTGCCGACGTTGCCCAGCGCCAGCTGCAGCAGGCACGAGGCGCGCACGATGGCGTTGCCGATGGTGTGCTGGGTCTGGCCCATGCACCAGACGATGGTGCCGGGGCGGTTCTCGGCCAGGATCTTGGCCACCTTGAAGGTGGTGGCTTCATCGACGCCGCAGGCCTCCTGCACCTTGTCGGGTGTCCACTTGGACAGGCACTCCTCGCGCACCTTGTCCATGCCGTAGACGCGGTCCTCGATGTACTTCTTGTCTTCCCAGCCGTTCTTGAAGATGTGGTGCATCACGCCGAACAGGAAGGGGATGTCGGTGCCCGAGCGGATGCGCACGTACTCGTCGGCCTTGGCCGCGGTGCGGGTGAAGCGCGGGTCGACCACGATCATCTTGCAGCCGCTCTCCTTGGCGTGCAGCATGTGCAGCATCGACACCGGGTGCGCCTCGGCGGCATTGCTGCCGATGTAGATCGCCGCCTTGGCGTTCTGCATGTCGTTGTAGGAGTTGGTCATCGCGCCATACCCCCACGTGTTGGCCACGCCGGCCACGGTGGTGGAGTGGCAGATGCGGGCCTGGTGGTCGGTGTTGTTGGTGCCCCAGAGCGACACCCACTTGCGCATCAGGTAGGCCTGCTCGTTGTTGTGCTTGCTCGATCCGACGAAGAACAGCGAGTCGGGGCCGCTCTGCTTGCGCAGCTCGAGCATGCGGGCGCTGATCTCGTCCAGCGCCGTGTCCCACGAGATGCGCTGGTACTTGCCGTCGACCAGCTTCATCGGGTACTTCAGGCGGAACTCGCCGTGGCCGTTCTCGCGCACCGCGGCGCCCTTGGCGCAGTGGGCGCCCAGGTTGATGGGGGAGTCGAACACCGGCTCCTGGCGCACCCACACGCCGTTCTCGACCACCGCATCGATGGCGCAGCCCACCGAGCAGTGGCCGCACACCGTGCGCTTGACCTCGACCTTGCGCGCGCCGTCGGCCGCCTTGGCGGGGTCGGCGGCCTGCGCCTTGCGCACCAGCATCAGCTGCGAGGTGGCGATGCCGGCACCGACGCCAAGGCCCGAGCGGCGCAGGAAGGCGCGGCGGTCCATCGTGGGCACGGCCCGCGCGACGCCGCGCGCCAGGCTGGCGACGAGGCTGGACGACGTGGCCCCGGGCTTGGTGGATTTGCGGGTGAGCAGCATGGGAGGTCTCCTGTCTGTCATGGGCCAGCGCAGGCGCGGCGCGCGTGGTGGCGGATCGGGTTCGTGGGCCTGGAGGCCGCGTGGCGACGGCTGGGCTGCCCAGGGGCGGCGCGGCGACGCGCGGCCCCGGGGGCGGTCAGATCGTGGTGGTGCGGTAGTACTGCAGCACGTGCTCGGTCACCTGGTAGCCGCCGCCCTGTTCGGGCGCCGGCCGGGGTTCGGCGGCGGCCTCCGGTTCGGCCTGGCGCGCCATCGGCAAGGCCACGGCTGCCGCGGCCAGCGCGCCGGCGGTGCCGGCGCCGGCGAACATGCGGCGGCGCGAAAGTTGGGGCGTCTTGGGTGTGCTCATCGAAGGCTCCTGGCGTGAGGACCCATGCACTCGGATGCATAGGTCACCCCCTGATTGGGCGTGAGAGTAAACCCGAAATCCATCCGGGTGGATCCGGGGGTTGGCGCGACAAGTTGTCGCTGCCGGGGTGACAAGTTGTCGCCGCGGTGCTGTCGAGACCGCGTTCCTACAATCGGCCGAGCCATGACCCTCGATGCCGTGACCGCTGCCCAACTGTCCGAGCGCTGGCCGCTCGCGTCGGTGCTGGTGGTCGACGACGAGCCGGGCATGCGCAACTTCCTCGAGAAGACGCTGCAGCCGCGGGTGGGGCAGGTGTTCGCCGCCGAATCGGCCGAGGACGCCGACGAACTGGTGCGCCGCCACCGCTTCGACCTGGTGGTGCTGGACATCGCGCTGCCGGGCAAGAGCGGCATCGCCTGGCTGAAGGAACTGCGCGAGCGCGGCAACAGCTTCGAGGTGGTGCTGATCACCGCCTTCGCCGACCTGGACACCGCGATCGAGGCACTGCGCGCCGGCGCCAGCGACTTCATCCTCAAGCCCTTCCGCGTCACGCAGATCCTCAGCGCCATCCAGCACGGCCTGGAGCGTGCCCTGCTCAAGCGCGAGAACTGGGTGCTCAAGCGCACGCTGTCGCAGCGCACGCCGCCGGCCGATGGGTTGGTCGGGCGGTCCATCGCCATCAGGGGCCTGCAGGCGGCCATCCAGCGAGTCGCCAGTGTCGGCTCCACCGTGCTGCTGTGCGGCGAATCCGGCACCGGCAAGGAACTGGCCGCGCTCGCGCTGCACCGCAACAGCCCGCGCGCCGCCGGGCCCTTCGTGCCGGTGAACTGCGCCACGATGTCGCCCGAGATGATCGAGAGCGAGCTGTTCGGCCAGGCCCAGGCCGGCACCGGCGACAGCGGTCCGCGCAAGCTGCGCGACGGCCTGTTCGTCTATGCCCAGGGGGGCACGCTGTTCCTCGACGAGATCGGCGAACTGCCGCTGGCCCAGCAGGCCACCCTGCTGCGCGTGCTGGAAGACCGCCGCATCCGCCCGGTGGGCAGCGAGCAGCAGATCCCGGTGGACGTGCGCATCGTCGCCGCCACCAACCGCAGGCTGGCCGACGAGGTGGCGGCGGACCGCTTCCGCAAGGACCTGTACTACCGGCTGCAGGTGGTCGAGATCAACCTGCCCCCGCTGCGTTCGCACAAGGAAGACATCGCCGAGCTGGTGGAGCACTTCGTTGCCACGCTGGCGCCGCAGCTGGGCGTGCCGCCGATCGAGGTCGATGCCGACGAGCTGGTCTACCTGCAGCAGTACGACTGGCCCGGCAACGTGCGCGAGCTGCGCAACCTGATCGAGCGCTCGCTGATCCTCGGCGCGCTCAACGTGTCGGCGCTGTACCAGGGCTTGGCCCGGATGGCGGTGGGCAGCGGCGGCAACGGCCGGCCCGCGCCGCCGCCGGCGCCCACCGACCTGCACGCGATGGAGAAGCAGCACATCCAGGCCGTGCTCGACAGCGTGGGCGGCGACAAGACCCGCGCCGCGCAACTGCTGGGCATCTCGCGTCGCACGCTGGAGCGCCGCGTGCTCGAGTGGAATCAAACTTGAACTTTCCCCAGGCGCTGGCGCGGCAGCCCATCCGCACCAAGCTGCTGGCGATGGTGCTGATGCCGCTGGTGGTGGTGCTGCCGCTGCTCGGCCTGGTGCTGGCCATCTGGGGCAACGCGGCGCTCGACCGGCTGCTCATCACCAAGGTGCGCGCCGACCTGGCCATCGCCCACGGCTACTTCGACCGGGTGCTCGGCGAGGTGGCCGCGGGCACCAGTGCCGTGGCCGATTCGCATGCGCTGCACGAGGCGCTGACCGCCCGGGCCTCGCCCGAGGCGCTGCAGGCGCTGCTGGACTCCTTTCGCCAGCGCGAGCGCCTGGATTTCGTGCACCTGCGCGCGGTCGACGGCCAGGCCATCGCCAGCGACTTCAGCACCGCGCCCGGCCCCCTGCCGCTGCTGCCGGCGCCCCGGCCCGGCGACCGTGTGCGCGCCACCGTCGAGGTGCTGGCGCCGTCGGGGCAGGCCCTGCTGTCGCCCGCGCTGCGCGAACGGGTGCCCGTGCCGCTGGTGCCCACCCGCAACGCCCTGCCCACCGAGCGCACCCACGAGGACCGCGCCATGGTGGTGGTGGCCGACGCGCCGGTGCGCACGGCCGACGGCACCCTCGTCGCCCGCGTGCAGGCCGGCATGCTGCTGAATCGCAACCTCGGCTTCATCGACCACATCAACGAGATCGTCTACCCCGAGGGCAGCCTGCCCTTCGGCAGCCGCGGCACGGCCACGCTGTTCCTCGACGACGTGCGCATCTCCACCAACGTGCGGCTGTTCGGCACCGATCCGTCCGGGCTGCGCCGCGCGTCGGATGCCAGCGCCTCGGGCGAGGCGCGCGCCATCGGCACGCGGGTGTCGCAGGCGGTGCGCCATGCGGTGCTCAGCGACGGGCGCACCTGGCTCGATCGCGCCTTCGTCGTCAGCGACTGGTATGTGTCGGGATACGAGCCGATTGCCGATGGCGCCGGCCGCCGGGTGGGCATGCTCTACGTCGGCTACCTCGAACAGCCCTTCACCTGGATGAAATACGGCGTGCTGGCCGGCATCGGTGTGGCGTTCTTCGGCGTGATGATCCTGGCCGCCATGGCCTCGGCGCGCTGGGCGCGCGGCATCTCGCAACCGCTGGAGCGCATGGCGCTGACCATGCAGCAGGTGGAACACGGCGACCTCGAGGCCCGGGTGGGCCCGGTCGACAGCGGCGACGAGATCGGCGCACTGGCCGGCCACCTCGACCAGTTGCTCGACGCCATCGACGACAAGACCGGCGCGCTGCAGCGCGGGAATGCCGAGCTCGACGCCAAGGTGGCCGAGCGCACCCGCGCGCTCGAGACCGCGCAGCAGCAACTGGTGCGCACCGAGAAGATGGCGGCGGTGGGCCAGCTCACCGCCAGCATCGCGCACGAGGTGAACAACCCGATCGCGGTGATCCAGGGCAACCTCGACCTGGTGCGCGAACTGCTGGGCGCCGACGCCGCCCGCGTGGCGCCCGAGCTGAAGCTGGTCGACCAGCAGATCGAGCGCATGCGGCTGATCGTGACGCAGTTGCTGCAGTTTGCCCGACCCAGCGACTTTGCCGGCTACGTGGAGGAGGTGGACACTGCCCGAGTCATCGACGACTGCGGCGTGCTCGTCGGCCACCTGCTGGCCAAGACGCGCATCGGCGTGCTGCGCGAGTACGCCGCGCGGCGCCGGCCGTCGATCAATCGCAACGAGCTGCAGCAGGTGCTGGTGAACCTGATCGTCAACGCCATCCACGCGATGCCCGACGGCGGCGTGCTCTCGCTCAGCACCCGCGACGTGGGCGAGCGCAGCGTCGAGATCAGCGTGGCCGACACCGGCCCCGGCCTGCCCGAGGAACTGATGGACCAGCTGTTCAAGCCCTTCGTCACCCGCAAGAAGGACGGCACCGGCCTGGGCCTGTGGATCAGCCGCAGCATCGTCGAGCGCTACGGCGGCGACATCCGCGCCGGCAACCAGCGCGGCGGCGGGGCGCTGATGACGGTGGTGCTGCAGTGCGAGTAGCGTCCGCGGCCCTCAGGGCTTTCCCTGGTCGGGCCGCTGGCGGTGGCCTGACGGCGACGTGGCCAGCCCCGGCTCGCTAGACTCCCCGGTTCCATGGACCCCCGCCCCGCCATCCGCGTCGCCGTGCTGCTCGAGCGCCAGCGCCAACCCAACGCCTGGGAAGACTGGCGCTTTGCGCTGGCCGAGATCGTGCCCGACGACGGCAGCTTCGGCACCGAGCCGCGGGTGCTGCGCGACGACGGCCGCATCGCCCGCACGCTGCACCCGGGCTTCGAGGTCACCCTGCACGCCGACGAGGCCGAGGGCTACTACCTCAACCTCAGTTCCGGCGGGCCGGTGTGGTTCGTGATGTGGCGCATCGACGATGAAGACCCGTCGCGCGCCTGGCCCGAGTTCGTCACGCTGTCGTACAACGAGGCCGGGCGCCTGCTCGACGCGCAGGAGCGCGTCGACAACCTGCCGCTCGATGCCGACACCCGCCAGTGGCTG
>NZ_MWLO01000007.1 GCF_002198735.1 Ideonella sp. A 288
TCCCCCACCCAGGAGTCGCCATGAAAGACCTCACCGTTGTGAATCCCTCGCGCCGCGGCGTGCTGAAGGCGGCCGCCGTTGGCGCGGCGGCCATGGGCGCGCCCGCCGTGCTGCAGTTCGCCCGCGCGCAGTCGAAGCGGATCGTGGTGCGCGACGACGGCGGCGTGTACACCAAGGCCTATGGCGCCTGCTTCTACAAGCCCTTCACAGAGAAGACCGGCATCGAGGTCATCGGCGTGCAGGCCAACGCCGAGCCGATCGCGCAGATCAAGGGCATGGTCGACACCAAGAACTACACCTGGGACATGGCCAAGATCAGCCAGCCCGCGATCCTGCTGCTCACGCAGGGCGGCAAGGTCTACCTGGAGAAGCACGGCCTCGAGAACGACCCCAACGTCAAGACCATCCCGGCGGCCTTCATGTCGCCCTACGGCGTGGCCACCAATGTGTACAGCACGGTGCTGGCCTACCGCACCGACGCCTTCAAGGGCCGCAAGCCGCCCAACTCCTGGGCCGACTTCTGGAACGTGAAGGACTTTGCCGGCCGGCGCTCGCTGCGCAAGCACCCCTTCGACACCATCGAGGAATCGCTGATGGCCTCGGGCGTGCCCACCTCGTCGCTGTACCCGCTGGACGTCGACCGGTCGTTGGCCCACCTCGACAAGATCAAGCCCAGCATCGACGTGTGGTGGAACTCCGGCGCCCAGGTGACGCAGATGCTCACCTCCGGCGAGGTGGACATGGTGGCCACCTGGGTCTCGCGGCCGCAGAACGCGATGATCGACGGCGCCCCCGTGGCCATCGTCTGGAACCAGAACCTCTGGGGCGTGGACAACTGGTCCATCCTGGCCGGCGGGCCCAACGTTGAGGCCTGCCGCGAGTTCATCAAGTTCGCCTCCGACATCAAGCGCATGGCCCAGCAGACCGACTACTACCCCGCCGGCGTCACCCAGCCCGAGGCCTTCAAGTACATCAAACCCGAGATCGCGAAGAACTGCCCGACGCACCCCGACAACATCCGCAACGGCGTGCAGATCAACGCGAAGTACTGGCTCGAGAACCAGGCCGCGGTGACCGAACGCTTCAACGGCTGGGTTCTGAAGTAAGCGTCCTGCAGGCCGCACCCGCGATGGCATCTCCCAAGCTGACGATCTCCGGCCTGTGCAAGCGCTACGGCGAGTTCGTGGCGCTGGCACCCACCGACCTGGAGGTGGCCGAGGGCGAGTTCCTCACGCTGCTGGGGCCCTCGGGCTCGGGCAAGACGACCCTGCTCAACCTGATCGCCGGCCTGGCCCTGCCCGACGAGGGCCGGCTGCTGATCAACGGCGCGGACGCCACCCATGTGCCGCCCTACGAGCGCGACATCGGCATGGTGTTCCAGAACTACGCGCTGTTCCCGCACATGACGATCGAGGAGAACATCGCCTTCCCGCTGAAGATGCGCAAGGTGGACACCGCCAGCGCACGCGCCCGTGCGGCCGAGGCGCTGCAGATGGTGCGGCTGCCGCAGGTGGCCAAGCGCTTTCCGCGCGAGCTGTCGGGCGGGCAGCAGCAGCGCATCGCGCTGGCGCGTTGCCTGGTGTACCGCCCGTCGATCATCCTGATGGACGAGCCGCTGGGCGCGCTGGACAAGAAACTGCGCGACCAGATGCAGCTGGAGATCAAGCGCATCCACCGCGAGCTGGGCACCACCGTGGTCTACGTGACGCACGACCAGGAAGAGGCGATGACCATGTCCGACCGCATTTGCCTGATGGACGGCGGCCGCATCGCACAGCTGGGCACGCCGTCCGACCTGTACTTCCGCCCGCGCAGCCTGTTCGTCGCCGACTTCCTGGGCGAGTCGAACCTGTTCCCGGGCGTGGTGGCCGCGGTCGACGGCGACACGGTGCAGGTGGACCTGGCGCACGGCCCCACGCGCGTCGGCGCCCAGGGGCATGGCCAGGCCTTCGCGCCCGGCCACAGGGTGCGCGTGATGGTGCGGCCACAGAACCTGTCGCTGCAGCCCGGCGCCGCCGGCGGCCTGCGCGCCACGGTGCTCGACAGCATGATCACCGGCAGCCTGACCAAGCTGTACCTGTCCTCCACCGGCCCGGCGGCCCAGCCCATCGTGCTGTCGTTTCCCACGGCCTGGCCGGCCGACCGCCACGAGGCGGGCCAGGAGGTGTCGCTGTACTGGCAGCCGGCCGACGCCGTGGCGGTGCCCGAGTAGCCGATGCGCCGCACCGCGACCACCGGCACCACCCCCAGTCCCCGGCTGCGCGCGGCGCTGCTGGGCGCCCCGCTGGTGCTGCTGTTCCTGGTGCTGCTGGTCTACCCGGTGGGGCAGTTGCTGCTGCTCAGCGTGTACAGCGACGGCGCCTTCACGCTGTCGCACTATCGGCAGCTGTTCGCCTCGTCGGTGTACGCCAACGTGATGCTGATCACGCTGAAGATCTCGCTGTGGACCACCGTGTTCGCGGTGATCGCCGGCTACCCGGTGGCCTACCTGATCTCGTCGCTGCCGCGCGAGCGCAAGACCGCGTGGGTGTTCTGGGTGCTGCTGTCGTTCTGGACCAGCTTCCTGGTGCGGGCCTTCGCCTGGATCGTGATGCTGGGCCGCAACGGCGTGGTCAACCAGCTGCTGACCGCCACCGGCCTGCAGGACACGCCGTCCAACCTGCTGTACAGCCTGGGCGCGGTGCTGATCGGCATGGTGCACGCGCTGACGCCACTGGCCGTGCTGACCATGCTGTCGGTGATGGAGAACATCGACCGCAACCTGCCGCGCGCCGCGGCGACGCTGGGCGCGCGGCCTGGCACCGCCTTCTGGCGGGTGTACTTTCCGCTGTCGATGCCCGGCGTGGCCGCCGGCGCCATCATGGTCTTCGTCACCGCCATCGGCTTCTTCATCGTGCCCGCGCTGCTGGGCGGCCGGCGCGAGATCATGATCACCCAGCTGATCATCGAGCAGGTGCAGCAGACCATGAACTGGGGCTTCGCCGGCGCCATCTCGGTGCTGCTGCTGCTGGTGGTGCTGGTGGTGTTCGCGGCCTACGACAAGCTGCTCGGGCTGTCGACGATGACGGGCGCCTCGTCCGATCGCGGCCAGGCCACCGGGCGCCGGGACGGCCCGATGCACCGGGCCGGCGACGCCCTCCTGGGCGGCCTGGGCACCGCCACCGACGCACTGCTGGCGCTGATGCCCCGCACACGCCGCCCGGCACAGCCCGGCTCGTCGTGGCCGCTGCGCGGCATCGTGCTGCTGGTGCTGTTCTTCCTCAGCGTGCCGGCCCTGCTGATGGTGCCGCTGTCGTTCGCCGGCAAGTCGGGCCTGAACTGGCCGCCCAGCGGCTTCTCGCTGCGCTTCTACGAGGAACTGGTCGCCTCGCCGCTGTGGACGCAGGCGGCGTTGCGCTCGCTGGGCGTGGGCCTGGCCACGGCCGTGCTGGCCATGCTGATCGGCACGCCCGCGGCCTTCATGCTGGCGCGCACGCAGATGCGCGGCAAGTCGCTGATGCTGGCCTTCGTGCTGTCGCCGATCATGATCCCGCGGATGATCATCGCGGTGGGCCTGTTCTACATGTTTTCACGCGTGGGCCTGGTCGGCACCTCGCTGGGGCTGGTGCTGGGCCACACGGTGATCGCGGTGCCCTACGTGGTCATGACCATGATGGCCGTGCTGCGCCACTACGACACGCGGCTCGACCTGGCCGCGCAGAGCCTGGGCGCCAGCCCCTGGCAGACGCTGCGCTTCGTCACCTTCCCGATCCTTGCAGCAGGGCTGATGTCGTCGTTCCTGTTCGCCTTCGCCACCTCGTTCGACGAGCTGACCATCGCGCTGTTCACCACCGGCGGTCTGAGCTCGACCCTGCCCAAGCAGTTCTGGGACGAGGTGACGCTGCAGATCTCGCCCGTGATCGCCGCGGTGTCGACCTGCCTGTTCGCCTTCATCGCCGCGCTGATCTGGGTGGCCGACCTGCTGCGCCGGCGCAGCCTGTCCCGTTGATGCGCCCGCCGACGCCCCACCCATGACC
>NZ_MWLO01000070.1 GCF_002198735.1 Ideonella sp. A 288
GGCTGGGCGGGTGGGTCAGGCGGCGGTTTCGCCCAGGCGGCCGTCGCGGAAATCGCTGAGCGCCTGGTAGATCTCCTGCTGCGTGTTCATCACGAAGGGGCCGTACTGGGCGATCGGCTCCTTCAGCGGCCGGCCGGCGATCAGCAGCACCCGGGCCTCGGCCCCGGCCTCGATGACCACGCCGTCGGTGCCGGCGTCGTTGGCCAGCAGGGCCATGCGCTGCACGGGCACGGCCTGCCCGGCGATGGTGACCGCACCGCGGTAAACGTAGACGAAGGCGTTGTGCCCGGCCGGCAGCGGCTGCTCGAAGCGCGAGCCGGCCCCCAGGTGCAGGTCGAGGTACAGCGGCTCGGTGGCCTCGCGCGTCACCGCGCCGTCCACGCCGTGGCTGCTGCCGGCGATCACGGTCACGGCCACGCCCTGCGGCGTGGTGAACTTCGGCAGGTCGGTGGCCTTGAAGTCGCGGTACCAGGGCGCGTTCATCTTGTCGCGACCGGGCAGGTTCAGCCACAGCTGAAAGCCTTCCATCACGCCTTCTTCCTGCTGCGGGATCTCGGAATGGATGACGCCGCGGCCGGCCGTCATCCACTGCACGCCGCCGTTCTCGAGCAGGCCCTCGTGGCCGGCGCTGTCGCGGTGGCGCATGCGGCCGGCGATCATGTAGGTCACCGTCTCGAAGCCGCGGTGCGGGTGGTCGGGGAAGCCGGCGATGTAGTCGTCGGGGTTGTCGCTGCCGAAGGCATCGAGCATCAGGAAGGGGTCGAGCCGGTGCTGCAGGTTCTGCGTCAGCACGCGGGTGAGCTTGACGCCGGCGCCGTCGGATGTGGCCTGGCCGGCGACCAGCCGCTCCACGCGGCGCGGGGTCTCGACCTGGGGGCGGGTGAGGGTGGTGGTCATGGGGCGGCCCTTTCGTGGCGGTGGCGGTTCATGGAGGCCTTGGGACGGCAAGGCGGTGAACGAACTCTAAGGGCGATCAATCAGCCTGGAAAGCCGCTGAGATGGATATCATTGTTGCCACGATGGAACAATCTGGCGCCGTGATCGACCCCAACGACCTGCTGATCTTTGCCCGCGTGGCCGAGCTGGGCAGCTTCAGCCGGGCCGCCGAGCGGCTGGGGCTGCCCAAGTCGACCGTGTCGCGACGGCTGGCCGCGCTGGAACAACGCGTCGGCGAGCGCCTGCTGCTGCGCACCACCCGGCGCCAGACGATCACCGAGTTCGGCCAGCAGATGCTGGAGCACGCGCGCCAGGTGGTGGCCGAGGTGGACGCGGTGGCCGCGCTCAGCGAATCGCGCCTGGCGGCCCCGGGCGGGCGCCTGCGCGTGTCGATGCCCAGCGACCTGGCCAACCTGCTGCTGGCCGAGGCACTGGCGGCGTTCGTCGCGATGCACCCTGCCATCGCGCTGGAGCTTGACCTGTCGCCACGGCGCGTGGACCTGCTGGGCGAAGGCGTCGACCTGGCCGTGCGCATGGGCGACCTGCCCGACGACGCGCTGCTGGCCGCGCGCCGGCTGACCGAGTTTCCCGCCGGCCTGTACGCGGCGCCCGACTACCTGGCCGAGCATGGCGAGCCGCAGGCGCCCGACGACCTGGCCCGCCACCTGGCGGTGCGCCAGTTGCGCGGCAATGGCGAGCTGACCCCCTGGACCCTGCTGCTCGGCGAGCAGCGCTGGCAGGGCGTGCCACCGGGCCGCGCCGCGGCCAATTCACCCGAGTTGCTGATCCGCCTGGCGCGCGCCGGCGCTGGCATCGCTGCCGTGCCCGATCACTTCGCCTCGGCCGATGTGCGCCAGGGCCGGCTGCGCCGCGTGCTGCCCGCCTGGTGCCTGCCCCGCGTCACGGCCTGGGCGGTGTTCCCGGGGCGCAAGCTGATGCCGGCGCGCACGCGCGTGTTCATCGACATGCTGGTCGTGGCCCTGGGGGGCAGCGACCCCGGCGCCTGAGCCTGCGCGCGCCGCAGCCCGGCGTCGGCGCGCGTGCCGACCCGCGCGCTCAATCGGCGGCAGAGGCCCCGCTGCGCCACGGCGTCCAGACCACGCCGGCCCCGACGGACAACTGGCTGCGCTCGCGCAGCAGCGGGCTGTCGGTGTTGGCCGCGCCGTGCAGCGACATGCCCCGCGCGGCGACGAACCACGACAGGTCGCGGCTCATGCGGTGGCTCAGCGTGGCGCCCACCTCCGTGCCCAGGTAGCCGGCGCGGGCGCGGTAGGCGGGGCGTTGGGCCGTCGCTTCGGACGGGTCCACTTGGTAGAAGGTGCGGTGCAGTGCCCGGCTGGCCCAGGTGGGTTGCACCGACACGCTCAGCGTGGCGGGCGTGCCTGCCACCCCGGGCAGGCGCCAACGCACCTCGGGGTCGATGCTGAAGCCTCGCGAGTCGATGCGCTTCATGTCGGTGGACATCATGGCGCGCAGCTTGAGGTGCAACGTCGGGCCGCTGCCCTGCGACTGCAGGCCCTTGTAGACCCACTGCGGCCCGAGGCCGAACAGGTAGTCGATGGGCGGCATGCCGTCGCGCGCGGCGTTGTCCTTGGCGTTGAAGCCGCCGGTGGCGCTGAAGTCGAATTCCCAGTTAGGGCTGTCGAGCACGCGGCCGCGGATGCCGCCCTGGTCGATGCGCAGCACCGGGCCGCGGTAGATGAACATCGGCAGCACGATGCCGCGGGTGCGCGAGCGGTCGGCGCCGGGGTAGTCGGGCACGTGCCCGACGCCGGCGGCGATGCCGGCTTCCCAGCGCGGCGCACCGCTGCCGTCGGCCGCCTGGGCGATGCCGCAGGACAGCACGGCCCCCAGCAGCCCTCCGATCATCCGCGTCATGCGACGCGCCCTGCCCACCTGGCCCACCACCGTGCATCGTTTCATGGCGCCGAATATCCGCGATCTGGGCAGACCGGCCCTTGCGAACGGCCAATGTCCCCCCCATCTGACCGGGCATGGATGGGCCCGAACCGGGCCACGAGACCGGATCGGGCCGCGATGCACGCCAACACTGTCGAATCGAGGGCTCCCCGGCGACCAGGCCCGCGTCGCACACCGCTCGGCCGGGCAGCCCTGCGGGCCACCCTGCTGGCGCTGCTGGCGCTGTTGGGCCCTGGCGTTGCGGCCCGCGCGGCGGTGCCGGCTCCGGCACCGGCCTCCGCAGCCGCCCTGCACGCCAAGCGCGCCGAACTGCAGCCGCAGTTGCGTGCCAACACGTTCGGCGAGCCGCTGGTGCTGCGCTCTCGCGAGTTGCCGGATCGGCTCGAGGGCGACGTGTACGCCGAGGTGGCCCACCCCATGGCCGCGGTGAGCGCGAGCGTCCGCAACGCGGCCGCCATCTGCGAGATCTTGTTCCTGCACCTGAACATCCGCTCGTGCGCGCCGGCGGCGGACGCGGACGGCGGGGGCGTGTCGCTGCTGGCCGGCCCCAAGCGCGCCACCGGGCCCGGCGCGCAGTACCACATGGACTACGCCGTTCACCACGAGGTGGCCGACGCGTCGCACCTGCGCGTCACGTTGAGCGCCGCGCAAGGCCCGATGTCGACCACCGACTACCGCCTGGTCTTCGAGGCGGTGCCGATCGACGAGGGCCACACCTTCGTGCACTTCGGCTATGCCTATGGCGTGGGCACGCTGGCGCGCATGGCGATGGGCATGTACCTGGCCACCGCGGGCCGCGACAAGATCGGCTTCACCGTCGAAGGCGTCGATGCCAGCGGCCGGCCGAAGTACGTGCGCGGCGAACGCGCCGCCGTGGAGCGCAACGTGATGCGCTACTACCTGGCGCTGCAGGCCCACCGCAGCGTGACCACCGGCTCGCGCGACGAGCGACTGCAGGCCCGCCTGCGCGCCTGGTTTGCCCTGACCGAGCGCCACAAGGCGCAACTGCACGAGTACGACCTGGCCGACTACCTGCGAGAGAAGGGCGACGACCTGGCGCGCGCAGCGGCCGCCCGGTGACCGCCCCCGCGTGCCCGGCCCGGCCGCGGCCCATCGCCTGCGGCTCGGCCATGGCGCGCCCCACGGTGCGTTCGCCAGCGCCGGGGCCACAATGCCCCCTGCGGGGTGACGGGCTCGCCGCACGAGGTGTCCGATGAAACTGGCGGTGGTCGTTCAACGCGACGGCGAGGGGGCGGTGGCCGCCGCCGTGGCCTTCGATGAATGGAACGCGCCCGAACCCTCGCGCACGGTCGTGGCCCGCATGGCGCAGGTCGAGAAGGCCGCCCGCGGGGCGCTCGACGTGCTGGTGCTGCCCTGTCTGCTGCAGTTGCTGCGCGAGCACGCGCTGGCGCCCGAGGTGATCGTGCTCGACGGCCTGGTGCACCTCGACGCCGCCGAGACGCCCGCGATCGGCTGGCACCTGCATCGCGCACTCGAGGGCCGCGTGCCGGTCATCGGCGTGTCGAAGGCGTCGATGCCCGACCTGCCCGCGCAGTTCAAGGTGCACCGCGAAGACGACGCGCCGCCGCTGGTCGTCACCTGCCTGGGCATCGACCTGGGCGCGGCGAAGGCCCGTGTGCGCGCGATGCACGGTCGTCGGCGCGTGCCGACGCTGCTGAAGCGGCTGGCCCGGGCGGTGAAGGACGGCGCGGGGTGACGCGTTGAGTCGCGCGCTTCGATGGGGTGGTCGAACGGTGGAGGCTGTCCTCCACGGCGACACCACGCCTACCCTCCAAACGGCGCGAACACCGTGCCGGGCATCCCGCGCCGCGGGCGAGCCGAGCGGGCCTGCGGAGGTTCAATCGTCCTTGCCGAGCGGGGCGCGGTGCACCTGTGTCGCGCCTGCACGCGCTCGCCCGGGTGCGTGGGCCTGTGCCTGCTGCGCCATCCCGCCCGGTCGCCGTGCCGCGTCGGCGGGATCGATGGGCCGATAGCAGTGGCATGCCACCGACTCGAGCCCCTTGCGGTCCAGGATCGACAGCCTGCCCCGGCTGTAGCCGATGAGGCCGAGTGAGCGCAGTGCGACGCAGGCCGACGTGACCGAGACGCGCCGCACGTTGAGGTCGGCGGCCAGATGCCCTTGCGTCAGGAGCATCTCCTGCGACGCGGCGCGATCGCCGATCATCAGCAGCCAGCAGGCCAGGCGCTGCTCGAAGCGGTGCGAGGCGATGCAGGCGGCGGTTTGTCGTGCCAGGTTCAACTCGACCTGCGCATGGCGGTACAGCAGTTGCTGCAGTGGCAGGCCACGCTGGAATTCCGTCGAGAAGCGCGCGGCCGACATGCGCAAGGCGGTCCCGGCGATCTGCACCACGGCGCGGGCCACCGAAGCGCCGACGCCCATTGCCAGCGGCATGCCCACCATGCCCTCACGACCCACCAGGCCGGTCGCGACCGTCTGCGGGCCGTCGACCTCCGTCAACAGGCAGACGACGCAATCGACCGGGAAGTAGACATGCCGGATCGGTGCGCCGGCTTCATGCAGCACGTCGCCCGCGGCCAGCGTGACCGGCTCGAGCGCGGACAACAGCCGCCGATGCTCTGCGCGGGGCAAGGCGGCGAGCAGGCGGTTCTGTTCTGGCGCCTCGAGCGTTGCCCTGAGATCGGCGGCGTCGGCGCGTCGGGCCCGTTCGCGCAGCGCACGCCGTGCCGCGGGGAACACGATGACGTTGGCACTGCGGTAGTCGATGACGGCGTCGATCTCGCCGGCCTCGATCGCCTGCCGCTCGGAGGCGCCCATCGGCAGTTGGCGCAGCACCCGCTGCAAGGCGGCAGACGCCCGCCCTGCCTGGGTGCCGGCCATGCCGCGCTCAGTGCCCATGGGGCTTCAACCCGAGCGCCAGCAGCACGCGCGCCTTGTCGCTGAGGTTGCCCACGACCTGCGCCGCGGGCAGCGGCGACAGCTTGGCCAGGCTGGGCGTGACGAGCACGCCCTCGGCCATCGCACGCCGTGGGTTGTCGAGGACGTCGACCACCTCCAGACGGTGGCCATCCTTCAGGTACTCGGCGCAGATGGCCTCGAGGTTGGCGATGGCCTGCACCGAGTTCGGTGCTCCGCCAGCGACATACAGCCGCAGCACGACCACTGTCGTGAACGACTCGGGCGATGCCTTGACTGTGCGCCGTGTCATTTTTCGGCTCCGTTGGTGTGCTTCCTGGCCAATGCCCGCGTGGGGTCTGCGCCGCGCCGCTTGCGCAACTCGACCTCCCGCAGGTGGGAGGAAGCCTGGTGGATGTCGTCCTCGCCGGAGTTCAGGGCCAGGGCGGCGCGCTGCCTTTCCAGGTCGAGCTGCAGCGCCTTGATCTGCGCACTGGTGTGGGCTTCGGCGAACTGAAGCTCCCGGCGCTTGTGATCGAACTCAGCGCGGTGCCGGGCCTGCTTGGTCAGTTCTTCGGCTTCCTTCTCCCAGCGCAGGGTGCCCATCAACACCTCGCCGCCGGCGGTGTAGACGTCGGACAGCGAGGGGCCGGCACCGCTGAGGATGAGTTCGCGGACCTGGTTGGAGTGCGCAGTGCCGCGCGACTTGACGATGGTGAGGGCGCGGTTGCGCTCGCCGCCCCGCACCAGGTAGGACAGGTGGATCCACGTGTCCGCGACGGTCGAGACCTGCAGGTCCGTGGCTTCGCCCCCTGGTCCTTCGGTCTCGCTGAGCGCTGTCACCATCAAGGTGATGTCCTCGTCCTTGACCCGATAGATCAGCCGGTTGGCCACCGCGCGTGCCGCGCCCAGCGCGCCCGACTTGGCAATGGCCGTCAACGGGTCGATCACCAGGCACAGCGGCCGATGGTCGCGGATGAGCGCACTGAACCTCAGCAGGTGCTCTTCCGCGCTGATGCCTTCGGTGCGGGCCGAGTGCATCCGCAGCAGGCCGGACTTGACGTGCGGCTTCAGGGCGATGCCGACGGACGACAGATTGCGCATGATCTGATCGGCGCTCTCGTCGAAGCTGACGAACAGCGAGCGCTCGCCGCGCTGGCAGGCGGCCTCGATGAACTTTCCGGCCAGGGTGGTCTTGGACGTGCCCGGCACCCCGGTGATCAGCGTGCTGCTGCCCCGGAACACGCCGCCGCCGAGCATGGCGTCGAGTCGCTCGAAGCCCGCGCTGAGCCGCTGCGTCGATGCCTTGTGCCCGATGTCCGGCGCCTTGGTGGCACCCACCTCGATGCCAGACGGCCCGAAGCTCAGCGGCACTTCGGCGGCCGCATGGCCCGACCCGCGGTACTTCGTGATCTGGAGGGTCTGCACCGAGACGCGGTCTTCCTGGTGCCGATCGAGCCGCACCACGCAATCGACCATGAACTGCAGGAACCCGTGGTTCGGTGCCTGTCCGAAGCTGCTCTCGGTCTTGGCTGTCAGGATGGCCGTCAGCCCGCTGGTGGCGAGCCAGTCCCGCAGCCGATAAAGCTCGCGCATTTCGGCCGCCGGATCCTGCAGCAGGGTCAGCAGCACGTCGATGCCGTCGAACACGATCCATTGCGCGCCCACTTCCTGCTGCTTGGCGGCGAGCATGGCGAGCATGCCGACCAGATCGAAGTCCCCGGCCTTGACCAAGGTGGGCGACAGGTGGGCGTCCATGATGAACAGCTGCCTGGGCACGAGGCGGGACAGGCCCCAATCGAAGGTGTTGCCGTTGGCGATGATCTGGCTGGGGCTTTCCTCGAACGCGACGAGGATCCCGGGCGCGCGGTGCTGGCGCGCCGCGTTGACGAGACATTGCAGCGCCAGCACGGTCTTGCCTGCCCCGGGGCCGCCGATGAGCAGGCTGGTGCGGTGCTGCGGCAATCCGCCGTGGCTCAGGTGGTCGAACCCTTCGATGCCGGTGGGCAGCTTGGCCAACGCGAGCGGGGGCGTTCTGCGGGTGCCGATGGGGGGTCTCCGGTTCGGGGTGGTTCTGGCGAAGTGGCGTTGGCAATGCCCGCATGCGGCACGCGCCTGTCGCCATCTTGGGACGAGGTGTACCAAAGCCACCGGCCCTTGTATGTGCGATAGCGCACCAAAGGTGCTCGGCGGGCCCGTGCCCGCCACGACGCCGGACCTTGCCACCGGGGTGCCTGGAACTGCCGGGCCGGGGCCGCCCGTGCCCGCGCCGAGCGCGCCCCTCGGCGGTACGGCGAGGCCGCCGCGGCCGCCACGATCGGCCGCACCAGCGGGTGGTTCTGGCCTCGCCGGGACCGGATGGCGTGGATCTCCTCCTTCACGCCGTCGGTGCGGCCGAGCAGGCGCAGGCCGCGCACCAGTGGTCCAGCGTCGAGCGCAGGTTCGGATTGCGCGGGGCGGCCTGCCCGGCCAGGATCAGGTCGAGGTGGTGCAGCGCCAGTTCGGCGAGCAACTGCTCGAACTCCCCTTCATGGCAGACCAGCCGCAGGTTCGGCGTGGCCAGCACCGGCGCCAGCAGCGCGTGGGCTGCCAGCTTGGAGATGCCGTCGGACAGCCCGACCGCCAGCCTCGCCACCTTGCCGCTGGCCGCCTCGCGCACCTCGTCGGCCACGCACTGGCCCAGCTGGAAGATCTCGTCGGCCCGCGCGAACGCGGCCTGGCCCGCCTCGGTGAGGGCCACGCCGCGGCCCGTGGCCTTGAGCAGTTGATGGCCCAGCGACTTCTCCAGCTCGCGCACCTGTGCGCTGGTGGTGTTCACGGCCCTGTCCAGCCGCTCGGCGGCGCGGGCAAAGCCACCTTCCTTGGTGACGACCCAGAAGCAGTGCAGGTGGCGGTAGTTCAGCATGCGGCCTCCAGTTCGGAAAAGCCGAATGCTTTGGGAGATTGAAGGTGGTTTCTTCGATGAGTGAACGTCCCCACACTGTCGGGCAGTTCATCGTCACCGGAGAATCCATCATGCTTTATGCCATCAGCTGGTTCGTCATCGTCCTGCTCCTCGCGGCCTGGTCGCTGACGGCCTGGGCGCTGCATGCCGCTGCCGTCTGGACGCTGTCCAGCGCCGGCGCCTTGTCGGGCGCCGCGTCGGGCGTCGCGGGTCTTCGGCTGCCGGAATGGTTGGCGCCCTGGGTGCCGGCCGAGGTGGTGCAGTCGTTGTCCGCGCTGCTCTCGGGCCTGGGCCCTATGGTGGAGAGCCTGCTCCAGGCGGCACCGGCGCTGGCCGGCGGCCTGACGTGGGCCAGCTGGGCCGTCTGGGGCATCGGCGGGGTGCTGTTCGTGGTGCTCGGCGCGGCGCTGCACCTGCTCATCGCCCTGTGGCGTCGTGGTGGCGGCCCGGATTCGCGGCCGCCCCGCGCCATGGCCGCATGACGGCGCGGCCGCCCGGACTTCGGTTCGGCGCGGCAGCGTCTGCGCGTCCGGGCCGGGGTCCATGTCTCGGCCCGTTCGACCTCCGTCGGCCCGCCCGTGGCCGACGCCCCTGCGCCAGCGCCCGACGCCCCTGCGCCAGCGCCCGACGTCGTGGCGCGGCCACCCACCCCAAGCGCGGGCTGCCCGGCCTGCGACAGACCGCCTTTTGTGGATAGAGTGCTCGATCATGAACCTGCTCATGTTTGTCGGGGGCCTGGCCCTGCTGGTGATCGGTGCCAATGTGCTGGTTCGCGGTGCGTCCCGGCTGGCCTTGTCGTTCGGCATCAGCCCGCTGGTCGTCGGCCTGACGATCGTGGCCTTCGGTACCAGCGCGCCCGAAGTGGCGGTGAGCGTGGGTGCCGTGTTCGACGGCAAGGCCGACCTGGCCATCGGCAACGTGGTGGGCAGCAACATCTTCAACGTGCTGTTCATCCTGGGCATCAGCGCCTTGATCGCACCGCTGGTGGTCAACATCCAGCTGATCCGCCAGGAGGTGCCGATCATGCTGGGCGCCAGCCTGCTGCTGCTGGCGCTGGGCCTGGATGGCCGGCTGTCGATGGCCGACGGCGGCCTGCTGTTCGCCCTGCTGGGCGCCTACACCGTGTTCCTGGTGGTGCAGTCGCGCCGCGAGACGCAGGCGGCCAAGGACGAGTTTGCCGCCGAGGTGCAGCCCGGCCCTGCGGGTGCCTGGGACAGCCATTGGGCGGCGCAGCTCGGTCTCATTGCGGTCGGCCTGGCCGCGCTGGTGTTCGGCTCCGACTTCCTGGTGCAGGCCTCGGTGAACTTCGCCAAGGCCATGGGCGTGAGCGACCTCGTCATCGGCCTGACCATCGTCGCCGCCGGCACCAGCATGCCCGAGGTGGCCACCAGCATCGCGGCAGCGCTCAAGGGCGAACGCGACATCGCGGTGGGCAACGTGGTGGGCAGCAACACCTTCAACATCCTCGGCTGCCTGGGGCTGTCGGGGCTGGTGTCGGGTGACATGGGCCTGCAGATGGCGCCGTCGTTGCTGGCCTTCGACATCTGGGTGATGCTGGCGGTGGCCCTGGCCTGCCTGCCGGTGTTCGTGACGGGCCGCGAGATCGCGCGCTGGGAAGGTGGCGTCTTCCTCGGCTACTACGTCGCCTACGTGACCTACCTGATCCTGGCGGCGCAGCAGCACGACGCGCTGCAGGCCTTCTCGGGCGTGATGTTGGGCTTCGTCGTGCCGCTGACCGTGGTGACGCTGGTGGTGGTGATGATCCGCCGTCCGGTGGCCGCCGGCGAGGCCTGAGCCGATGCGCCTGTTCGCCCTCGCGCTGCTGCCCTGGCTGGGCGCGGCCCTGGTCGGCAGCCTGCCGGCCGCGGCCCGCCGGGCCCAGGCCCTGGCGGCCGGCGCGGTGGCGATGGGGGTGACGGCGCTGGCGCTGCTGGCGGCGCCGGCCGTGTTCGATGGCCAGGTGCTGCGGGCCAGCGTGCCGTGGCTGCCGGCGCTGGGGATGGACCTGGGCTTCCGCCTGGACGGCCTGGCCTGGCTGTTCGTGCTGCTCATCGGCGGCATCGGCGCGCTGGTGGTGCTGTATGCGGCCTGGTACCTGGATCCCGACGATCCGCACAGCCCCAGCGGCCGCTTCTTTGTCTTCCTGCTGCTGTTCATGGGGGCCATGCTCGGCGTGGTGCTGGCCGACAACCTGGTGCTGCTGGTGCTGTTCTGGGAGCTGACCAGCCTGGCCAGCTTCCTGCTCATCGGCTACTGGCACGGCCGCGACGACGTCGGCCGCGACGCGCGCGAAGGCGCCCGCATGGCGCTGGCCATCACCGGTGCCGGCGGCCTGTGCCTGCTGGCCGGCGTGCTGCTGCTGGGGCACATCGTCGGCAGCGTCCAGCTCGACGATGTGCTTGCCTCGGGCGATCTCATCCGTGCCCATCCGCTGTACGTCGTGGCGCTGGTGCTGGTGCTGCTGGGGGCCTTCACCAAGAGCGCGCAGTTCCCGTTCCATTTTTGGCTGCCGCACGCCATGGCCGCGCCCACGCCGGTGTCGGCCTACCTGCACTCGGCCACGATGGTGAAGTGCGGCGTGTTCCTGCTGGCGCGGCTGTACCCGGCACTGGGCGGCAGCGAGCCCTGGTTCTGGATCGTCACCAGCGTGGGGCTGTCCACGATGCTGCTGGGGGCCTACATCGCGATCTTCCAGCACGACCTGAAGGGCCTGCTGGCCTACAGCACGATCAGCCACCTGGGCCTGATCACGCTGCTGTTCGGCCTGTCGGAGCCGCTGGCGGTGGTGGCCGGCGTGTTCCACATCCTCAACCACGCCATCTTCAAGGCCGGCCTGTTCATGAGTGCCGGCATCATCGACCACGAATGCGGCACACGCGACATGCGGCGCATCAACGGCCTCATGAAGCCGATGCCCTTCACCGCCACCCTGGGCATCGTGGCCGCACTCAGCATGGCCGGCGTGCCGCTGCTCAACGGCTTCCTCAGCAAGGAGATGTTCTTCGCCGAGGCGCTGGCCAAGGACTCGCACGGGGCGATGGAGTGGCTGCTGCCGGCCGGCGCCACGCTGGCCGGTGCCCTGAGCGTGGCCTACTCGCTGCGCTTCATCCACGACACCTTCTTCAACGGCGAGCCGGTGGGCCTGCCCAAGGTTCCGCACGAGGCGCCGTTCTTCATGCGCCTGCCGGTGCTGCTGCTGGTGCTGCTGTGCCTGGCGGTGGGCCTGGCCCCGGCGCTGGTGGCCGGGCCGCTGCTGGCCGTGGCGGCGCAGGCGGCCCTGCACGGCGCGCCCGGGCCTGCGCTGCCGGCTTATCACCTGGCCGTCTGGCACGGCTTCAACGGTGCCCTGCTGATGAGCGCCATCGCCGTGGTGGCCGGCGTGGCCCTGTATGCGGCCTTGCACCGCGGCCTGGACCTGCACCGCGTGACGCAACTGCCCGGCGCGCTGGTGGCCAGTGGCCGGGATCTGTTCGCGCGGCTGCAATCCGCCGGCGTGGGGGCTGCCGGCACGCTGGTGGGCGCATTGCAGAACGGCCGGCTGCAGGGCTACCTGCTGCTGCTGGTGCTGATGGCGCTGGCCGCCGGTGCCGCGCCCTTCGTGTTGTCCTGGGGGCCGTCGGCAGCGCCCGCGGCACTGCATGTCCAGGGCCTGAATCCACTCGCGCTGGCGCTGGGCCTGCTGGGCAGCGCCGCCGCGCTGGGCACCGCGCTGCTGCATCGGCAGCGCGTGGTGGCGGTGGTGCTGATGGGTGGTGCGGGGCTGGTGGTGTGCCTGGTGTTCGTGGGCCTGTCGGCCCCCGACCTGGCACTGACGCAGTTGCTGGTGGAAGTGGTGAGCGTGGTGCTGCTGATGCTGGCGCTGAAGTGGCTGCCCGACGAGAGCCCGGCGGAGCACCGCACGCCGTGGCCCGCCGCACGCGATGCCGTGCTGGCGCTGGTGGTGGGCCTGGGCGTGGCCGCGCTGGTGTGGATGGTGCTGACGCGGCCGGGCCAGAGCGTCAGCGACTTCTTCTTCGCCACCACCCTGCCGCAGGGCGGCGGCGCCAACACCGTCAACGTGATCATCGTCGACTACCGCGGCTTCGACACCCTGGGCGAGATCACCGTGCTGGTCATCGCTGCGTTGACGCTGCATGCGCTGCTGGCCGGCTGGGCGCCGCCCGCGGCGCCGGTGCCGGTGACGGCCGGCCAGGCGCACCCGCTGATGCTGCAGCGCGTGGCCCGGCTGGTGCTGCCTTTCGTCGTGCTGATCTCGGTGTTCCTGTACCTGCGCGGCCACAACCTGCCGGGCGGCGGCTTCATCGCCGGCCTGGTGCTGGCCATCGGCCTGGTGCTGATGCAGGTGGCGCATGGCCAGGCCTGGGTGCGCGACCGCAGCCCGCTGCTGGGGGGCGATTTCCGCGCCTGGCTCGGCTGGGGCCTGGGGCTGGCCGCCGCCACCGGGCTGGCCAGCTGGCTGTTCGCGGCGCCCTTCCTCACCACCACCTACGATTACCCCTGGCTGCCCGGCATCGGTGGCGTGCCGCTGGCCAGCGCCTCGGCCTTCGACCTGGGCGTGTACCTGGTGGTGGTGGGGGCGACGATGGCCATGCTGCTGGCCATCGCCCGCCTGTCGATGCCGTCGCCCGTGCGGCCGATGCCGGAGTGACCCGATGCTGCTGCTGCTCTGCCTGTTCATCGGCACGCTGGCCGGCTGCGGCACCTGGCTGCTGCTGCGTGCACGCACCTTCGACGCCATCCTCGGCCTCACGCTGCTCAGCTATGCCGTCAACCTGTTCATCTTCGCGATGGGCCGGGTCAAGGTGAACGCGGAGCCCATCGTCGAGCCGGGCGTGGCCGCCACGCTGGCCACCCATGCCGACCCGCTGCCGCAGGCCCTGGTGCTGACGGCCATCGTCATCAGCTTCGCGATGACCGCGCTGCTGCTGGGCATCGCGCTGCGCGCCCGTGGCGACACCGGCAGCGACCACGTCGACGGCGAGGAGCCGCCGCGATGACGGCTGCCGTGATGACGGCCGCCGTGCCATTGCCGCCCATCGCGTCGCTGCTGCCGGGCGGGCATGAGATCGTGCTGCCGATCGTGCTGCCGCTGGTGGCCGGCGCGCTGCTGCTGCTGCTGGAGCAGCGCGCCTCGCGCTGGGTACCGGTGCTGTCGGCCGCCGCGGTGGCCGGCCTGGTGGCGCTGGCCATGCAACTGGTGGCGCAGGCCGACCACGGCGCCGTGCAGCCTTACCTGGTGGGCAACTGGGCGGCGCCCTACGGCATCACGCTGGCGCTGGACCGGCTCTCGGCCCTGATGCTGCTCGTCACCGCCCTGGTGGCCGCCGCGGCGCTGACCTTCGCGCTGGCGGGCGACGACCGCCGGCACGAGACCCCATCGCGCCACTTCCATGCGCTGTTCCAGTTCCAGTTGATGGGCCTGAACGGCGCCTTCCTGACGGCCGACCTGTTCAACCTGTTCGTGTTCTTCGAGGTGCTGCTGGCCGCCAGCTACGGCCTGCTGCTGCACGGCGCCGGGCGCCAGCGCCTGAAGGCGGGCGTGCACTACGTGGTGTTCAACCTGGCGGGCTCGGCGCTGTTCCTGGTGGCGGTGAGCCTGCTGTATGCCGTGGCGGGCACGCTGAACATGGCCGACCTGGCCAACAAGCTGCCGCTGCTGGCCGCAGAGAACCAGCGCCTGGCCCAGGCGGCCCTGCTGATGCTGCTGGTGGTGTTCGCGGTGAAGGCGGCGCTGCTGCCGCTGTACTTCTGGCTGCCCGACACCTATGCCAGTGCCAGCGCGCCGACCGCGGCCCTGTTCGCGGTGCTGACGAAGGTGGGCGTGTACGCCATCGTGCGGGCGACGACGTTGTTCGTGCCCGCCGGCCTGGTCACCGGTGAGTCGCCCCTGCTGACAGCGCTGGCGCTGGCCACCCTGGTGCTGGCGGCGCTCGGCACCTTGGCGGCGGCGCACCTGCGCACCCTGGTGGCCTACCTGGTGGTGGCCTCGGCCGGCACGCTGCTGCTGGCCGTGGGCCTGGGCAGCGAGCGCGGCCTGGCCGCGGGCCTGTTCTACCTGGTGCCCAGCACGCTGGTGGCCTGCGCCTGGTTCCTGCTGGCCGACCGCATCGCTGCGGCGCGAGGCGGCACCGACCTGCTGCTGCCGGGTCTGCGGCCGGCGGCCTGGGCGCCCTTGGGCACCGGTTTCTTCATCGCCGCGGTGGCCGTGGCCGGGGTGCCGCCGCTGGCCGCCTTCATGGGCAAGGCGCTGCTGCTGCAGGCGGCCGGCAACACGCCCTGGGCCGGCGAAGTGGTGGCTGGCGTGCTGGCGTCGAGCCTGATGGTGATGGTGGCACTGGCGCGCGCGGGCAGCGCGCTGTTCTGGGAAAGTGGCGGCGCGCCACCGCCCGGCGTGCCGGACAGGGTGACGCGGCCGGGCCTGGCGCAGGCCGCCACCGGCGGCGCGCTGGCGATGGTGGTGCTGTGCGCGGTGGCCGCCGGCCCGATCGCGGCCTACACCGCCGCCACTGCCGCGCAGCTGTTCGCGCGCCAGGGCTATGTGCAGGCCGTGCTCGGCGCCCGCCCGGTGCCGGCGGCGATCGACGTGCGGCGCGAAATGCGCGAGCGCGGGGTTTCGAAGTGAGCGCCGTGCGCCGCCTGCTGCCATCGCCGATCTCCAGCGTGGCGCTGCTGATCGCCTGGCTGATGCTCAACGAATCGGCCTCGGCCGGCCAGTGGCTGCTGGGCGCGCTGCTGGCGCTGGTGATCCCGTGGCTGCTGGCCCCGCTGCGGCCCGAGCGTTCGCCGATTCGCTCGTGGACCGCGCTGGCCCGGCTGGTCGGCGTGGTGCTGTGGGACATCGTGCGCAGCAACGTCGACGTGGCGCGCCGCGTGCTCGGCCGCGACGCCGCCATCCAGCCACGCTTCGTGTGGGTGCCGATCGACCTGACAGACCCGCTGGCCATCGTGCTGCTGGCCGGCATCGTCACCACCACGCCGGGCACGATATCGGCTGAACTGAGCGACGACCACCGCTGGCTGCTGGTGCATGCGCTGCATGCGCCGGACGATGCGGCCGCCGAGGCGATCGTCGCCGACATCAAGGCGCGCTACGAGGCGCCGCTCTCGGAGGTGTTCGGATGATGCTGGCCACTGTGCTGCCCTGGGTCGTGGGGGCGTTGACGCTGGCGCTGGCCCTGGCGGCCTGGCGCCTGCTGCGCGGCCCCGACCTGCCCGACCGGATCCTGGCGCTGGACACGCTCTACATCAATGCGCTGGCGCTGCTGGTGGCGCTGGGCCTGAGCTTCGGCCACAAGCACTACTTCGAGGTGGCCCTGCTGATCGGCCTGCTGGGCTTCATCGGCACGGTGGTGCTGGCCAAGTACCTGCTGCGCGGCGACATCACCGAATGAGGGCCCACCGATGACGCAAGAGCTTCCCCTGTGGGCCGATGCACTGGCCTCCGTGCTGCTGGTGGTGGGCGCTGCCTTCGCCCTGGTCGGGGCCATCGGCCTGGCGCGGCTGTCGGACTTCTTCAAGCGCCTGCACGGTCCGAGCAAGGCCACCACCTTGGGGGTCGGCTGCGTGCTGCTGGCGTCGGCGCTGGTGGCCGCGCTGACCGGCAAGCCCAGCTTGCACGAGGGGCTGATCACCGTGTTCCTGTTCCTCACGGCGCCGGTGTCGGCCCACCTGCTGGTGCAGCTGGCCCTGAAGCTGACGCCCGGCCTGCGCCCTGCCAGGCCCGACGAGCAACGCACGCGCGCCGACCCACCCCCCGGCTGAGTGCGCCGGACGGCGCAGGGGTCGACTCACGACCACCGTGCCGGGCGGCAGGTTCCTAGGCACGCTCTTCCTGCTTCTTGGAACCGAACGGATAGGCGCCGCCAGAGGTGCCCTTGGGCGGGATCTTGAGCGACAGGATCATCGTCACGGCCAGCGTGACCGCGGTGAAGCCGAGCGAGAACGCCACGGGAATCTTGTAGACGTCGATCAGCAGCATCTTGGCGCCGATGAACACCAGAACGATGGCCAGACCGTAGCTGAGCAGGTGGAACCGCTCGTGCATGTTGGCCAGCAGGAAGTACATCGCGCGCAGCCCGAGGATCGCGAACACGTTGGAGGTGAGCACGATGAAGGGGTCGGTGGTGATGGCGAAGATGGCCGGGATCGAGTCGACCGCGAACACGATGTCGACGATGCCGATGAGCAGGATCACCACCAGCAGCGGCGTGGCCATCTTGACGCCGCCCACCAGGGTGAAGAACTTCTCGCCGTCGTAGTTTGGCGCGATCTTGAAGCGGCCGCGGATCCACTTGAGGGCGGGGTTGTTGTCCAGATCCGGCTCCTGGCCGGCGGCCCACCACATCTTGATCCCGGTGAACAGCAGGAAGGCGCCGAACACGTACAGGATCCAGTGGAACTGCGCGATCAGCCAGGCACCCACCAGGATCATCGCCGCGCGCAGCACCAGCGCGCCCAGGATGCCGATCATGAGCACGCGCTTCTGGAATTCCGCCGGCACCGCGAAGTAGGTGAACAGCATCAGGAACACGAAGATGTTGTCGACCGCCAGCGCCTTCTCGATCAGGTAGCCCGTCAGGAATTCCAGCGACTTGGCATTGGCCAGCGAGCGTGCTCCTTCGTCCGTGCCGGTGCCACCGAGGTGCCACCACATCCAGCCCATGAAGACGAAGGACACGCCGACCCAGACGAGCGACCAGATGGCGGCTTCACGGGTGCTGACGCGGTGAGCCCCCTGCTTGCTCATGGCGAAGAAGTCGACCAGCAGCGCCACCAGCACGAACGCCGCGAACAGAGACCACATGAGTGGAGAACCAATGGATTGCATGACCGCCTTTGAAGTGAGTTGCAGTGATTCAGTCAGTGTCGGGACGACGAGCGAAACGTCTCGTACTCCAGGCCCCAGTGCTCGGCGGCAGCGACGAGCACGAGCGACTCGCCTTCGTCGATGCGGTCATCGACCTCGGCCAGTTCCACGCACAGGCGCAGCAGCTTCAGCCGCAGCGGGGGGTCTTGCACCTCGCCCATCAGGTCGGCCAGGGTTCGCTCGTCCACTGGGCAGGCGTCGGCCCACTTCAGCTGGTGGCTCGACAGCAGGTCTTCGCAGAAGGTGTCGAGCAGCGCGTGCAGTTCCTGCCGCGCCAGACCCAGTTGCTCGTGCACGGACAGGCGGTCGAGCCACTCGATCTCGACGTCGCCGATGTCGCCGTCGGCGACCACGGTGAGGGCGACGATGCGGGCTGCGGCCTGCGGGCTGTTCGTGGGATAGCGGCGCATGATGGGGCTCCTCGAGGGCTGTCGGCGCGCGATTCATGCCGTCGAGTCCTGCGGTCGGTCGGGTCGGCTGTCGTGATCGACGGCGCGTTGCCGCATGCGGCGGGCGTCGTGGATCTCGTTCGAATGGCGAATGGCAGTATTCGAATCGCTGGGCCGGCCTGCAAGAAGCAGTCTTTCGAGAACGAACACATCGGAAAAACCTGAATGTGGGTCGAGGCTTCGGCCCCGGACTCGGCCCCGGACTCGGCCCCGGACTCGGCCTTTTGGCGGCTGAGACCGGCTCGAACGGCTGCACGCGAGCCGCCCGCGCACGTCATCCACAGCCGCATCACCCCATGCCCGACGCCCGAACCGCGAATGCCGTCCGCCTGGACTTCAGGACCTGCCCGGTGCAGCCGGCGAAGAGGCCGATCTCGAGGGCATGGCCGTCGCAGACGGCTCGATCTGGGTGCCCCGCTCGCCTGGCCTGAAGCGCCAGAACGCCAGGCCGGTGCGCCATCGAGCCGTCGGGCTCGGCGTCACCTTGCGCACCGTCGGCCCGACCCGGCCGGGGACCCCGGTGCTACGGCTGCGCCTGGCCGTGCGGAGGGGTGTCGGCCTTGCCGCCTACCACCGCGGTGCGCGCGAGCAGCAGCCAGACCAGCGCCCAGCCGAACCCGTAGGCCCATCCTGCCAACACGTCGGTTGCCCAGTGCACGCCCAGCGCGACGCGGCTCAGCCCGACCAGCAGGGTCATGAACGCGGCCACCGACAGGATGTACGTGCGTTCGATCCCGCGGCTGCGGGTGCTGGCCAGCAGCGTGCCCAGCGTCAGGAAGACGATGGCCGACATGCCGGCGTGCCCACTGGGAAAGCTCATGCCCGGCGTCACGATTTCCGCGAAGGCGGCGCTCGGTCGCAGCCGGGCGAAGCCCTCCTTCAGCAGGCCGATGCCCAACGCGCCCATGACGACGGCGACGGCGACCAGCCCCGCCATCCTGCGGGCCGACGTCAGGGCCAGGTAGCCGACGGTGATGGTCGTGCACAGCGTCATGACGACCGTGCTGCCAAGTCCGCTGAGATCGCGCAGGATCGAGGCTGCCCAGGGATGGCCGCCGCGCAGCGACTGCATGGCGCGCACGATGAACATGTCGAAGGCTCGCGTTTCGCCTTCTGCCATCTCGTTGCCGAGCTGCACGAAGACCCACGCCGAGAGCGCGGCCGCCAGCCCGACCAGCAAGCTCTGGGACAGCGACCAAACCCGGTGTCGCCGGCTCGCCGCCGTCAGGACTTGCATGCACTCATGGGCCGGTCGGTGCGGGCGCCTGCCGGGCTCGGCGTCGGCGCAAGAGCTTTCGCCCTTCGCTGAACCAGAGCACCCCGCTGGCCATTGCCACGCACACGCCCCACTGGCCCGCCGACAGCGGCACGGTGCCGAAGGCGAGGTTGAGGAAGGGCAGGTGCACGACGGCCCCTTGCAGGGCAGCCGACAGCGCCACCGCCGCCCACAGCCAGCGGTTCGAGAAGGCCGCGTGGAACGCCGATGCGCTTGCCGATCGGGCGTTGAAGCAGTTGAACAGCTGCGTCAGCACCAGCACCGTGAAGGCGGCGGTGCGGGCCAACTCCAGGCTGTGCGGGCCGGCGCCCAGCCAGCGGTCCACGGGTTCGATCAGCCCGCCGGGCAGGAACAAGTCCAGCGTCAGCAGGGTCAGCACCGCCATCACGACGCCGACCTCTAGCACGCCCAGCCCCATGCGCGCGTCGACGATGCGTTGGCTTCGCGGGCGCGGCTTGCGGGCCATGACGTCGTCGGCGATCGGGTCCACCCCCATGGCCAGCGCGGGCCCGGTGTCGGTGATCAGGTTGATCCACAGGATCTGCGTGGCCAGCAGCGGCAGCACCACCGCACCGCCCGATCCGGTGGCCGTGGCCTTCAGGCCGATGACGCCGGCCCCCACCACGCCGGCGAACACCGTCAGCACCTCGGCCAGGTTCGACGACAGCAGGTAGCGCAGGAACTTGCGGATGTTGTCGAGCACGCCACGTCCCTCGCGCACGGCCAGCACGATGGTGGCGAAGTGGTCGTCGGCCAGGATCATGCGGGCCGCTTCCTTGGTCACCTCGGTGCCGGCCACGCCCATCGCCACGCCGATGTCGGCGGCCTTCAGCGCGGGGGCATCGTTGACGCCGTCGCCCGTCATCGCCACCACGTGGCCGCTGCCCTGCAGTGCGCGCACGATGCGCAGCTTGTGCCGGGGCGCCACGCGGGCGAACACCGAGGTCTGCTGCGCGGCGGCGGCAAAGGCGGCGTCGTCGCCGAGCTTGTCGAGCTCGAGACCCGTGAGCACCGGCGACCCAGCACTGGCCTCGGTGATGGCGATGCCGAGATCGGCCGCGATGCGCACCGCGGTGCGCGGGTGGTCGCCGGTGATCATGATCACGCGGATGCCGGCCTGGCGGGCCTGGGCGATGGCCACGGCGGCCTCTTCGCGCGGCGGGTCGATGAGGCCCACGGTGCCGAGGTACTCCAGCCCTCGCTCGAGCCCGGCCGCCGCAGAGGCATCGGCGGGTATGCGTGCGCCAGGCGGCAGCGTGCGGCGCGCCACGGCCAGCGTGCGCAGCGCGTCGTCGGTCATGGCCGCCACGCCGGCCACCACCTGCGAATGCATGGCGGCATCCAGCGCCACCGTGGCCTCGCCCCGCCGGGCGTGGGTGCAATGGGCCAGCAGCACATCGGGCGCGCCCTTGGTCAGCAGCACGTGCGCGTCGCCGTCCGCATGGTCCACCACGAGCACCGACATCATCTTGCGCTGCGAGGTGAAGGGGATCTCGCCGATGCGCTCGAAGCGGTCCTTCCACTCGGGCGTCGGCTGGCCTGCGGCCGCCTTGCCCAGCGTGCCGAGCTTGCGTTCGGCGACCAGGAACGCGGCTTCGGTGGGGTCGCCCTGGATGCCCCAGGTTCCGCTGTCGTCCTGTTGCAGCTGGGCGTTGCCGGCCAGGCTGCCGCCCTGCAACACCGCCTGCAACTCCAGCTGCAGCGGGCCTGCGGCGAGTGCGGCGCCCGCCGTCTCGGCACGCCCCTCGGGCGCATACCCCACGCCGGTGAGGTCGCTGCGGCCCGAGGCGGTCATCACCCGCTGCACCGTCATCTCGCCGCGCGTCAGCGTGCCGGTCTTGTCCGACGCGATGACCGAGGCCGAGCCGAGCGTCTCCACCGAGGCCAGCTTCTTGACGATGGCGTGGTGGTGCGCCATGCGGCGCACGCCCATCGCCAGCACCACCGACAGGATCGCCGGCAGGCCCTCGGGCACGGCGGCCACGGCCAGCGAGACCCCCAGCAGCAGCACCGTGACGACATCGGCCACGCCCTGGATGTCCGAGGTGAGCAGGATGGTGGCCACGACGACCGCGGCGATCAGCAGCGCCGCGATGCCCAGCACCTTGCCCAGGTGCGCAACCTCCCGCTGCAGCGGTGTCGGCGCGTCGGGCGTGGTGTCCAGCAGCGTGGCGATGCCGCCCATCTCGGTGTGCATGCCGGTGGCGGTGACGATGGCGTGCCCTGTGCCCTGTGCGACGGCCGTGCCCTTGAAGACCATGTTCAGCCGGTCGCCCAGCGCCGCAGGCCCGGACAGCTGTGCCGCGTCCTTCAGCACCGCCTCGCTCTCGCCTGTCAAAGGGGCCTCCAGCAGCTTCAACGCAGCGGCCTGCACCAGGCGCGCATCGGCGCCCACGGCGTCGCCTTCGGCGAGCACCAACAGGTCGCCCACGACCAGTTCGGCGCTGGGCACGCGGGCCAAGGCGCCGTCGCGCAGCACGGCCGAGGTGGCGGTGGTCATCTTCGCCAGCGCTGCCACCGCCTGCGCCGCCTTGGCCTCCTGCAACCAGCCCAGCACGGCGTTCAGCACCACCACGCAGACGATGACGATGGCATCCAGCGGCCAGCCCGCCACGCCCGGTTGGCCCCGGCCTTCGAACCACCAGGCGGCCAGGGCCACGGCCGCGGCGGCACCCAGCAGGTAGACCAAGGGGTCCTGCAACTGCGCCAGCGCACGGCGCCAGGCGCGCACCGGGGGCAGCGCCCGCAGTTCGTTGGGGCCGTCGGTCTGCAGCCGCCTGGCTGCTTCGTCAGCGCTCAGGCCACGATCCAGATCGGTGTCGAGCGAAAGGGCCAGGTCGGTGGCGTCGATCAGCGACGGATCGCCCGGCAGCGTGGCTTGCCGCGCGTCCACAGGTGCGTTGGCGTGCACTATGTGGCCGCGGCCGGTGCGGCCTGGGTGCCGTCGCCGGTGCGGTCTTGCCGCAGGGCACCACCGGTGGCGAGACCTTGCCGATCGTTCGCCAGTCGACGCATGGTGTTCTGACCTTGACGGGGTTGAGGCCCTCCACGATGCGCGTCCGGTGCCGCCCGGTCTGTGCGATGGAGAACGGTGGGAGGTTCCTCACCGACGCCGCGTTGCGCCCCATTGGTGGCCTCCGGGCTGGCGAGGTGCGGTCGCAGCAAGTGCTTGCGTCCGGGCGGCTGACGCCGACACGCGCACACAGCGTCCCAGGCGCGTGCCTGTGGACGTGGAAAACACTGGACTGGACAAGACGAGCCCTTGCGGTAGAGGCTCGATGTGTCGTCTCCGGGTTCAGCCATCGCTGTCCCGCGGGTTGATGTTCGTCCGACTTGGAGCGACTTTGGGTGTCGCGGGGCGTCGGGCCGCAGCATCGGCTCCAGGGCGGTTTCTGACAGCTCTACTGACAAGCCGCCTGCTGACCCCGGAATAGAACAAGGCCTCAGCGGTTCGCACCGCTGAGGCCTTGATTTCACACGCTGTTTTTGGCTCCCCGACCTGGGCTCGAACCAGGGACCTACGGATTAACAGTCCGGCGCTCTACCAACTGAGCTATCGGGGAATAGCCTCGCAGTATAGCACTGAGATTTCCGTCGCCTCAAAGATCCATCTGCGCCGAGACGTGCAGACTGCGCGGCTGCAGCGGGTAGAGGTAGGCATGGCCGAACTGGAAGGGGGCTTCCTTCCAGGCGCGGGCGTTGGCGACGTTGTCGATGCCGGCACGCCAGACCACCTGGCGCGAGCCCAGGCGTTGGGCGTAGCGCAGGGCCAGGTCGAGTCGGGTCCAGCCTGGGGTGTCCAGGCTGTTGTCGGGCAGCACCATGCGCCGGCCCTCGTGCGTGACGAAGCCCAGCAAGGCCAGGCCCGGCACATAAGCCACGTTGTACGCGGCCTGCACCTTCAGGCTGGAGGCCGGCACGTTGGTGGGGCGCAGCCCGTTGATCGCGGCATCCGCGGCGCCTTCGCGGCGTGCCTTCAGTGCCATCGCGCTGCCGCGCAGGTTCCAGGCGCCGGCACGCCATTCGACCTCGGCCTCGATGCCGCGGTGGCGTGCGCTGCCGTCGATGGCGCGCACACAGCCGTCTGCTCCGCTGTCGCAGGGGCCCAGGTCCGACCAGGTCGGGCGGCGGATGTCGAAGGCCGCCACGGTCCAGTCGAGCAGGGCGGTGCGGTGCTTGTAGCCAAACTCGATCTGTCGGCTCTGCAGCGCCGGCAGCGCTTCGCCGGCATTGGCGTAACGCGATCGGTTCGGGGCCACCTCGGTCTCCACGCCGCGGCCCCAGCTGGCGTAGGCCATGCCGTTCGGGCCGACCGCGTGGCTCAGCGCCAGCCATGGCGTCGTGAACGACTGCTCATAGGCGATGGGCCGCGAGCCATCGGTGCGCTCGCTGCGGCGGTCCAGACGCGAGTGGCGCAGGCCGATCCAGGCGCTCATTTCAGGTGTCAGCACGACGAGATCCTGCAGGCGCAGCTCGGTGCTCTTTTCGTCGCGGTCGGTGTTCTCGTCGGTCAGCGACGGGTCCGCCGGCGTGACGACCAGTGCGCCGATGCGGCCGGTGCCCACGTAGTTGAAGGCCTGGCGGTTGAAGCGGGCCTCGTGGCGGCTGAACAGCAGGCCGGCCGTGAACTGGTGGGCCAGTCCCAGGGCCAGGGCGCGGCCGGACAGCGCCACGTCCAGCGCGTCGGTGGTGCGGCGTTCGCCCTCGCTGCGGAAGTCGTAAAGGTCGAACGTGCCGTCGCTGCAGTAACGGTCGAAGCGCTCCTCGGCGCTGCAGCCGGACGGGAAGGCGATGCGGTCGTCGCTGTCCAGGCGCTGGCGCATCGCGTGCAGGCTGAGTTGCAGATCCTTGCCCAGGGTCTGTGTCAGTCGCAACGACCCGGTGCGGCCGGCCATCACCACCGGCAGGCGCCACGGCTGCTGGTTGAGGTTGGTGCGTGGGTCGCTGGCGCCGGCGTCGGGCACTCGGTCACCCAGCACGCTGAACCCCGGCGTGCTGGGTTGCACCTGTCGGCTGGATTCGATCTCGGCCTCCACCAGCAGCCCCGGCGTCACCTGGGCGTCGACGGCCAGTGCCAGCAGGCGGCTGTGACCGCGGCTGGCGTCGGTGGGCGGCTGCAGGTGGTCGTAGGCGGCGTTCAGGCGCCAGCCGAAGGCGCCCGATCGGTCGCCCAGGTCGATGGCGGCGCCGAGGCTGGCGTCGTCGGCCCAGCCGAGCGTGAGCTGGCGGACGGTGCCGGTGGGGCGCTTGACGACCAGGTTGACCAGGCCGCCGGGCGAGCTGACGCCGGCCTGCAGGCCACTGGTGCCCTTGAGCACCTCGAGCGACTGCTTGTTGGCTTGCGGCAGCACGGTCTCGGCATTGATGGGCAGGCCGTCGCGGCGGTAGTTGCTGCGGTTCTCGAGCGTGAAGCCGCGCACCGCCAGCTGACCCCAGTAGCCCGGGGCGTTGTAGGCGTCGGTGATGCCGGCGTCCAGCCGGGTGATGTCGGCCAGTCCGCCGATGCCGGCATCGGCCAGTTGGCGGGTGGTGATGACGCTGGCCGAGAACGGCGAGCGCGACACCGGGATGTCGCCGAAGCCGGCGACGCTGGCAGCGTTGGCGCTGTTGCGACCGCTGATGGTGACGGTCTGCACGGCGTCCTGCGCGCAGACCGGGGCGGTGAGGCCGGATCCCAGGCAGGCGGCGAGGGTCGCCAGGGCCAGCCGATGCGGGCGCATTCGGCGTCGGAACTGAAAAGTGGTGTGGGTTGCCATCGTGTGTCCAGGTTGGCGATGGCAGGTCGGCAAGCTGGAGAACGGCCCTGCGGAGGCATGGCGTTGTGTCTGGCTGCTTCCCTGCGCGAGGATTACCTCAGTCAGGTTCAAAGGGACTTTCTCAGTCGCACCGCGTGAACGGCACAACACCCCTAGCGAAGCCGCGCGGCGCAATTGCACCGTGCGGGGACCAGAATTATGAACGAGCGTCGATCAACCCCGCGCCACGCCCAGCAATTGGTGCAGGCGGGGGCTGGTGGTGGTGTATTGCTGCAGCACCGCCTGGCCCGGGCGCAGGCGCTGCGCAGCGCCATAGGCAGCGAGCGTGGCCTCGTGGAAGCCGCAGACGATGAGCTTGCGCTTGCCGGCGTAGGTGTTGATGTCGCCGACCGCGTGGATGCCCGCCACGCTGGTCTGGAACTGCGCGGTGTCGACCACCAGCTGGCGGCGCGACATGGCCAGGCCCCAGTCGGCGATCGGTCCAAGCCTTGGGCTCAGGCCCAGCAGCACCAGCACCGTGTCGGCCGGCAGGCCCACCGGCTTGCCGTCGGCGTCGATCAGCTGCAGGCCGGTGAGGCGGCCGTCCGCCACGTCGATGCCCACCGGTTGTGCCGCGACGAAGCGCAGGCGGCCGTCGGCGCAGGCCTGGCGCATGCGGGCCACCGTGTCGGGCGTGGCGCTGAAGGCGTCGCGGCGGTGCACCAGGGTCACGCTGGCGGGCACGGCGTCGCCGGCCTCGATCAGCCCCAGGGTGTCGGACAGCGCCTGCTCGTCATCGCCGAACACCAGCACCTGCTGGCCAGCCAGCGCCGCCTGCGCGGGGGCACGGTGGAAGACCTGGCGGTCGACGAAGAGCTCGATGCCATCTACCTTGAGCGGCTTGGGCTGGAAGGCGCCCACCCCGGCGGCGATGAACACCGCGCGGCACAGGAAGCGCATGCCGGCACTGGTGTGCAATGCGAAGCGACCGTCGGCCTGTGGCTGCAGCGACACGATGGTCTGGCCCAGGTGCAAGGCGGTGCCGAACGGTCTGATCTGCTCGAGCAGACGGTCGGCCAGCTCGTGGCCGCTGCACACGCGGATGCCGGGGATGTCGTAGATCGGCTTGTCGGGGTAGAGCTCGACGCATTGGCCGCCCGGGGCGGGCAGCGCATCGACGATGTGGGCACCGATCTCCAGCAGGCCCAGCTGGAAGGCCTGGAACAAACCGACCGGGCCGGCGCCGATGACGACGGCGTCGGTCTCGATCATGGGCAGGTGGAACAAGCTCAGCGGATCAGCTCGGACAGCTTGTTCTTGCGGTCTTTCCACTCATCGGCGTCGGGCAGGGCGGGCTTGCGCTTGGTGATGCTGGGCCAGCCCTTGGCCAGATCGGCATTGAGCTTGATGAAGGCGATCTGGTCGGCCGGCACGTCTTCCTCGGGCAGGATCGCGTTGACCGGGCACTCGGGGATGCACACGGCACAGTCGATGCACTCGTCCGGGTCGATGGTCAGGAAGTTCGGGCCTTCGCGGAAGCAATCGACAGGGCACACATCGACGCAGTCGGTGTACTTGCAGCGGATGCACGATTCGAGGACGACGTGTGTCATGGGGAGGCTCGGGAAGGTTTCAGTGGCAGCACGAACGCACGATTTTAAGGCGCGTGCGTTTGCGTCGCGGCTCGAGGCCGGTCAAATGCTGGGGTCTTCGACGCGATGGCCTCGGCGCCGGCGCCCACCGTCACCACGGCCGGCCGGCCGGCGTGCAGCACCGCGGCGTCGGCCAGCGAACCCACCTGATGGGCGCTGGTGATGGCATCGGGCCAGCCCGCTCGCGAGACGACGCAGGTGGCGGCGTCGGCGGGCCAGCCGGCGTCCTGAAGGCGCCGCGACAGCGCGGCGAGTTGCCGGCCGGCCATGTAGAAGACCTCGGTGTCGGCGGTGCGGCCGGCCTGAAGGGCGCCCTGGCGCGTCATCGCGGTGCTGAGGCTGACGCTGCGGCCGCGGCCGCGGCGGGTGAGCGGGCGGGCGCTGTCGGCGGCGGCGGCCAGCGCGGCGGTGACGCCGGGCACCACCTCGAAGCCGATGCCGTGTTCGTGCAGCGCGGCCATTTCTTCTTCGAGCCGGCCGAAGACGCTGGGGTCGCCGCCCTTGAGCCGCACCACGCAGCCGTGGCGGCGGGCCTCGCGCACCAGCCGCGCGTTGATCGCCGCCTGCTCGGCCGCGGGGCCGAAGCCGCGCTTGCCGACGTTCACCCAGCGCGCCTGGGGCGCCAGTTCGCGCAGCGCGGGGTCGGTCAGCGCGTCGTGCAGCACCACCTCGGCCTGGCCCAGGTGGCGGGCGCCGCGCAAGGTGATCAGGTCGGCCGCGCCGGGGCCGGCACCGATGAAGACGACATGGCCCATGCCGCTGATCTTAAGCTGCCGCGCGCACCAGCAAGGCACCGCTGGTGCGGTTGCTGGTGGGGTCAACCATGATCAACGCACCGCCGACGCGGTTCTGCGCATAGGGCTCCACCGGCAGCGGCTGCTGGAACTCGACCGTGACCTGGCCGATCTCGTTGACGGCCAGTTCGTGGGCGTCCAGCGGCTGCAGGTCGTGGATGTCCAGGCGGTGGTCGATGGCGGTGATGCGCGCCTGCACCCAGCGGTTGCCGTGCCGCACCCAGTACTTGCGGCCCACCTGGGCCGGCTCGGTGTCCAGCCAGGCCAGCGTGGCCTCGACGCGCTGCGCGGGGCGCAGGCTGCCGGGGCTGGCGATCCAGTCGCCGCGAGAGATGTCGAGCTGGCGGTCCAGCACGAGGCCGGCCGATTCGCCCGCCTTCGAAGAGTCCACCGTCGAGCCGGCGCGGCGCACCTCGGCCACCACGGCGATCTCGCCGCTGGGGAACACCTGCACCGCGTCGCCGGCCTGCACGCTGCCGTGGGCGATGCGGCCCCAGAAGGTGCGCGGCTGGTGGCCGGTGCCGTCGCCTTCGCGGGCCACGTACTGCACCGGCAGCAGCATCTCGCCCTGGGTGCGTTCCTGGGTGGTCGGCAGGCTCTCCAGCAGTTGCAGCAGCGATGGGCCGCGGTACCAGCCGGAGTCCATCGGCAGCGCCACGTTGTCGCCGCGCAGGGCGCTCACCGGCACGATGCCGGACAGGCCCGAGAGCCGGGCCTCGCGCACGAAGGCCAGCAGCGCATCGCGCGCCGCCTCGAAGGCGGCCTGCGGGTCGTCCACCGCATCGAGCTTGTTCACCGCGAAGACGATGCTCGGCACGCGCAGCAGGTGCGCCAGCAGCGCGTGGCGGCGGGTCTGCGGCAGCAGGGCCACCGGGCGATGGCGCCAGTCGAGCTTGGTGATGTCCACCAGCACCACCGCGGCGTCGCTGCCGGCGGCGGCGGTGACCATGTTGCGGGTGTACTGCTCGTGGCCCGGCGCGTCGGCGATGATGAACTTGCGCCGCGGCGTGGCGAAGTAGCGGTAGGCCACGTCGATGGTGATGCCCTGCTCGCGCTCGGCCTCCAGGCCGTCGGTGAGCAGCGACAGGTCGATGGGCTCGCCGGCGGCGCGCTTCTCGAGCGTGTCGAGCTGGTCGGCCAGGATGGCGCGGCTGTCGAACAGCAGGCGGCCGATCAGCGTGCTCTTGCCATCGTCGACGCTGCCGGCGGTGAGGAAGCGCAGGGCGCGGTGGTCGGTCACGGTGGCGGGGTCGGCGGCCGCGGCCTCGTCGCGGGGCGCGGTCTTCAGCACGGCGTTCATCAGAAATACCCTTCTTTCTTGCGGCGCTCCATCGAGGCGTCGGAGGTGCGATCGTCCATGCGCGTGGCGCCGCGTTCGCTGACGGTGACGGTGAGCGTCTCGGCAACGATCTCGGCGGCGTTGGCGGCGGTGCTTTCCACCGGGCAGGTGCAGGTCATGTCGCCCACGGTGCGGAAGCGCACGGTGGCAGTTTCCACCGTCTCGCCGGCCTCGGGCGGGGTGACGTCGGTCAGCGGCACCAGCAGGCCCTTGCGGCGGATCACCTGCCGCTCGTGCGCGTAGTAAAGATCGGGCAGCGGGATGTTCTCGCGGGCCAGGTACAGCCACACATCGAGCTCGGTCCAGTTGCTGATCGGGAAGCTGCGGAAGTGCTCGCCGGGGCGGTGGCGGGTGTTGAACAGCGTCCACAGCTCGGGCCGCTGCTCCTTCGGCTGCCACTGGCCGAAGCCGTCGCGGTGGCTGAAGATGCGCTCCTTGGCGCGGGCCTTCTCCTCGTCGCGACGGGCGCCGCCGATCAGGCAGTCGAAGCGGTGTTCCTCGATGGCCTCGAGCAGCGTCACCGTCTGGTGGCCATTGCGCGATTCCAGCGGGTGCGCCAGCCGCACGGTGCCGCGCTGCATCGAATCCTCGAGGTGGCCGACCACCAGGCGCTCGCCCATCTCGGCGACGCGGCGGTCGCGGAACTCGATCACCTCGGGGAAGTTGTGGCCGGTGTCCACGTGCAGCAGCGGGAAGGGCAGGCGGCCCGAAAAGTCGTTGCCCTGCACGCGGTTCTTGAAGGCCTTCTCGGCCAGGCGCAGCACCACGCACGAGTCCTTGCCGCCCGAGAACAGCAGCGCCGGGCGTTCGAAGGTGGCGGCCACCTCGCGCAGGATGAAGATGGCCTCTTCCTCCAGCCAGTCGAGGTGGCGGTGGTCTAGCTCGGGCAGCAGTTGGTCGAGGTTGACGCGTGCGTTCATGCCGCGGCTCCTTGGGTCAGGGGTGATGCATCGGCGGCCGGGTGCACGTGCAGGCCGCATTCCTTGAGAGACTCGTCCTCCCACCACCAGCGGCCGGCGCGGAAGTCCTCGCCCACGGCGATGGCGCGGGTGCAGGGGGCGCAACCGATGCTGGGCATGAACTCGTCGTGCAGCGGGTTGTAGGGCACGCCGTTGGTGGCCACGTAGTGCCACACGTCGGCCCAGCTCCAGTCGGCCAGCGGGTTGAGCTTGGTGCGGCCCTGGTCGTCGGGTTCGGAGAAGGGCACGTCGCCGCGGGCGTTGGACTGCTCGCGCCGCAGGCCGGTGACCCAGGCCGCGCGGCCGGCCAGCATGCGGGCCAGTGGCTCGAGCTTGCGCAGGCCGCAGCAGGCCTTGCGCAGCGCCAGGCTCTTGTACATCGCCTCGTCGCCATTGGCGCGCACGAAGTGCACGACGGCCTCCTGCGGCGGCGCGAACACCTCCACCGGCAGGCCGTAGTGCTGCTGGATGCGGGGGATCAGCGCCAGCGTCTGCGCGTGCAACTGCCCGGTGTCCAGCGTGGCCAGCGCGATGGGCAGTTCGTGCCGCGCGATCAGGTCGGTGACGACCATGTCCTCGACGCCGAGGCTGGTGCTCTGGACGATGCGGCCGTGGTACTCGCTGGCGGCTGACTGCAGCACCGCCACGGCATGGGCGACGCGGGAGTCGAAGCCTTCGCTGGGGCGGGCGTAGAGCGCGATGGCGGTCATGTCAGTACCGTCCGGCCACGTGCGCTTGGGATTGCCGTCATGTCAGATGCCCTGGCCGGCAAACTGCTCAGCCTCGTCGCGCCGGCGCGCCTGGCTGGCGGCCAGTTCCTGGGCCAGGTCGCGGGCGAAGGCCGGCAGCTTCTGCACCACGTCGCCCTGGTAGTGGCCGACGAAGTAGCCCAGCGCGCGCTGCGCCGATTCGAGGTTCTGGTCGGCGCGCAGCTTGACGGCGTCGACGCCGCAGCGCTGAAGCAGCGGCAGCATGTCGACGAGCACGTCGCCCACCGCGCGGATCTCGCCGGTGTAGCCATGGCGCTGGCGCAGCAGCCGGGCCTGGCTGTAGGCGCGGCCGTCGGTCCACTTGGGGAACTGCAGCGCCACCAGCTTGAGCCGCGGCAGGTCGGCCGCCAACGCGGCCACGTCGGCCGTGTTGGCCAGCAGCACGCCGGTGGCAAAGTGCGCCGGCCAGGTCTCGCGCACGGCATGCCATTGCTCGAGCGTGAGCAGCGCGTGGCCATAGGGTTGCGGGTGCGACACGGGGCCGTCCTCGCCGCCGCGGGTGTGCCAGGGGTCGAGCTGGGTGCGGATGAATTGCATGGTGGGGTGTCCTTTCAGGCAGCAAGGTCGGCCGTGGCCTGACGCTGGGCATCGGCGGCGGTCTTGAATTCGGCCAGGCCGATGCGGCGGCAGGTGTCGATGAACCGCTCGCCCAGGCGGCGCCGGGCGCGGTAGGTGTCGATCACGGCCTCGATCACGTCGGGCACCTCGTCGGCGGCGAAGGACGGGCCGATCACCTTGCCGGGGATGGCCGGGCCGCTCTGGGTGGAGCCGTCGGAGCCGCCCAGCGTCACCTGGTACCACTCGCTGCCGTCCTTGTCGACGCCGAGGATGCCGATGTGGCCGCTGTGGTGGTGGCCGCAGCTGTTGATGCAGCCGCTGATGTGCAGGTCGATGTCGCCGATGTCGTACAGCGCGTCGAGGTCGTCGAAGCGCTCGGTGATGGCGGCGGCCACCGGGATCGAGCGGGCGTTGGCCAGCGCGCAGAAGTCACCGCCCGGGCAGTTGATCAGGTCGGTCAGCAGGCCGATGTTGGGCGTGGCGAAGCCGGCCTCGCGCGCCGCCTGCCACAGGGCGCGCAGGTCGCTCTCGCGCACCCAGGGCAGCAGCAGGTTCTGGTCGTGCGTGACGCGCAGTTCGGCATGGCTGTAGGTCTCGGCCAGCGCGGCGGCCAGGTCCATCTGGTCGGCCGTGACGTCACCGGGCGCCTGGCCGGCGCGCTTGAGCGACAGCGTGACGGCGCGGTAGCCGCTCACCTGGTGCGCGTGCACGTTGCGGGCGAGCCAGCGGGTGTAGGCCTGCGGGCGGTCGGTGTCGTCGCCGGCCGGGGCGATGGCCGTGGTGATCGGCTGCACGCCGGCCGGCCGCACGAAGCAGGCGGCCACGCGGTCGAACTCGGCCTGCGGGATCAGCTGGGCCGTGCCCTCGGCCAGGATCTGGCGGAATTCCTCGGCCACGGCGTCGAAGTACTTCTTCCCCTCGGCCTTGACGAGGATCTTGATGCGCGCCTTGTACAGGTTGTCGCGGCGGCCGAAGCGGTTGTACACGCGCACGATCGCCTCGAGGTACACGAGGATCTGCTGCCAGGGCACGAAGTCGGCGATCTCGCTGGCGATCACCGGCGTGCGGCCCATGCCACCGCCCACCAGCACGCGGAAGCCCACTTGGCCGGCATCGTTGCGGCGCAGGTGCAGGCCCACGTCGTGCCAGGCGGTGGCGGCGCGGTCCTCGGTGGCGCCCGACACCGCGATCTTGAACTTGCGCGGCAGGAACGCGAACTCGGGGTGCAGCGTGCTCCACTGGCGCAGGATCTCGCAGTAGGGCCGCGGGTCGATCAGCTCGTCGGCGGCGACGCCGGCCAGCGCGTCGCTGGTGATGTTGCGGATGCAGTTGCCGCTGGTCTGGATGCCGTGCATGTCCACGTCGGCCAGCAGGTCCATCACGTCGGCCGCCTGGGTGAGCGGGATCCAGTTGAACTGCAGGTTCTGCCGCGTGGTGAAGTGGCCATAGCCACGGTCGTGGGTGCGGGCGATGACGGCCAGCTGGCGCAACTGCCGGGCGTGCAGTTCGCCGTAGGGCACGGCCACGCGCAGCATCGGCGCATGGCGCTGCACGTACCAGCCGTTCTGCAGGCGCAGCGGGCGGAAGTCGTCGTCGGCCAGTTCACCGCGCAGGTGGCGCTCGAGCTGGTCGCGGAACTGGGTGGCGCGGGCGCGGACGAACTGGCGGTCGAAGTCGGTGTAGGCGTACATGGGGTGCGCTTTCGTGCGGGGGATCAGTGGATGACCTTGAGGCCGGCGGTGACGAGCGAGGCGCACAGCAGGGTGCGCACCCACACCTCGGGCAGGGCCTTGGTGAGGCGGGCGCCGAGCCAGATGCCGGGCAGCGAGCCCACCAGCAGGGCGGTCAGCAGGCCCCATTCGACGTGGCCCAGCGTGGCGTGGCCGATGCCGGCCACCAGCGTCAGCGGCACGGCGTGGGCGATGTCGGTGCCCACCAGGCGAGCGGCCGGCAGGCGCGGGTACAGCAGCAGGATCAGCGTGGCGCCCACCGCGCCAGCGCCGATGGAGCTGAGCGACACCAGCACGCCCAGCAGCACCCCGGCGGCCACGGTGAGGCGACGCTGCCGCGCCTCGGGCAGCCAGCGCTCGAGGCGCAGCCCCAGCGCCAGCCAGGTCTTCTTGTAGGCGACCACCACGGCCGTGAGCAGCAGCGCGATGCCCAGAGAGAAGGTCAGCGCCGCGGCCCAGCCCTTGGTGATGCCGGTGAAGTGCATCAGCGCGATCGTGGCCAGCGCGGCCGGGATGCTGCCGGCCAGCATGCGGCCGGCGATGCGGTAGTCGACGTGGCCGTGTCGGTGGTGGGCCCAGGCGCCGCCGGTCTTGGTCAGGCCGGCAAACCACAGGTCGGTGCCGATGGCCACCGCCGGGTGCAGCTTGAACACGCCAATCAGCAGCGGCGTCATCAGCGAACCGCCGCCCACGCCGGTCATCCCGACGATGGCGCCGATGCCGAACCCGCTGATGACCGCAATCCCGTCCATGAACCCACCACGTCCGGCCCCATGGCCGGTGAAGGCGCGACTGTAGGGAGGCTCTATATAGATTGGAACGACTTTCTCGTTGTCTGCATATTCCTCATGAGCATATGACCTGGCTTTCTACAATCGGCCGATGAACCGACGCCTCGCGCTCGCCGGTCTGGCAAGCCGACAACAGGG
>NZ_MWLO01000071.1 GCF_002198735.1 Ideonella sp. A 288
AGCTGTTGGTACTGCTTTGTCTTGGCCATGTGCACACCTTACGCTGCTGGGTGTTGCACTTCAGATTTGAGGCCGCCCATCCTTTCAGGCAACTGCGAACGAAGCTCGCAACAGCGCACCGCTGATCGAGGTTTCGGGCTACTTGCCCCTGAAGGGGAAGCCGAAAGCCAAGGCAGTTCTTGGGGCGCGCAGATTTGTCGCCGTGTTCTTGATGTGGCTGGCAAGCCGCGATCGCCTGTCCGAGGCGGCGGCACGAAGACTTGAACAGACACCATTTGACCTGTCACTCGAGAGTGCCACGGCAGCGATGCAGGCCGTCTTCGCAGACGTACTGCAGACAACCGACGTCGCGCCCAGCGCGCAAGCTTTCTGTCGCGCCTACCTCACCCCCGGTGAAGCCAGCTTCGCGGATGACTTCCACGCCTTGTACGTCGAAGGCACCAAGGTGGATTCCTTTCTGGATGTCGCTCCGACAGCAGATGACCTCGAGAAGATCTGCGCCGTGATCGATGCACGCTTTGATGCGTACTCACGAAGTCCTGACGGGCAACGCACGTTGAGCCCAACGGTTGCTGAGAGGGTCGGCAGCACTGTCGTGCAGCCCGAAGAATTCAGCTTCGAGGTCTGGCGTGACCGCTTGCGGTCTTTCGATGATGTCGAACGCGGTCCAGGCGGTGAGTATCGCGCCCGAGTGGCTTCCTATTTGACGACCCTCGATGAGGCCATTGACCAAGCCGACCCGCGGATCGCGGATGAACTGGTGCGCACGTACCGTTTTCACGCCGACGGCTCAATACAGTCTGGATGTTGGCGTTTGCTTCGTTCAAGACCGGCGCTCGACGTTCACAGCGCCTTGATCAAGCACATCGTGGCGATTGCCGAATCGACGCCTTGGGCCAGCGAGTTGGTCGATGTCTTTGAGGATGACCTGCCTGCGGAAGTTATAGCGCAAATGTCGGATGCGCTGGATGCGCAGCCCCGAGAAGTACGGTTGTCATACGTGACCGCGCTCAAGCAAGCTGAGCGCTCGGGGAGCAGGCATGCGGCCCGCCTGCTTGCTGTGATTTACCCGAACGAAGGACACTGATCGGCAGATCCATCCTTCTGGTGCTGATGGCACGCAACTACGGAAACGGCGAAGGGGAGCAGTCAGGCAGGTGATGCATGGACCTCCCGGCAATGCACCACGCGTGGCCTGCACGCTCACTCACGACGCTACCGACTACAGCTCCGCGTTCAGTGGGTCCAGGCGTCCAAGGGTGGCCACCGTGCGCTGCTTGGGTCGCGCGGTGTCGACACGGTAGGCCTCTGGGAGTTGGACGCACCTTCATGAGCCGGAGTGGGTGAGCCTGAAATGCACACCACTACTGTACGGACCTGAACCTATTGCCAAAAGCCGGTACGCGCCCAGGCAAACGAGTCACTACACAAATCGCTGCGTCTTGATGGCTGAGTGATTGTGTCGATTGAAAGAGTCGGCACACCCGCAGCAGTGCATTGTCGAAGTCGGGCGAACAGAATGAACTATTGCCAACGGGTTGAACGATGAACATCTTTGTCATTTCACCTTATGTTGGTGTCAATTCCATGCTCTTTGGAATGTCTCGTACCCGCGCGCGCGTCATGCTCGGCAAGCCAACCCGCGAGCGACGGAGCCGGTGCTCATTGGAAGTAACGGATTCCTGGCAGCCCAACAATCTTCAACTCACGTTCTCGAGTCCTGTTGGTGAACTGCTGGAAATCAGCCTTTATCCAGGTATTGGCCATGTCAGCCTGCTTGACATTGATGTGTTCGCCGAGCCGCGTGATCGCACTTACACGACGATCTGTCGGCAAGACAAATCTCCATTGCAGACGGTCGGTGTCACGGTACTTCTCTCTTTGGGTGTATCGTTGACTGGTTTTCTTCATCACGATGCCGATGGGCGGTCGATCTCCGCCTTTGCTCAGGGACGTTGGAGTGCACAAGATCCGTCCTTGTCTCCGCTGAAGTTGCCGCTTGAGCCCCTTGAGTAGTCGGCCCTGCAGTATCCAAACTCGGTGACCGCCTGTCCGCAGTTCGAGGACTGCGCGTCGTGAGCCATTGCCGGGCTGATCATCCAATTGCCGGCGACCTGTCGCCCTCTGCACCCGACGTGCTAGATCAGACAAGGGCGATCTGGGGCGAAGAAGGCGCATCCAACGACGAGCAGGCCAGCTTCTTCGTCGACGGCGTGCAGGGCGTCGCGTGGGTGGTCAATCTCGGACTCTTACCCGCAAGACGCAGCCTGAAGCACCTGAAGATCCTGCACCTGGGCGACTACACCGACCTCTCCACCGACCCGGGCTGAGGCTTTTGGGCCGGCCGTCGGCACCGCGGTAGATGGTCCCCCCAACGCCGCGCCCCAGGCGCCCATATCAGCCCCTGGTCACCGGCAACACCTCCGCCGACACCTCATCCAACTGCCGCAGCACCTCGTCGAAGCCGTGGCGCGGGCGCCAGCCCAGCACCGCTTCCGCCCGCGCGGGGCTGTAGACCCGGTCGATCGACGTCGGCAGCGGCCAGCCGCGCCGATCGAAGGCCTCGGCCAGTGCCGGCGCGCGCCGCCGCAGCACCGACGACGCATCGGCCGACAGCGCCTCGGCATCGTCCGGCACAAAGGGCGTCGCCCCCGACACGATGAACACGCCCGAGGCCGCCGGCCCGGCCCGCAACGCCAGCGCGTGGGCCTCGGCCACGTCGCGTGCGTCGATGCCACGGTGCAGGCGGTAGGCCGCCATCTGCGGCGCCGGCTCGGGAAAGCAGCGCGACATGCGCAGCACCGTCAGCGCCGGGCCGCCGCGCTCGGCGGCCTCGGACAGCAGTCGCTCGGCAGCCAGCTTGCTGTGGTGGTAGATGGTGCGGGGCTGCGGCACCGTCTGCTCGGTGACCCAGCCGGCGCGGCCCGGCGGTGTGGCCGCGTCGCCGTACAGCGCGGTAGTGCTGGTGTAGATCAGGCGTCGCACGCCGTGCCGCTGCGCGACCTGCAGCAGCCGGCGCGTGCCGTCCACGTTGATGCGCTCGAACTCGGCGTCGGGCACCAGCCCCACCTGCGGCGCGTGCAGCGCGGCGACGTGCACCACCGCGTCCACGCCTTCGAGCGCGCGGTCCAGCAGCGCCTCGTCGGCCAGGTCGCCGACGAAGGCCGCGGTGGATGACGGCGCGCGGTCGAGGCCGCTCACCTCGTGGTCCAGCGCCAGCCTCACCCACACGGCGCGGCCGATGCGGCCGGTGGCGCCGGTGACCAGCACCTTCATCGGCGGTGGCCCAGCAGGCGCGCCGGCAGGAACAGCAGCGCCTCGATCAGCGCAAACACCGCCGACAGCGCCACGCCCAGCAGCCGGAAGGGCAGCGACAACAGCCACACCAGCGGCCACAGCACCAGCGCGGCCAGCGCCAGCGGCCACGACAGCACGAACAGCAGGCACCACGCCAACAGGCCGAGCAGGATTTTCATCGGTGGGCTCCTCTGCCGGCGGCCCCAGCCACCGTCGCCGGGCGATTGTGGCGCGGCGCGAGCCGGCGTGCTGGCCCGACGGGGCCCGGTGGCCCCGGTCTCTGCGGCGGCACAGCGCGGCACAGTGCGCACTGAGAGAGCTGGTCCGGCACTGCGGTCAGTGAACCGGCACCTCCCGGCCCGCCCGGACGCGCCGCCTCACGGCAGCAGGCTCAGCTCGAACCCACGCTCCACCATCCACACGCCCGCCAGCCCAGCGATGGCCACCGAGCCGCCTCGCACCACTGCCAGGCGGTAGAAGCGCCCGTCGCGCAGCGCGAAGGCCAGCGGCAGGCCGATCGCCACGATCACCAACTGGCCCAGCTCGACGCCGAGGTTGAAGCCGAGCAGCGGCAGCGCCAGCGCACCACGCTGCAAGCCGAGGTCCTGCAGCGGCCCGGCAAAGCCGAAGCCGTGCACCAGGCCGAACACGCCGGCCATCGCCCAGCGCGGCCCGCGGAACAGCGGCCACAGGTTGTCCACCGCCGCCAGCAGCACGCTGGCCGCGATCAGCGATTCCACCCAGCGCGACGGCGGCGACAGCACGCCGGCCGCCGCCAGCCCCAGCGTCAGCGAGTGCGCCACGGTGAAGGCGGTGACCAGGCGCAGCGCCTCGGCCAGCACCGGCCCCGCGCCGCCCCGCGGCACCCATTGGCCACCGTCGCGGCGCCACACCGCCACCATCAGCAGCGTGACGAGGAACAGCACATGGTCCAGCCCGATGGCGATGTGGTGCATGCCCTCGGCGACGAAGCCGAGGAAGCCCGTCGGCCCCGCCGACTCGGTCGCGGCTGGGCCTCCAGCAGCGGAGGTCGGCGCGGCGCCCTGCCCGGCGAAACGCTGCGCCGGCGCGCCTGGCACCAGCACCGCGCTGTGCTCACCGACACCGACGATGCGCGCGATGCCGCGGTGCGTGGCGTCGCTGTCGGCAAAGAGTCGATAGTCCACCGCCAGCGCGCCCACCGGCGCCGCGCAGCGCAGGCTTCGCCGCAGCACGGCGTGCGTGCCGTCGCTGTGCGATTCCAGCTGCGGCGCGCCGCGCGAGACGGTCTCGCAGGCCCGGCCGTCGGCCACCACCTGCACGCCATCGTCGGCCAGGCGCTCGATCTCGGCCCAGCGGCCACGCACTTCGCCCCAGGTGAGCTGGCCGTCGTCGTCGGCGTCGAGCGTCAGCACTCGGTCCAGGTCGCGCAGCGCGATGTCGAGCCGCTGCTCGACCCGCGTGCCCTCGACGGCCAGGTTGAGGAAGGCATCGCTGGGTTGGTGGGCCTGCGCCGCCAGGCCGGAGCACGACATCGCGACGGTGACGACTGCCCTGCGAAGGGCGCGTCCATTCATGGGGTGGCGGCTCATGGCTGCAGGCTCCGGTCGAGAGCGGCCAGACGACGGTCGTGCCAGCCGGCGCGCACGCGCTGCCGCACCGGTTCGATCGCCGCGGGGTCGCCCGCGGCCACGGCGGCGCGCACCAGCAGCAGCGCGTCGGCAGGCTCCTGCTGCTGCGCCCAGTTCTCGCGGGCCAGCGCCAGCGCGGCGCGGGCGTCGCCCTGCACGTCCAGCGCCAGGCGCGCCGCCTCGCGGGCGTGGAAGCCCTCGCCGCGCCGTCGTGCCGCATCCAGCCGGGACTGCAGCGCGGCGGCCGCCGCGCCGGCCCGCGGGTCGTGCAGGCGGTGCAGCGCGATGGCCCGGCGCAGCAGCAGCGCGTCGGCCTCGCTGTCGGCCTCGGTGATCGAGGCCAGCACCTCGGCGTGGCGGCCGCGGTCGAGCAGCCAGTCGGCGTGGGCCGCCCGGGCGTAGATGCCGGGGGTGTCCGCCAAGGCCTCGCGCCAGCGCAGCGCAGCGGCCGTGTCGTCGCCGCGGCGCTCGGCCAGTTCGGCGCGCAGCAGCGCCAGCCAGGGGTCGGCCGGCACGGCACGGGCCAGCGCGGCCAGGTCGGCCTCGGCCTTCTGCGGCTGGCCCCGCAGGCTGCGCAGCTCGGCCGCGCAGGCGCGGGCCGCCGTGGCCAGCGTGGTGCCCAGCGCGGCGAAGCGCGGGCCGGCCAGGTCGGCACAGGCCTGCTGCGCCTCGGCCAGGCGGCCGGTCACCTGCAGCACCGTGGCGCGGGTCAGCGCGGCCTGGGCCTGCACCGGCAAGGGCACCGCGGCGTCGGGGCGCACCAGCGCATCGAGGTCGGTCATGGACGCGTCGAATGCGTGCTGGCTTTGCCGCACCGTGGCGCGCAGCAGCCGCACCGCGGGGGGCGGCTCGGCCAGGGTCCACCACGGCGCCAGCGCGGCCTGGGCCGCCCCCAGTTCGCGCGGGTCGCCCGTCTGGCGGGCGCGGTCGATGGCGTGGCGCGCCACCTCCAGCGCCAGCGACAGCTGCTTCGGCTGTTGCGCGAGCCGGGCGCGCTGCGCCCGTTCGGCGCCGTCCAGCCGCTGCGGCAGGCGCTGCACCACCGCCAGATCGTCGGTGGGGGTGTAGGGCGCGGCCTGCGCCGCGGGCGTGCCCAGGCCCCACAGGGCCTGGACCAGCAGCACCGCCAGCGCACCGGCCAGCGTGCGGACCAGGTCGGTCAGCGCGCCCACCGCCGCGGTGGCCATCGCCGCGGCAGCGGCCGCCATCGCGAGGGCGCGGGGGAGGAGGGAGTTCATCGCAGAGGTCTCCATCGGTGGGCGATCGGCCGGCGGGCGGTCAGCCCAGGTCGAGCGGCTCGTCCGTGTCGGACGTCGGTGGCATCGCCTTGTCGATGTCCAGCGGCTCGGCAGCATCGCTGGCGGGCAGCCCGCCGACGTACTGGCCAAAGGCGCCGACCGAGGCGGTGGCGCTGGCCGGCACCTCGTTGCTCGCCACCGGCGGTGGCACGGGGTCGGTGGGGGGCGGTGGCGAGGCGTCGTCACCGCCCCCGCAGGCGGTCAGGGCGACGGCGAGCGTCAGCAGGGACAGCAGGGCATGGGTCGTCATGGCGCGGTCCTCACTGGCTGCCGGGGATCGGCGTGTTGAGGTACGGGAAGCCCGGCAGCAGCGGCACCACGGCCTGATCCACCGCGTCGTGCAGCTTGAAGGCGGTGGCGCCCAGCGGCACGGCCGAGGGCTTGCACGCCGCACCCAGCGCCAGCGCGTCGGCGTTGCCATTGGCCATGCACAGGCCGCCCATCACCGCCACGAGCGCGATGTCCACCACGTCGTCCTTCGGCCGGCGGCCGTTGGGGAAGCCCGCGTTGTCGGCGCCACCGGCCAGGATGTTGCCGACGATGCCCAGCCGGTTCTGCTGCGCGAAGGGCACCGGCGCGATCGCGGTGTTCAGGCGCAGCATCTCGGAGGCGACCACGTTCTTCGGCTGGTTCACGCCCTTGATGCCGGTGAGGAAGGTGGTGACGAGGTCGGTGCGCGGGAAGTTGGTGGGCGCGCTGCCGGGCAGTGAGAGCACGGTCTCCAGCAGCGCGGGCAGCGTCGGATTGGTCACGTAGTCGATGAACTGGCCGTCGCCGCCGGGCTTGCTGGCGTTGAACTTGTCCTTGTCCTTCAGGCCGATCACCACCTCGTTGACCAGCGGCATGCCCAGGCGCGACACCTGCACCCACGCACCGCCGGCCTTCTCGCTGGCCTGATGGCCCGAGCCCGGCTTGCCGTCGAGCAGCCGCGCCTGGCGCAGGCTGGCCGTCGTCCAGCCGCCGATCACGTCGTCGCCCTGGTCGCCGCTCTTCAGGCAGCTGCGGTGCACTTCCAGCGCCAGCGTGGTGACGTTCTTGTCGCCGATGGTGTTGGGCGCCGCGCCGATGAGCGTGGGGTCGGTGATCACGCTGACCGGGGCGTTGACGAGGTCGAAGATGGTGCCCAGGTTGACCGCGAACGGGTCCTGCCGCTGGCCGACGAACAGCCGCGCGGGCGTGGCGCAGCCGGGGATGTTGACCGCGTGGATGTGCTTGGCCGCGTAGGCGGCGTAGTCGGGGATCGTCTTCTTGCCGATGTTGTCCACCGGCTTGTCGAAGGTGGCGCTGCCGGTGCTGGCATGTGTGATCGGCAGGGCCTGGCCCTTGCGGCGGTCACCACGCACCAGGCTGACGGTGTAGGTCTCGGCCACCTGCAGGTTGGCGTCCTTCACGTTGGCCACGCCGCCGGACTGGATCAGCGGGATGCCGACCTGCTTGCCACCGATGTTGAGGCTGATGCCGGCGCCATTGCCGGACAGCGTGTTCCTGAAGCGGAACTGGAAGCTCAGGTCTTCCTTCGCGTCGCCGTTGTGGTCGAGGTGGATCTCGTACAGCGCGTTGGGGTCGAGCGCGAAGTAGTTGGGGCCGCCATAGGCATCCTGCAGCGGCAGGTAGTTGGCGATCAGTGTGACGAACTCCGAGCGGCCGGGCTCGTAGCTGCGGAACATGTAGAAATCGGTGCCGTCCACCTTGGGCGCGGTGGTGATGAACGGCGCCTCGCGGTGGCTGGAGGCACCGGCGGCGCCGGCCAGCACGGCCAGGGCACAAGACAAGGCGGTGGGCAGGGCGGCGGCAAGGCCGCGTCGGCGGAAATGGGGGATCACGGGCAGTCTCCTTCGGCAGTGGATGGCGCCGAGGTGTCGGCGTCATGGGCCACTTACGCAGGCCGGTGGAAACCGGATGCGCCGATCGACGTGCGACGTGTCAGGACTGCAGCTTGCCCACCGAGACGATGGGCCCGGTGGGCGCGCCGGTGGGCGATCCGCCGGCCGGCTCCAGGCTGACGGCGAAGGCCGCCGTGCCCTGCAGCAACTGCGCGCGCAACAGCGACGTGGCGCCGTCGGCCTTCACCAGCCCCAGCGAGCGCGGGGCGCCCTGCCCCGGCACGGCCCACAGCTCGAGCGCCCGGTCGGGCGACACGGTGAGCGCGTTCAGCGGCCGCAGCACCAGCGCGCGGCCGTCGGCACTGACGCTGGCCACGAAGCTGGCGTTCAGCGCCTGCGCGGCCTCGGGGTTGGCCGCCAGCACCACGACGATGGGCGCCTGTGCCGGCGGCGGCGTGGCCACCACCACCATCAGCGCCAGCGCGGCGGCCCCGGTCATCGCGGTGAGGCCGCGCCACAGTTCCATCTTCTGCCACCAGCGCAGCGGTGCCACCGGCGCCGGCGGCGCACCGAACAGCCGTGCCTCGACGCGCGGCCACAGCGTGTCGGGCGGCGGCACCGGCGCCACGCTCTGCGACAGCGGCGCCAGCCGCTCCTGCCACTTCGCCACGGCCTCGCGCAGCGCCGGGTGCGCCGGCAGCAGCGCCTCGAAGCGGCGGCGCGCCGGCCCGCGCAGCGTGCCCAGCACATGCTCGGCAGCGAGGCGGTCGGCGAGTTCGCGGCGGCTGTAGTCCATGTCAGTGTTTCGCCAGTGGGCGTCCGAGACAATCCTTCAGCGCCATCAACGCGCGCCGCACCCAGCTCTTCACCGTGCCCAGCGGCTGCGCCAGGTGGTCGGCCACCTCGGCGTGCGACAAGCCCTGGTAGAAGGCCAGCGCCATGCACTGCTGCTGCTCGGCGCTGAGCTGCTGCAGGCAATGCGCGATGTCGCGCGCCTGCGCCGCGGCTTCCAGCTGCTGCAGCGGGCCGGCCTCATCGCTGGGCAGGGCGGCCAGCAGGTCCTCGTCGGGCTCGCCGTCCTGGCCGGGCCGGTGCGTGCTCACCGTGGCCACCTCGGACTTGCGGCGGCGCAGGCTGTCGATGGCGCGGTTGCGCGCCACGCTGGTCAGCCAGGTCATGGGTTGGCTGAGCGCGGCGTCGAAGCCCGAGGCTGCCTTCCACACGTTGATGAACACATCCTGCAAGACATCCTCTGCCTGGGCCCGATCGGGGTTGATACGCAGCACGACCCCAAAGAGATGAGCCCCAGTCTCGCGGTACAGCGCCGCGAAGGCCTGCCGGTCGCCGAGCGCCACGCGCGACAGCAGGCCGGCCAGCTCGGTGCTGCGGCGGCTCCAGGTGTCGGCGGGTGCGGCGGGCATGGGCGGTGGTGGGGTCAGCGAGGCGCAGCAAAGCTGCGCGAACGCGCGGCAGTATGCACCGGCCTCGCCGACCCCACCGGCCGGGGTGGGTCCACGCGCTGCCGGCGCCGTGCCCGCCGGTGGCGCCCCGGCGCACCGGCCACGCGTGGCAAAGACAGGTTGCCGTTGCAGGCACCGTCCACCCGGCCGCCCGTCAATCCGGCAGTGCCTCGCTGCCGGTCGTGCGGGGGGCGATGCCTGTACCGAAACGAATCAGCGGCTGAACGCAGGCCTCAGCGGCACGGCCAAGGCCGCCCACTGCCGACTGATCTGCAGGTACTGGCAGACGGTACCCACGGGCGTCGACGGGCCGGACGCACCCGAGGCGAAGATGTCGGTGGCTTGACGCTTCATCCAGTCGCTGTGGCCGCTGAACTGGGAGGCGAAGCCACTGGCCGGGTAGAGCGCGCCGGCGTCGCCGTTGGCGGCCACGAAGCTGGCGACCAGCTGCGCGGGTTCGTTGGCCAGGGTCACGCAGGCGGATGTGCCGCTGCTCGCGCCGGCACCGCGAAGCGTGCCGAAGGGACGGCTCTGGTCGACGCCGCGATAGTTGGCCGCACCGGCCACAAGGTCGTTGGCCCAGTTCATCTGCACGTTGACGTTGGTGGTGCCCACACGCGGCGCCACCATGTACCAGATCTCGATGCGGTTGTCGCCGGAGCTGTCGGTCTGCCAACCCAGCCTCGTCAAGGCCAGGCCGCCATAACTGACCGACCTTGCGCCGTTGCCGTCGTCGGACGCGACACCCACGAGCAGCAGCCGGTTGTTGCTGGCCGGCACCGTGTGCTGCCAGTCGATCGATTGCGTGAAGGGCGACGTCGCCGTGGAGCCGGTGCCTGCCGACAGTCCACCTTCGAAGAGGAACTGTGACATCTGCCAGGCCTGCTGGCCTGCCCGGTCGCCCACCAGCAGGCCGATGGTGTTGTCGTCGTTGAAGTGAATGCCGCCAAGCAGTCGCGAGGCGGCCGCATCGTTGGCCGCCTGCGTGAAGGTGGCGTAGGTGATTTGCGTGGGCACGGCGGGCACGCCGGGCTCGACGCGGCCGAAGTTGGCCGGGATCACCGTCGAGTAGTTGAAGGCGTCGTTGCCGGTGAAGTTGCGAAGCACCGCGGCGCTCGCGGCCGAGAAGGTGGCATGCCCCGACACCCAGCCTGGGAAGGCCGGTGTCAGGTTGCTGCCTGGGTTGTAGGGCGTCCACCGGCTTCCATCGATCCAGCGGCTGGGCTGGCCCGGGCCTCCCCAGGCGTAGATGCTCCGTCCGTTCTTGTTGGCGCGCACCGCGGTGATCGGCCGTACACCGTCGGATTTGCGTTTGAGATGCCAGGCCACGATGCCAGCGTCGAACGAGGCGTTGTGCATGGCGAAGAACATCTTCACGTCGCGCTCGAGCGAGGTGACACTGTTGAAGTCGCGGCGCGCCACGTGCTGCGCGTACAGACCCCAGTGGCCCGGCGGCAGTTCCGACTCAGGGCCGTCGGCCCAGTACTCGACAAGCAATTTCTGCCAAGGCGTGAGTGCGCCGCTGACCTGCACGACCTGGTCGACATCGGCCTGGTACAACTGCGCGCTCTGCAGGTAGCGCGGCCCGGCAGCCACTTCGGGCAGGGTGTCGAACTGGCTGGCCGAGCTGAGGGCGAAGGGCCTCACGCGCTCCCAGTGCGGGGCGATGAACTTCTGCACCGCGCCGGTCGGTCCCACCAGCGGCTGCCAGTGCCAAGGGTCGGCGATGCTCAGCGGGCACGGATTGACGTCGCTCGCCAGGCAGAAAGGCATCGGCGCATTGCGTGGCGCGTAGCCCGTGTAGTCGGCATAGGCGCCAAGGGCCAGGTCACCGTACTGGTTGGAGCCGTCGTTGCGGCGGCTGGCGAGCACGGCTGCGGCTGCCGCGTTGCCCACGCCTGCACCATAGGTGAGGTTGGTGGTCTGCGTGTCGTTGGGGTCGAAGCCCAGGCCGCGCAGCGTGTCGGCCAGCCGGGTTTGCCCGGCAGGGAACAGGTTGCTCAGGCACTGGTAGGCCGCGTGGCTGATGGCCTTGGTCTTGTTGTGCGTGGTCACCTCCACCAGCGGTCGGCGCGGCACGGTGGACGCGACAGGCACAGCCAGCGTGTCGTACGCTGCCCAGGCGTCGTACATGCACGTGTGGGCGATGGCCAGGGCTCGCGCCACGACGGGCGGGCCGTACTTGGCCGCCCGGACTTCTCGCAAGGCGGCCTCGCTCCAGGTCACAACGGCAGATTGCGTGGCTTGCGCGGCGGCTGGCACGCTGGCGACAACGAGGGCGGCTACCAGTGCACTGCCGCTTTGGGTCAGTCTGTTCATGATGTTTGGTTCCTCCACGGACCGGGAGATCCGCAGCATCATTCTGTGGACAGCCACTGGTTGCAGGCATGCAGGAATGCGCAGATCTGATGCCGAACCACCTGCATCGGGGGGGCGCGAAGTACTGAGGCCCCCTTCAATTGGGGGGGCACATCGGCGAGGTAGGGCGCTCCGGCGACCGTGCTCAGCGCGACACGCGCCACCAGATCAGATCAGGAATTGAGCGCAGTTGATCCTGGTGCCTGCAGGCCACGCCGCTGGCCGATGGGCACGAACTGGCGCGCGGCAACGGCTGGGTCGGGCGTTCCGTGGGGTGTGCCGAAGTCCGCAGCATGACGCGCCCTGAAAGCCACGTTTGAGCGGTCGTCAACCTCCCCGAAAGTCGGCTCCGGATTCCGAAAATGACCCCGCAAGTGAGCGGCCAACCGTGCGGTTCGAACTGCCTGCACGGATCGAGTGCCCTCATGACACTGAAAGGAAGGCGAATTCATGGGGCATTGGCCGCAGCGCGCCGCACCACCTCGCCGATCGACCGCGCGCCCGGCGCATAAGACGACATCGCCCAGCCCACCGCAGCCAGGAACAGCGCGGTGATGAGGAAGGGCAGCGCGCTGCGCTTCACCGCCGTGGCCAGCCAGTGCTGCGGGTCGTCGCCGCGCAGGTGTCGGTAGAAGGCATACGACAGCGCCCCGTCGACCATCACCTCGGCAAAGAACACCGGCGCGATGTAGACCACGTACAGCGACGCGACGGCCAGGCCGATGACCAGCGCGATCACAAGCAGCGGGATGGCGGCCTCGTCGGCCTCGGCCACCGAGCCCACCGCCTCGCCGACGTCCTTCACAGGCACCGGCAGGTCGAGGCCGGCGCCGCCGTCGAACGATGCGCTGGCGCCGCCGCCACCGAAATCGCCGCCGCCACCGCTCTTCATCGCGGGCAGGTCCACTGACGGCAGGCGCCCCGGCGTTCCGCTGCCCAGGCCCTGCAGGTCGAAGTCGACCAGGCCCGTCGGATCGGGCAGGTCCGCACCGTCGGACGAGCGCCAGCGCAGCCACACCCACACCAGCAGCAGGAAGACGCCGTAGGCCAGGGCCAGCGCCAGCGGGTAGCGCAGCGCCATGCGGTCCAGGCCCAGTTGCAGCAGCACGAAGGACGACAGCAGGCCGAAGCCGCCGGTCAGCGCCACGATCAGCGACATCTGCAGACGCGGCCACGAATGGGCCTGCAGCCGCCGCTGCACCTGCGCGATGGCCTGCGCGCGGACGAAGACGCGGCGACGCGGGCGTGTGCGGGCGGATGCCATGGCCTGCAGGTCGATCGGGGGTGGGCGGGCGCGACGCGTCAGCCGCAGCGCGTCAGCCGCAGCGCCACGCGCAGGCCGCCGGCGGGCGACCGATCGAGCTGCAGGCTGCCGCCATGGCGCCGCGCGATCGACTGCGCGATGGCCAGGCCCAGGCCGCTGCCGGTGGCTTCGCCGGCGCCGTTGCCGCGCACGAAGCGGTCGAAGACGCGCTCGCGCTCCCCGGGGGCGATGCCGGGGCCGCTGTCGTCCACGCGCAGCAGCGCATGGCCGTGGCCATCGGCCTGCAGGCTCAGGCCCACTTGACCTCCGGCCGGCGTGTAGCGCACCGCGTTGTCCACCAGGTTGCGCACCATCACCGCCAGCGCGGCGGCGTCGCCCGGCACACGAAGGGTGTCGTCGGCGTGCAGCGACAGCGTGGTGCCCTTGGCCTCGGCCAGCGGCGCGGCGTCGGCCAGCACGCGCCGCAGCACATCGGCCAGCACCACCGGCACCAGCGGCTCGGCGGGTGCGCCGGGCTCGTGCCGCGCCAGCGCGAGCAACTGCTCGACCAGGTGCGCCGCGCGGTCGACCCCGCTCACCAGCGATTCGATGGCCTGCGCGCGCGCCGCCTCGTCGCCGGCGCGGCGCACCAGCTGGGCCTGCAGCTTCAGGGCGGTGAGCGGTGAGCGAAGCTCGTGGGCGGCATCGGCGACGAAGGCGCGCTGCCCCGACATGGCCTCGGACAGGCGCGCCAGCAGGGCGTTGAGCGACTGCACCAGCGGCGCCACCTCGTCGGGCAGGTGGTCGGCGGGCAAGGGCTGCAGTGTCGACACATCTCGCGCGCGCACCTCGGACGCCACGCGCGACAGCGGCTTCAGCGACGAGGCGATCAGCCACCACAGCAGCGCGGCCATCAGCGGCGCCGACACCGCCAGTGGCAGCACGCTGCGCAGCGCCGCGTCGGCGGCCAAGCGCTGGCGGATGCGCACCGGCTGCGCCACCTGGATGACGCGGCCGCGCGCGGCCACGCCGAAGGTGCGCCAGCGCTCGCCGTCCACCGTGGCCTCGGCCAGGCCGAGCACGGTGCGCGTGGGCAGGTTGCGGTGCACGCGAGAGGCATAGACACCGCGGCCGTCGATGCTCCAGATCTGGATGACGAAATCGAGGTCCTCGTCGTTCAGCGCGGCGGCGCTGTCGCGCGGGATCTCGCCCTGGTCTCGCAGCGACAGCGCCATCTGCCGCAACTGGTAGTCGAACATGTCCTCGAAGCCGGACAGCTGGTTGCGATAGGTGATGGCGCCCACCAGCCCAGCCACCAGCGCCAGCGCGGCCAGCAGCGACAGCATCAGCCGCGTGCGGATCGACGACACCATCAGCCGCTGGCGCCGGGCTTGCGCAGGAAGTAGCCCACGCCGCGCATGCTCTGGATGAACTCGGCCCCGAGCTTCTTGCGCAGCTGGTGGATGTAGACCGGCACGGCGTTGCTCTCGACGGCATCGCCCCAGCCGTAGAGCCGGTCTTCCAGCTGGGCCCGCGACAGCACCGCGCCGGGCCGCTGCATCAGCGCCTCGAGCACGGCAAATTCGCGCGCCGACAGCAGCAGCGGCTCGCCGTCGCGGCTGACCTCGCGTGTGGCGGGGTCGAGCCGCACGCCGGCGTGCACCAGGGCCGTGTCGGCGCGGCCGGTGAGCCGCCGCGTGACGGCGCGGATGCGGGCCAGCAGTTCGTCCAGGTCGAAGGGCTTGACGAGGTAGTCGTCGGCGCCGGCATCGAGCCCGGCGACGCGGTCGCCCACCGCGTCGCGGGCGGTGAGCACGATCACCGGCGTGGGGTCGCCGCGGGCGCGCAGCTCGCGCACCAGCGTCAGGCCGGCGGCGGCGCGCGCGGGCTGGCCGGCGGCCTCGGGCAGGCCGAGGTCGAGCAGCACGGTGTCGAAGCGCTCGGTGGCCAGCGCTGCGCGCCCGGCCGCGAGGTCGTACACCCAGTCGACGGCATGGCCCTCCAGCCGCAGCGCCTGGCGCAGGCTGTCGCCGATCATGCGGTCGTCTTCCACCAGCAGCAATCGCATGGCGCCGAGCATACCCGGGCCGCGCGAGGTGGGTCGCGCCGGATGGGCAGCAGCAGGCGCCACCCCCTCCTAGAATCGACCTCCCCCACCACTGGCACGGGCCGCACGGCCCGCCGCCACCCCGGAGCCCGCCCATGGACACCCGAGTGCACCCCGCCCGTGAACGCCTGCTGCACGTGCGCGAGGCCCTGGCCCGCCACGGCGTGCAGGCACTGCTCGTGCCGTCGGCCGACCCGCACCTGTCGGAATACCTGCCCGGCCATTGGGCCGGGCGCGAGTGGCTGTCGGGCTTCACCGGCTCGGTGGGCACGCTGGCCGTCAGCGCCGAGTCGGCCGCCCTCTTCGCCGACAGCCGCTACTGGGTGCAGGCCGAGCGCGAGCTGGACGGCAGCGGCATCGAGCTGGTGCGCATCCCCACGGCCGCGGCCACCCACCACATCGACTGGCTGGTGCGCCAGGTGCCGCGCGGCGGCAGCGTGGCGGTGGACGGCCAGGTGCTGGGCCTGGCGGCGGCCCAGCAGTTGCGCGGCGCGCTCGACAGCGCCGGCGTGGCGCTGCGCACCGACCTGGATCTGCTGGCCGAGGTGTGGCCCGACCGCCCCGCATTGCCCGCGGCCCGCGTGTACGCGCACGCCTCGCCGCAGGTGGTGCAGTCTCGCAGCGCGCGGCTGTCGCAGGTGCGCGAGGCGATGGCGCGGCATGGCGCCACGCACCACTTCGTGTCCACCGTCGACGACGCCGCCTGGATCACCGCGCTGCGCGGTGCCGACGTCGACTACAACCCGGTCTTCCTGTCGCACCTGCTGCTGACGCTGTCGGGCGCCACGCTGTTCGTCGGCGGCGGCAAGGTGCCGGCCGGCCTGGCCGGCGAACTGGCCGCCGACGGCGTGGCGCTGGCCGACTACGGCCAGGCCGCCGCCGCGCTGGCGGCGCTGCCCTCGGGCAGCGTGCTGCTGGTCGACCCCAAGCGCATCACGCTGGGCTTCCGGCAGTGCGTGGCGGCGGGCGTGCGCGTGGTGGAGGCCATCAACCCGAGCACGCTGCTCAAGAGCCGCAAGGGCGGCGCCGAGGCGGCCTTCATCCGCGAGGCGATGATCGAAGATGGCGCGGCCATGTGCGCGTTCTATGCGTGGTTCGAGGCCGCGCTGGCCCGTGGCGAGCGGATCAGCGAGCTGACGGTGGACGAGCGCCTGTCGGCCGAGCGCGCGAAGCGGCCCGGCTTCGTGGGCCTGAGCTTTTCCACCATCGCCGGCTTCAACGGCAACGGCGCGCTGCCGCACTACCGCGCCACGCCCGAGTCCTACGCCTGGATCGAGGGCGACGGCCTGCTGCTGATCGATTCGGGCGGCCAGTACCTGGGCGGCACCACCGACATCACGCGCGTGTGGCCGATCGGCACGGTCGGCAATGCCCATCGGCGCGACTTCACGCTGGTGCTCAAAGCCACGATGGCGCTGTCGCGCACGCGCTTCCCGCGCGGCACGCCGGGGCCGATGCTCGACGCCATCGCGCGGGCGCCGCTGTGGGCCGAGGGCCTGGACTACGGCCACGGCACCGGCCACGGCGTGGGTTATTTCCTCAATGTGCACGAGGGCCCGCAGACCATCAGCAAGGCCATCCCCGAGCCGGTGATGGCGATGGAGCCGGGCATGGTCACCTCGATCGAGCCGGGCCTGTACCGGCCGGCGCAGTGGGGCATCCGCATCGAGAACCTGGTGCTCAACGTGCCGGTGGCCACGGCCGAGAACGATGCCTTCGGCGCGATGCTGGATTTCGAGACGCTCACGCTGTGCCCGATCGACACCCGCTGCATCGAGCGCGACCTGCTGCGCGACGACGAGGTGGCCTGGCTGAACGCCTACCACGCCATGGTGCGCGAACGCCTCGCGCCGCGGGTAGCGGGCGAGGCGCTGGCCTGGCTGGAGCGGCGCACGCACCCGCTCTAGACGGCGGCGCGAGCGGCGGTGGCCGCGCGGCGCTGCCGCGTGGCCGTCAGAAGGTTTCCCAATCGCCGCTGTCGGCGCTGGCGGCTGCGGTCGAGGCGGGCGCCGGCGTCGCAGCGGGCCGCGGGGGTGCCTGCGTGTCGGTGCCGCGCGGTGCGGCGGGCCGGGTGGCCGCCTTGGGCGGCGTGGCGGGTCGGGTCGTGGCGGCTCGGGTCATGGAGGACTTCGGCGGCGGGGCCTTCGGGCGTGCGGCCGGTGCCGCCACGGCGGTCGACTGGCCCGCCTGGTGGCCCGCCAGGTGGCCCAGGTCGAAGGCCGAAACCATGTGGGCCAGGCGGGCGGCCTCGTCGCGCAGGCTCTCGGCGGCAGCGGCGCTCTGCTCCACCAGCGCGGCGTTGCGCTGCGTCATCTGGTCGAGCTGCACCACGGCGCCATTGACCTGGCCGAGGCCCTGGCTCTGCTCGCTGGTGGCGGCGGAGATCTCGCCGATCACGTCGGTCACGCGCTGCACGCTGGCCACGATCTCGACCATGGTGGCACCGGCGTCCTGCACCAGGCGCGCCCCGGCTTCCACCTTGCCCACGCTGGCGCCGATCAGGCTCTTGATCTCGCGCGCCGCCTCGGCGCTGCGCTGGGCCAGCGAGCGCACCTCGCCGGCCACCACGGCAAAGCCGCGGCCCTGCTCGCCGGCGCGGGCCGCCTCGACGGCGGCGTTCAGCGCCAGGATGTTGGTCTGGAAGGCGATGCCGTCGATCACGCCGATGATGTCGGCGATCTTCTTGGAGCTGGCGTTGATCTCGTCCATCGTGTGCACCACCTGCGACACGACCTCGCCGCCGCGCTGCGCCACCTGCGCGGCGCTGGACGCCAGTTGGTTGGCCGTGGCCGCGGCATCGGCGCTCTGGCGCACGGTGCCGGTCAGCTGCTCCATCGAGCTGGCGGTCTGCTGCAGGCTGCTGGCGGTCTGTTCGGTGCGCTGGCTCAGGTCCTGGTTGCCCGAGGCGATCTCGGACGACGCCGAGCCGATCGACACCGACGCCTGCTGCACGCCGCGCAGGGTGTCGCGCAGTTGCCGCACCATCGAGCCGAGCGCGCGCATCAGGTCGCCCAGTTCGTCGCTGGCGTCGCTGTGCGGCTGCTCGTCGAGCCGCCCTTCGGCCACGCGCTGCGCGGCGCGCGAACCCGCCGCCACGTCGGCCACCAGGCGGCGCTGGATGGCCCAGGCAAAGGCCAGCGAGCCGGCGGTGGCCAGCAGCCCCACCAGGCCGATCGCCAGCGCGATGCGGTCGGCTTCGGTCTGCAAGGCCGTGGCCTGCGCCGTGGCGTGCCGCTGGCTGGACTGCTGCAGGTCGGCCAGCAAGCTGCCGACGGTCTTGAAGTTGGCGTCGGCACCCTGCATCGCGGCCACGCCGGTGTTGGGGTCGACGGTGGCCAGGTCGATGGCGTTGTCGGCGTCCTTCTTGTACTTGCCCAACAGGTCGATCAGGCGGTTGAAGCCGGCGCGTTCGTCGTCGGGGGTGCCGGCTTCGGCGGCATGCGCCTTGAAGTGGTCGACCAGCCCGTTCAGGTCCTTGGTCTGCTGCTCGAGCAGGGCCTTCACGGCCTTGTCGTCCATCGACGAGACGATGGCCATCGAGCGGTACAGCCGGGTGTGCGCCGTCGCCAACGTGGCCTGGTGGGCGGCCAGCGACTGCTGATCGTCGCGGGCCGCGGCCTGGGCCGCCGCTACGCGCTCGAGGGACCAGTGAGAGCCCCACAGGGACGCGCCGAGCACGGCCACCAGCAAGGCACCGCTCACCACGGGTGCCAGCATGAGTTTCAGACGCAGTTTCATCGGGGCCTTCCTGGGCGAGCGGACGCGGCGCTGGACGCGTCTAAATCGGGTTACTTGTAGACGCCGCCGCACACGGCGGTGTCTTCGACCTTCTCGCAGTACATGCTCTTCGGCTCGATCTTCTTGGTCACCGGGTTGGTGAACTTGTAGTCCTGCCAGAAGCTGCCCTTCGATTGCGCCAGTTCCACCCGTTCCTTGACGAAGGCCTTGCCGTCCACGTCCTTCAGGTCGATCAGGTTCTTGCCGATCATCTTCTCGTTGGCGCCGTGCGCACGCACCGTGCCGTCCAGGGCATAGACCACCAGGTACAGGTCGCGGTCGGTGAACTGGCCCTGCTTGTTGCTGATCTCGGCATAGCCCTTGTCCTTGCCGTTGGCCTTGATGAAGGCCACGCCCTTCTTGACCATGGCGGTGGCCTCGGTCGTGGTGGCGTTGCCGGCGGCCTGGGCCATGGTGGCGGCCAGGCCCAGGGAGGCCAGGGCCACGGCAGCCGCCAGGCAATGGAAGCGGATCGAGAGGTTCATGTGCGGGTCTCCGAAAGGGTGTCAACGGATATCGAGCCCTTGGCGCCGAACTTGAGACCACCGCCCGACGCAGGAGGGCCGTGGTCGTGATTCTTCGGCGGCGACCGGCGGCGCCAAGGCCGGATCAGCGGCACGCGGACCCGCCAGTTCGTCGCCGTCGACCGACCTGCTAGCCTTCCGGCCATGAGCACCGACCACCCCACGACGCCCAGCGCGGCCATCGGCATCGACCTGGGCGGCACCAAGATCGAGGCCGTGGTGCTCGACCCCGCCGGACAGGTGGCCTGGGGCCGGCGCATCGCCTCGCCGTCGCAGCGCTACGACACCCTGGTCGAGGCCATCGCCGGCCTGGCCGAGGCCGCGCTGGCTTCGCCCGTGGGGGCTGGCGCCACCATCGGCCTGGGCACCCCCGGCAGCCTGACGCCCGAGGGCCTGGTGAAGAACGCCAACACCACCTGCCTGAACGGCCGCCCGCTGCAGCGCGACCTGAGCGCGCGCCTGGGCCGGCCGGTGCGGGTGGCCAACGATGCCAACTGCCTGGCGCTGTCCGAAGCCACCGACGGCGCCGGGGCCGGCGCGGGCGTGGTCTTCGCCGCCATCCTGGGCACCGGCACCGGTGCCGGCATCGCCGTGGACGGCCGCGTGCTCACCGGGCCCAACGGCCTGGCTGGCGAGTGGGGCCACAACCCCTTGCCCTGGCGCCAGCCCGACGATCCCTGGCCGGCCTGCTACTGCGGCCAGTCGGGCTGCATCGAGGCGCTGGTCAGCGGCCCCGCACTGGCGCGCGACCATGCCCAGCGCACCGGCGCGTCGCTCACCGCGGAGGCCGTGGCCCAGGCCGCGCGGCAGGGCGACGCCGCGTGCACCGAGACGCTGGCGCGCTGGCACCACCGGCTGGCGCGCGCTCTGGCGCAGGTGATCAACACGCTCGACCCCGACGTGATCGTGCTTGGCGGTGGCCTGTCGCGCATCGACAGCGTCTACCGCGAGGTGCCGGCGCTGTGGGACCGCTGGGTCTTCTCCGGCGGCCTGAAAGACCCCGTGCGCACGCCGCTGCGGCCGGCCCGGCATGGTGACGCCTCGGGCGTGCGCGGTGCCGCCTGGCTCTGGAAAGGAACGTTCCCGCGATGACCCCCGACGAACTCGACACCGCGCTGGACCAGCTGCGCGCCGGCCGCGCCGACGTGGCCCGGCTGGCCGCCGACCTGCGCGCCACCGCGGCCGACTGGCCCGGTCTGCCGGCGCGCTATGGGCAGGTGCTGGAGCACCTGCTGGCACCGCTGGAATCGAGCGCGCTGTTCCAGGAGGAGAGCTGTTCGTTCAGCGCCGCCGACCTGGCCGACCAGCTGGCGCAGTGGCTGCGGCTGGCCGAGGCGGCAGCGCCGCGGCCCGCTACATCTGCCGGAACAGGTGCAGGTAGCTGCGGCTGACCGGCAGGGTCTCGGGGCGGCCCACCAGGTGCAGGTCGGCCGTCTCGTTGGGACCGCGCGTCACCTGCTCCACCTGCCGCAGGTTGACGATCACCGAGCGGTGCACCTGCACGAAGCACGACGGGTCGAGCTCGTCCACCAGCTCTCGGATGGGCTTGCGGATCAGCGCCTCGCCGCCGGTCCAGGCCACCAGGGTGTACTTCTCGTCCGAGCGCAGGTAGGCCACCTGGTCCACCGGGATCAGGCGCAGCGTCGAACCCACCGAGGCCTTGATCCACTGCAGCCAGGGCGCGCCGGTGGCCTGCACGCGCAACTGGCGCGCCACGCGCTCGAGCACCGCGTCCAGGCGGCCGGCCTCGGCCGGGTCGGCCGCGGCGCCGGGCTCGGCGGCCAGCCGCTGCTGCAGCCGCGACACGGTGGCCTCGAGCCGGCCGGGCTCGAAGGGCTTGACGAGATAGTCGACCGCCCCCTGCTCGAAGGCCTGCACCGCGTATTGCTCGTAGGCGGTGACGAACACGGTGAGCGCCCGCCCGGCGATCGCGCGGCCGGCCTCGATGCCGTTCATGCCGGGCATGTGCACGTCCAGGAACACCACCTGCGGCGCCTCGCGCTCGAACAGTTCCACCGCCTCGCGGCCATTGCGTGCCTGCGCCACCACCCGCAGCGCCGGCCACAGCCGGGCCAGGTGGGTCTGCAGGTGCTCGCGCAGCAGCGGCTCGTCGTCGACGATCATCGCGGTGGCGTCGGGGCTCATCGGCGGGTCTCCTCGGCGGGCAGGACGATCTCGGCGCGCACGCCGTGCGGGGCCTGCGGCTGCAGATCGACCCGCGCGGCCGCGCCGTACACGCCCTGCAGCCGCGCGCGCAGGTTGGCCAGTCCGGTGCCGGCGCTGGGCACCGGCGCGGCACCGGGCACCGCCGCCGGGCCGACCGCTGGTGGCCGCCGTGCCGACAGGCCGACGCCGGTGTCGGCCACCCACAGCCGCAGGCCGCCGCCGGGCTCGGCCCGGGCGCCGACCTCGATCTCGCCACCGTCCTCGGCCGGGTCCACGCCATGGCGCACGGCGTTCTCCACCAGCGTCAGCAAGGCCATCGCCGGCACGCGGCGCGAATCGAGCCCGTCCGCCACGTCCAGGCGCCAGCGCAGGCGGTCGGGCATGCGCAGGTGCATCAGCTCGAGGTAGGCGCGCACGAGGGCCAGTTCGTTGGCGAGCGTTGGCAGGCCGCCGTCTTCGTGCAGCCGCGGCAGCGCGGCGCGCAGGTAGGCGATCAGGCTGCGCAGCACCTCGGGCGCGCGCGGCGAGCCGGTCTCGACCAGCGCCTGCACGTTGGCCAGCGTGTTGAACAGGAAGTGCGGCTCCACCTGTGCCGTCATCACCGCCAGCCGCGCGTCGAGCGCCTGCCGCGCCTGCTGGCTGCGCTGCAGTTCGAGTTGCAACGCCAGCGTGCGGGCCTCGGCCTCGCGCTCGCGCACCTGGGCGCCGAGCGCCAGCACCAGGCCGACGATCAGCGCGCTGCCGGCGATGTACAGGAAACCCGCCACCCGGCCCGGGTTCTGCACGATGGCGCCCACATCGCCGCCGGTGGACATCAGGTAGACCAGCGAGGTGGCCAGCGGCGCCATCAGCCCCACCGCCAGCGCCTGCGCCAGCCAGCGCGGCAGCAGCGCCTGGTGCCAGTGCCCCGCCACCGTGAAAGCCAGCAGCAACAGCAGCGCGACGAACACGGTGCGGCCGAAGACCACCACGAAGGGCGGCGCGAAGATCGGGTTGAGCAGCACCGCCACCACCAGCGCCAGGCCGATGGCCCAGGCCACGCGGGCAGCGCTCAGCGAGCGCAGGCTGCCCGACGAGCCCTGGCCGGGCTCGGGCATCGATGGGGCCTGCGACGGCGTCATGGCCGCACGATAGCGGGCCGCGGCGCGCGTTCCAAGGGCCCGACGCCGGGTTTGCGACGAACGACGGCCGGCACGCCGCGGACGGCGGTGGCGCGGGCCGACACGCCGCGAACGGCGGTGGCGCGCGCCGCGCGGCAGCGTCTGGCCGGCGCCTGCCGACCCAGGCTCAACGCCCGGCGGTCACACCCCGGCGCGCTGCAGCGTGGCCGCCAGCGCGCTGCGCAGCGTGTCGGCGCTGTCCTGCAGGTGGCGACGGCTGTCGGCGCCCAGGTCGGTGCGGCGCTGCGCCTTGTCGAGGCGGGCGAGCAGGCCGGTGGCCTGTGCGCGCACCAGGCCGCGGGCGTCGGCGCGCGTCAATGCGCCGGGCCGCAGCACCAGCGTGGACAGGCGGTTGACATGCTCGCGCTGCAGTTCGCGGCGCGGCGCGGGGATGTCGCCACGGCCCTGCAGTTCGGACCACACCTCGGACTCGACGCGTTCGTACAGCTCGGCCAGGCTCAGCGCGTCGGCCGCAGAAGCGACCAGCCCGGCGCTGTCCAGCATGCGCGAGGCGAGCGTGTCGCTCATCAGCTGGCCCAGCACCACCTGCCGCAGGCTGTGCACGTTCTGCGCCAGCGGCGGCTCGTTGGCGACACCGGCGCCGGCGAACACTGCGTCGGTGCGCTCCAGGAAATCGGGCGCCAGCCGGCGCTGCAAGGCCGGCGAGACGACGAAGCTGTCGGCCGCCAGCACGTGCCGGGCCAGCAGGTCCAGCGCCGCGCGTTGGCGCCCCCCCTCGACCGGCTCGATCGGGTCGCGCCCGGTGTTCGGGAAATCGCGCAGCATCCGCACGCCGCCGATCTGGCGCAGCATCGTGCCGGCCGCGCGACCGGCGTCGCGCAGCGCGTAGTTCAGCACCCGGCGCACGCTGCTCCAGTCCTGGTCGGGCGCGGCCTGGCGCGACTCCTGCCGCTTGAACAGGTCCTGCTCGATCTCGAAGCGCTTGCGCGCAAAGGCGATGGGGTCGTTGCCCAGGTCGAACTGCAGCGCGTCGGGGTCGACGCCGAAGAAGTTGTCCTCGTCGGTGCCGTAGGCCAGCTCGGGCTCGGCGCTGCGCGCGGCCAGGCGAGCCAGTTCGGCCGCCTCGTCGGCCGGGGCCAGCGGCTTGTAGGCGTACTCGATGGCCCAGTAGTCGTAGGCGCCCAGCGTGGTCTGGAAGGCGGCCGGCCGCGCGTCGCCCGGGCGCGGCAGGTTGATCGGCGCGTACTCCATCACCGAGCCGGTGAGCGCGTTGCCGCGGGTGAACTCGGGGTCGGACAACTGGGCGTCGGAGTAGATGCGCGAGGCGCGGAAGTTGTGCCGCAGGCCCAGCGTGTGGCCGACCTCGTGCATCGTCACATCCTTCATGTAGGCCTGCACGAACTGCTCGGCCTCCGGCCCGGCGGGGTCGAGTTCGCCCTGCGCGGCCAGCACCTCGAGGCCGTAGCCCAGTTGTTCGGCAGCGAAGTCGCCATGGTCGCAGGCCATCGGGTCGTGCACATGCGCCGCGGCCGGGCCGCCGCTGGGGCCGCTGGTGCCGGCGACCTCGGCCGACGCCGCATCGCCCAGCTGCATCAGCCGCGCCCACTCGGCCGTGGCGGCGGGGCCCTGCGTGCTGCTGCCCAGGATGCGGGCGCGCGCGGTGCGCAGGTTGCGCGAGGACAGGCTCTCGAAGGCGATGTCGGCGTCGATGATCTCGCCGGTGCGCGGGTCGACATGCCGAGGCCCGATGGCGCCGAACTGCGGGCTCTGGTTGACCATCCAGCGCACCGAGGCCACACCGAAGTCGAGCGTGTCGAAATCGGCGTCCTCGGGCTGCACCTTCACGACCACGGCGTCCTTGAAGCCGATCTTCTCGAAGGCCTTGTTCCATTCGAGGATGCCGGCGGTGATCGCGTCGCGGTACTTCAGCGGCACGGTGCGGTCGATCCAGTAGGTGATGGGCAGCACCGGCTCGGACAGCGCGGCCGACGGGTCCTTCTTCTCGAGGCGCCAGCGGGCGATGTGCCGCACCCGCGGCGTGCGAGCGAGGTCGTCGCTGAAGTCGCTGAAGATGTGCGCGAAGTGGCCCACGCGCGGGTCGGCCCGGCGCGGCACCATCGGCTGCTCGGGCAGGCGGGCCAGCGAGTAGTGCAGCTTGAAGAACATGCTGCGCGCATCGGGCAGCGTGTCGGGGGCGCTGGGCACCGGTGCCCCCGGCGGGGCGCCGGGGCCCGGCACCGACAGCGCGCCCACGGCATAGTGGCTCAGCACTTCGATGGCCACCATGTCGGGCTTGCCGCGCACGTTGAGGATGGCTGAGTTGCGGCCGTCCAGCCCGTAGCCCTGGCGGTAGGTGCGGCCGAGCGTGGCGCCGATGGCCAGCATGTCGTTGACGAACAGCGGCGAGGCATCCACCAGCACCGACTTGCGCTCGGGGTGGGGCGCGCTGGCCACGCCGGTGGCGGCCAACAGGCTGGGCGAGTAAGAGGCTTCGATGGCGCGGGCCAGCGGCGTGCCGGCCTTGGCCTCGAAGCCCGTGTTCACCGCCAGCATCTGCACCACGTTGTGCAGCCGGCGGAACTTCACCACCTGCGGCTTGGCCATCATGCCGCCGAACAGTCCGTTCTCGCCGATGCCGCTGGCCATCTTGGGCGACAGGAAGAAGCGGCGATCGAAATCGGCCGGGGTCAGCTCGAGCCAGACCTTCTCGTCCTTCTGGTACATCGTGACCAGGCCGTCGATCTTCTTGGCGTCCTTGATGACGGTGGCGAAGGCCGGCGGCTGGCCCGGCACGGGTGCGGCAGCGGGCGCCGAAGCGCCCGGGGCCGGGCGCGCGGCCGCAGCCCCGGGCCCACGCGCGGCAGCCGCGGCCACCGCCGCGGCATGGCCCGGTGGCATCGCCGCCGGCGCGGACGCGGACGCGGCCGGCCCCGCCGGTCCCCCGGGTGTGGCACAGCCGGCGAGCGCCAGCAGGGCCAGCAACGGCAACAGGTGCAAAGGGGAACGAGCGGAAGGCATCAAGGGCATGGGGTGGTCGCGTGAGGTCCGGCCCGCGGCCGGAAGGACAAAGGTGGACTGCTGCTGCACCCGCGGGTTCCTCAGGTGGAACCCGGGCGCGTGCATTCGTCGACATGCCAGCCTACCATCGGCGGCGGAAGGAGTGCGCCCGATGCCGATGACCCCCTCGATCCGACTGGCCCGCCCCGACGACGCGGCGCGCATCGCCGAGCTGTACGGCCCCTCGGTGACCGACCGCCCCACCTCGTTCGAACTGCAGCCGCCCGATGCCACGGAGATGGCCGCCCGCATCGACAAGGTGCTGCGCCAGTGGCCCTGGCTGGTGTGGTGCGACAGCGCCGGCGTGCAGGGCTACGCGTACGCCAGCGCCTATGCCGAGCGCATCTGCTACCAGTGGTCGGTCACGGTGTCGGTGTACGTGGCCGACGGCCTGCAGCGCGGCGGCGTGGGCCGGGCGCTCTACACGCGGCTGTTCGAGATCCTGCGGCGACAAGGCGCCGTGAACGCCTTCGCCGGCATCACGCTGCCCAACGACGCCAGCGTGGGCCTGCACCGCTCGATGGGGTTCGAGCCGGTGGGCGTGTACCCGCGCGCCGGCTACAAGCTCGGCGCCTGGCACGACGTGGCCTGGATGGGCCTGGCGCTGCGCCTGCCGACGCCGGGCGAGGTGCCCGAGCCGCCGCGCGCGCTGCCGGCACTGGCCGCCGAGGGCGCCCTGGACAGCGCCCTGACGGCACCCTGAAGGCGCACCGGACAGACCACGCGCCGGACGACCCGTCCCTTACTTGAGCGCCTTGAAGCGCAGGCGGTGCGGCTTGGCGCCTTCTTCGCCGAGGCGCTTCTTCTTGTCGGCCTCGTACTCCTGGTAGTTGCCGTCGTAGAAGAACCACTGCGAATCGCCCTCGCAGGCCAGGATGTGGGTGCAGATGCGGTCGAGGAACCAGCGATCGTGGCTGATCACCATGGCCGAGCCGGCGAACTCGAGCAGCGCCTCTTCGAGCGCGCGCAGGGTTTCCACGTCGAGGTCGTTCGACGGTTCGTCGAGCATCAGCACGTTGCCGCCCTGGGCCAGGGTCTTGGCCAGGTGCAGGCGGCCGCGCTCGCCGCCGGACAGCGAGCCGACCATCTTCTGCTGGTCGTTGCCCTTGAAGTTGAAGCGGCCGATGTAGGCCCGCGACGGCATCACGAACTTGCCGACGACGATGTTGTCCAGGCCGCCGGAGACGTCCTGCCACACGGTCTTGTCGTCCGCCAGGCTCTGGCGGCTCTGGTCGACGAAGGCCAGCTGCGCGGTCTTGCCGATCGCCACCTCGCCCGAATCGGGCTTCTCCACTCCCTGGATCATGCGGAACAGCGTGGACTTGCCGGCGCCGTTGGGGCCGATGATGCCGACGATGGCGCCGGGCGGCACCTTGAAGCTGAGGTTGTCCATCAGCAGGCGGTCACCGAAGCTCTTGCTGACGTTCTTGAACTCGATGACCTCGTTGCCCAGGCGCTCGGCCACCGGGATGAAGATCTCGTTGGTCTCGTTGCGCTTCTGGTACTCGACGTCGCTCAGTTCCTCGAAGCGCGCCAGGCGGGCCTTGCTCTTGGTCTGGCGGGCCTTGGAGTTGGAGCGCACCCACTTCAGCTCCTCCTTCATGGCCTTCATGCGCGCGTCTTCGGTCTTCTGCTCGCTCTCGAGGCGCTTTTCCTTCTGGTCGAGCCAGTCCGAGTAGTTGCCCTTCCAGGGGATGCCCATGCCGCGGTCGAGTTCGAGGATCCACTCGGCCGCGTTGTCCAGGAAGTAGCGGTCGTGGGTGATGGCCACCACGGTCCCGGGGAAGCGCTGCAGGAACTGCTCGAGCCAGTCGACCGATTCGGCGTCCAGGTGGTTGGTGGGCTCGTCGAGCAGCAGCATGTCGGGCTTGGACAGCAGCAGGCGGCACAGCGCGACGCGGCGCTTCTCGCCGCCGGACAGCACGCCGATGTTGGCCTCCCAGGGCGGCAGGCGCAGCGCGTCGGCGGCCAGTTCGAGCTGCAGGTCGGTGTTCTCGGAGCCGGCGGCGGCGATCACCGCCTCGAGCTCGGCCTGCTCGGCGGCCAGCTTGTCGAAGTCGGCGTTCTCCTCGGCGTACTCGGCATACACCTCCTCGAGGCGCTTCTTGGCCGCCAGCACGCCGCCGATGCCCTCTTCCACCGCCTCGCGCACGGTCTGGTCGGGGTTGAGCTGCGGCTCCTGCGGCAGGTAGCCGATCTTCAGGTCGGGCATCGGGAAGGCTTCGCCCTCGAAGTCCTTGTCGAGGCCGGCCATGATCTTCAGCACGGTGGACTTGCCCGAGCCGTTGATGCCCAGCACGCCGATCTTGGCGCCGGGGAAGAACGACAGCGAGATGTTCTTGAGGATCTGGCGCTTGGGAGGAACCGTCTTGGAGACACGGTTCATCGTAAAGACGTATTGGGCCATGGTGGGTGGGGCTCGGTGGGTCTGCAGTGACCGCCAAGCCGGCGGCCTGGCGATGGGCGCGCCGCCTGGGCGGCGGCGCAAAACCCTGCATTATCCCGGAGCCTGGCGTTTCAGGTGCCGGCGCAGCACGGCGACGAGCTCGTCCTCGCGGAAGGGCTTGGCCAGGTGGTCGGTCATGCCGGCGTCCAGGCTGCGCTCGCGGTCGGCGTCCATCGCGTGGGCGGTCAGCGCCACGATGGGCACAGGGCGGCGCTGCCCGGCGCGCTCGAGCTCGCGGATGCGCCGTGCCGCCTGGAAGCCGTCGAGCACCGGCATCTGGCAGTCCATCAGCACCAGGTCGAAGCTCTCCGCGGCCACCCGTGCCACCGCCTGCTGGCCGTCGGTGACCAGTTCGGCGTCCAGGCCCAGGCGCTCCAGCGTGAGCTGCGCCACCAGGGCGTTCACCGGGTTGTCCTCCACCAGCAGCAGGCGCCCCCGCAGGCCGTGGCCCGGCCGGGTGACCGGCGCAGGCGGTGGCGCCGGGGCCTGCGCCGCGGGCAGCGCCACGCGAAAGCGGAAGGCCGCGCCGGGCCCGCCGCTGTCGATGCAATCGAGTTCGCCGCCCATGCACCGTGCCAGCTCGCGCGAGATCGTCAGCCCCAGGCCCGTGCCGCCGTGCCGGCGACGGTCGGAGCCGTCGACCTGGTGGAAGGCCTCGAAGATGGCCTCGCGCTGGTCGGCCGGCACGCCGGGGCCGCTGTCGGCGACGTCGATCTGGAAGCCGCCGGCGGCCGGCCCCACGGCCTGGCGCGCCAGCCGCACGCGCACGGCACCGGCGGCGGTGAACTTGACGGCGTTGCCGGTGAGGTTGAGCAGGATCTGGCGCAGCCGGGTCGGGTCGCCGCTGACCCAGCAGGGCCGCGGCAGCGCGATCTCGCAGTCGACGGACAGGCCCTTCTCGACCGCCGAGACGCGCGCGACCTCGACCATCGATTCCACCAGCGCCACCAGGTCGAAATCCTGCCGGGCCAGCGTCAGGTGGCCGGCCTGCATCTTGGAGAAATCGAGCACGTCGTTGATGACGCCCAGCAGGTGCTCGCCGGTGCGCTCGAGCACGCGCAGGCTGTCCGGCGGCAGTGCCCCGCCGGACCGCGGCGGATGCTGCTGGAGCAGGCGCGCCAGGCCCAGGATGCCGTGCAGCGGCGTGCGCATCTCGTGGCTCATCGTGGCCAGGAAGCGGTCCTTCACGTCGCTGTGGCGCTGCGCGAGCGCCAGCGCCTCGGCGCGCTGGGTGGCCAGCTCGTCCATCTGGAACCGGATGCGCAGCATGTCGCGGGTGTGGCGAGAGGCCTTGCCGCCCTCGTGGACCACCAGGAACAGGAACAACCCGATGCCGACGCCGACGTAGGTGGACAGGCGGTCGTCGTGGAAAAACTGCAGCACCATGGTCGGCACCATCGTCGGCAGCACCATCGCCAGCGCCGACCGCTGGCGGATGGCCAGCACGATCAGGCCGATCGAGGCCACACCCACCAGCGTGGCGATCATGATGGCCTCGAGTTCGGGGTTGTGGCGAGGCAGCAGCAGCGTGCCCAGCAGGCCGTAGGCCACGCCGTCGGCGGCCAGGGCGCGGTCGTGCCACGTCGCCCAATGCATCACGCGCCCAGGATGGCCGCGCTCGCGGTCGAAGCGACGTGTCACCGCCACCCGCCACACGCTGATCAGCACCCTGGCGGCCAGCCAGGCCAGCAGCAGCGCCTGGTCGACGTCGTGCCACAGCACCCAGCAGACCAGCCCGCCGAAGGGCACGCCCAGCCAGTTGGACACCCTGTGCCGGGTGAGCACCATTTCGGCCTGGGCCTCGGCGACCTGCCGTTCGATGGCGTCTGTCGCTGGCGCTGGACGTGGGGGCTGCTGCGGATCGGCCACGGGCAAAGACGGTCCTACCGGCGGATGAAGCGGAAGAGTCTAATCAGGCGCGGCCGGCTTGGGTGCCCCGCGCCGCAGGGATTGCGCGCAGGCCCGTCGGCGTGCACGGACTTGCATTTTCGGCAAGCGCACCCATCTTGCTCACCGTCCAAGAAAGGACCGCATGAACACCCTCACCATCGAAGCCAGCCCCTCGCTGGTGCGCACCACGCACCTGGTCTACGGCCTGCACGCGCTGGGCCTCGCGCTGGGCGCCTTCGGCGCGGCCAGCGTGCTGGGCTCTTTCCTGTTCGGCTGGCCGTCGATCATCGCCGTCATCCTCAACTACGTGAAGCGCAGCGAGGTGCGCGGCACCTGGCTCGAGTCGCACTTCACATGGCAGATCCGCACCTTCTGGTTCGCGGCCGCCTGGGCCGCGCTGGTGGCGGTGGTGTCGATCCCGCTCACGCTGGTGATCATCGGCTTCGGCACCTGGGTGCTGGGCATGGGCCTGCTGGGCGTGTGGGCCATCTACCGCATCGCCCGCGGCTGGCTGCGCCTGAACGCGCATGAGGCGATGCCGGTCTGATCGTCGGCCACGCGGCCGGGACGCCTGGGCACTGAATCGCCAGGCCGGATCGGTGCAGTCCGACCGAACGGCCTCGGCCCCGGCCGCGTAGAATGGATCGAGTGTCGTGGTCTCCAGTCAGCGCGACACGGTCGATTCCGACACCCCGAAGCCATCGCGCCTGGGACTGGTGGCCCTCCACGAGGCGACAGCAGGCGGCGAACCACGGCCCACACGGGCCCCCCATCCATGCATTTCAATGAACTCGGCCTGGCCGAGCCGCTCCTGCGCGCCGTTCGCGAACAGGGCTACGACACCCCCACCCCGATCCAGGCCCAGGCCATCCCCGTCGTCCTGAAGGGCAGCGACCTGATGGGCGGCGCCCAGACCGGCACCGGCAAGACCGCCGGCTTCACGCTGCCGATGCTGCACCGGCTGGCGCTCGAGCCCAGCAAGAAGGACGCGCGTGGCCGCGTCTGCATCCGTGCGCTGATCCTCACCCCCACCCGCGAACTCGCGGCGCAGGTGGAAGAAAGCGTGCGCACCTACGGCAAGTACATGCCGCTGACCAGCATGGTGATGTTCGGCGGCGTCGGCATGCAGCCGCAGATCAATGCGCTGCGCCGCGGCGTCGACATCCTGGTGGCCACCCCCGGCCGCCTGCTCGACCACCACCAGCAGGGCACGCTCGACCTGAGCCATGTGCAGATCTTCGTGCTCGACGAAGCCGACCGCATGCTCGACATGGGCTTCATCCACGACATCAAGAAGGTGCTGGCCATCGTGCCGGCAAAGAAGCAGAGCCTGCTGTTCTCGGCCACCTTCAGCGACGAGATCAAGACGCTGGCCGACCGCCTGCTGAACCAGCCGGTGCTGATCGAGGTGGCGCGCCGCAACCAGACCGCCGAACTCATCGACCAGAAGGTGCACCCAGTGGGCCGCGAGCGCAAGAAGGAACTGCTCGCCCACCTGATCAAGACCGGCGACTGGCACCAGGTGCTGGTGTTCACGCGCATGAAGCATGGCGCCAACCGGCTGGCCGAGTTCCTGAACAAGGAAGGCATCGGCGCGATGGCCATCCACGGCAACAAGAGCCAGGGTGCGCGCACCAAGGCGCTGGCCGAGTTCAAGACCGGCGACCTGCCGGTGCTGGTGGCCACCGACATCGCCGCCCGCGGCATCGACATCGACCAGCTGCCGCACGTCATCAACTTCGAGCTGCCCAACGTGCCCGAGGACTACGTGCACCGCATCGGCCGCACGGGCCGCGCCGGCGCGCAGGGCGAGGCCATTTCGCTGGTGTGCGTGGACGAGGACATCTTCCTGCGCGACATCGAAAAACTCATCAAGCGCAGCATCCCCAGCGAGATCGTGCCCGGCTTCGAGCCCCCGTCCGGCGAGCGCGCCGAGCCGATCGTGCTCGGCCGCATGACCATCGGTGTCGGCGGCACGCGGCGCGGCCTGGCGGTTGTTGCCCCCGCCG
>NZ_MWLO01000072.1 GCF_002198735.1 Ideonella sp. A 288
GGGCGGCGGGGGCACGCGCCATCATGGCCGACGACGGTGCACGGGCCTGTCGCCGAGCGGACGGCGGGGCCGGCTCAGCCGCCCGGCCGCCGGCGCGCCGCCATCTCGGCGCCCATGGCGGCCAGCACCTCGGGCGGCAGGCCGGCGCGGGCCGCCGGGAAGGCCAGCCCGTCCTCCAGCGGCAGGTGGCTGTCGTGGCGTGCCACGAAGGCCTCGGCGTCGCTGCGCAGGCTGGCCGGGTCGGGCACGCTGCCGTCGCGCAGCCCCGCCAGCGCGGGCCCCAGCCGCGACCACAGCGCCTCGAAGGCGCGGTGGTCGTCCAGCATCTGCTGCGCCGCGGCCGCCAGGCGCGCGTCGCCGCTGGCCATCAGGCGGGGCACGACATGGCGCTCTTCATCCTGGTGGTGGTGGGGCGCGGCCATGTCGAAGTAACGCCAGACATCCCCGGCCGCGGCGCGCGCATCGGCATCGGGGCCGTGCGCGTCCAGGTGGTCCAGCAGGCGCTGCAGCAGGGCCAGCGAGCGACGCACCCGGTCGTGGCAGGCGTCGAGCATCTCGAAGGGCTGGTCGAAGCCCACGCCGGGGCTGTGCAGGCCGGGCAGGCTGATCGATGCGGACGCGTTCATGAAGGCCAGTGTCGCGCAGGGCGGATGCCGCCACCGGCTTCCGGGGGATCGGCAAGGCCGATTGATCCAACGCAAGGCGGCTCTGGCTGGGCTGCTCCACATTCGTGCCATACCTCCAAGGCTATCCCCCGTCCTCATGGAACACCGATTCGCCGCTCCCACAGGCATCGCGCTGATGCCTGAACGCCTCGGCGCCACGCGATTGCGCGACGCCAACGGCGCCTCCCGGCCACGCACCGGCGTGCCTCTGGCCAGCGATTCGGTGCTGTGGCGCAGCCTGCTCGGCGATCCGGCCGTCACGCTGGCCGAGGGCGACGCCCTGGGCCGCATCGCCCAGGTGCGCAACATCGGCACCGGGCAGACCGTGTTCGCCCGCATGGCGCCGGCCCGTGCCCTGGTGGCCCTGCGCGAAGGCGAAGTGGCGCTGGGCCTGCGCACCGCCGACGGCACCTTCCGCACCGAGCGCATCGTGCGCGGTCCGGCCTGGCTGGACCTCAGCTCGGCCTGGCTCGATGAGCCGCACGCGATGGACGCCCGCGCCAGCAGCCCGGTCACCGTGGTTGAGCTGCCGCGAGACGACCTGGCCGCCTGCCTGGCGGCGCACACCGACCTGGCCTTCCGGCTGATCCAGGGCCTGGCGCGCGAGGTGCAGGCGCTGGCCGTGAACACGCACGAACTGATGCACAAGGACGCGCCGGCCCGCCTGGCGCAGTGGCTGCGCCAGCGCTGCGAGCCGGTGGCCGGCCGCGAAGGTCAGGCCATCGTGCAACTGCACGAGCGCAAGCGCGACGTGGCCTCGCAACTGGCCATCACCCCCGAAACCCTGTCCCGCCTGATGCGCAGCTTCACGCGGCAGGGCGTGATCGAGGTGGCCGGCTACACCGTGCGTGTGCTCGACACCGAGGTGTTGGGGCAGTTGGCCGAGGCCTGATCCTCCTGCTCGACCAGCCCCAAGGCGGCGCGACCCGGTGACGGGTTCGCGCCGTTTGTCTTCACGGCGCCTGCCGGCCGGTCAACCACCGGCCTGCTGCAGCAACTGCGCCACCACCGCCACCGCGATCACCTCCGGCTCCTTGCCGGCGATGCCGGGCACGCCGATCGGGCAGGTCAGGCGGGCCAGGGTGGCGGCGTCGACGCCGCGGTGTTCCAGCCGGTGCAGGAAGCGCGCGCGCTTGGTCGCCGAGCCGATCAGCCCCAGGTAGCCGAAATCGCCGCGCGCAAGCACCGCCTCGGTGATGCGCAGGTCCAGGTCATGGCTGTGCGTCAGCACCAGGTAGAAGGCGCCCGGCGGGGCCACCGCCACCTCGGCCTCCACCGGTTCCACGCAGACGCGCTCGATGTGGGGCGCCGAGGCTTCGGCCGGAAATTCGCTGTCGCGCTCGTCGATCCACTGCACCCGGCAGTTCAAGCCGTCGAGCAGCCGCACGATGGCGCGGCCGACGTGCCCTGCGCCGTACAGCTGCAGCATGAAGCGCGGCGGCTCGGCCGCCCAGGCGGCCAGGCTGTGCTCGGACAGCGCCTGCGTGCGCAGGGTGAGCGCGCCGCCGCAGCACTGGCCCAGCGTCGGGCCCAGCGCGATGGCTTCGTCGTGCGGGGCGGCGTCGCCCGCGGCCAGCCATTCGCGGGCCCGGGCGATGGCCTTCAGCTCGAGGTGACCGCCGCCGATGGTGCCGGCCACGGCATCGGCCGCCACCAGCATGCGCGTGCCGGCCTCGCGCGGCACCGAGCCGCGGGCGTCGAGCACCCACACCTCCATGGCCGGCCGGCCGGTGGCCAGCCAGTGTTGTGCGGTGAGCAGCAGATCGGGCGATACGGTCATCGGCGCGAGGTTACGGCATCCGCCGCGCGCACCGCGTCCAGCGCGTCGAGCACCGCCTCGGGCGTGGCCGGGGCGCGCAGCGGCGGGTCGACGCGGTGGCTTCCCACGGCCGACACGGCATCGCGCAGGGCCAGGAACACCGAGAACGGCAGCAGCAGCGGCGGCTCGCCCACCGCCTTGCTGCGGTGGATGCTGTCGGCCACGTTGTCGTTGTCGAACAGCCGCACGTCGAAGTGCGCCGGGCAGTCGTTGGCGGTGGGGATCTTGTAGGTGCTGGGCGCGTGGGTCATCAGCCGGCCCGCGCGCGGCGAACCATCGGCCGGGTGCCACCACAGCTCTTCCATTGTCAGCCAGCCCATGCCCTGGATGAAGGCGCCCTCGATCTGGCCGATGTCGATGGCCGGGTTCAGCGACGCGCCCACGTCGTGCAGCACGTCCACCGCCAGCACGCGGTGCTCTCCCGTGAGCGTGTCCACCACCACCTCGCTGCAGGCCGCGCCATAGGCAAAGTAGTAGAAGGGCTTGCCCTGCAGGCGCTCGCGGTCCCAGTGCAGGCCGGGCGTGGCGTAGTGGCCGTCGCTCCAAAGCTGCACGCGCGCGCGGTAGGCCTCGGCCACCACGTCCTCGAAGGCCAGGCGCTGGGCGCCGACCGTGACCTGGTCGTTGGCGAACACCACCGCGTCGGCCGGCACGCTATGCCGCGCGCCGATGAAGTCGGCCAGCCGCTGGCGGATCTGCCGCGCGGCGTCCTGCGCGGCCTTGCCGTTCAGGTCGCTGCCGGTGGACGCGGCGGTGGCCGAGGTGTTGGCGATCTTCTGCGTGTCGGTGGCCGTCACCCGCACGCGGGCCAGGCGCACGCCCAGCTCCTGCGCCACCACCTGCGCCACTTTGGTGTTCAGGCCCTGGCCCATCTCGGTGCCGCCGTGGTTCACCAGCATCGTGCCGTCGGTGTACACATGCACCAGCGCGCCGGCCTGGTTGTAGTGCGCCACGTTGAACGAGATGCCGAACTTCACCGGTGTGAGCGCCAGGCCCTTCTTGAGCACCGGGCTGGCGGCGTTGAAGGCGGCCACCTCGGCGCGGCGGCGGGCGTAGCCGGCGCGCTGGGCGAGCTGGTCCACCAGCGGGGCGATCACGTTGTCCTCGGCCACCTGGCCGTAGGGCGTGACGTGGTTCGTCTCGGTGCCGTAGAAGTTGGCGCGCCGCACCGCCAGCGAATCGCAGCCCAGGCGGCGCGCGATGCTGTCGAGGATCACCTCGATGGCCAGCGCGCCCTGCGGCCCGCCGAAGCCGCGGAAGGCGGTGTTGCTCTGCGTGTTGGTCTTCGCGCAGAAGCCGTGCATGTCCACGTCGGGCAGCCAGTAGGCATTGTCGAAGTGGCACAGCGCGCGCGTCATCACCGGCGGTGACAGATCGGCCGAGTGGCCGGCGTTGGCGATCATCGTCACCTCGACGCCGAGCACGCGGCCCTCGTCGTCGTGGCCCACGTCCCAGGCGAACTCGAAGCCGTGGCGGCGGCCGGTGATGGCGAAGTCGTCGTCGCGGTCGGGCCGCAGCTTCACCGGCACGCCCAGACGTGCCGCGGCCACCGCGGCCACGCAGGCGAACACGGCGCTCTGGCTTTCCTTGCCGCCGAAGCCGCCGCCCATGCGCCGGCACACCACCTGCACGCGGTGGGCGTCCAGGTGCAGCGCATGCGCCACCACCTGCTGCATCTCGCTGGGGTGCTGGGTGGAGCAGTGCACCAGCATGCCGCCGTCCTCCTGCGGCTGGGCGACGCTGATCTGGCCTTCCAGGTAGAACTGCTCCTGGCCGCCGAGCGAGAAGCTGCCCTGCCAACGGTGCGGCGCGGCGGCCAGCGCCGCGGCCGCATCGCCGCGCGCCAGGTGCATCGGCGGCACCACGTACTGCTGCGCCGCGTGCGCGGCGTGCACGTCCAGCACCGGCGGCAGCGCATCGATGCGCAAGGCCTTGGGCGCCAGCGCGGCGGCGCGGCGGGCGGCGTCGCGCGTGCGCGCCACCACGGCGAACACCGGCTGGCCGACGTGGCGCACCTCGCCGTCGGCCAGGATGGGGTCGTCGTGGACGATCGGGCCGCAGTCGTTGCGGCCGGGGATGTCGCGCGCGACGAGCACGTCTACCACACCGGGCTGCGCGCGCAGCAGGTCGATGTCGATGGACCGCAGCGTGCCCCGGGCCACCGGCGACAGGCCGAGTGCGGCGTGCAGCGTGCCGGCGATCTCCGGAAGGTCGTCGATGTAGGGCGCGGCGCCGGCCACGTGCAGGTGGGCCGATTCATGCGGCACCGCGGCGCCGACCACGGGCTTGGCGATCATGCGCGGGCCTCCTTCGTCCAGACGCTGGTGTCGGTGGGCGGCAAGGGCGCCTCGGGCCGGGTTTCGAGCCACAGGCGCCACAGCAGGTTGCGCGCGGCGCGCTGGCGGTAGCCGGCGCTGGCGCGCAGGTCGGACAGGGGCTGGAAGTCGCGGTCGAGCGCCGCCATCGCGGCGTGCGCGGTGGCCTCGGTCCATGGCTGGCCGACGACGGCCGCCTCGGCCTGCGCGGCCCGCCGCACGGTGGCGGCCATGCCCCCGAAGGCGAAGCGCGCGGCGCGCACCCGACCGCCGTCGAAGGCCAGCCACAGCCCGGCGGCCAGGCCCGAGATGTCGCTGTCGAAGCGCTTGCTCAGCTTGTAGGCGCGCAGCACGGCATGGGGTTCGGGCAGCGGCACTCGCAGCGCCTGCACGAACTCGCCGGGCGTCAGGCGGTTGGTCATGTAGCCGGTGTAGAAGTCTTGCAGCGGCATCGAGCGCTGCACCGGGCCGTGGCGCAGCACGATCTCGGCGCCCAGCGCGATCAGCACCGGCGCCGAATCGCCGATCGGCGAGCCGTTGGCCACGTTGCCGCCCATCGTGCCGGCGTTGCGCACGGGGGGCGACGCAAAGCGGCGGCCCATCTCGTTGACCGACGGCCAGTGCGCGGCCAGCGCCTGCCAGGCATCGGCGAGCGAGGCGCCGGCGCCGATGTGCAGCCCGCCATCACGCACCTCGATGCGCTGCAGTTCGGCCACGCGGCCCAGGTGGATCACCTCGCCCAGCGGGCGGAACTGCTTGTTCACCCACAGGCCGATGTCGGTGGCCCCGGCCAGCAGCGTGGCCTGCGGGTGCGCGGCGCGCAATGCGGCCAGGTCGTCCAGGGTCTGAGGCGCGTGGAAGCCGGGCCGCTCGAGCGGCGCGTCGGCGCGCAGCGTGCGCAGCGATTCGATGATCGGCGCGGTGTCGATGGCCGGCGCGGCCTGGTCGAACATGGCCTCGCCGGCGTCCAGGATCGGTCGGTAGCCGGTGCAGCGGCACAGGTTGCCCGACAGTTCGTCGGCCAGCGCGGCGCGCGTGGGGCGGCTGCCGGCCGTGGTGTGGCGCTGGTGCAGCGCGGCCATCGTCATCACGAAGCCGGGGGTGCAGAAGCCGCATTGCGAGCCGTGGCAGGCCACCAGGGCCTGCTGGGCGGGGTGGCGGCCCTGCAGATCTTCCACCGTGAGCAGGGCCTTGCCGTCGAGCATCGGCAGGAACTGGATGCAGGCGTTGACCGGCTGCAGGCGCAGTCGTTCACCTTCGGGCGCATCGACCAGTTCGCCGACGACCACGGTGCAGGCGCCGCAGTCGCCCTCGTTGCAGCCTTCCTTGGTGCCGGTGCAAAGCGCGTGTTCGCGCAGCCACGACAGCACCGACAGGGTGGGGGGCGCGTCGTCCACGGAGACGATGGCGCCGCGGTGATGGAATCGGATGGGGCGTTGGGACATACCCGAACACTATCGTTTTCGTGAGCCATGTGTATACGATGGCGCTGATAAACACTATCGGCATCAGCGTATGGCGGGCGCGGCGGCTTTCGACAAGATCGAGCTCTCACTCATCCGGGCCTTCCACACCGTGATCACCGAGCGCAGTGTCTCGCGTGCCGCCCTCAAGCTGCACACGTCCCAACCGGCCCTGTCCGGGCAGCTCAAGCGGCTGCGTGCGCTCACCGGCGATCCGCTGCTGGTGCGCGCCGGCAGCGGCATGGCGCCCACCGCGGTGGCGCTGTCGCTGATGCCGGCCGCCGCCCAGGTGCTGCAGGGCGCGCAGGCGCTGTTCGGCGGCCACGCGTCGCCGCGCGCCTTCGCGCCGGCCGCGGCGGCGCAGGCCTTCCGCGTGGCGGCCAGCGACTACCTCGATCCGCTGTTCCTGCCCGAACTGGTGGCCCGCGTGCGCGCCCAGGCGCCTGGCGTGTCGCTCGACCTGCTGCCGCTCACCCGCGACTACGACTACCGCGGCCACCTGGCCCGTGGCGAGGTCGACCTGGTCATCGGCAACTGGCTGCAGCCGCCGGCCGAGCTGCACCTGGGCCGGCTCATCAGCGACGAGATCGTCTGCCTGGTGGGCGCCGACCACCCCGCGGTGCGCAGCCCGCGCAGCTGGACGGTGGACCGCTACCTGCACAGCGACCACATCGCGCCGACGCCACTGCACGCGGTGGGCCGCGGCGTGGTCGACGACCACCTGCAGGCGCAGGGCCTGGAGCGCCGCATCGTCGTGCGCTGCCCGCACTTCGGTCTGTCGCCGGCGATGGTGGCGCGCTCGCACCTGGTGCTCACCACCGGGCGGCAGTTCTGCGCGCGCTACCTGGGCTCGCTGCCGGTGCGCATCGTGCGCTGCCCGGTGGAGTTTCCCGCGCTCACCTACTACCAGCTGTGGCACGACCTGACGCACGCGTCGGCCGCCGTGCGCTGGCTGCGCGACCAGGTGCGCGACGTGGCCCGCGACCTGGCCGGGGGCAAGGCATGAAGACCGCGCTGCGCGCCGACCTGCTCGACTTCACCGGCGATCCCGGCCTGGACGACCTGCACAGCCCGCTGGTGCGCTGGCGGCCCGGCCACTGGCTGCTGATCGGCGACGACGGCCGCATCGTCGCCGTGCAGCCCGAGGCCCCCGGCGACGACTGGCAACGCCACGACCACGCCGGCCGGCTGTTGACGCCCGGCTTCATCGACACCCACGTGCACTGCCCGCAGATCGACGTGATCGCTTCGTGGGGCGCACAGTTGCTCGACTGGCTGGAGACCTACACCTTCCCGGCCGAGGCGCGCCATGCCGACCCGGCGGTGGCGGCCGAGGCCGCGCAGCGCTTCCTCGACGCGCTGCTGGCGCAAGGCACCACGTCTGCGGTGGTCTTTCCCACCGTGCACCGCACGTCGGTGGAGGCCTTGTTCGACGGTGCCGCGCGGCGCGGCATGCGGCTGGTGGCCGGCAAGGTGCTGATGGACCGCCATGCGCCCGACGCGCTGCGCGACGACGTGGCCGGCGCCGAGGCCGACTGCCTGGCGCTGATCGAGCGCTGGCATGGCCACGGCCGCCTGGCCTATGCGCTGACGCCGCGCTTTGCCGCCACCAGCACGCCCGAGCAACTGGCGATGGCCGGCCGCCTGCTGCAGTCCCGGCCCGACCTTTACATGCAGACCCACGTGGCCGAGAACCACGCCGAGGTGGCCTGGGTGGCCGAGCTGTTTCCGCAGGCGCGCAGCTACCTCGACGTGTACGCCAGCCATGGCCTGCTCGGCGAGCGCTCGGTGCTGGCCCATGGCATCTGGCTCGACGACATCGACCGCGCGCTGCTGCGCGACAGCGGGGCGCAGATCGCGTTCTGCCCGTCGTCCAACCTGTTCCTGGGCAGCGGCCTGTTCGGCTGGGCGCAGGCGCGGGCGGCCGGCGTGGCGGTGAGCCTGGCCAGCGACGTGGGCGGTGGCACCTCGCTGTCGATGCACCGCACGATGGCCGACGGCTACAAGGTGCAGGCGATGGCCGGCACGCGCCTGTCGGCCTGGGCGCTGCTGCACGCGGCCACGCGCGGCGCGGCGCAGGCGCTGCGCCTGGGCCACGAGATCGGCAGCCTCGAGCCCGGCGCCATGGCCGACCTGGCGCTGTGGGACTGGGCCGTGGGCCCGGTGGCGCAGCGCCGCGACAGCCTGGCCCGCGAGTTGCATGAGCGGGTCTTTGCCTGGGTCATGCTCGGCGACGACCGGAACCTGATCGAGACCTGGGTCGGCGGCCAGCGGCGCCATGCCCGCCCCTGAACGCTTCGGCTCCACGACAAGGGACCACGATGGAAAAGCCCGGCATGCTGCGACTCGAACTGAGGGGCATCGGCAAGCAATACCCCGCTGTCAAGGCCAACGACGACGTCTCGCTGCGCGTCAAGCCCGGCGAGATCCACGCCGTGCTGGGCGAGAACGGCGCGGGCAAGTCCACGCTGATGAAGATCATCTACGGCGCGGTGCGGCCGGACGAAGGCGAGATCCGCTGGAACGGCAAGGCGGTGCACATCGCCAACCCGCAGCAGGCGCGGGCGCTGGGCATCGCGATGGTGTTCCAGCATTTCTCGCTGTTCGACACGCTCACCGCCGCCGAGAACGTGTGGCTGGGGCTGGACAAGTCGCAGCCGCTGGCCGAGGTGACCGAGCACATCGGCGCCGTGGCGCGCACCTACGGCCTGGACGTGGACCCGCTGCGGCCGGTGCACTCGCTGTCGGTGGGCGAACGCCAGCGCGTCGAGATCGTGCGCGCGCTGATGACCAATCCGCAGTTGCTGATCCTCGACGAGCCCACCTCGGTGCTCACGCCGCAGGCGGTGGACAAGCTCTTCGTCACGCTGCGCAAGCTGGCCAGCCAGGGCTGCGCCATCCTCTACATCAGCCACAAGCTCGACGAGATCCGGGCGCTGTGCCACCACTGCACCGTGCTGCGTGGCGGCAAGGTCACCGGCGAGGTCGACCCCACCCAGGAAACCAACGCCAGCCTGTCGCGCCTGATGATCGGCGCCGAGCCGCCGCAGTTGCAGCGCCGCGTGCCCAAGCTCGGCAAGGTGGCGCTCAAAGTGAGCGGCCTGTCGCTGTCGACCACCGACCCCTTCGGCACCGCGCTCGACGACATCGGCTTCGCCGTCAGCGCGGGCGAGGTGGTCGGCATCGCCGGCGTCTCGGGCAACGGCCAGCAGGAGCTGATGGCGGCGCTGTCGGGCGAAGACCGGCGCGCGCCGCGCGGGTCGGTGTCGCTGTTCGGGCAGGACATCGCGCAGGCCTCGCCGCGCCACCGGCGCAAGCTCGGCCTGCACTTCGTGCCCGAAGAGCGGCTCGGCCGCGGCGCCGTGCCGACCATGAGCCTGGCGCAGAACACCCTGCTCACGCGCACCGAAGCCGTGAGCCGGCTCGGCTGGGTGCGCACCGCCGAGGTGCGCAAGCTGGCCGACGAGCTGATCCGCCGCTTCAACGTGAAGGCCGGCGGCCCGGGTGCGGCGGCCAAGAGCCTGTCGGGCGGCAACCTGCAGAAGTTCATCGTCGGCCGCGAGATCCAGATCAACCCGAAGCTGCTGATCGTCTCGCAGCCCACCTGGGGCGTGGACGTGGGCGCCGCCGCGCAGATCCGCGGCGAACTGCTCGAGCTGCGCGACCAGGGCTGCGCGGTGCTGGTGGTCAGCGAAGAGCTGGACGAACTGTTCGAGGTCTGCGACCGGCTCATCGTCATCGCGCAGGGCCGGGTGTCGCCCAGCGTGCCGGTGGCCGAGGCCTCGGTCGAGATGATCGGCGAGTGGATGTCCGGCCTGTGGAGCGATGCGCATGCTCAAGCTTGAAGCCCGGCCGCAGCCCTCGCAGGCGATGTCCATCGCCTCGCCGCTGATCGCGCTGGCGGTCACCGTGGTCATCGGCGTGTTCCTGTTCTCGGCGCTCGGCAAGGATCCGGTGCGCGGCCTGCAGATGTTCTTCGTCGAGCCGGTGAAGAACGCCTATGCGCTGTCCGAGATCGCCATCAAGGCCACGCCGCTGGCGCTGATCGCGCTGGGCCTGTCGATCTGCTACCGATCCAACGTGTGGAACATCGGCGCCGAGGGCCAGTTCGTGCTTGGCGCCATCTGCGCCGGCGGCGTGGCCATGCAGGCTGGGCCCGACACCTCACGCGGCATCGTCGTGCTGATCCTGCTGGCCGGGGTGGCCGGCGGCATGTTCTGGGCCGGCCTGGTGGCGCTGCTGCGAGACCGCTTCAACGCCAGCGAGATCCTGGTCAGCCTGATGCTGGTGTACGTGGCCGACCTGCTGCTGTCCTACCTGGTCTACGGGCCCTGGAAAGACCCGAAGGGCTACAACTTCCCGCAGACCATCACCTTTGCCGCGGTGACCAAGATCCCGCGGCTGTTCGACGGCACGCGGGCCAACATCGGCGTGCTGGTGGCGCTGGGCGCGGTGGCGGCGGGCTGGCTGTTCCTGTTCCGCACCTACGCCGGCTTCCAGCTGCAGGTGGGCGGGCTGGCACCGGCCGCCGCACGCTATGCCGGCTTCTCGTCGCGCAAGGCGCTGTGGATGGCACTGCTGGCCTCGGGTGGCCTGGCCGGCCTGGCCGGGGGCCTCGAGGCGGCCGGGCCGCTGGGCCAGCTGACGCCTTATGTGCCGGTGGGCTACGGCTTCGCGGCCATCATCGTCGCCTTCGTCGGGCGGCTGCACCCGGTGGGCGTGGTGTTCTCGGCCATCCTGATGAGCATGTTCTACATCGGCGGCGAACTGGCGCAGTCGCGCATGGGGCTGCCCAAGTCGATCACCGGCGTGTTCCAGGGCCTGCTGCTGTTCACGCTGCTGGCCGCCGACACGCTGATCCATTACCGCGTGCGCGTCGCAAGGAAGATCTGACATGGATTCGATCGCACTGCTCATCGCCGCCACACTCAACGCCGGCACCGTGCTGGCCATCGCCGGGCTCGGCCTGCTCATCAACGAACGCGCGGGGGTGCTGAACCTCGGCGCCGAAGGCATGATGCTGGTGGCCGCCATCGCGGGGTTCGCCACCGCGGTGCACACCGGCAGCGACGTGGCCGGCTTCGCCGCCGGCATGGCCGCGGGCGCGCTGATGGCCGCGGCCTTCGGCGTGCTGGTGATCTGGTTCAACACCAACCAGTACGCCACCGGGCTGGCGCTCAGCCTCTTCGGGGGCGGCTTCTCGGCCTTCGCCGGCATCCAGTACACGCAGCAGAAGCTGGGCGACCGGGCCAAGTTCGAGATCCCGTTCCTGGCCGATATCCCGCTGGTCGGGCCGGCCTTCTTCAAGCACCACCCAATGGTCTATCTGGCCGTGCTGGGGGTGGTGGCGCTCAGCTGGTTCCTGTACCGCTCGCGCGGCGGGCTGGTGCTGCGCGCGGTGGGCGAGGCGCCCGAATCGGCCCATGCGCTGGGCTACCCGGTGCGGCGCCTGCGCTTCCTGGCGGTGATCGTCGGCGGCGCGCTGTGCGGCCTGGCTGGCGCCTACGTCAGCGTCATCTACACGCCGCTGTGGGTGGAGGGCATGATCGCCGGCAAGGGCTGGATCGCGCTGGCGCTCACCACCTTCGCCACCTGGCGGCCGGCACGCATCCTGCTGGGGGCCTACCTGTTCGGCGGCGTCACGATGCTGCAGTTCCACCTGCAGGGCGAGGGCGTGCAGATCCCCAGCCAGTGGCTGAGCATGCTGCCCTACCTGGCCACCATCGTGGTGCTGGTGCTGATCTCGCGCAATCCCACCTGGATCCGCGTGAACATGCCGGCCTCGCTGGGCAAGCCGTTCTTCCCAGGGTCGTGACTGTGTCACCACCCTGGTGCATCGCATAATTTCCCTTTCCCGCGCCATCCCAACCCATCCCCTCGATCTGGAGAAGACATGACGGAGCAATCCAAGCGTTCACTGCTGAAGCTGGCCGGCTGGTCTACCTTGGCCGCCACCGCGGCCCTGGTCGGCTGCGGCAAGAAGGAAGAGCCCGCCGCAGCGCCGGCCCCGGCCCCGGCCAGCGCGCCCGCCTCGGCCGCGGCCGCCAAGCCCGAACCGCTGAAGATCGCCTTCGCCTACGTCGGCCCGGTGGGCGATGGCGGCTGGACCTTCGCGCACGACAACGCGCGCAAGGCCATCGAGAAGGAATTCGGCGACAAGATCGTCACCAGCTTCGTCGAGAAGGTGCCCGAATCGGCCGATGCCGAGCGTGTGTTCCGCGACCTGGTGGGCCAGGGCAACAAGCTGATCTTCGGCACCACCTTCGGCTACATGGAGCCCATGCTCAAGGTGGCGCCCGATGCCAAGGACGTGAAGTTCGAGCATGCCACCGGCTACAAGACCGCCGACAACATGCGCACCTACGACAGCCGCACCTACGAGGGCGCGTACATGGCCGGCGTCATCGCCGGCAGCATGACCAAGACCAACACGCTGGGCGTGGTGGGCTCGATCCCCATCCCCGAGGTCATCCGCAACATCAATTCGTTCACCCTCGGCGCGCAGAGCGTCAACCCGAAGATCAAGACCAAGGTGGTGTGGGTGAACGAATGGTTCAACCCGCCCAAGGAAACCGAGGCCGCCACCGCGCTGATCAACGGCGGCGCCGACGTGCTGATGCAGAACACCGATTCGCCCGCGGTGCTGAAGACGGCGCAGGACAAGGGCAAGCGAGCCTTCGGCTGGGACAGCGACATGACGGCCTACGGCCCCAAGGCGCACCTGGGCTCGGCGATCATCAACTGGGCGCCGTACTACATCAAGGCCACCCAGGAGGCGCTCGACGGCAAGTGGGCCACCGGCAAGGCCTGGTGGGGCGTCAAGGAGGGTGCGATCGACATGGTCTCCGTCGCCGACGACGTGCCGGCCGAGACCAAGAAGAAGGTCGACGAGGTGAAGGCCGGCCTGAAGGACGGCAGCTTCTCGATCTGGAAGGGCCCGATCACCGACAACACCGGCAAGGTGCAGATCGAGAAGGACAAGGTCGCCGACGACGAGTTCCTGGGCGGCATCAAGTTCTACGTGAAGGGTGTGGAAGGCAAGGTGCCGGGCGACAAGTGAGCCCGGCCTGCCGCTGACACCGACGCCGCCCGCGCTGCACGCCGGGCGGCGTCTTTCATGGGGCGCCACGCGGGCGTGACGTCCGCTGTGGCGCTTCGACCGAGTGGATGCCATGTCACCTGAATCTCCGTCACCCCGTGCGCCTTGGCTGGTGCTCGCGTCGGTGGCCACGCTGGTGCTGCTGGCCGTGTCGGGCTGGCAGCCCTACGACCGCGCCACCTGGGTCATGGAAGTGATGCCGGTCGCCATCGCCCTGCCGGTGCTGTGGCTGACGTACGGGAGGGTTCCGCTGACGACGCTGTTGTACGTCTGCATCTTCGTCCATGCCACGGTGCTGATGCTCGGTGGCGCCTACTCTTACGCCCGGGTGCCGCTGGGCTTTCAATTGCAGGATCTGCTGCACCTCGGCCGCAACCCGTACGACAAGATCGGCCACTTCTTCCAGGGCTTCGTCCCGGCGCTCGTGGCGCGCGAGATCCTGATCCGCGGCCACCATGTGCAGGGCCGACGGATGCTGGCTTTTCTGGTCGTCTGCGTCGTGCTGGCCATCAGCGCCACCTACGAGTTCATCGAATGGGGCGCGGCGCTGGCCCTCGGCCAGGGGGCAGACGAGTTCCTCGGCACGCAGGGCGATCCCTGGGACACGCAGTCGGACATGTTCTTCGCCCTCATCGGGTCGGTGACGGCGCTGCTGCTGTGCTCCGGCTTGCACGATCGCCAACTCGGTCGCCTGGCGGCCCGGTGAGTGTGCGGCGGACCTCGCCGTTGCGGACCGATGCGCCGCGGCATGGTCGCCCGGTGGCGATGCCATCGATGGCAGACTGAGGCCCTGCCGGGTGGGGCGTCCCAACGCCCATCGCCTGGCTCGACACCTGCTTGCCACCCCCGTGGGTGACATTCTTCGCTGGAGCCTCGACATGATCGACTTCGACCGCATCCCCCGCGAGCGCCTGATGGCGCTGCTGCGCTCGGCGCCCAAGGCCGAGCTGCACATCCACATCGAGGGCTCGCTCGAGCCCGAGCTGATCTTCGACCTGGCGCGGCGCAACGGCGTGGCGCTGCCCTACGCCAGCGTCGAGGCCCTGCGGGCCGCCTACGCGTTCACCGACCTGCAGAGCTTCCTGGACATCTACTACGCCGGGGCCAGCGTGCTGCTGAAGGAGGACGACTTCCACGCGATGGCCATGGCCTACTTCGCGCGCGCGGCGGCCGACGGCGTGGTGCACGCCGAGCTGTTCTTCGATCCGCAGACCCACACCGACCGCGGCGTGCCGATGGCCGCGGTGGTGCAGGGCCTGGCCCGGGCCTGCGCCGATGCCAGAACCCAGCACGGCATCGACGCGTCCTTGATCCTGTGCTTCCTGCGCCATCTCACCGAGGCGGCGGCCTTCGACACGCTGGAGGCGGCCTTGCCGTTCCGGCAGCACTTCATCGGCGTGGGCCTCGACAGCAGCGAGCGCGGCCACCCGCCCGAGAAGTTCGCGCGGGTCTTCGCCAAGGCCCGGGCGCTGGGCCTGCACCTGGTGGCTCACGCCGGCGAGGAAGGGCCGCCGGCCTACATCGAGAGCGCGCTCGACGTGCTGAAGGTCGAGCGCATCGACCACGGCGTGCGCTGCGTCGAGAGCCCGGCGCTGGTGCAGCGGCTGGCGGCGCAGCGCATGCCGCTGACGGTGTGCCCCTTGTCCAACGTCAAGCTGTGCGTGGTTCCGACGATGGCCGATCACCGCCTGCCCGAGCTGCTGTCCGCGGGCCTGTGCGCCACGGTCAACAGCGACGACCCTGCCTATTTTGGCGGTTATCTCGGCGACAACTTCGTCGCCACCTTCACGGCGCTGCCCCAGCTCGGCGCGCGCGAGGCGCACACCTTGATGCGCAACAGCTTCGAGGCGAGCTTCTCGCCGCCCGAGGCCAAGGCGGCCTGGATCGCGCAGCTCGACCAGGCCTTCGCCGCCGGCTGACGGCCCGCCCCGGGCGGGGCGTCGCGCCTGTCCCTGGAAGACCGGGCAGCCCGTCCACCTCCCGACCCCGCCGCAAGGCCTCGAACGGCCGGCACCACCATCCCAACGCACCGGATTCCCGGCGCGGTGGCGCTGATGCGCGGACCCTGGCTTACGCCGCAATGGGCAAAGCAGTTTGTCCGTTGCGAGGGCTGTCGAGATACCCCCACAGGTGGCGCTCCCGGTCACCCCACAAGCCACGTGGATAGACCCGCCTCGGGCCGATGATGCACTGCAAAAAGGCCTCAGCTCGGGGTATAGAGCGCCCGCCAAACGCCGATGCTGTGGTCACCACTCAAGCCACATGGGTATGTGCTTGTCGACCACCGCCATCCGCCACGAGAGCCCCCACGCCATGTCCCGCGCCGTTGAAGGATCGTTCGCCCTGCTGGCGATCGACGCATCACGCCATCCCCGGGATGCCCTGTGCGCACAACATGCCCTGCAGTGCGCCGCGCGGAGGACCTTGCCGTGAACCTGCCGCGCGCAAGCCTGCACCGTTTTTCACCGGCCGCATTGGGCGTGGCCGGCGCAATGGCCACGCTGCTGGCCGGTGGCCTGGCCTGGCTGCCTGCCGCGATGGCCCTGGGCCTGGTGGTGGCCGGGACGCTGATCGGCCTGGCCCAGACGCGCCGCAGCGCCACCGTGCAACGCTCCATCGACGACTACGTGGCCGCGCAGGCCAGCTTCGGTGAAGAGGTGGCGCCGGTCTGGTGCCGGCACCTGGAATCGTCCCGCGAGCAGATGGAATCGGCCGTCACCTCGCTGTCGGCGCGCTTCTCCGGCATCGCCGACAAGCTGCGCGAATCGGTGCAGACCGCCTCGGTCGAGACGCAGACGGTGGACGACCACGACAAGGGCCTGGTGGCGGTGTTCGCGCGCAGCGAACGCGAACTGGGCGAGGTCGTCGCCTCGCAGAAGGCCACGATGGTCGGCATGCTCGGCATGGTCGACAGGGTGCAGGGCCTGGACCGTTTCATCGTCGAGCTGAAGGCCATGGTGGCCGAGGTGGCCAAGATCTCGCGGCAGACCAATCTGCTGGCCCTGAACGCCGCCATCGAGGCCGCACGCAGCGGCGAGCAGGGCCGCGGCTTTGCCGTGGTGGCGCAGGAGTTCCGGCTGCTGTCCAGCCAGTCGGCCGACACCGGCCGGCGCATGGCCGAGAAGGTGGACCTGATCAGCGCCGCGATCGTCGAGGTGAGCAGCGTCGTGCGCAGCGCCGTGGCCGAGGAAGACGGCACGATGTCCCGCGCCGAAGGCTCGATCGAGCGCGTGCTCGACGGCTTTCGCACCATCACCGATGCGCTGCTGGGCTCGAGCAAGCTGCTCAAGGACGAGAGCGTGGTCATCAAGGCCGAGATCGACGAGGCCCTGGTGCAACTGCAGTTCCAGGACCGCGTCAGCCAGATCATGAGCCACGTGATGCAGAACATCGGCAGCCTGCCCGACTACCTGCAGCGCCACCGGCAGGACTGTGCCCAGCAGGGTGCGCTGCGCCCGCTGGAGCCGCAGGCGCTGCTGACCGAGCTGAAGAGCACCTACGTCATGGCCGACCAGCACGCCCTGCACCACGGCACGGCGGTGGCCCAGGCCGACGACACCGAAATCACCTTCTTCTAGAGACCCCCATGGCCAAGACCATCATGATCGTCGACGACTCGGCCTCGATGCGGCACGTCGTCGGTGCCGCCCTCAAAGGCGAGGGCTACGACGTGCTCGAAGGCCAGGACGGCCGCGACGCGCTGTCGAAGCTGAAGGGCCAGAAGGTGCACCTGATCATCAGCGACGTGAACATGCCGAACATGGACGGCATCAGCTTCGTCAAGGCCGTGAAGCAGCTGCCCAGCTACCGCTTCACGCCCATCATCATGCTGACCACCGAGTCGGACGAGGCCCGCAAGCTCGAGGGCCAGGCCGCCGGCGCCAAGGCCTGGGTGGTCAAGCCCTTCCAGCCCGCGCGCCTGCTGGTGGCCGTGCAGAAGCTCTGCCTGCCCTAGCCCCTTCATCCCCACCCCACACAAGAACAGGACCGATGCATGGCCTCGACCAGGAAATCCCCACGCGCGGGCACGACGCTGCGCGTCGAGGGTGAGTTGACCATCTTCCGCGTGGCCGAGCTCAAGCCGATGCTGCTGGGCAATGCGGCGCTCACCGAGCTCGACCTGTCCGGCGTCTGCGAGATCGACACCGCCGGCCTGCAGTTGCTGATGGTTGCCAGGCGCCAGGCCGAGGCCCAGCAGAGGCGCCTGAGGCTGGTGAACCGCAGCACCGCGGTGGAGGCGATGTTCGAGCGAGTCAACGTGGCCGCCTTCTTCGGCGACGCGCTGGACCCCGAGCCCGCCGCCACCCGCACGGCAGGACGCCGCGCCACGCCCGCCACCACCACCACCACCGACGGAGCCCACTGACATGGACCTGGACCAGGCACTGGCCGTCTTCGTGACGGAGAGCCGCGAACTGCTGGCGGACATGGAATCGGCGCTGCTCGCGGTGGAGCAGGCCGAGCCGAAGGACGAACTGGTCAACGCGATCTTCCGCGCGGCCCACACCATCAAGGGTTCGTCGGGGCTGTTCGGGCTGGACCACGTGGTGTCCTTCACCCATGGGGTCGAGAGCGTGCTCGACCAGGTGCGCGCCGGAGCCTTGCCCATTGCCGACCGGCTGGTGGTGCTGCTGCTGTCGTGCCGCGACCACCTGGTGTCGCTGATCGACACGGTGGCCAGTGGTCGCACCGAGGCCGATGCCCAGCTGACGGCTTCGGGGCAGCCGCTGGAGGCCGCTCTGCGGGCCTACCTGGCAGCCCCCGGCGGGGCAGCCATTCCGGCGCCGGCCCCGTTGCCGCAGGCGCAGGCCAAGGCCTTGCCGGCGCAAACGGGCGGCGACGTCGCTCGGCCCCACGATGCGACGGTCGATTCCGAGCACTGGCACCTGTCGCTGCGCTTCGGGCCCGACGTGCTGCGCAACGGCATGGACCCGCTGTCCTTCTTCAGCTTCATGGACACCATGGGGCACATCGTCCACATCGCCACCGTGGCCGACGCGTTGCCCGATGCCGACGCGATGGACCCCGAGGCCTGCTACCTGGGTTTCGAGCTGGCCTACCAGACCGACGCCGACAAGGCCGCCATCGAGGCGGTCTTCGAGTTCGTGCGCGACGACAGCCGCATCACGCTGCTGCCGCCGCGCAGCCGCATCGCCGACTACGTGAGGCTGATCGAGCAGCAGGGCGACGCGGCGCGCCTGGGCGAGATGCTCGTGCGCTGCGGCACCCTGACCGAGCGCGAGCTGGCACTGGCGCTCACGGCCCAGGCCGCCGCGCCCGACGAGCGCATCGGCAGCCTGCTGGTGCAGCAGGGCAGCGTGCCGCCGCAGGTGGTGGAGGCCGCGCTGCAGAAGCAGAAGCTGGTCAAGGACACGGTGGCCCACGAGAGCCGCTCGATCCGCGTCGACGCAGACAAGCTCGACCAGCTGATCAACCTGGTCGGCGAGCTGATCATCGCCGGCGCCAGCGTCAACCTCATCGCCCACCGCGCCCGCATCACCGAGCTGCAGGAGAGCACCTCGAAGCTGTCGATGCTGGTCGAGGAAGTGCGCGACAGCGCGCTGCAACTGCGCATGGTGAAGATCGGCGCCACCTTCGGCCGCTTCCAGCGCGTGGTGCACGATGTCTCGCGCGATCTGGGCAAGGACGTGGGCCTGGTCATCAGCGGCGAGGACACCGAACTCGACAAGACGGTGATCGAGAAGATCAGCGACCCGCTGATGCACCTGGTGCGCAACGCGATGGACCACGGCATCGAGTCGGCCGAGCGCCGCGCCGCCCGCGGCAAGCCGGCCCAGGGCACGCTGTCGCTCAACGCCTTCCACGATTCCGGCAGCATCGTCATCACCGTCGAGGACGACGGCGGCGGCCTCGACCGCGAGCGCATCCTGGCCAAGGCCGTCGAGCGCGGGCTGGTGGAAGCCGGCCGCACGCTCACCGACGCCGAGGTCTATGCGCTGATCTTCGAGCCGGGCTTCTCGACGGCCGAGACGGTGACCAACCTGTCGGGCCGCGGGGTCGGGCTGGACGTGGTCAAGCGCAACATCACCGAACTGCGCGGCACGGTGGAACTGTCCAGCGTGGCCGGTGTCGGCACCACGGTGACGGTGCGGCTGCCGCTCACCCTGGCCATCATCGACGGCTTCCTGGTGGGCGTGGGCAAGTCGGTGTTCGCCCTGCCGCTGGACATGATCGAGGAGTGCGTCGCCTTCTCGGCCGAGCCCGGCCACAACTACACCAACCTGCGCGGCGAGGTGCTGCCCTTCATCCGCCTGCGCGAGCTGTTCCGCGTGTCGGGCCAGTCGGGGCGCAGCGAGAACATCGTCGTCCTCAAGCACGGCGACCAGCGCGCCGGCGTGGTGGTGGACACCCTGCTGGGCGAGTTCCAGACGGTCATCAAGCCGCTGGGCCCGATGTTCAGCCACGTCAAGTGCGTCAGCGGCTCCACGATCCTGGGCAGTGGCGAGGTCGCGCTGATCCTGGACGTGCCGGCCATCGTCGGCCGCTGCGTCAACAACGATCGGCGCATCACCGGCCAGGCGCACCAGGTGCTGGAGGCACTGGCCTCATGACCGCCATCACGCCGATTGCCCCAGGCATCGAATGCCGGGATTGCTTCATGCGATCGAAGCGGGCCCAGGCGCCGCCGGCGCAGCGCCCGGATCGGACACCAACCTGCCTCCATGCCTGCCTCGCGCAGCAACCCTGTTCCTGATTTCCATCCTCGAGGTGAATCAAATGCTCAAGAATCTCAAAATCGGCCTGCGCCTCGGCATCGGCTTCGCCGTGACGCTGGCCCTGCTGCTCGTCGTCTCGACCATTGCCTTCACGCGCATCAGCGCCTTGAACGCCGAGGTCGACACCCTGGTGAGCAACCAGTTCCCCAAGACCGTGCAGGCCAACAACATCATCGACGCGATCAACAACGTCGCACGGCACCTGCGCAACGCCTACATCTACAGCGGCGCCGAGCAGCAGAAGTCGCTGGACGCCATCGCACCCGAGCGCGCGGTGATCACTGAGAACGTCGACAAGCTCGAGAAGTCGATCACCAGCGACAAGGGCAAGGACATGCTCGCCAAGCTGCGCAACGCGCGCACGGCCTACGTTGCCGAGCAGGACAAGTTCCTCGAGTTGCTCAAGGCGGGCAAGCGCGACGAGATCGTCTTGCTGCTGCAGGGCGGGCTGCGCACGGCGCAGAACGCCTACCTCAAGGCGACGTCCGACCTGGTCGACTTCCAGACCGAACTGGTGGCCAAGACCGGCAAGGACGCCGACGAGATGGCCAACGCCGCCGAACGCCTGGTGATCATCCTGGCGACCGTGGCCGCCGTGCTGGCCGCGGTGATGGGCTTCCTGATCACGCGGTCCATCACGGGACCGGTCAACCAGGTCGTGGTCGCGGCGGGCAAGATGTCCAAAGGGGACTTCAAGTTCGAACTGAAGTCCGACGCCCGCGACGAGGTGGGTGAAGTGGTGCGCGCGGTCGAGGCGGTGCAGACGGCCGTGGCCCGCATGGTGGGCGATGCGGCCATGCTGAGCAAGGCCGCGGTCGACGGCAAGCTGGCCACCCGGGCCGACGCCAGCAAGCACGAGGGTGAGTTCCAGGTCGTGGTCAAGGGTGTCAACGACACGCTCGACGCCGTGATCGGGCCACTGAACGTGACCGCCAAGTACGTGGACGACATCTCCAAGGGCGTGATCCCGCCGACCATCACCGACAACTACAACGGCGACTTCAACGTCATCAAGACCAACCTCAACAACATGGTCAAGATGATGAACGACCTGCTGGCGCAGACCGACATCATCATCCAGGGCGCGGCCGACGGCGAACTGGACAAGCGTGCCAACGCGGCACTCTTCGTGGGCGGCTGGAACAAGCTGGTGCTGGGCGTCAACGAGGTGGTGACGAACATCGTCAACCCGCTCAACGTGACCGCGACCTATGTGGACCGCATCGCCAAGGGCGACATCCCGCCGCCGATCACCGATGCCTACAAGGGCCAGTACAACATCATCAAGAACAACCTCAATGCCTGCATCGAGGCCACCGAGCAGCAGGCCCGCGCGGCCCAGGCCATCTCGATGGGCGACCTGACCGCGGTGGTCAAGGTGCGGTCCGAGAACGACGTGATGGCCAAGAGCCTGATCAACGTCATCAAGGCCGTCAACGCACTGGTCGAGGACGCCAACATGCTGTCGAAGGCCACGGTGGACGGCCGCCTGGATGCGCGCATCGACGTGGCCCGCCACCAGGGCGACAACCGCAAGGTGGTCGAGGGCCTGAACGCCGTGATGGTGGCGGTGAGCACGCCGGTGCAGGAACTGCGCGAGGTGCTGGGTGCCATGGAAGGCGGCGACCTCACCACCACGATGAACCGCAGCTACGACGGCACCTGGGACGAGCTGAAGTCGGCCGTCAACAACATGCTGAAGAAGCTGGCGCAGGTGGTGACCGAGGTGAACGCGGGGGCGCAGGCCCTGGCCAGCGCCTCCGAAGAGGTGAGTGCCACGGCGCAGTCGCTGTCGCAGGCGGCCACCGAACAGGCGGCCGGCGTGGAAGAGACGAGTGCGTCGATCGAGCAGATGACCACCTCCATCGCCCAGAACACCGAGAACGCCAAGGTCACCGAAGGCATGGCCAGCAAGGCCGCCAAGGACGCTGCCGACGGCGGCGCCTCGGTCAACGAGACGGTGGCCGCGATGAAGCAGATCGCCACCAAGATCGGCATCATCGACGACATCGCCGCGCAGACCAACCTGCTGGCGCTGAACGCGGCCATCGAGGCCGCCCGCGCCGGCGAGCACGGCAAGGGCTTCGCGGTGGTGGCGGCCGAGGTGCGCAAGCTGGCCGAGCGCAGCCAGGTGGCCGCGCAGGAGATCGGCGAAGTGGCGAGCAGCAGCGTGCTGCTGGCCGAGAAGGCGGGCAAGCTGCTCGAGCAGATGGTGCCCGTCATCACCAAGACCTCCGACCTGGTGCAGGAGATCGCGGCCTCGTCCACCGAGCAGTCCTCGGGCGTGGTGCAGATCAACTCGGCCGTGGGCCAGCTGAACCAGACCACGCAGCAGAACGCGTCCAGTTCGGAAGAGCTGGCGGCCACCGCCGAGGAGATGAGCGGCCAGGCCGAGGGCCTGCAGCAGACCATGGCCTTCTTCAAGCTGGCCGGTGGCGCCACCGCGGCGCGGCCGCCGGCGCTGGCCTTGCACAAGGGCACGGCCGGCCGGTCGGGCGGTGCGAAGCCCGGCCTCGGCAAGGTGGCGGCCAACATGGTGACGGCCAGCCGCGGCGACATCGACCAGACGAAGTTCGTCAAGTTCTGAGGACGCCGCCATGTCTGCACTGTTGAAGCAGCCGGGCCCCGCCGGCGAGGGCCTGGCGGCCCCGAAGGGGTCGTCGCGGCCCGTGTCGGAGTCCACCCAGTACCTGACCTTCCTGCTGGGCAGCGAGATGTTCTCGATCAACATCCTGTGCATCAAGGAGATCATCTGGTACGCCGGTCTCACCGAGGTGCCGATGATGCCGGCCTGCATCCGCGGCGTGATCAACCTGCGCGGCGCGGTGGTGCCGGTGATGGACCTCTCGGCGCGCTTCGGCCGGCCGTCCACGCCGGTGAGCAAGAGCACCTGCATCGTCATCATCGAGGTGGCCGCGCAGGGCTTGGGCGAGCGGCAGAACGTGGGCGTGGTGGTCGACGCGGTGCAGGCCGTGCTGGAGATCTCGGCCACCGAGATCGAGCCGCCGCCCAACTTCGGAGCCAAGATCCGGGGTGACTTCATCGAGGGCATCGGCAAGGTCAACGGCAAGTTCGTGATCCTGCTGAACGTCGACAGCGTGCTGTCCTCGGGCGAGATCTGCAAGCTGGGCGAACTGGCCGCCAATGCGCAGGCCGATGCCGATGCCGAGCTGGCCCATGCCTGAAGCGCTGCGCGCCGCGGCGCCGAAGGCGGTCGACATCACGCCCGTGCTCAGCGACGCCGAGTTCGCGCGCTTCCAGCGCTTCATCTTCGACGCTGCCGGCATCACGCTGGGGGCGGCGAAGAAGCCGCTGGTCACCGGGCGGCTGGGCAAGCGGCTGGCGGTGTACGGGCTGTCGAGCTACGCCGAGTACTTTCGCCTGCTGTCGTCCGGCCAGCACCCGGACGAGACGCAGATGGCGGTGGACCTGCTCACCACCAACGAGACCTATTTCTTTCGCGAGGCGCAGCACTTCGAGCGCCTGCGCGAGCATGCGCTGGCGGCCCGGCAGGACGGCCGACCCTATCGCGTGTGGAGCGCGGCCAGTTCCAGCGGCGAAGAGGCCTACAGCATCGCGATGGTGCTGGCCGAATGCCTGGGCGGCGCGCCCTGGGAGGTGCTGGGCACCGACATCAGCCTGCGCGTGCTGCAGGATGCCGTGCGCGGCCTGTACACGATGGAGCGGGCGCGGCACCTGCCGCCCGAGCTGATGCGCCGCCATTGCCTGAAGGGCACCGACGAGCACGCCGGCCGCCTGATGGTGCGCCCCGAGCTGCGTGCACGCGTCAGCTTCGGGCAGGTGAACCTCAACGAGCCCTTGCCGGCACTGGGCCGCTTCGACTTCGTGTTCCTGCGCAACGTGATGATCTACTTCAGCGACGACACCAAGCGCCAGGTCGTTGCCCGCGTGGTGTCCACGCTCGCGCCGGGCGGCTGCCTGTGCGTGGGCCATTCCGAGAGCCTGAACCACCTCACCGATGCGCTGCGCACGGTGGCGCCGTCGATGTACTGCCTTGACACCTGAAATCATGGCCAGCGTCGACCCGATCGACATCTTCCTGCCGCCCGGCGGGTGGTTCGTCGGGGACGACAGCTACCGCATCCGCACGCTGCTGGGCTCGTGCGTGTCGATCACGCTGTGGCATTCGGCCGCGCGCCTGGGGGCGATGTCGCACTTCCTGCTGCCCACGCGCGGCGGCACGGCACCGGTGGCCGAGCTGGACGGCCGTTACGGCGACGAGGCGCTGCAACTGGTCCTGGACGAGCTGCGCGCGGCCGGCGTGCCGCCGGTGCAGTGCCAGGCCAAGATCTTCGGCGGCGGCAACATGTTCCCGGGGCTGGCGCCGACCGGCAACCCGATGGTCGGGCAGCGCAACGGCGAGGCCGCCCGGGCGCTGCTTCAGGCCGGCGGCATCACCGTGGTGTCGGAAAGCCTGTTCGGCATCGGGCACCGGCAGATCCTGTTCGAAGTGGCCACCGGCGATGTCTGGTCCTACCAGGTCGCGCACGACACCCGGCAGGGGCAGGAGGACGTGGCATGACCCGCATCAAGGTGATGGTGGTCGACGACTCGGCGGTGGTGCGCCAGGTGGTGAGCAGCCTGCTGCAGGCCGATCCGGCGATCGAGGTGCTGTGCGCCGTCGGCGACCCGCTGCAGGCGATGGCCCGCATGGCCACGCAGTGGCCCGACGTGATCGTGCTCGACATCGAGATGCCGCGCATGGACGGCATCACCTTCCTGAAGAAGATCATGGCCGAGCGGCCCACGCCGGTGGTGATCTGCTCGACGCTGACCGAGAAGGGCGCGCAGACCTCGCTGGCGGCGCTGTCCGCCGGCGCGGTGGCCATCATCACCAAGCCCAAGCTCGGGCTGAAGCAGTTCCTCACCGACGCGTCGGACGACCTGCTGTCGGCGGTGAAGTCGGCCGCGCGGGCGCGCGTCGGCCAGCTGCGGCCCATGCCCCGGCACAGCGCCGATGCGGTGCTGCCGGCGGTCGATGCGGCGGGCGCGATGATCCGCACCACCGACCGCGTGGTGGCGTTGGGCACCTCCACCGGCGGCACGCAGGCGCTGGAGCGCGTGCTCACCCGCCTGCCGCGGGTCTGCCCCGGCATCGTCATCGTGCAGCACATGCCCGAGAAGTTCACCGCCGAGTTCGCGCACCGGCTCGACGGCCTGTGCCAGATCGACGTGCACGAGGCGCAGCACAACGAGCGTGTCATCCCCGGCCTGGCGCTCATCGCCCCCGGCGGGCGGCACATGCTGCTGCGGCGCAATGGCGCGCAATATCACGTCGAGGTGCGCGACGGCCCGCTGGTGAACCGCCATCGCCCGTCCGTGGACGTGCTGTTCCGTTCGGTCGCCGCCTGCGCCGGCGCCAATGCGCTGGGCGTCATCATGACCGGCATGGGCGACGACGGCGCCGCCGGGCTGCTCGAGATGCGCCAGGCCGGCGCCCGCACGCTGGCCCAGGACGAGGCCAGCTGCGTCGTCTTCGGCATGCCCAAGGTGGCGATCGAGCGCGGTGGCGTCGAGCGCACCGTGCCGCTCGACGCGATCGCGCGCGAGATCATGCAGGTGTCGCTCCACGCCCCGTAGACCGGCGCGGGCGGCCGCAGCCGTGGCCGATCTGGACCGGCATTGACCGCGGGCAATCGGCCGCGGTGCGCGCGGCGCCAAGCTCGGGGCTCCGAGACCCGCATCGCATCCGAGGTGAAGCCATGTCGTCCGCCCACCAGTACGTCTACGTGTTCGGCAGTTCCCGCACCGAGGGCTCCGCCGCGATGAAGAACCTGCTCGGCGGCAAGGGCGCGAACCTGGCCGAGATGTGCCGGCTGGGCATCACCGTGCCCTCGGGCTTCACCATCAGCACCGAGGCCTGCACGGTGTTCACCGAGCAGGGCCGCGACGCCGCGCTGGCGCTGATCCGCGACGAGGTGCTGCAGGGCGTGGCCTTCGTCGAGCAGGAGATGGGCAAGCGCTTCGGCAACGCCGACGATCCGCTGCTGCTGTCGGTGCGCTCGGGTGCGCGGGCGTCGATGCCCGGCATGATGGACACCATCCTCAACCTCGGCCTCAACGACGAGGCGGTCGAGGGCCTGGCCCGCAAGGCCGGCAACGAGCGCTTCGCCTGGGATTCGTACCGCCGCTTCGTGCAGATGTACGGCGACGTGGTGATGGGCCTGAAGCCCGCCAAGAAGGAGGACCACGATCCCTTCGAGGTGGTGATCGACATGGTCAAGGCCCAGCGCGGCGTGCAGCTCGACACCGAGCTCGACGCCGCCGACCTGAAGGAGCTGGTGGCGCGCTTCAAGGCGCTGATCCGCGCGCGCATCGGCCGCGATTTCCCGACCGATCCGTGGGATCAGCTGTGGGGCGCCATCGTCGCCGTGTTCGAGAGCTGGAACAACGACCGCGCCCGCGTCTACCGCGAGTTGAACGACATCCCGCAGAGCTGGGGCACCGCGGTCAACGTGCAGGCCATGGTCTTCGGCAACCTGGGCGACAGCAGCGCCACCGGCGTGGCCTTCACCCGCGACGCCGGCACCGGCGAAGACCTGTTCAACGGCGAGTTCCTCGTCAATGCGCAGGGCGAGGACGTGGTGGCCGGCATCCGCACGCCGCAGCAGGTGTCGACGCTGGGCTCGCAGCGCTGGGCCCGGCTGGCGCAGGTGAGCGAGGACGAGCGCCGCGCCCGCTACCCGTCGCTCGAGGAGCTGATGCCCGGGCTGTACGCGGAGCTGCTGCACGCCGAGACCACGCTCGAGAACCACTTCAAGGACATGCAGGACCTGGAGTTCACCATCCAGGAAGGCAAGCTGTGGATGCTGCAGACGCGCAACGGCAAGCGCACCGGTGCGGCCATGGTGCGCATCGCGATGGAGATGCTGCGCCAGGGCATGATCGACGAGGCCACGGCGCTGCAGCGCGTGGTGCCCGACCGGCTCAACGACCTGCTGCACCCGGTGTTCGACACCCACGCGCTGCGCGAGGCCATGGTCATCGCGCGCGGCCTGCCGGCTTCGCCCGGGGCGGCCAGCGGGCAGATCGTGTTCTTTGCCGACGAGGCCGAGGACTGGGCCCAGCGCGGCCTGGCAGTGGTGCTGGTGCGCCAGGAAACCTCGCCGGAAGACCTGCGCGGCATGAGCGTGGCCAAGGGCATCCTCACCGCGCGCGGCGGCATGACCTCGCACGCCGCGGTGGTGGCGCGTGGCATGGGCAAGTGCTGCGTCTGCGGCGCCGGCGCGGTGCACGTGGACATGAAGGCGCGCACGATGACGATCGGCGACCAGGTCTACGCCGAAGGCGACTGGATCTCGCTCGACGGCTCCACCGGAGAGGTCTATGCCGGCCGCCTGGCCACGCAGGACGCCGAGCTGTCGGGCGACTTCGGCGCGCTGATGGCGCTGGCCGACAAGCACCGCCGGCTCGAGGTGCGCGCCAACGCCGACACGCCCGAAGAGGCGGTGATCGCGCGGCGCTTCGGCGCCACCGGCATCGGCCTGTGCCGCACCGAGCACATGTTCTTCGAGGGCGACCGCATCAACGCCGTGCGCGAGATGATCCTGGCCGACGACGAGGCCGGCCGCCGCAAGGCGCTGGCCAAGCTGCTGCCGATGCAGCGCGGCGATTTCGAGGGCCTGTTCGCGGCCATGACCGGCCTGCCGGTGACCATCCGCCTGCTCGATCCGCCGCTGCACGAGTTCGTGCCGCACGACGAGGCCGGGCAGCAAGTGATGGCGCAGCAGATGGGTGTCTCGCCAGGCCGCATCCGCATGCGCGTGGACGAACTGCGCGAGGCCAACCCGATGCTCGGCCACCGCGGTTGCCGCCTGGGCATCACCTTCCCCGAGATCACCGAGATGCAGGCCAGGGCGGTGTTCGAGGCCGCGCTCGAGGCCCGCGCCAAGGGCGCGGTGGTGAAGGCCGAGATCATGGTGCCGCTGGTGGGCACGGTGCGCGAGTTCAACGCCCAGGCGGCGGTGATCCGCAAGGTGGCGGCCGAGGTGTTCGCGCAGCGCGGCGAGTCGATCGACTACCTGCTGGGCACGATGATCGAGACGCCGCGCGCCGCGCTGGTGGCCGACAGCATCGGCCGGCAGGCCGAGTTCTTCTCGTTCGGCACCAACGACCTGACGCAGATGACGATGGGCTTCTCGCGCGACGACGCCGGCAGCTTCCTGCCCGACTACCTGAAGCGCGGCCTGTACGAGCACGATCCCTTCCGGTCGATCGACCAGAAGGGCGTGGGCGCGCTGGTGGAAATGGCGGTGGCCAAGGGCCGCTCGGTGCGGCCCGACATCGAAGTGGGAGTGTGCGGTGAGCACGGCGGCGACCCGGCGTCGGTGGCGTTCTTCCACCGCGCGGGGCTCGACTACGTGAGTTGCTCACCCTTCCGGGTGCCGATCGCGCGCCTGGCAGCGGCGCAGGCGGCGATCGCCGGCTGATCGCAGGACAGGATCAGCGCATGAGGCGCGGGCCGTGGTGGCCCGCCCTCATGGGGCCATCACACGGCCTGGTGGACCGGGTCGGCGCGCTTGCGGTAGCGGCGCGCGGCCAGCAGCAGCAGGCCCACGGCCATCATGGCGTAGGTGCCGGGTTCGGGCACGGGGGCGGTGGTGCCGGTCTGCAGCGTGGTGCCGGCCTGGTTGAACAGCGTGAACGGCTGCGCGCCGGGGGTGCCCACGCCCTTCCAGACGAAGTCGACGCTGACGCCGGTGCGGTTGTTGTAGGTGGTGGTGGGGCCGATGACGCGCAGGCCGAAGCTGCCGTCGGTGGGCGCGGCCGGCTGCACCAGCGGCTGAACCTGCAAGGACGTGCTGGTGGCCGGCTGGCCGTTCGACAGCGTGCCGTAGAGCACGTCGTCGAAGGTGAGGCGCATCACGTCGAACTGGGTCACCGCGCCGTTCAGGGTGTAGTTGTAGCGCCAGAGGTCCTGGCCCACCGTGGTGTCGGCCAGGTTGGTGGTGGTGAACGAGATCGTCAGCGCGTTGGCTGCGCCGGTGACAGCCAGCAGGCCACCGAGGACGGCGGTTCGCAGGCCATGGGCAAGAACGTACTTCATTGAGAACTCTTTTCAACTTGGCGCTTGATGCACCGTGAGATGGTGAACCCTGCCTGAGTCGAGCCCGACCTGGTCGGGCACCGTCAGAAAGGCTCGTTGGCTCATCCAACCGTGCTGCTCGATCCGGGGGATTTGCAGCACAGCGCGACGTGGACAAATGGTCGGCGAGGCGCTCTGGAGCGTCAACCCCTCGGTCGCGCGGCCGGAGGGATTATTCAGGAAACGGGAATGCAGCAATCATAAGGCCTAGAACGAAAGCGATCACTGACATATGGGGGCCTGCGACGTTTTGTCGCCCCGCCTGTCTGGGCGGTACGTCGCGCCGCGGTCGGTGCCGCCGGTGGGCCCCGTTGCGCCGGCAGCGCCCCCAGGCGGCCGGGGGTGTGTAAGGTCGGGGCCATGACGCCACCCGATCTGACATGCCGACGCGCCGTGCGGCGGGCTACTGTCGCGGTGCTGTGCGCCGCCGTGTCGGGCTGCGTGTTCCTGCCGGTGACGGTGGAGGTCTACGACCCCGACTGCCGGATCGTCACGCGGCAGATGGCCCTGCAACCGGTTCAGCTCGGCGCCTTCCACAGTTGCGCCAACGAAGGCTGCGTGATGTTGCTGGCGGCGGCCGGTGCCACCGCGGCCGCCAGCGCGGTGGTGTCGGGCAGCATCGTCGTGGCCGGCAACGTGGCCTACTGGTTCGAGAAGAAGGGCCGTTGCCAGCCCGGCGACGGTCCCGCGACGCCTTGACCGCGTCGCCCGGACCCTGGCCTGGGCGCGCCGACGGTGCGGGCCGCGGCGCATCGGGCAAGATCGGGCGACGGGCCCGACCGACGGCCTGCGGAGACACGCCTTGGACTATCGCCACCTGATCGTCGAGCCGCGCGGGGCGGCCGACTGGGTCACGCTGAACCGGCCCGAGCAGCTCAACACGCTCACCGCCGAATCGCTGGCCGAACTGAACCACTACTTCGACAGCCTGCTCGACAACGCCGCGGTGCGCGTGGTCGTGCTCCGCGGGGCGGGGCGGGCCTTCTGCGCCGGCCTCGACATCAAGGCCGCCACGGTGCCGGGCGCGGCGGTGGGCCGCACCACCGACCTGGCCCTGCAGAGCCAGCGCCGCTTCAGCGGCCTGGTGATGCGCATGCGGCGCTGCCCGCAGCCGGTGATCGGGCTGATCCACGGCCACGCCGCGGGCGGTGGCTTCTCCATCGCGCTGGGCTGCGACGTGCGCATCGCTGCCGAGGGCGCGAAGATGAACTGCGCCTTCATCAAGATCGGCCTGTCGGGCTGCGAGATGGGCGCCAGCTACCACCTCAGCCGACTGGTCGGCACCTCGGTGGCCGCCGAGCTGCTGTACACCGGCCGCTTCATCGATGCGCAGCGCGCGCTGCGCGTGGGCCTGGTGTCGGACGTGGTGCCGCTGGATCAGCTCGAGGCCGCGGGCCAGTCGTTGGCCGACGACATGCTGGCCACCGCACCGCTGGGCCTGCGGCTGAGCAAGGAATGCTTCTGGGCCGCCGTCGACGGCAACGACCTGCCGTCGGTCATCGCCATGGAAGACCGCAACCAGGTGCTCACCATCGCCAATGGCGACCTCGACGAGGGCATGCGCGCCTTCGTCGAAAAGCGCCGGCCGCGCTTCGGCGGCTGAGAGCGCCCCCAGGCGGCGGCCAATGCCCGCCGCCGCCCCTCAAGGGGGTGAGGAAACTTCGGAGCGGCCGTGCGTTTCCTCATGAGGCCGAACCCTTCCGCCGCACCGATCCACCGTCCCACCGTCCCCGAAGGAGCCACGCCATGCTGGAGCTGCGACCGACCTGCGAACACTGCAACACGGCGCTGCCGCCGCATTCGACCGATGCGCGCATCTGCTCGTTCGAGTGCACCTTCTGCGCCACCTGCGCGGAGCAGGTGCTGGGCAATGTCTGCCCCAATTGCGGCGGCGGCTTCGCGCCGCGGCCGGTGCGTCCGGCCAAGGACTGGAAAGGCGGCAACTGCCTCGGCCAACATCCCGCCAGCACCCGGCCGAAGCACCGGCCGGTGGACCTGGCTGCCCACGCGGTGTTCAGCGCCACGCTGAAGGCGGTGCCGCCCGACCGGCGCTGAGTCTCCTGCTCGTGGGCCGGCGGGCCGCGCTCAGCGCCCCTGGAATCGCGGCGCGCGCTTCTCGGCCATCGCGGCCTGGCCCTCGCGCAGGTCGTCGCTGGCGGCGCAGCGGTCGACCCGTTCGCGCAGCGTGGCGAGGTGGAACTCGCCGCGGGCGATCTCGTCGAGCGAGGCCTTCATGCCGCGCAGCGCCAGCGGCGCGCCGGCGCGCAGCGCGTCGACGACGGTCTGCACCTCGGCATCGAGCCGGTCGGCCGGCACGCTGCGGTCGAGGTAGCCGATGCGCAGCAACTCGTCGGCCGGCACCGTCTCGGCCAGCAGGAACAGCCGCTTGGCCGCGCCCAGGCCCAGCCGAGACACATAGCGCCGCAGCCCGCTGGGGTAGTAGTGCAGCCCCAGCCGCACCGCCGGCATGCGCAGCGACAGGCTGTCCACGCCGAGGCGGAAGTCGCAGGCCAGCGCCAGGTCGGTGGCGCCGCCGTAGACGCTGCCGTTGAGCCGGCACACCGTGGGCAGCGGCAGCGCCTCGAGCGCATCCACGGTCTGCTCGAACAGGTGCGGGCCGGCGGTGGACGCCTGCGGCCCGTCGCCCAGCGCGCCGAGGTGGAAGCCCGAGCAGAAACTGGCACCGGTGGCGGTGAGCACCAGCACCTGCACCGCCGGGTCGGATTGCAGCGCCGCGAAGTGGTGCTGCAGCGTCAGCAGGTCGTCCACGTGCAGGCGGTTGTGGTGGGCCGGGCGGTCGAGCGTGATCGTGGCACACTCGTCCCCTGCCACCGCACG
>NZ_MWLO01000073.1 GCF_002198735.1 Ideonella sp. A 288
CACGCGATCTCGGCCACCAGCCCTGGGTCAAAGTTCAGTCGGCAGGGTGGGTCAAAGTTCGGTCGGCGCGGACAGTCTGGCACCTGCGGTAGGACTCTGAAAGGAGACCCGCAGGAGGCGCAACGGCGACGGGCAGACATGGGCTGCGCGCGAAGGGTTGAAGGATGTGCTGTGAATCTATGTCGTGAGTTAAAGATAACGTGGTTTACAGAAACTAGCAAGGCGACGCTTCGATGAATGGGCGAGTCTTCGATCAAGCGTGGCCGGCCGAAAGGCACGACGACCAGCGATCCCCTGGTCGCGGTAGCCTTTGGGGCTGCCGTCCGGGCCGCCCGTGTCGAGTCCGGGTTGGCCCAGGAGGAGCTCGCTCACATGGCCAGCGTCGAGCGGTCGCATATGGGCAAAATCGAGCGAGGCGAGCATGTGCCAACACTGGCACTGGCGCTCAAGATTGCGAAGGCGCTTGGAGTCAGCGCTTCTGACTTAGTGCGGGAGACAGAACGCGCGCTGCCCAAGACTTATCGGGCATGACCACCCCATGGAGTCTGCCCGGCACCTATGGCGATGAGCGCGCGATGAAGCCGCTGACTACCGATCGGAACAAGCTCGCCAGAGGACGTGATTGGCTTCGATCCATGGGACTGCGACGCCTTTGGCTGGGCTTTGCTTGTGATCGACGCCAGTGGTCTGAACATCAGCCTGCGCTGTGGTGTCGTATCAGCGGCTCCCGATGCTTGCCCAAGCTGTTCTCTGTTCGGCGGCGACCGGATTGGGTACCTTCCTAGTTGCGTTCGGTAACAAGTAGATGGCTTCGCTCGAAAGTTACGAGATGCCTTTACAGCGACAGATGACTCAGGGATGGGAAAACAGTCCTCGAGGCAGCCAGTTCGACCAGGCGCTTGCGCCGACCTGCCAACTTGACGCAAAGTCGCTATGGTGTTGATGCAGCGCTAAAGCGGTCATGTCTTCTGCTATCGATCCCGAGCTACAGCGCTATATCGCGCACCTCCAGGAGCACCTTCTGACCGATGGGAGCGAGGCGGTGCACGATCCAAGCATCTATCGGGCATGGGTAAAGGCAAATCGACCACGACAAGTCGCGATTGCCCAGGCGTCAGGCCTTCCGGTCGAGGCGGCCGAAAACATTGAGTCGCGGCTCGATCAGCATCAACCGGTCTCAAAATATGACTCTGGTCCGGCAAATGCCATATTCGGACCGATACTGGAAGCGGTCTTGACGACTGCCGAGCGACTGGGGCTGCGCCCGGAGCGGCCCGTCCTGCTCGCAAATTCCACTGACATTAGTATGACGCCACTCTCGCGCCCGTCGGCGGGTGAACATCTGATCTTTGCCGGCGCAGGAACTTTCGCCTTCTGCAATTTCTGGTCGAAGATCGTGGCGCAAATTGCACGGCAGTTTCACGAGCATTTCCGGGGCGCAATCATGACGCCAGACCGGCTCTTGGAGAGTTGCGCTCGAGATCGCCGGATTTTCCTTGAGGCAGGCAAGCTGATTGCCTACTGCAGGCTCAACGGCACCGCGGTCTCATTCGGCGTCTTGTGGCCAACACCTGAATCTAACGCTTACCGCATCGAGTTGCTTTATGCCATGGAGTCGTTTGCAATTGCCCATGAGGTTGGGCACTGCTTCCTAGAAGAGCAAAACCCGGGCGCTTCCGGTCTTTGCCCGGAGGATGAGTACACCTGCGATGCTTATGCCCTCAACATTACACGGCATCTCGGGGATGCGCATAGCAACTGGAGTGCGTTCGCCGGCGCAGGCGCCCTACTATTCTTTTTGCTGGCGGACCTTTGCCAAGTGCGCACGACTGCGAGTGCGTCGCCCGCAGCGGGCCACCCCCATGTCACGGGAAGGCTGGAGGCGCTGGTCGGCCTTGCGACTCAGTACTTGGATCTCGACGAGCGTACCCGGGTCGTTTCGTACCTCGGCGAACTGAGTGCGCTTTTGGAGGTGCTCAGCACCCTTGCTGGGTCACCCGAAGCTGCGCGGGCGTGAGGGCGGCTGCTGCGCCTGATCATCGCTCTGGGACAGGCTACTATGACTGCATGAGTGTTCTTCCAGGGCCGCACAGAGTTGCCGCACGAACTCGCGCCGAGGTGCGCGATGTTCTGAAGAGGTATCACTCCCGCTTCCCAGAAGAGACGGGTCGGCACGAGACCCTCGTGGCCCAGCTCGCGGCGGGCGACGACATCGCGGTGCGAATGAACATGCGTGGGCACGTGACAACGAGTGCAACCGTCCTGAGCCCGACTTTCGACAGGGTCCTACTGATCCATCATCGGGTGTTCAATGAGTGGCTGCCGCCGGGTGGGCACTACGAGCCTCCCGATTCTCTTTGGGGGTCGGCCGTCAGGGAGACAACAGAAGAGACTGGGTTGCGCAACATCGATCGGCACCCCTGGACGGTCTGTCATGACCTCCCGATCGACATCGACACCCACCCCATACCGGCAAATGTGGCCAAGGGCGAAGGCCCACACGTCCATCACGACTTCCGCTTCCTGGCCGTCGCACCTGACACGGCGCAACTCGTCGCGGAGCTGTCCGAGGTCAGCGAGGTTCGGTGGGCCTATGTCGGCGAGATGAGAGATTCACCCGACGAGAGGGTTCGCGCACTACACGAGAAGTTGTCAAGACTGGGCATCTTTGGGGACGCTCTCCAACGCAGCTGAAACTTCGGGTGCCGGCAGGGAGCTCAGCTACACTGTGCAGGGTGTAACCACCAACAATAAGTGCTCGACGCGTGTTGGCACTAGGAATCTGGCCTACTCTCGGAGTGCGCGATGACCAAGGGCGTATTGATGAGGGAGGATATCTGTTTCCATGCTCACTTCTGGCTCTACCTGATGCGGCACAGTGTGAGGTTAACGATGTCGGGGTCGCTGTTTTGTGTTAGCCAGCTCTTTCCTCTGCAGCACCGGCGCGTGGGTCGCTAATGACGAGAAATTTCCAGTGGACCAATGTGTCGGTCCTGGAGTTCGCCGGCCAGGATGATCCGGTCAAGGTCATGGAGGACAGGGCTCGGGAGCTCGCGCTGAACGCCATGGACGGAGGCTGGGAGGGCCCGCCCTTTGATCCGCTTGCGCTTGCGCAGTGGCTGAAGATCCCCATCGAAGCGCGAGGCGACATACCAGATGCACGGATGGTGCCGATGTCAAATGGCACGCTGGTCCTTGAATACAACCCGATGCGGCCAAGGGGCCGGCTGAGATTCTCGATCGCACACGAAATTGCCCACTCGCTTTTCCCGGACTGCGCGGCTGAGGTGCGAAACCGCGGTGTAGTTCCAACTCTAGTCTCTGATAACTGGCAGCTAGAGGTGCTCTGCAACATCGGCGCTGCCGAGCTTCTGATGCCGTTGGGCAGCTTCGCAGAATTTTCGGACGCTGAGCTTTCGATCTCCGCCGTGATGAGCTTGCGCAAGCGATTCGACGTATCTGTCGAAGCTTGCTTGATTCGAATCATCAAATTGGCACGCACGCAAAGCGCAGCCTTCTGTGCATCGAAGCACGCGGATGGCCATTACCGTGTGGACTACGTGATACCGGCCACAGGCTGGAGCAGCCCGGTTTCGGCGGGTCAGCGAGTACCTGACGGCAGTGTTGTTGAAGACTCAAACGCCATCGGCTATACCGCGAGCGGCAACGAGACCTGGGGCAAGTCGGCCGTACGCGTCGAGTGCGTTGGGCTCGCTCCCTACCCGGGATCCGTCACGCCTCGTGTGGTGGGATTCCTACTGGCGGTCGATCCGCTCAAGCGAAAAGGACTGGAACTCGGAGAAGTAGTCGGCGACGCACTTAACCCTCGTGGCAAGGGGCCGAAGCTGATCGCTCACGTTGTTCCAAATACTCCTCGCGCGTGGGGTGGAGCTGGGTTCGCATCGGCTGTGAGGCGAGCGATTCCTCAGGCATGGGCACAATTCAAAGAGGCCACGTCTGCCCAACACCGCGCGCCCCAACTGGGTCAGGTCTTCTTCACGCCGGTGGGAAATGACATAACGGTGGCACACATGGTTGCCCAGAATGGGATTGGACCGTCGGCGAGCCAGAGGCTGCGGTACGTTGCTTTCGCCGAGTGCCTGGGTGAACTTCGGACGAAGGCAATCGAAATGGGCGCGACTGTCCATATGCCTCGGGTGGGTACGGGACATGGTGGAGCGAGTTGGAATGTCGTCCGAGAGTTGATCACGGATGAGTTGGTAGACAAGGGCGTCCCAACGACGGTGTATTCGCTGACGCTTTAGTCAGCCGCGTCAAGGTCAACAATTAGGAACGAATGAAGCCAAGAGCAATCGTTCTGTCAGGGAGAGGTTGTGCCGGAAAATCGACTCTCGCAGCGACCTTGGTCGCGCGAGCTGGGGCTACGCTTGTAAGGTCGAAAGACCTGATCATTGATCGGCTGCCTCGTACGACTCGTACGTCGATGGCGATGCGTCGCGCGGGTGAGCGTTTAGATCGTGAAACAGGCGGTCGGTGGCTGGCACAAGCACTCGACAAGAAGCTCATGAACGAAGCGTCACCGGCACTCGTCGTTGTTGACCCGATTGCCACGCCTGATCAGGTCCGGTTCCTACGGCAAAGCGGCTGGTCAGTCACGCATGTCCACCTGAAAGCGAGCCAGGAAGAGCTTGCCAGGCGTCTCTCGACGAGGTTGACAAACTCGAACAAGTCCACAAGCGGCGAACCGGCTGAAGACTGGGGCGATAAGCACGTCGATGTACTGGAACGACTGGCGGACGTTGTGATTGACACGGACCGCTGCAGTGAGAGTGACGTCTTCGCACGTGTTGTCGCCAGGATTGAGGTACGCCCGGTTACTGCATTCCCCATCATTGATGTGTTGGTCGGCGGACAGTACGGAAGCGAGGGGAAGGGGAACATCGCCCACTACCTTGCACCTGAATATGATGTCTTAGTCCGCGTAGGTGGGCCAAACGCTGGACACAAGGTCTACCGGCCCGGCGAGGATCCGTACACTTTCCGACAGTTGCCCTCAGGTGCGCTCGGCAATAGAGACGCAATTTTGGTCGTCGGCGCAGGCGCCGTCATCAGTTTGGACACACTGCTCCGAGAGATCGGAGATCTGGCAATACCGTACGATAAGTTGGTGATCGACCCGCAGGCGATGATCATCGACAAGGCGATCGATATCTCCTGGGAGGAGGAGCATCTCAAGGGACAGATCGGCTCAACGGCGCAGGGCATCGGTTCGGCAACGGCGCGGAAGATCCTATATCGTGATCCAGCAAAGAACGTCCGCTTAGCCGGCGCCGTCCCCGAACTGAGACATTACATCCAGGACACAATCGAGTTTTTTGCAGGTTGCCTGTCGACCGGCAAGAAGATAATGCTCGAGGGAACGCAGGGCACCTCGCTGAGTTTGCACCATGGCCATTATCCGCACGTCACTTCACGTGCAACCACGGCAACCGCTTGCTTGGCCGAGGCTGGACTTTCGGCACGTCATGTTCGACGTGTCGTAATGGTTTGTCGGACCTACCCGATCCGGGTGGGCGTCTCGATCACTGGAAACACGTCTGGCTTCATGAGCCAGGAGATTCAATTCAAAGATATCGCAGACCGCTCTGGTATTTCGCTAGAAGAGCTTACGAAGAACGAGGTGGGTTCGGTGTCGAACCGGCCTAGAAGAGTGGCCGAGTTCGACTGGGCGCAACTCCGCCGGTCGCTGCTCCTGAACGGGCCAACTGACATCTTCCTCACTTTCGCGGACTACTTTGGCGTCGAAAACCGAGAGGCCTACCGGTATGAGCAACTCAACGCTACGACTCTTCGGTTCATTGAAGAGGTCGAAAAAGTGTGCGGTGTGCCGGTATCGATGATCTCGACGGCATTTAACGATCGAAACATCATTGATCGACGAATGTGGTGATGAGCGCCGCTATTCGTATTGGGGGGTGAGGTTTGCGAGTAGATACACTTGTGGCGCGGTACCCGCGCCTCTATCACATGGCCGAACGCCATACTTGGCCCAGCATCCGTGACAGAGGGCTGTTCAGCACGACGGCAACGCTAGATCTGTTCGGCATCGAGGGTGCTGAGCGGCTGGCGCTGGAGAGCACCCATCGACCTGAGAAGGTGACGCTCGGTCGAGAAGATCTGCGAGTCGTGCTTCGGGATCAGAAGCCCATGGAGACTTCACGGCTGGCCACTGGGTTGATCAACGGTGTGACGCCAAAGCAATGGTACGAGACCATAAATAATAAGGTCTTTTTCTGGGTTCAGGAGGAACGCCTGCTCGGATTGCTGAATGCCAGGCCCTATCGCGCGTTAGAGCACGACGTACTAGTCATCGACACAGCGTCGTTTGTCGCCGCCCATGAGAGAGAGATCTGGCTGTGTCACATGAACTCCGGAAACACGTTTCCAGTACCGCATAAGCGCGATCTCAGTGCGTTCCAGCGAATTGAGCAATATCCGACCAAAGCCAACGGATCTCCCGCCAAGGAAGTAGTGGAGTTGGTTGTCGACTATCAGGTACGCGATATTGCGCAGCATGTTATTGAGATAAGACGCATGAAAGGGAGAGAAGTCCTGGGGTTCGTCCCACACAGGTAGCGGTAACCAGATGCGGGAACCTGCCCCTTAGGTGGAGAAGGATCAGAATGGACAAACGCGTAATCCTATTGCTCAGCGGCCCTATTGCGGTTGGCAAGTCAACGCTGGGCAAGCTGCTGGTTGATGGGCATGATTTCCGGGCGATTCGGTCTGGAAGGTTCCTTCAGGAACTGGCCAGGTCAGCTGGGCTTGAGGTTTGCCGCACCGTCCTTCAGCAAATCGGTGACGACCTGGATCAAAGAACGGACTACTCGTGGCTCATTGATGATGTAGCCATACCTCAGATTAAAGGTTTTCCCGAATACAATTTCTGGTTGCTGGATAGTGTGCGCAAGCAGCGGCAGATCGAGCACTTTCGCAGCAGATTTGATAATGACGTACTCCACGTACACCTGACCGCACCGGAACGCGTTCTTCGTGCCCGCTATGAGGCGCGTCTAGCAGCCGGTTCGGAGTACGAGGGAGGTACGCCATATGACGTTGCGATTGCGCATCCCAATGAAGTTGCGTCGCGGGCTCTCGTCGCTGTGGCTGACGTCGTGGTGGAGACGACTAACAGTACGGGCCTTAGCGAGGTGCTTGCGAGCATCGGCAAGCCGTAGACTGATTCCACGAAGCGGCTGCGCGAGCCTCTGAGGGCGAGGACGCGGCTGTAGGCCTGGGTGACTTTTGGGGGAATTGACCCTCCGTGAACGAGCTGGACAGTACAGAACAGTTGACCGGGCGGCGATGAAAGTTCAACGAAATCAAACACTTACGCGGAGGCGGGAAACTACGAACCAAGGGGTCGTGGGTTCGATTCCTGCCAGCCGCACCAGTAAAAAACAACGGGTCAGCTCTCACAAGGGGCTGACCCGTTTGTCTTTTCTGTCCCCGTGGGTCCACTGGGGGGTCCACCGCGCGAGGGATCGCGTGGGAGGGCCTGGGATCGAATCGGACGACGTTCGGTGCGGCCAAGGCCAAGTGAGGTGAGGTGCGGGCGAGTCGGGGCCTGACCCGCACTGCTGAGCCACCGGTTCCGGCCGGGCGCTGCTGGCAAGGGATTGGGGCGTCGGCCGAATGCAATTGCTGCGGCACCGCAGCCGTGGTTCTTTGACTGATCCGTCGCGTGGCCCGCCCAGAAGAGACCTGCGAGGCGTGGAACTCGAAGCCACGCAGCAGCCGGTCGCCTATGCACGTTGGCCCGCGATGGATGTCCCGTGGCTGCGGTTGCACAGAGGCAGCCGACGCTCCGGGTGACCGAAACCAAGTGCGCGGCTTGGACCGTGCGGGCTCACCACTTCGGGAGCCTCGCGCGGGTCCACCCTGAGCGACACCGTGCGGAGAAGAACACGCCCTGCAGCCTGGTGCACAGCATGCGGCCTGTTCCACTCTCAACACCGAAACCGCCTCTGGTGCGGAACAGGCGCGCTTCATCGCGTGCGAGTTCGGCATGTGTTCCCGGCCGCCTGACGTTCACGCCGGACGTGTTGCGCGCGCTCGGCTACACGGCAAGCGATGCGGCGGCGCCGATCAGCGGCATGTAGGCACGGTGATCCGGCTGCCGCTCTAGCGGACGAGCTGAGCCACGGCGCCATCGGCCCCAGAGTTCGCGCAGCCAGCCCCGATGCCGGGTGCCTTTCGGGGGCCGCGGCCTCTCCTTCGCGTCCCCGAGGCCGCATGGACTAAGGGTAAACCTGGAGGCCATCTTGTGGCGCATGCAATAACGTATGCGTTAATGAATTCGGCAATGCCCCTTCCACGCGTCCCCCTCACTGAGCTGGGTTGGCGCGGCCACGACCTGCAGCGGCCGGAGTGCGTACTGGCCACTGCGGTCGGCGATCTGTACACCGCCGACTGGCGGGGCGGCGTGGTCCACCTGCGGCCCGACGGCACGCAGGTGCTGTACGCCGCCGCGCGACCCGACGGTCTGCCGCTGCGCCCCAACGGCATCGCGCTGCTGCCCGACGGCAGCTTCCTGCTGGCGCAGCTGGGCGCCGACGATGGCGGCGTCTACCGCCTGGCCCGCGACGGCACGGTCACGCCCTGGCTGCTGCAGGTGCAAGGTCGGCCCTTGCCGCCCACCAACTTCGTGCTTCCCGATGCCGACGGCCGCACCTGGGTGACCGTCAGCACGCGGCGCACGCCGCGCGCACGGGGCTATCGGCGCGAGGGTGGTGACGGCTTCATCGTCTGCGTCGACGGTCGTGGCGCACGCATCGTGGCCGACGGCCTGGGCTACACCAACGAGGTGGCGGTCCACCCCAGCGGTGCATGGCTTTATGTGAACGAGACCTTCGCGCGCCGCCTCTCTCGCTTCCCACTGCACACCGACGGGCGCCTGGGCGACCAGCAGGTGGTCGCCGAGTTCGGTCCCGGCACCTTCCCCGACGGCCTGGCCTTCGACGTGGACGGCGGTGCCTGGGTCGTCAGCATCGTCAGCAACCGGCTGATCCGCGTGGCGCCTGACGGCACCCAGACCCTGTGGCTGCAGGACGCCGATGCGGCGCACCTTGCCTGGGTCGAGACAGCCTTCGACACCGGCACCATGGACCGCCCGCACCTGGACGGCATCCGCAGCGAGGTGCTGCGCAACATCTCGAGCATCGCGTTCACCGGGCCCGAGCGCCGCACCGCCGTGCTGGGCTGCTTGCTGGGCGACCGTCTCGCCACCCTCACGATGCCGGTGGCCGGTGTCGCCCCAATGCACTGGAACTACGCATGACCGCAAACAGCCAACCCACGGCTTCGCTCGTCGACGCAGCCTACGAGCAGATCCGCCGCCGCATCCTGGACAACGTCTGGCCGCCGGGCCACCGTGCGCTGGAGCAGGAGGTGGCGCTGGCCCTGGGCATGAGCCGCACCCCGGTGCGCGAAGCGCTGGTGCGCCTGCAGAGCGAGGGCCTGGTCGAGGTGGTGCCGCGCCACGGCATGCGCGTGCTGCCGGTGTCGCCGGTGGACATGCGCGAGATCTACGAGATCCTGACCGCGCTGGAGTGCATGGCCGCCGAGATCCTGGCGCGCCGCCAGCCCAGCGATGCCGAGCTGAAGCCGCTGGTCGAGGCCACCGACGCGATGGACCGCGCCCTGGCCGCGGATGACCTGGACGCCTGGGCCAAGGCCGACGAGCTGTTCCACGCGCAGCTGCTGGAGCTGGCGGGCAACCGCCTGCTGCAGGCCACGGTGATGAACCACTGGGACCGCGCCCACCGCGCCCGCATGTTCACGCTGCGCCTGCGCCCCAAGCCCGTGAACAGCACGCGCGAGCACATGCAACTGGTCGAACGGCTGCGCGCCGGCGACGTCGACGGCGCCAGCCGCGTCAACCGCGCCCACCGCGAACGCGCCGCTGCCGAGTTGCTGGCGTTGTTCGAGCGCTTCAAGTTGGCCCAGATGTGAGCATCCCCATGACACGTTACGACATCGCAGTCCTGCCCGGCGACGGCATCGGCGTCGAGGTGACGCACGCCGCGCTGGCTCTGCTGCAGGCCCTCGGCCCGCGCCTGAACCGCCAGTTCGTGTGCACCGAGCACGCGGCCGGCGCGCAGCACTACGTCAACACCGGCGAGAGCCTGCCCGTCGCCACGCTGGACGCCTGCCGCCGCGCCGACGCCATCCTGTTCGGTGCCATGGGCCTGCCGCACGTGCGCGGCGCCGACGGCACCGAGATCATCCCGCAGCTCGACATCCGCTTCGCGCTGGACCTGTACGCCGGCGTGCGGCCCATCCGCACCTGGCCCGGGCTGCCGGTGCCGCTGTCGGACCCAAGGGCCGCGCACATCGACCTGGTGCTGGTGCGCGAGAGCACCGAGGGCTTGTTTTACGCGCGCGGGCGCGGCCGCAGCGAGGGGCAGGGCGCGGACGCGTGCGTCTACGACACCATGAAGATCACCCACGCCGGCACGGCCCGCGTGTGCGACTTCGCCTTCGAACTGGCGCGCCAGCGCAAGGCGCAGGGCAAGCGCGGCCACGTCACCAACGTCGACAAGGCCAACGTCTTCGCGTCCATGGCCTTCTGGCGCCAGGTGTTCAACGAGCGCGCGCAGGCCTACGCTGACATCACCACCGACCATGCCTACGTCGACGCGATGGCGCTGAACCTGGTGATGAAGCCGTGGACCTGCGACGTGCTGGTCACCGAGAACATGTTCGGCGACATCCTGTCGGACCTGATCGCCGCGTTGGTGGGCGGCATGGGCATGGCGCCCTCGGCCGACATCGGCCAGCACCACGCCGTGTTCCAGCCCGCGCATGGCACCGCGCCCGACATCGCCGGCCAGGGCATCGCCAACCCCAGCGCCATGCTGCTGTCGGCGGCCATGATGCTGGACTGGCTGGCCGTGCGCCACGCGGACCCCGCGCTGGCCGACGGCGCGCGCGCCATCGAGGCCGCGCTCGAAGCCGCCTTCGTGAGCGGCGCCGTGCGCCCGCGCGACTTCGGCGGCCCCAGCAACACCGCCGACATCGTGCGCGCGGTGCTGGAGCGGCTGTGACACCGCCCCGCATCGCCGTCGTCGGCGCTGGCTACTTTGCGGCCTTCCACCTGGAAGGCTGGCAGGCTTGCGGTGCGCCGGCGGTGGCGCTGTGCGACATAGCGCCGGGCCCGCTTGCAGCGCAGGCGAATCGCTTCGGCATCGACCGCACCTTCACCGACCTGCGGACGCTGCTCGACGACGTGCGGCCGACGCTGGTGGACGTGGTGCTGCCCCCGCACGCCCAGCACGCGGTGGTGTCCGCCGTGCTCGCACGCGGCATCCCGGTGATCTGCCAGAAGCCCTTCGGTCGCGACCTGCGCCAGGCGCGCGAACTGGTGGCGCTCGCCGCGCAGCAGCGCACGCCACTGGTGGTGCACGAGAACTTCCGTTTCACGCCCTGGTTCCGCGAGTGCCGCCGGCTGATCGACCGCGGCCACTTCGGTCGCGTGCACGGCATCAGCTTCCGGCTGCGCCCGGGCGACGGCCAGGGGCCGCGCGCCTACCTGGACCGCCAGCCCTACTTCCAGACGATGCCGCAGCTGCTGGTGCGCGAGACCGCGGTCCACTTCATCGACACCTTCCGCTACGTGATGGGCGAGGTGCGCGCCGTCACGGCCCGGCTGCGCCGGCTGAACCCAGTGATCGCGGGCGAGGACGCCGGCGTCATCCACTTCGAGTTCGACGACGACCGCACCGGCCTCTTCGACGGCAACCGCCTGAACGACCACGTGGCGCAGAACACGCGCCGCACCATGGGCGAGATGTGGCTGGAAGGCGAGGCCGGTGTGCTGCGCCTGGACGGCGACGCGCGGCTGTGGTTCAAGCCGCACGGCGGCCCCGAGGCCGAGCACCTGTACGAGTTCGGCGGCGCAGGCGCCTTCGGCGGCGCCTGCACCTCGCTGCAGGCCCACGTGCTGTCGCACCTGGCGCACGGCACGCCGCTGGAGAACGACGCCGCGGGCTACCTGACCAACCTGGAGGTGCAAGCGGCCATCTACCACTCACACGCCGCGGGCCGCCGCGTGGTGATGGACAACTTCGACCCCGACACCCCTGCACCCTGAACAAGAAGGAGACCACCATGTTCAAGACTGCCCTCGCCGCCATCGCCGCGGCGGCCCTTGCCGCCATTACCCTGCCCGCCAGCGCGCAGACGATGCTCAAATTCAGCCACACCGACCAGCAGGCCGGCGCGCGCCAGGCTGCCGCGCAGATCTTCGCCAGGAAGGTCGAGGAACTGACCCAGGGCCGCTACAAGGTGCAGGTGTTCTGCTGCAGCCAGCTCGGCAACGACCCCAAGAACATCGAGCAGCTGGCACTCGGCGGCATCGACTTCACGGTCTCCGCCACCGGCAGCTATGCGCCGCACGTGCCGAGCCTGAACCTGACGATGATGCCGTTCCTGGTGGAGAGCTACGCGCAGGGCTGGAAGCTCTACGACGAGAGCAAGTGGCTGCAGGAGCAGTTTGCCAAGGCACCGGCCAAGGGCTTCCGCTTCCTGTCCACCTGGGAGGCGGGCTTCCGCAGCATGACCACCAAGGACCCGCTGAACTCGCCGGACGATGCCAAGGGCAAGAAGCTGCGCACCTTCCCCAACGAGATGATGCGCTGGACCCTGGAAGCCATGGGCTTCAACATCCAGATCATGCCGCTGCCCGAGGTCTACCTGGCCATCCAGCAGGGTGCGGTCAGCGGGCAGGAAAACCCGGTCGACACCATCTTCTCGAACAAGTTCTACGAGGTCGCGCCCAATGTCACGCTGACCAACCACGTGTACAGCCCGCTGCCGCTGGCCATCAGCGAGAAGACCTGGCAGAAGCTGTCGCCCGCCGACCAGAAGGCCGTGACCGAGGCTGCCCAGGTGGCCGCCAAGTTCAGCCGCAACATGATCGCCGGCAACGACGACAACCAGCTCAAGGAGATGGCCGCCAAGGGCGCCAGGATCAACGCCAAGCCCAACGTGGCGGCCTTCCGCACGGCGGTGCAGCCGGTGTACGCCAAGGCGCGCGAGAAGTACGGCGCCGATGTCGACGCGTTCCTGAAGGACGCCGAGGCCGTGCGCGCCAGGGTGAAGTGAGGCCGCTGTGCAGGCTCCCTTGCTGTCGGCCGTGGCGCCGGCTCCTTTGCCGATTCGTCTGGTGGGCCGGTTGGTGGACTGGGCGGTCATCGGCATTGGCGCCTTGATGATCGTTCTGGTCTTCTTCAACGTCTGCCTGCACCTGGTGGGCAAGGACCTGGCCTGGGTCACCGAGCTGGGCGAGTTGCTGATGGTGTGGGTCACCTTCCTGGGCGGCGCGTGCGCGGCGCAGCGCGGGCTGCACATGACCATCACCGAGTTCATCGACAAGCTCGCGCCGCCGCGGCGCCGCTGGGCCGATGCCGCGGTGCAGGCGCTGTGCCTGGGCATGCTGGGCGTGCTGACGTGGTACGGCTGGTCGCTGGTGGGCGGCAACTGGGACAACCAGCTCACGGTGCTGGCCTGGCCCATGGCCATCCAGTACATGGGCATGGCGGTGGGCTGCACGCTGATGACCCTCTTCGTGGGCTTCGACCTGTGGCAGGTGATGGCCGGGGTGCCGCGCGAAGTGCGCTACCTCGCGGTGGAGTGATGCCATGCTGGCCCTGACGCTGTTCGGCGTGTTCTTCGTGGTCGCCCTGGCGGGCGTGCCACTGCTGTTCGCCATCCTCGTCACCACGGTGGGCATCATCTGGTTCCAGGGGCTGGGTCATCCGCTGGAGACCATCTTCCTCAGCTTCATCGGCGGCGTGGAGCCCTTCATCCTGCTGGCGGTGCCGATGTTCATCTTCGCGGGCGAGCTGCTGGCGCAGGGCGGCGTGGGCAAGCGCATCGTGGAGTTCGCGCGCGTGCTGTTCGGCTGGCTGCCTGGCGGGCTGGGCGTGGTCACGGTCATCAGCTGCACGCTGTTCGGCGGCGTCAGCGGGTCGGCCATTGCCGACACGGCGGCCATCGGTTCGCTGGTGATCCCGGCCATGGTGGCTCGCGGCTACTCGCGCGGCTTCGCGGCGGCGCTGCTGGCCGTGGCCGGCACCATCGCGCTGCTGATGCCGTTGTCCATTCCATTCCTGGTATATGCCTTCATCTCGGGCGTGTCGATGCGCACGCTGTCCATGGCCGGCCTGGTGCCGGCGCTGCTGTCGGCCCTGGCACTGATCGCGGTGTGCATGTGGCACGGCAAGCGCAGCGGCTGCGACAACGGCGAGAGCCGCAGCACGCCGGCGCAGATCTGGGCCGCCACGCAGGCCGCAGGGCCGGCACTGCTGATGCCCGTCATCATCATCGGCGGCATCTGGAGCGGCCTGTTCACGCCCAGCGAGTCGGCGGCCATCGCGGTGGTCTACGGCCTCGCGGTGTCGCTGTTCTACTACGGCGACCTGTCCTGGCGCCGCATTCCACAGTTGCTGTTGAACGCCTTCGTCACCAGCGCCACGGTGATGCTGGTCATCGGCGCCACGGGCGCGATGGCCTGGCTGATCACGGTGGAGCAGGTGGCGGTGCAGATGGCCGACTGGATCCAGGTGGTGGCCACCGAGCCCTGGATGTTCCTGCTGCTCTTCAACGTGTGCCTGCTGCTGCTGGGCATCTTCATCGAGCCCTTGCCGGCCATGCTGTTGAGTGCGCCGCTGTTCCTGCCGCTGGCCAAGCACTTCCAGCTGGACATGGTGCATGTGGGCGTGATGATGACCGCCAACCTGGCCATCGCGCTGTACACCCCGCCGGTGGGCGGCACGCTGTTCGTGGCGGCGCGCCTGGCCAAGGTGGGCATCGGCGAGATCACGCGCTATCTGTGGCCCTTGATGGCGGCCACCTTCACGGTGGTGATGCTGGTGACCTACCTGCCGCAGCTGTCGTTGTGGCTGCCGCGGCTGATCGCGTCGTTCTGAGCGCCAGGAGTCGCTGCATGGAAGTCCTCGTCGTCGAGTTCCACATCCACCCGCCCCGGGTGGCGGCGTTCGCGCAGGCCATTGCCGACAATGCCCGCGCCTCGCTGGAGAGCGAGCACGGCTGCCGGCAGTTCGATGTCTGCCGCGACCCGGCCGATGAGGGCTGCTTCTTCCTGTACGAGCTGTACGACGACGAGGCCGCCGTGCAGGCCCATTTGCAGTCGCCGCACTTCCTGCAGATGAACACGCAAACCGCGGGCTGGGTGGCCAGCAAGCAGGTGTGGCGCTACCGGCGCATGCCGTTGCCGCCCGGCGCCGTCGGCAAACCCGCTGCCTGAGCGCCCACGATGGCCATCAACGACACCGAGCAAGTCGATTCCGACTACAGCTCGCCGTTCAGTTTGCCGGGCGTCTTCACGGTAGCGCGCGCGCCGGACTTGGCGACGCCTGGGCGTTGTCGAAGGCCGTCTCGTGCTGCGGCCCGAGTGAACGATTGATCCGAGCCCTGTGGTGGCGCGGTTGAGGCGCGCACAACGATGTCAGCGTCGAGCCGGTGCGACGTGATTTCGATTCCCAGCTCCAGTCGCTCGACAAGCGCCCGCGCAGCGCGTTCGCCCATCGCCGCCGTCGGCAAGCGAAGTGTCGTCAGCGGCGGGTCGCACACGGCGGCCCAGTCGAGATCGTCGAAGCCCATGATCGACAACGCCGCCGGCACCGAGACGCCGGCGCGGCGCGCCTCGAACAAGGCCCCCAGTGCCAGCACGTCGGACAGGCAGAGCAGCGCGGTGCAACGGGGCTGCGCAGCCAGCGCGGCGCGCGCGGCCGAGGCGCCGCCTTCTGCGTCGAGCGAAGTCTCGATCAGGTTCAGCGCCGTGGCGCCCGAGGCTGCGGCGCGCACGCCAGCCAGGCGCAGCCGGGTGCGGTCGTTGTTGGCCGTCGGACCGTGCAGCACGGTGATCTGGCGGTGCCCGAGCTGGTGGAGGTAGCGCAACGCGGCCTGCCCCAGCGCCCTGTTGTCGTAGCCGATGGTCGGCAACCGGCTGCGCGGCGCGTAGATGCTCGTCGCGACCACCGGGAGATCGCGCGCGGCGATCAGCTTTTCGAGCGCCGCGTCACGTACCGCGCCCGAGACGATCAACGCCTCGGCGCCCATGCCGAGCAGGTCGCGTGCTCGCGCCAGCTCCTGCGCCGGCTGGTAGTCAGTGGTGGCGACAACCAAGGTGTAGCCATGCAGCGCCAGCTCGCGCTCGATCCCGTTCAGGAAAGTCGAGAAGATCGAATGGGACAGCGTCGGCACGAGTGCGCCGATCACGCGGCTGCGCCGCGTCGACAGTGCGCGGGCTGCGGGGTTCGGCTCGAAGCCGGCGCGTGCGATCGCGTCCAGGACGATCTGGCGCGTGTCCGGCGCGACGCTCGCCGCGCCGTTGATCACCCGCGACACGGTGGCCACTGACAGGCCCGTCATCGTCGCGATCCCGCGCACGCCCCGGCGGTCGGCGCTCTTGGCGCCGCTGGCCAGTGCGCTGCGCTGGGCATTGGTACGCGCGGGTTGTTGGGGCGATGTCATGGTGCGCGCTGGGCCGGTGCGGCGATTATCCGAGAGAAGGGTCTGACCGGGCTTGACGAATGTAACCGGTTTCATTAGCCTGTGAATGCCATGCTGCCCCGCCTTGCGCCACAGACACCGACCATGACTGCCGTGCCAGCCGCGACCGTGCGCTATGTCGGCTTTGCAGCGCCGGGCGTGTCGCACCGTCTCGCCACCGGTCGGGCGCTGCGGCTGGACCTCGAGGCCGGTGACCAGCTGAGCTGGCGCGACGAAGAAGGCGGAGCCACGCTCTGGTTGCTGAGCTTCGATGCGCAGCGCCGTCCCACGGTGCTGCTGCGCCCCCTGCAAGGCGTTGCAACCGCGCGCGCAGACCTTCGCCGCTTTGAATCGACCGCGCTGCGCTCCTGGCTGGGCGACGAGCGGGAGCTCTCGGCCACCGTGCTGGGCGGCGACGAACCGGCGCGCACGCTCGAAGCCACGCAGCCTGGCACCGTCTGGTGCGTGCTGCCCGCGGGCCATGCGGCCAGCCCCGAAGGCGCGGGCGGCGCGGTGTCGATTGCCGTGACGCCGCGCGAGCCGCACGAAGCCAACCCGCTGCCACCCCCCTTCGGGCCCGTGCGAGATGAGTTCCGAGTCGCTGCATCGTCGGCCCGCGCCTACCGGGTACACGCCGGCGAGTGCATCCAGATCATCGACGTGCAAGGCCAGCAGTGTTCGGATTTCATGGCCTTTCGAGTCGATGCGCTGGAGCGCGGCGTCGAGCGCTGCATCGACTCGACCGTCACGCGCACCCTCGTCGGCGGCGCTTACCCGGGGCCGGGCCTGTACGACAAGTTCTTCGACCAGGACATGCAGCCGCTGCTGGCCGTGGTGCAGGACACCGTCGGCCGCCACGACACTTTCGCGCTGGCCTGCACCGCGCGCGGCTACGAAGAGCGCGGCTTTCCGGGCCACATCAACTGCTCCGACAACATCTCGGCGGCCTATGCGCCGTTCGGCATCACCGGCCGGCGCGCCTGGCCCGCGATCAACCTGTTCTTCAATTCGTGGATCCTGCCCGGTGACAACCGCCTGCGCAGCGACGAGGCCTGGTCGCGCCCGGGCGACTACGTCGTCATGCGGGCGCTGACAGACCTGATCTGCGTCACCACCGCGTGCCCCGACGACATCGATTCGATCAACGCCTGGAACCCCACCGACATTCATGTGCGCATCTACCCGCCCCATCAACCGGTGCCGGTGGCGCTGGCCTACCGCCAGGCTGCGGACGAGCCCGCCACCATGACCGAGCACAGCGCTTTCCACCCGCGCACCAGCGCGTTGACGCGCGGCTATGCCGCTGCGCGCGACCTGTGGCTGCCAACCAGCTACGAAGGCACCCGTGCGCTGGAAGAGTACCGCGCCTGCCGCGAGGCGGTGACGCTGCAGGACCTGTCGTCACTGCGCAAGTTCGACGTCATGGGCCCCGACGCCGAGCGCCTGCTCGAGCTTTGCACCACACGGGACGTGCGCCGCCTGGCGGTGCACCGCGGCAGCTACACGCTCGTGTGCAGCGAGTCCGGTGCCGTGATCGACGATGGCACGCTGTGGCGGCTGGCGCCCGACGTGTTCCGCTGGTGCCCGAGTTCGGAACACAGCGCCTTGCACCTGCGGCAGATCGCCCGCGAACGCGGCCTGGCGGTGCAGGTGCGGTCGCACGAACGGGCGATGCCCAACCTGGCGCTGCAAGGACCCTGCAGCCGCGAACTGCTGGCTGCCGTGGTGTTCACACAGCCGCTCGTGCCGGCGCTGGAAAGCCTGAAGTGGTTCGGCTTCACGATCGCGCGTTTGCACGACCGCGATGGCCCGTCCTTCATGCTGACGCGCAGCGGCTACACGGGCGAGCTGGGTTATGAGATCTTCTGCGACCACGCCGACGCGTTGGCGATCTGGGACGCGCTGATACAGGCCGGCGCCCCATTCGGCCTGGTGCCGATGGGCAGTGAAGCGCTCGGCATCCTGCGCGTCGAGGCGGGCCTGGCCGAACGCGGGAGCGAGTTCGGCGGCGACATCGACGCCTACGAGGCCGGCCTCGGTTTCGCGGTCGACTTGAACAAGCCCGAGTTCATCGGCCGCGCCGCGCTGCAGCGCATCCAAGCGGCGCCACGGCGTGTGCTCACCGGTCTGGTGTTGCAGGGCAACGAAGTGCCTTCGCATGGCGACGGTGTTTTTCTCGGCCGCGAGCGCGTCGGCGTGGTGACGAGTGCGGTGCGCTCGCCTGCACTCGGCTGCGCGATCGCGCTCGCGCGTGTGGCCGTCGAGTGGGCCGCACCGGGGCATTCCCTCGAAGTCGGCCGCCTCGACGGGCAGATGAAACGCCTGCCCGGCACCACGGCCGCTCATCCCTTTGTTGATGCGCAGCGCACACGCGCTCGCGCCTGATGTTCATCGTTCAACCTCACGGAGCCAACCCATGAAGAAATCGATCTACTCCCTGCTGCTGATCGCGGCGGCATCGTTGGCCGGGGGTGGCTCCGCCATAGCGCAAGACAAGGTGATGATCGGCGAGCCGAGCTGGCCAGGCGCCAAGATCATTGCCAACCTGATCCAGACCGTGATCACCACCCGCCTGGGCGGCCAGGCGGCGATCGTGCCCGGCACCAACCCGGTGATCTTTGCCGCCATGGACGGCGGCAAGGGCGACATCGACGTGCACCCCGATGTCTGGCTGCCGAATCAGAAGAGCCTGACCGACAAGTACGTCGACGGCAGCAAGTCCGTGGGCCTGAGCAAAGGCGCCTACGAAGGCCGCGCTGGATTTTGTGTGCCAACCTACATGGTCAAGGATCACAAGATCAAGTCGGTCTACGACCTGGCCACGCCCGATGCGCAGAAGCTGTTCGACGCCGATGGCGATGGCAAGGGCGAGATCTGGGTCGGCGCCGCCGGCTGGGCGTCGACCGCGATCCACCAGGTGAAGGTGCGCGACTACGGTATCGGCGACTTCCTCGCGCCGACGCGCGAAGACGAAGCGGTGTTCTTCTCGAAGCTGGCTGCGCAGATCGGCAAAAGGAAGGGGGTCGCCTTCTACTGCTACACGCCGCACTACGTGCACAAGCAATTCGACGTGACGATGCTCGAGGAGCCGGCATTCAACGCCGCCAAGTACAAGATGGTGCAACCGAACGAAGACGCCGACTGGATGGCCAAGAGCAAGATCACCGTCGGCGACGCGCCGAAATCGGTGCATGTGGCTTACTCCCGGTCGCTCGAGCGGCGCAATTCACAGGCCGCGAAGTTCCTCTCCAACATCAAGCTCGACACCGCGATGGTCAGCGAGTGGACACGCCAGGTGATCGTCGAGAAGAAGGAGCCGGCCGATGTCGTGAAGGCCTGGATCTCGGCGAACCCGAAGATCGTGGACAGCTGGCTCGGACTGTGAACCCTGCCGCCGACACGGCGATCGAGGTCAGCGGCGTCTGGAAGATCTTCGGCACGCGCGCTGCCGAGGCGCTGGCCGCGATCCAGGCGCAGCGTCTGGGCAAGCGCGAGGTGCGCGAGCAGTTCGGCTGCGTGGTCGGCGTGGCCGATGCCAGCTTCACCGTCGCGAGGGGCGAGATCTTCTGTGTCATGGGGCTGTCGGGCTCGGGCAAGTCGACGCTCGTGCGGCACTTCAACCGTCTGCTGGAACCCACCGCCGGCCGCATCCGCATCGGCGACACCGATGTGATGTCGATGGACGAGGTGGCGCTGCGCGAGTTTCGCAACCGCCAGGTGGCGATGGTGTTCCAGAACTTCGGCCTGCTGCCGCACCGCACGGTGCGCGACAACGTGGCGATGCCGCTGGAGATCCGCGGCGCACCGAAGCAGCAACGCTGGGAAGAAGCCGAGCGTGTGATCCGGCTTGTCGAGCTGAACGGCTGGGAAGACCGCTACGCCCACGAACTGTCCGGCGGCATGCAGCAGCGCGTGGGCCTGGCCCGTGCCATCGCCGCCGACCCGCAGATCCTGCTGATGGACGAGCCGTTCTCGGCCCTCGACCCCTTGATCCGCCGACAGCTGCAAGACCAGTTCATGGCGCTGTCCAAGGTGATGAAGAAGACGACGATCTTCATCACGCATGATCTGGACGAAGCCATCCGCATCGGCCACCGCATCGCGATCATGAAAGATGGCCGCATCGTTCAGATCGGCCGCCCCGAAGAGATCGTGCTGGCGCCGGCCGACGACTACGTGGCCGAGTTCGTGGCCGGCATCTCGCGGCTGAAGCTGGTGCGCGCGGCGTCGATCATGCGGCCGCTGCCGACAGACCCGGAAGCGGCCGCTGCGTTGCTGGCGAACTCGCCGCGCGTGAAGGTCGACGACGACCTCGACACGCTGATCGAGTGCGCCGTTCGCCACGACCAGGCGCTGGTCGTGGTCGGCCACGACGGGGCCGCGCTCGGCGTGCTCGAGCGCGTGGATCTCTTGCGGGCGACTCAGGGCCATACGCGCACGCATGGCCACTGAATCGACCGATGCGCTGATCAGCCGCTTCGCCGGCCCGGGCGCGGCCTACTACACCCGCCAGTTCGAGCGGCTGGGTCAGGCGCCGGGCTGGCGAGCGAGCTTCAACCCGGTGGTCGCGCTGGTCGGTCCGGCGTGGTTTGCCGCGCGCGGCTTGTGGGGATGGTTTCTCACCTTTTTGCTGCTCGAAGGTTTTGCACTCGTGCAGGTCGCAATCGGCGTGTTCGGTGACCGCGGGCGCGAACAACGCGAGCGGGCAGAAAGCATCCTGCGCACGCTGGGAAGTCGCCGCCAGCAAATCGAAGAAGCGATTGCCAGCAACTCGCCGTCGCTGGATGCACTGCGCCGTGCCGCAGCGTCTCTGGAAGGGGCTCATGCCGATGCACTGCGCCAAGCCGAGGCAGCGAGCCAAAGCGGCCTGACGCTGGTCGTGCTGGGTCTGGTGATGCTGCTGGCCTGCCGCGTGCTCCAGGCGGTTGTGGCCAACAGCGCCTTGGAGCGCCGCTTCATCGCCTGGCGCTCCGATCCGTCGCTGCCGCACGGCCTGTCGGCACTGCGCACGCTGCTTGGTGCGGCGCTGTTGATCGGCGTCGTCGGCTTGACCGGTTTGCGCTTTGCGCGACCTGACCTGTGGGTGTGGCTGGCCGACTTCCCGACCGATCGCGGCATACGCGTCGGCATGGGCGACGGCATCAAGGCCTGGTTCGAATGGGCCAAGCGCGTCGGCGAAGGCTTCTTCGGTGGCATCACCACCGCCGTGCGCACGTTGCTCGACGGCTTGGAAACCATCTTCGTCGGCACGCCGTGGCCGGTGGTCATCGCCGTCGTCGCGCTGCTGGCCTGGTTGACGGGCGGCGCGCGGGTGGCCATCTTCTCGGTGGCTGCGCTGGCCTATCTGGGCCTGTTCGGTTTCTGGCAAAAGGCGATGACGACGATTTCGCTGCTCGGCGCAGCGGCAATGGTGGCCATCGCGCTCGGTATCCCGCTCGGCATCTATTGCGCGCGGCGGCCGCGTGTGTTTGCCGCCGTGCGGCCGATCCTCGACTTCATGCAGTCGATGCCGTCGTTCGTGTACCTGATTCCTGTCGTCGCCTTCTTCGGTGCCGGCAAACCCGCTGCGATCATGGCGACCTTGATCTTTGGTTCGCCGCCGGTGGTGCGCATGACGGTGCTCGGCCTGCAGCAGGTGCCCGAAGCCGTGCGCGAAGCGGCGCTGGCCTTTGGCGCGTCACCGCGCTACATGCTCTTCAAGGTGGAACTGCCGTTGGCGGCGCCGACGATCATGGCGGGTGTCAACCAGACCATCCTGCTGTGCCTGGCGATGGTCGTCGTGGCGTCACTGATCGGTGCCAAGGGACTGGGCGAAGACGTGCTCGAAGCGCTGCAGTACGCGTCGGAAGGGCAGGGCATCCTGGCCGGACTGGCGATCCTGTGCTGCGCGCTGATCCTCGATCGGATCGTGCAAGGTCAGCGCAGGAAGTAGCCGGTCAGGCGCGAATGCGCTCGTTCTTCGGGTCGTACCAGGCGCGGAGCTGGGCCACCGCCGGCACGCGCCGGTCGCCGACGCCGATCTCCCAGCGCGTGCCAGCCACCACCTCGGCGGTGACCGGCTGCGGCAGCTTGGCGTAGCCCATGCCGAGCGAGGCCTGCACGCGGTGCCCGTACATGCCGCTGGTGATCACGCCAACCGGCTTGCCGTCCGCGAAGATCGGCTCCTCGTGGTACACCAGTTCGTTCGCGTCGGCCAGCTTGAACTGCAGCAGGCGCTTGTGCGGCGCGCCCAGTTCCTTTTGCCGCAACACCGCGTCGCGGCCGATGTAGCCACCGGCCTTGCCGTGAGCGCAGGTGAACTCCACGCCGGCTTCGATCGGTGTGTCTTCGATGCCGACGTCGTGGCCCCAGTGCAGGTACGACTTCTCGGTGCGGCACGCATTCATTGCATGGAAGCCGGCGAGCTTCAGGCCGTACTTGGCACCGGCGTCGATCACGCGTTCGAAGACGTGCAGTGCAAACTCGGCCGGGATGTACAGCTCCCAGCCGAGCTCGCCCACGTAGGTGATGCGCTGCGCGCGAACGATGGCGTAGCCGATTTCGAGTTCGGCAGAACGTGCAAACTTGAAGGCCTCATTGCTCAGGTCAGCACCGGTCAGCTCTTGCAGCAGGGCGCGAGAGTTCGGGCCCATCAGGCCCAGCATCGGGGTGCCGGAGGTGACATCCGTGACCGTGCAGAAGGCATCCCCAACGTGTTCGCGCAGGTAGGCCAGGTCTCGGATGTGTGACGACACCGCGGTGACAACCATGTAGCGGTCCTCCGCCAGTCGCGTCACCGTCAGATCGGACTCGATGCCGCCGCGTTCGTTCAGCCATTGGGTGTAGACGACGCGGCCCGGGCCCACGTCCACGTCGGCCGTGCACAGGCGGTTCAGCACCTTGCAGGCATCGCGCCCCTGCACGATGAACTTCGCCATCGACGACTGATCGAACAGTGCCACCCGGTTCATCACCGCCGCGCATTCGTCGGCCGTGTGCTTGAACCAGTTCTGTCGGCCGAAGCTGTATTCGTACTTCGGCGCCGAGCCCGGCTGCGCATACCAGTTGGCCCGCTCCCAGCCGCTGAGCTCGCCCATGCAGGCGCCCATCGCCACCAGCCGATCGTGAAACGCGGTGCGCCGTGCGCCGCGCGCACTCTCCACTTGCCGAAACGGCCAGTGCATCTGATACAACAAACCGAGCGACTCGGTGGTGCGGTCGGCCAGGTAGGCCTTCGTGCCCTGGCAGGGATGCATGCGCCGCACGTCCATGCCTGGCAGATCGATCGGGGCGTGCCGGTCGCGGATCCACTCGGCCAGCACCTTGCCGGCGCCGCCGGAGCTTTGGATGCCGATCGAGTTGAAGCCGCAGGCGACGAACAGGTCGCGCACCTCGGCTGTTTCGCCGAGCAGGTAGCGGTCATCGGGCGTGAAGCTCTCCGGCCCGTTGAACCAGGTGGCGATGCCGGTGGTCTGCAACACCGGCACGCGCTCCATGGCTGCAGAAAGTATCGGCTCGAAGTGGTCGAAATCCTGCGGCAATTCGTCGAAGAAGAAGTCTTTGGGAATGCCGTCCAGCGCCCACGGCTTGGCCACCCGCTCGAAGGCGCCGAGCAGCAGCTTGCCGGCGTCTTCCTTGTAGTAGGCGCACTCGTCGGGCACCCGCAGCACCGGCAGGTTCTTCGGCACCCTGGCCATCGGTTCGGTGACGATGTAGAAGTGCTCGGCGGCCTGCAGTGCCAGGCGGATGCCGAGCTTGCGGCCGATCTCGGCGCTCCACATGCCGCAGGCGAGCACGACGGTCGGCGCCCGCAACTCACCATGGTCTGTGCCGCGTTCGAACTGAACGCCGACGGCGCGACCGTTCTCGACCACGATGTCCGTGACCAGCGTGTTCTCGAAGATCTTGGCACCGCGTTGTTTGGCGCCTTTGGCGTAGGCCTGCGTGGTGTCGATCGGATTGGTCTGGCCGTCGTTGGGTGTCCACAAGCCACCGACCACGCCCTTGCCGTCGAGCAAGGGGTACTTTTCGAGCACCTCGGCCGGGCTCAGAAAGTCGACATGCACGCCGAAGGCGCGGCCCATCGCGCCGGTGCGCTTGAACTCTTCCAGCCGCGCTTGCGACAGCGCCACCGCGACCGAGCCGTTCTGCTTGAAGCCCGTGGCTTGGCCAGTTTCGGCCTCCAGCAGATGCAGCAGCTCGCTGGTGTACTTGGCCAGCTCGGTGAGCGTGCGCGTGGCGCGCAACTGCGGCACCAGGCCGGCGGCATGCCAGGTCGTGCCGCAGGTGAGTTGCCGGCGTTCCAACAGCACCACGTGCGTGATGCCGATCTTCGTCAGGTGGTAGGCGATCGAGGCACCGATGATGCCGCCGCCGATGATGACGACGTCGGCACGGCTGGGGATGTCGTTCATGGCGGCGGTCTTCATTCGCTGGGTTGGCGCGGGATGCAGCTTATGCGGCTCCCCCCAGCCGGACTTGCCGGAAAGCGCCATGCGCTTGACGGATTGCGCCTCAGCTGCGACGGTCTCGCAGCAGCGGCGCACCGCGTGGTGCGGCCTGCCTGTCTGCCCCCGGCGACACGCCATACTGCTGCCGGTAGGCGCGGCAAAAGTGGGCCAGCGATTCGAAGCCGACTGCCACGGCTGCCTCCGTCACCGTCAGCGCCGTGTAGCGCAACAGGCTGCGCGCGTGCTCCAGCCGCAGGCGGCGGTGGTAGTGGGCCGCGCTCTCACCGATGACCTGCGCGAACAAGCGCATCAACTGGCGTGACGACAGGCCCACGTGCGCGGCCAGTTCGCTGACGCTGATGCTGCGCTCGAGCGTGGCTTCGAGCAGCGCCACCGCCTGCGCCAGCGCCGGGTTGTGGATGTTCCCGCGCGCCGCCGGCGCCATGCGTTGCCCGGCCCCGCCTGGGCGCATGCGCTCGTGCAGGCAGTGCTCGGCCACGCGCGCGGCGAGTTCGCGGCCATGGTCGCGCGATATCGCCTCGAGCACCATGTCGATCGCCGCGGTGCCGCCGGCGCACGTGAGCCGCCGGCCATCGAGTTCGAACAGCGTTTGCGCCACGATGGTGCGCGGGAAGCGCTCGCGAAAAGCTTCCAGCACCTCCCAGTGCATCGTCACCCGCACACCGTCGAGCAAGCCGGCGCGCGCCAGCAGAAAACAGCCGGTGTCCAGCGCACCGAGCGCAGCGCCAGCCGCGTTCTGCTGCTGCAGCCAGTGCTTCAGTTCCCGCGAGTAGTAACGCTCGGGCTGCACGTCGGCACAGACGATGACGGTGCCGAGCGCGGGTTCTTCGAACACACCGCCATGCGGCTGCACGGTGATGCCGTTGCCGTCGGCCACCGGCCCGCCATCCAACGACAGCAGCTTCCAGCGGTAAGCACTGCGCAGGTAGCGGTTGGCAATCCGCAAGGGCTCGATCGCCGAGGCCAGCGCGATCGATGCGAACTGCGGGATCAGCACGAAGCCGATCGGACCGGGCAGCAGCGGTGGTTTGGCGACGGTCACGCCCGCAGTGTCGAAGCCATGGCGTTTTTCGTCAATGGCGTGGCGACCTTTGCATGCAGGCGACACGGCCCCGCAGACAGAATCGGCGTCGTCCGCGCCTGGAGCCTGACCTATGACTTCACCCTATGTCGTCACCCTGTCATGCCCAGACCGCGTGGGCATCGTGCATGCCGTCACCAGGCTGCTGGTGCGGCACCAGGCCAACATCACCGAAGCCGCGCGGCTCAACGATGCCAGCACGGGCTTGCTCTTCATGCGCGTGCGCTTCGATGCCAGTGAGTCGGCATCGGCCGCGCTGCGCGACGGCTTCGAAACGATGGCGGTCGGCTTCGAGATGCGCTGGCAACTGCACAAGGCCAACGCGCGCATGCCGGCCGTGGCCCTGGTGGCAAAGATCGGGCGTTGTCTGAACGAATCCATCCCTCGGTCGAGATGATCAACGAGAGGGGGCTGCGCTGCCCTGCCGCTCAGGGCGTGAAGGTCAGCCGGTACACCAGTGCGCGTGTCTGGGGCTGCGTGACGAGGGCGGTACCGCCATCGAGCGCGATCGTCTCGCCGAAGAAGTCGACGTTCTGCCCGATGGGCCTGCCGGGAGAGTTGATGACCGACTCGTTCCACGTCCCATCGGCAGCCTGCGCAAAGAGCGAGACCTTTCGCGCACCGGCGCTGTAGTTCACCAGCACGGCGCGACCGCTGAATGCCATGCTGCGCGCGAAGCCATCGCCGGTGCTGCTTGCCGCGGGCGTGATGCGACCTTGTGCAGACCATGTGTTGCCCGTGCGCTGGAACACATACAACGCCGCCTTCAGGCCCGGGCCGCCGCCGATCACGCTGTAGTCGCCACCGGGCACCAGCAACCGGTCACCCTGCAGCGCCGGGCCACTGAAAGGCATGCTGCCGACGAACAGGCCGTGAATCGCGGTCGGCACGTTCACGGGGTCGGTCAGCTGGGCCAGCGTCGTCTGGTCGGCCGATGTGAGCGTGGCCTGGCGCGACCACAGTCCCGAGGTGCGCTGGTACACCGCCGCATGACCGATGGTCGTGCCTGCATACATGCCGGTGCCGGTCACGGTCTCGAACTCGGGCACCACGAGCGTGTTGCCGTCCAACGCGAACAAGGCGCCATGAGGCGACTGCACCGTGAGGCTGGCGGTCTGTGCCCAGATCCCCAACGCGTTGCGGTCAAACACGAACAGCCGCCCGGCGCGCCGTTCCAGGGTGCTGCAGGCAAAGGTGGTGGTCACGGGGCTGCAGCTGACGCGTTCGCCGCCGGCGGCGCCGATGACGATGGTCGACCCGCTGATGGCCACGCGCGAGCCGTGGTTGTAGCTGGTCGTCAGTGCGTCGGTGCCGACCAGCCGTGTCGCTTCGATCCAGTTGCTGCCCACGCGCTGGTAGACGTAGGCGCCCTTGATGGCGGCTGGATTGGCCGGCGTGCTGCCGTCCAGCGACGCCGGCGCCGGGTTGTCCACGCCCACCACCAAGGTGTCGCCGCGCAGCGCGATGCTGCTGCCGTAGGCCATGCCTTCAGCCGGGTCGCTGGCCACCAGGACGGCCTGCACCGACCACGCGCCCAAGGTGCGCTTGTAGACGTAGACCTCCTTGCTCATCGGACCGGTGAACAGGCCCATCACGCGGCGGCCACGCTTGACCACAACGGCCGCCGTGTCGCCGCTGACGGCGGCGACCGAGTCGGTCTGGAACAGCTCGGTCAATGGCGAGTTGGCTGCCGTGCCCGGCGATTGCGTCCGCAAGTCCGCTTCGGTGGTCACTTGGGCCGCGGGCGTCGTTTTGGCCGCGTCGCCGCCCTTGGCCGCCCATGCCAACGGTGAAGCCAGGGCCATCAGGGTCATGGCGCCGAAGAGCGCGCAGATTCGGTTCGAGTGGTTCACGTTGCTTCTCCTGTGCCCGTCCTGGGCTGCTGTTACGAGTCGGCGTCGCCACAGTGGTCGACGTCGTGTTCATTGCCGCAGCTTTCGAGCCAGCAGCCCTCGCAACTGCAAGTGCTTGAATAACAAGAAAGTGGCACAGACACGGCGTGGCTTCGGAGGCGCACGATTGGGGCCTTTCAACCACCAGCCCGGGGCAGGTGCACCAACGGAATCCGAGATTCGTGGGTTACCTTTTGTCGCCAAATTCGCGCCGGTTTTCGTCACTTCGCAGCCCGCGGCGATCTGCGCGCGAGGCGCAGTTACAAGTAGGCGCGGCCCGCTCGACCACAGCGCTCTGAAACCCGCCGGTCACAGGCGCTAGGTTTCCAATGGATACAAACGCCCGGCGGCGATGAACGCCGCAAGGCCGCTACGGCGCGCTCAGCAGCAGCTGCACTTCACGCGTGAAGCTGGCCTGGGCGCCCACGCTGGCCAGCAGCTCGCGCTCGGCTTCCAGCCAGCTGGCGCGCGCTGCCTCGGCCTGGCCTTGCGCCCGCTGCACCAGTCCCTGCACGAGCAGCGCGTGGCCCACGTGCACGTTAGCCATTGCCGCCACCCGCGAGGCGCGCGCATGGTCCACCGCGCGCGTGGCCCATGCGGCTGCGGCTTGCACGTCGCCGCGCGCCAGTTCGACCCGTCCCAGCTGGGCGAGCACATGGCGCATGCCCCTGCGCCGGGGGCCCGACTCATGGATGGTGAGGGCGCGCTGCAGATGATCGCGCGCGGACTCGAGCTGGCCACGGCGCAGGGCGAGCTCGGCGGTGGTGGTCTCGAACCGGGCGCCGATGTTGCGGTCCTCCTGGACGTGGCGCGCATAGTCGGCCCGCGCCTGCGCCAGCGTGTCGCTGCAGCGTGCCAGCTCGCCGGCCTGGCACCAGGCGAAGGCCAGGAGCTGCAGGTAGGTGGCGGCGGGCAGCGGCAGTCCTTGGCGCACCAGTTCTGCGTGCACGCGCTCCAGGTCGTTGATCGCTTCAGCGGTGCGGCCCAGCGCCAGCAACGCGTCGGCGCGGTTGCCCGCCAGCATCGGCCTGCGCTCGGGGGCATCGGCGGCGAGGCCGACGCGCTGCAGCGCCCGGTCATAGGCCTGCATCGCGTTCAGCGGGTTGCCGGCCGCGTTGTGCATCACGGCCACGTTGTTGAGCAGATCCAAGGCGGCCCAGGTCTGGCCGCGGCCCATGCCGTCGAGTTCCTCCAGCGCCTGCTTCATCGCCTGGATACCGCCCGCGAGGTCGCCGAGCGCGGCATGGGCACCGCCGATGCCTTCGCGCAGGCCGACCATCAAGGTGCGTTGCCCCGCGCGGGGCGTGCCGATCAAGGACACCGCTTCACGAAAGTCGTTGAGCGCCGCCTGCGCGTTGCCGGCATCATTCTCCCGGCCGCCGCGTGCATACAGGCAACGCGCCAGCGCCGCCGCCTCGCTGCTGCCCAGCACGCGCAGGCCTGCGACAGCCGCATCCAGCCGGGCGCGCACCGGCGGGGTGAGGCCGTCTTCTGCGGCGTCGGCGGCCAGCTCGCACTCGACCGTGGCGATCAGGGGCGCCTGCGCGCTCTGGCTGGCTGCCGCCTGTGCCTTGGACAGCAAGGCCTGCGCCTGGGCGCGCGCGCCGCTTTGCGCCTGCTGCTCGGCCACGCTGAGCAGCAATTGCGCCCGCAGCGCGGCGTCGCTGGCGAACTGGCGATCGACCATCACCTCGGCCTGCGCCAGCAGTTCGGCCACGGTGAAGGGCTTGCCCTCGGTGGCATCGAGCAGGTGGCGCATCAGCTCGTCCATCGCTTCGGCATGCGCCAGCTGCCGCAGCGCGCGGTCGCGCGACTGTTCGGCACGCACCGCCTGCTCCTGCGCGCGCAGGCTCTGCCAGAACGTGCCCGCCACGCCGGCCACTGCGCTGGCCAGCGCCAGCGCCCCGATCGCCACCGCGGGCCGATGGCGGCGCACGAACTTGCGCAGGCGATAGCCGGCAGCGGCCGGCCGCGCGTGCACCGGCTCGTGGCGCAGATGCCGCTCCACGTCATCGGCCAGGGCGGCGGCACTGTCGTAGCGTTCGGCCGGCTCGCGCCGCATGGCCTTGCCGACGATGGTGTCCAGGTCGCCCCGCAGCGCGCGCGCCAGCGCGGGCTCGTCGGTGCACAGGCTCGGCTGCAGCACCTCGCCATCGAGGATCGCCCGTTCGGTTTCGGCGGCCGAGCGGGGATCGCCGCGGTAGGGTCGCCGTCCGGTCAGCAGTTCGGCCAGCAGCACGCCCAAGGCATACACATCGCTGGCCACCCCCAGCACTTCGTTGCGCAGTTGTTCGGGCGACGCGTACTCGGGCGTGAACGCACGCATGCCGATCTGGGTGAGCCCGGTGCTTGGCGCATCCTCGTGCAGCAGCTTGGCGATGCCGAAGTCCAGCAGCTTGGCCTGGCCCTGCGCGTCGACCAGCACGTTCAGCGGCTTGAGGTCGCGGTGGATCACGAGTTGCGCATGCGCATACGCCACCGCACGTGCCACCTGCACGAACAGGCGCAGCCTGGCGTCGACGCCCAGCCGCTGTGTCTGGCAGTACAGGTCGAGCGGCTGCCCCTGCACGTACTCCAACGCCAGGTAGGGGCGGCCCTGCGACGTGATCCCGGCGTCGTAGAGCTGGGCAATGTGGGGGTGGACCAGCCTGGCCAGGATGTCGCGTTCGCGCGCCATGCGTTCTTCGAAGGCCCCCAGTCCGCTCAGGCGCGGCAACTTCAGTGCCACCTGGCGCCGCGGCAGGCCGTCGGGCCGCTCGGCCAGCCACACCTCGCCCATGCCGCCGTGCCCCAGCACGCACAGCAGCACGTAGGGGCCGATGCGGTCACCCGCAGCGTCGGCCAGCGCGCCGGCCTGAGGCAGGTCCAGCCCGGTGCCGTCCATCGCGCGGGCCGCCAGCCTGTGCAGCAGCGCCTTGACCGCTGCGCTGGCGTCCGGCAAGGCGTCGATGGCGGCGCCGCGCTGTGACGGCGGTACGCGCAGCACCGCGTCCAGCAGCCGATGGGCCTGCTGCCACTGCGCCGTCGACCCGTCGCCGGCTGTGTCGTCCACGCGATCAGGCGCCCAGCATCTCGGCCAGCAGCAGCCGGGCTCGGTCCCAGTAGCGGCGCACGCTGCGGTCTGACACGCCAAGCGCGCGGCCGATGTCGACTTCGCTCAAACCGACGAAGAAGCGCAACTCCACCACCTGCGCCAGGCGGCGGTCGATGCGGCGCAGGCGGCCCAGCGCCGCGTCGATGGCCAGGATGCGATCGTCGTCGCTGCCGTGATCGGGCACTCCCTCGGTGTCGAGCGGCACCCGTTCGAGGTCGCCACCCCGACGTTCGCTGCGTCGGCGCCGCGCGGCGCCGACGACGACGGCGCGCATTCTCGCGGCAGCGACGTCGAGGAAGCTCGCCCCGTCCGGCGCCGGGGCGCCGTCGGCTTGCCCCATCCTGAGGTACACCTCATGCACCAGGGCCCCGGTGTCCAGCATTGACTGGCCGGTGCCGACCGCCAGATGGGCGCGCGCCAGCAAGCGCAACTGCTGGTACAGCAAGGGAAACTGCACCGCCGCCGAAAGAGGGTCTGGCAAGTTGCAGGGCACGGTGCGGGCCATGCCGGCCAGCATAACAAACCGAACCGGCGCCTTCATCTGGGGCGTGCTGGCGCGCCTGCGCCGGCAGATGGCGCTGCGGCCCTCGTCCTCAGCGCCTCACGGGTTACTTGCGCGGCGAAGGCCGAGATAGACCACCGCGGTGTCGGCCGGCTTGTCCTGCCGGAAGTCGGCACGCATCTGCGCTTGCCCGCACCACCCACTGCCACGGCGCGTGCGGCGCTCCGGGTTGCAGCGCTCACCCTGCTGCTCGTCGATCCACGCCCAAACGTTGCCGCCCATGTCGTGCAGGCCGTTCACGCCCGCTTGGCCTGGCGGGCGGCCACAGGCTATCGTTGCAGCTGCCGTCGGCCCGTCGGCGCGCGCCCATCTGGCGGTCGGCACCGGCCAGTCAATGCTGGAC
>NZ_MWLO01000074.1 GCF_002198735.1 Ideonella sp. A 288
CCCAAGCCCCCCGCGAAACCCGCCGCCTTCGTCAACCTGCGCGGCGAGGCGCTCGACCTGCGCACGCTGCGCCAGCTCGGCACGCCCAGCGCCCGCGGGCTGAAGGCTGCTGCCGAGGCCGAGGCCGACGCCGAGCAGGCGGCGCCGCCGTCCGAGGCCGACGTCGACACCGTGTTCGACGGCCTGTGCCTGGCCGGCTGCCCGCGCAGCAAGGCCTGGCTGCAGCAGTTCCTGCGGCTGCAGGAGCGCCACAGCTCGCAGGGCACGCCGTTCACGCTGTCCGAGGTCGACGCTGCGCTGCGCGTGTTGCGCCAGGCCGGCCGGGTGGTGGACGTCGACCACGCCGGCGCCGAGGTGCCCGCGCCGCTGCGCGCGCTGCACCTGCCGCGCGTGCTGCAGTCGTTCAATGCGGCGCAGGCCTGGAAGGCCTGGGCGCGCGCCTCGGTCACCTACGGCCAGCATTCGCCCGAGCCGCCGATGCCGGCCTTCCGCCACCACCGCGAGCTGGTGGCCTTCGCCCGGCTGGTGCTGGCCGCGGGCCTGAGCCTCGAGGTCTTCCGGCAGACCGCCCGGCGCGTGATGGGCGCGGCCGCCGCGCCCGAGGTGATCGCCGAGGCGCTGACCTCGCCCTTCGTGCCGGCGCTGTTCGATCAGATGGACGTCGACCTGCGCAACGACCTGCTGCACACCTTCATCGGCTCGTTCGACCTCGACCCGCCGCTGTGGCGGCCGCTGCTCGACTGGGTCGACCATCAGGTGTCGCAGCGGCCGCAGGGCATCTCGCCGCCGGTGCGCATGGCGCTGGCCGAACGCCGCCTGCACCGCGGCGACATCCCCGGCAGCCAGGCCGCCGTGGCCGGCCTGCACGGTGTCGGCCTGCCGCTGCTGCAGGGCGCGCAACTGGCCTGGGCGGGCCGCTGGGCCGAGGCCAGCGCCACCTTCACCGCCGCGCTGAAGGAGGCCGGCAAGGCCCTGCACATGAAGCGCGGCATCGCGCCGACCAGCCTGATGCAGTGGCACGTGCTGGCGCTGCTGGCGCAGACCGACCCGGCGGCCTGGACGCAGGCGCAGAAGTTCTGCATCGCCGAATCGGGCTCGCGCAAGCCGCCGCCCGGCGAGGGCTGGGGCCTGTGGGCCCATGCGGTGGCCGCGCGCCTGGGCGACGAGCCGGTGGAGCCGCTGGCCTTCGACCGCCAGCGCCTGTGGCGCCCGCGCGCCGAGACCGAGGACAACGCCAACCGGCTGATCCTGGCCGCCTGGCTGCGCCACGTGCCCGACGGCTGGACGGCCGAGGACCTGGCCGCCGTGGTGCGCGCGCAGGTCGAGGCCGGGCGGCCCTGGAAGGCCGACCTGGTGCGCCAGGCCTGCGACCGGCTGAGCCTGCCGGTGCCGCCGCGTGGCGACACCGAGGGCGCGCCCTGGCCGGTGGCCTTCTACGGCGTGCCGCAGGAGCCCTGGCGCGACGCGCTGGCGGCCATCGAGGCGCTGGGCCCCACCCGCAGCGCCGACGCGCTGGCCGCCGAGGCCGCCACGCTGCAGTGGCGCCTGACGGTGGACGCCGAAGGCCGCGTCGTCGCCGTCGAGCCCTTCGAGGTGACGCAGGGCGTGCGCGGGCCGGGCAAGCCCAAGGCGGTGACGCTGTCGCGCGTGAAGAAGAGCGCCCGGCTCGAGGCGCGCGACGCCGCGGTGGCGCGCTGCATCGACGCCTGCCGCTGGTCGCCGTCGCAGCTGGCCATCGACGTCACCGGCGCCGCGCTGGCGCTGGTCGGCCACCCGGCGGTGGTGCTGGCCGACGCCCCGGGCCAGCCGATCGAGCTGCGCGAGGCGCTGCCGGTGCTCGAAGTGCAGCGCCAGCGCCGGGACGACGGCGTCGAGCACTTCGTCTTCCACCTGGCCGACCCGCTGCTGGCGCGCAAGCCCGCCGAGCCCGGCGAGCGCTTCACCAGCACCGATGCCGGCACCGAATCCGAGCGCCGCAACAGCCTGCGACTGGTGCGCGACGGCGTCGACCGCGCGCGGCTCATCCGCATCAGCCCGGCGCAGCGCCGCGTGGCCGAACTGGTGGCCAAGCAATGGGCGGTGCCGGTGGACGCCAAGGCCGAGCTCGATGCCGCGCTGCGCGTGCTGGCCGGCCACTTCCAGCTGCACAGCGACGCCGATGCCGGCCAGGCCGTGCCCAGCCAGGCGCGGCTGCGGGCGCAGCTCAGTCCCAGCGGCGAGGGCCTGCAACTGCGCCTGCTGGTGCAGCCCTTCGGCAGCTTCGGCCCGGCGGTGGTGCCCGGCCGCGGCCGCGGCCGGCTGATGACGCTGCACGAGGGCCTGGGCCTGTCCACCGAGCGCGACCTGGTGGCCGAGCGCGGCCACCTCGATGCGGTGTTCGAGGCGCTGCCCTTCCTGGCCGGCAGCGACGACGGCGAACTCGGCTGGCGCCTGGACGACCCCGAGCAGGCGCTGGTGGCGGTGGAGCGCCTGCCGCAGCTCGAGGCGGTGGTGGGCATCGACTGGCCGCGCGGCAAGCCGGTGCGCGTGCTGTCGATGGCGCCGCAGGCGCTGCAGGTGTCGGTCAGCAGCGGCGCCGACTGGTTCGGCCTCGACGGCGAGCTGCGCATCGACGAGACCCGCGTGCTCGGCCTGCAGCGGCTGATGCAGCTGGCCCACGAGTCGCGCCGCGGCCGCTTCGTGGCGCTGGGCGACGGCGAGTACCTGGCGCTGACCGAGCAGTTGCGCCAGCAGCTGGCCGATCTGCAGGCCCTGGCCCAGGCCGACAAGAAAGGCATCAAGCTGCCCGCCGCCGCGGCCGCCTGGCTGGCCGAGACGATGGAGGGCAGCGGCCTGCACGGCGACAAGGCCTGGGCGCGGCGCCTGGCGCGGCTGGACGAGGCCGCGGCGCTGGAGCCCGTGCCGCCGGCGGCGCTGCAGGCACAACTGCGCGGCTACCAGGCCGAGGGCTTCGCGTGGATGGCGCGGCTGGCCCACGCCGGCCTGGGCGCCTGCCTGGCCGACGACATGGGCCTGGGCAAGACGGTGCAGACGCTGGCGCTGCTGCTGTCGCGCGCGGCCATCGGCCCGGCGCTGGTCATCGCGCCCACCTCGGTGTGCGGCAACTGGGTGGCCGAGGCCGAGCGTTTCGCCCCCGGTCTGCGCGTGCTGGCCTACGGCGAGGGCGACCGCGCGCAGATGCTCGAATCGGCCGGGCCGGACGACCTGGTCATCGCCTCCTACGCGCTGGCGCAGATCGACGTGGAGGCCTTCGCGAAGATCGAGTGGTCCACCCTGGTGCTCGACGAGGCCCAGGCGCTGAAGAACGCCGCCACCAAACGCGCCAAGTCGGTGGCCACGCTCAACGCCGGCTTCCGCCTGGCGCTCACCGGCACGCCGGTCGAGAACCGGCTGGGCGACCTGTGGTCGATCATGAACCTGCTCAACCCCGGGCTGCTGGGCAGCGCCACGCAGTTCGGCGAGCGCTTTGCCACCGCCATCGAGCGCGAGCGCGACGACGTGGCGCGCCAGCGGCTGCGCCGGCTGGTCTCGCCCTTCCTGCTGCGGCGGACCAAGGCGCAGGTGCTGCCCGACCTGCCGCCGCGCACCGAGATCATCCACCGCGTCGAGCCCGGCCCCGAGGAGCGCGCCTTCCTCGAAGCCATGCGCCGCAGCGCCATCGAGCGCGTGGCCAACCTGGGCAACGACGTGGGCGAGGGCCAGGCCTCGTTCCATGTGCTGGCCGAGCTGACGCGTCTGCGCCGCGCCGCCTGCGACCCGCGGCTGGTGTCGCCCGAGCTGGGCATCGTCGGCGCCAAGGTGCACGAGTTCGAGCAGCTCGCCACCGAGCTGGTGGCCGGCCGCCACAAGGCACTCGTGTTCAGCCAGTTCACTGATTTCCTCAAGCTGCTGGGCGAGCGCCTGCAGGGTGCCGGCATCGCCTACCAGTACCTCGATGGCGGCACGCCGTCGGCCGAACGCACCAAGCGCGTGGCCGCCTTCCAGCGCGGCGAGGGCGACCTGTTCCTGATCAGCCTGAAGGCCGGCGGCTTCGGCCTGAACCTCACCGCGGCCGACTACGTGCTGATCGTCGACCCCTGGTGGAACCCCGCCGCGGAGGACCAGGCGATGGGCCGCGCCCACCGCATCGGCCAGCTGCGCCCGGTCACCGTGTACCGGCTGGTCACCGCCGGCTCCATCGAGGAGCGCATCGTCGAACTGCACCGCGACAAACGCACGCTGGCCGACGGCATCCTCGACGGCCAGGACGGCTCGGCGCCGCTGCGCTCGGACGAGCTGCGCGAGCTGCTGCGGCCGGATTGAGCCACCCCGCCGCAGCGCGCCGCCACGCCCTACACTGCCGGCAAAGACTGCACCGCCCGGAGCCGCCCATGGCCTTGCCCGCCCACTGCAACAGCCTCGCCGACTTCCTGGCCTGGGACAACGACCAGCCCGGGCGGCATGAGTTTTACCGCGGTGAGGTGTTCGCCATGGGGGGCGCGCGGCGTGTGCACGGGCTGGTCGGGCCGAACATCGGTGCCGCGCTCCATGCCCACCTGAAGGGCAGTCCGTGTCGCGCATTCATCGGCGGCATGATGGTGCAGGTGGCCAACGACGCCGCCTTCTACCCCGACGTGTTCGTCACCTGCGACGCGGCCGACCTGAAGACCGACATGGTGTTCCGCCAGCCGCGGCTGGTGGTGGAGGTGCTGTCCGACAGCACGCAGGCCTATGACCGCGGCTTGAAGTTCGCGGCCTACCGGCAGATCGCCAGCCTGCAGGAGTACGTGCTGGTCGACCCCGACACGCGCCGCGTCGAGGTGTACCGCCGCAACGAACGCCTGCTGTTCGAGCTGCACGACCAGACCGGCGCCGACACGCTGCACCTGGCCAGCGTCGAGCTGCAGCTGCCGATGGCCGAGGTGTTCGACGGCGTCGAGCCCGCGGCCGACGTGGCGTCCGGCGGCTGATGCCGCCGCCCCGCCTGCTCTCCGGCACCCTCTTCGCGCTGGCCGCCGGCCTGATGTGGGGGCTGGTGTTCATCGGCCCGCTGCTGCTGCCCGGCTACCCGGCGGCGCTGCAGAGCTTCGGCCGCTATGTCGCCTTCGGGCTGATCGCGCTGCCGCTGGCCTGGGCCGACCGGCGGCTGCTGTCGCAGTTCACGCGCGCCGACTGGGTCGAGGCGGGCAAGCTCGGGCTGGTCGGCAACGTCGTCTACTACCTGTTCCTGGCCAGCGCCATCCAGCGCGCCGGCGGGCCGTTGCCGACGATGATCATCGGCACCCTGCCGGTGGTCATCGCGGTGGCGTCGAACCTGCGCGACCATGCGCGCGACGGCCGCCTGCCCTGGCTGCGCATGGGGCCGTCGCTGGCGCTCATCGCCGCCGGCATCGGCTGCGTCAACCAGGTCGAGCTGCAGCACCTGCGCGCCGATCCGAACGCCGATTTCGTGCGTTATGCCATCGGCGCCCTGCTGGCCGTCGGCGCCGTCGCCTGCTGGACCTGGTACCCGATGCGCAACGCCGACTGGCTGCGCGCCCACCCCGACCGCAGCCCGCGCGCCTGGGCCACCGCCCAGGGCGTGGCCACGCTGCCGCTGGCGCTGGTGGGCTACGCGGCCTTCTGGGCCTGGAACACGGCCAGCGGCCAGGCCTTCGAGATGCCCTTCGGCCCGCAGCCGGAACGCTTCCTGGCGCTGATGTTCGCCATCGGCCTGCTGGCCTCGTGGCTGGGCACGCTGTGCTGGAACGAGGCCAGCCAGCGCCTGCCGACCACGCTGGTGGGGCAGCTGATCGTCTTCGAGACCTTGTCGGCCCTGGCCTACGCCTACCTGCTGCGCCAGCAATGGCCCGAGGCCGCCACCCTGGCCGGCATCGTGCTGCTGGTGGCCGGCGTGGCCTGGGCCCTGCGCGTGCGGCCCGAGCCGCCGGCGGCCGCGGCGGCGCACCACGCCTGAGCCACCCGCCGCGCGGGGCGGCCATCCCGTCCGGAGGGGACGAGCGCGTGCGCTGAAACGGCGCGGCGATGCAAAATCCGCGGCAGCCGCGAATCCGCCCATGCCCCCGTCGATCACCGAACTGCTCTCCCGCTCGCAAGACGGCCAGTCCGAGGCCCTGCAGCAGCTCTACGCCCGGCTTTACCCCGAGATCAAGCGCGTGGCCCGCTCGCGCCTGGCGCATTCGGGCGGCGTGGCCGGGCTCAACACCACGGCGCTGGTGCACGAGGGCTTCCTGCGCATGGCCGAGCAGGAAGGCCTGCAGGGCAGCTCGCGCGGCCAGTTCTTCGCCTACGTCGGCCAGGTGCTGCGCTCGGTGGTGATCGACCACCTGCGCGCCCAGGGCCGCGACAAGCGCGGTGGAGACCAGCTGATGGTCACCATGTCCGCGGCCGAGGACGTGGCGGCGGTGCAGTCGTCGGCCACCGACCTGATCGCCATCGACCGCGCGCTCACCCGCATGCGCGAGCTCGACCCGGCGCTGTACGAACTGGTCGAGATGATCAGCTTCACCGGCCTGACCATCGCCGAGGTGGCCGACCTGCGCGGCGTCTCCAGCCGCACCGTCAACCGCGACCTGATCAAGGCCCGCGCGCTGCTGCAGGCGCTGCTGGGCGAGCCCGGCTGAGCCTGGGCCTGTCGCACGGGCGCGGTCGAAAGCGTCTGAGCATGATGACCCCGTCACGCCCGCCCGAGTCGGCGGCCCCGCGCGGGGCCGCGCCGTGGCGCCGCGCGCAAGGGCTGCGCCGGAGATGATCGACCGCGACCGTTGGCAACAGCTGTCGGCCTTGCTCGACGAGGCCCTGGCCCTGTCGGCCGGGGCGCGCGCGGCGTGGCTGACCGCATTGCGCGAGCGTGATCCGTCGCTGGCCGACGACCTGACGCCGATGCTGGCTCAGGCCGCCGACGACGACACGGTGGCCGCCGCCGTGCAACCCGCACCGCAGGTGCCGGCCTTCGACCAGTGGCTGGGCCGCGCGCTGACTGGGCCCGGCAGCGGCCCGGGTGGCGGCCCCGGCGCCGCCCGCGACGGGGCCGCCGCGCCGCTGCCCGGCCAGCGCATGGGCCCCTGGCAGTTGATCGAGAAGATCGGCGAGGGCGGCATGGGCCAGGTCTGGCTGGCGCGCCGCGCCGACGGCCTGTACGAGGCGCAGGCGGCGATCAAGCTGCTGCGCAGCGACCTAGATTCGTCGGGCCTGCAGGCACGCTTCGCGCGCGAACGCGCGGTGCTGGCCCGGCTCAACCACCCGGCGGTGGGCCGGCTGCTCGACGCCGGCTTCGCCGACGGCCAGGCCTACCTGGTGCTGGAATACGTGGACGGCCGCTCGCTCGCCGACCATGTGCGCGAGGCCTGCCCCACGGTGGCGCAGCGGGTGCGGCTGCTGATGCGCATCGCCGAGGCGGTAGACCATGCGCACGCCCAGCTCATCGTCCACCGCGACCTGAAGCCGTCCAACGTGCTCGTCACGCGCGACGGCGAGCCCAAGCTGCTGGATTTCGGCATCGCCGGCCTGCTGGACGACGGTGGCCCGGTGGACACCGACCTCACGCGCCAGACCGGTCGCGGCCTGACGCTGGGCTATGCCGCGCCCGAGCAGATCCTCGGGGCGCCCATCGGCACCGGCGCCGACGTGTTCTCGCTGGGCGTGATGCTGTTCGAATTGCTCACCGGCGACCTGCCCTTTGCACCGCGCGACAGCAGCCGGCTGGCCATCGAGCGCGCGGTGCTGCACGACGAGCCGCGGCGCGTGTCGCTGGTGCTGGCCGAGCCGCCCGGCCCGATGGACGCGGCGGACGCCGCCATCGGCCCCGGCCGGCCCAGCGACCCGGCGCGCGTGCGCGGCGACCTCGAGGCCATCGTCGCCAAGGCCCTGCGCAAGGACCCGCGCGATCGCTACGGCAGCGTGCGCCTGCTGATGGACGACCTGGGCCACTGGTTGGCGCATCGCCCGATCAGCGCGCGCCGCGACGACTGGCGCCACCGCAGCCGGCTGTGGCTGCGCCGCCATGCGCTGCTGGCCGCGTCGGTCACCGTGGTGGTGGCCTCGCTCAGCGCCGGCCTGGCCGCGGCCACCTGGCAGTGGCGCCGGGCCGAGGCGGCGGCCCGGCAGTCCGACCAGGTCACCACCTACCTCACCGACCTGCTGGCCTCGGCCAGCCCGGACCAGCACGGCGGCCAGTGGCCCACGGTGCTGCAGTTGCTGGAGCGCAGCCGCCAGGACCTGCCCGAGAAGTTCCGCGACGACGCCGACACCCGCCTGCGGCTGCTGCAGGTGCTGGCCGACACCTACCACCTGCTCAACCGCTTCGACATCTCGATGCCGCTGTTCGATGAGCTGGTGGCGCTGTCCACGCAGCGCTATGGTGCCGACGACCCGCGCACCGTGCGGGCCCGGCTGCACCAGGGGCGCACCTTCCAGATCCAGGGGCTGTTCGACAAGGCCATCGCCACGCTCGAGCCGCTGCTGCCGCTGGTGCCGCAGCAGTACGGCGCAGGCTCCACCGAGCATCGCGCACTGCTCTACACGCTGAGCACCAGCCTGGGCCGCGTCGGTCGGCTCGACGAGGCCGATCGCATGCTCACCGAGGTCGGGCGCTACACCGAGGCGCAGTTCCCCCCCGGGCACACGACGCGCCTGGAGCACCTCAACCACGTGCAGGTGCTGCGCAACGGCCAGGGCCGGGTGCGCGACGCGCTGGCCGCCTTGCGGGCCACCGAGCCCTACTGGGGCGACACCGATCCCAAGAACTCGCGCCAGCAACTCGTCCTGCGGCGCAACACCATCGCCATCCAGATCCGCCTGGGCGAGTACGACCGCATCGAGGAGCGCACCCTCGCGCTGCTGGCCGACATGGAGCGCCTGCTGGGCGCCGGCAACGACATGGCCAGCGGGCTGCGCCATGAGCTGGCGCGCTACTTCACCGAGGTCGGCCAGACGCGCCGCGCCTTGCAGCAGCGTGAGGAGAACCTGGCCCGGGCGCAGGCCGCCGGCGTGAAGCACCCGGCCACGCTGGTGCCGCTGCGCGTGGCGGTGTTGCTGGCCCGCGCCCAGGCGCACGCGGCCGACGCCGGCGTGCTGCTGCGCGAGGCCCGCACGCTGCTGGCCGAGATGGACGCCCGCCGCGGGCAGCTGGGCTATTCGCGGGCCGATGCCTGGATCAACCTGGCCCGCGTCGGCCTGCTGCTCGACCACGAAGGCCTGGCCGCCGAGGCGATGGCCGCCCTGCATGCCGACACCGGGCTGCGCCTCGACCGCGATGTGCCGCTGGCCAGCCGCGTGGCGCAGATCGACGGCGAACTGGCCCGCCTGCGCGGCGACCTGCCCGCCAGCCTGATGCTGATGAAGCAGCGCATGAAGACCTTCGAGACCCTGCAGGAGCCGCGCGTGCTGCCGGCCTGGGTGGCCGCGCTGGACCTGGCCTACACCCAGGTGCTGATGGCCGACCCGCAGGCCGCCGAGACCCTGGCCCTGGCCGCGTCGCGCCGCCCGCCGGCCGCCCCGGCAGGACATCCGCTGGATGCCGTGGCCACCTATCTGCAGGCGCGGCTGGCGCATGGCGACGACAGCGCCCCGCCGGTGCGCGAGGCGATCGACGCGCTGGTGCGCGCGCAAGGCCGCATCGCCGGGCAACCGCCCGGGGCCGGGCGCGGGTCGCTGGGTGGCGCGTTCATCTGAGGCCGGCCCGAACCCTTCGGGGATCGGGCCGGCCCCCCAATGACCTCATGCCGTTTCGAGCTGCCGGGCCGGCAGGTGGGGCCTGGGCGACGGCCAATGGGCCCCCAGGTGCGCGGCAGCACTGGCGTTGCCGGCCTGCAGGCGGTCGTAGGCGCCGCGCACCACGGCGTAGCACTCGCAGCTGCGCGCCTCCAGGCCGCTGCGGTCGAGGATGCAGATGCGCCCGCGCCCGTATTCGATCAAGCCGGCGCGCTGCAGCTCGAGCGCGCCGGCCGTGACGCTTTCGCGCCGCACGCCCAGCATGTGGCCGATGCGCTCCTGCGTCACCAGCAGTTCGTTGCCGCTGAGCCGGTCCAGGTGCAGCAGCAGCCAGCGGCACAGCTGCTGGTCCAGCGCATGGTGCCGGCTGCACGCCGACGTCTGCGCCATGTGGGTGAACAGCACCTGCGTGTAGCGCAGCAGCTCCTGCATCAACGGGGCCGATTCGCGCGAGGCGTCGCGGATCGACGCGGCCGTCATGCGCAGCGCCTGGCCGGCGGTCTGCACCACGGCGCTGCTGAGCGAGCGCCCGCCGCCCATGTAGGCGCAGACGCCGACGATGCCTTCCTGGCCGACCACGGCCACCTCCACCGAGGCGCCGTCCTGCAGCGTGGTGGTCAGCGAGACGATCGCGGTTTCCGGAAAGTGCACGTGGCCGATGGTGGCACCGGCCTCGTACAGCATGGCACCGCGCGCCAGCTCGACCCGTTCCAGCCTGGGCGCCAGCCGCTGCAACTCTGCGGCAGGCAGTGCGCGAAGCAGGAGGTTCTGCACAGTGGTGAGTGTCATGGGCGTCTCGTGTGGGGCCGGTGGTACCGGTCGGGGGAAGGGGCTCGGGTGACCGAGCACGAAGGGCCGGCCGGCGTTGCAGGACACCGGGCGCCAGGGCAGCCGAGCGTGTGGATCGGCGGCCGCTGCGTCGCCAATGTAGGTCGCGGCCCTCGGCGCGCCTGTGTCCTATGACGTAGCAAAAACAAGGGCTCGCGAAGCCCCTGTTCAGCCTTCGGACCAGCGGGCGCTTCGGCGGCCGGCCGTCGCGGCAGCGCGATTCGTTCCGCTCATCGCCGCAGCCCGCCGCGACGCGGGTCAGCGGCAGCTTCGACGGTGGTCGACCGGCCGGTCGCCGCGTTCAGGGCTTCCTGCCGCCCAACACCACCAGCCCCAGGCCCAGTGCGATCGCGCCGGCACCCATCCATGCGGGCACGTTGATGGTTTCCTTCTCCTTCACCGACAGCTCGATCGGCCCCAGCTTGGCCTGGTGGGTCTGCGTGGTGACGCTGAAGCTGCCATAGGCCAGGGCCAGGGCTCCGATGATGATCAATGCGATGCCGGCGAGTCTGGCGCTGTTCATGACGAGGGTTCCAATGTCGAGGCGGGGTGGTGCGACGCCGGCTGGTCAGACACGCCGGCCGCTGATCACGCGGATCAGGATGACAACGATCGCGATGACGAGCAGCACGTGGATCAGCCCGCCCATGGTGGTCGATGTGACGAGGCCCAGGAGCCACAGCACGACGAGGATGATGGCAAGGGTTTCCAGCATGGTGAGGATCCTTTCGGTAGGTTGGCAGGCCATCCGCCTGCCTGGGTGTTGTATCGGTGCCCTGCGGGGAGGTCGGTGCGGCATCGCACGCAGGCGGGTGCGTCAGCGGTCCGATCCCGTGGTGAACGGCGGCGGCGGCGCGGGCGTGTCCAGCGAGTCCATCCGCTCGTATTCGGCGATCACCTGCGCGCCCAGCAACAGCAGCGTGGCGGCGATCTCCAGGCTCAGCAGCACCGCGATGGCGGTGGTCAGCGAGCCATAGACGGTGCCGATCTGCGACAGCGTCGAGAAGTACCACACCAGGCCATGGCGCGAGATCTCCCACAGCAGCGTCGCCGCCACCGCACCGAGCAGGGCATGCGTCAGCGAGGGCCGGCCCACGGGCATCACCAGGTAGACCGACGTGAGCACGAAGACCTCGCCCAACAGCCCCAGCAGGTACAGCAGCAGGCCAGACACGCCGCCGAGCGACCAGCTGCGCCACAGGAACTCCACGCGCTGCTCGCCCATGGCCTGCAGGCTGCCCGCCACCAGCGTGACCAGCAGCAGGCCCAAGCCCAGGCTGAGGATGTAGGCGTAGGGGATCAGGGCCGACACCAGGTAGCGCCGCCGCCGGACCGCGACCCGGTGGTGGAAGATCACCGACATCGCGCTTTCCAGCACGGTGAACGCCAGCGAACTGAAGAACAGCATGCTCACCAGCAGCACCCAGCCCAGCACGTCGCGGTGGGCCAGGAAACTGGCCAGCTCGGCCACGATGGCCCTCGACTGCCCCGGCACCAGCCACTCGAGGTAGCGGCTCACGGTCTGCAGCAGCTCGGCCTGGTCGACCACGTGCGACAGCGCGATCACGGTGAGGATCAGCAGCGGCACGATCGACAGCAGCGCGTAGTAGGCCACCGCGCCGGCCAGCAGCAGCCCCTGGTTGGCGCGGAACCCGGCGATCACCTGCGCGGCGAAGGCCCAGGGATGGGCGATCAGCCGCGCCAGGTGGCGGCCGGGCGCCAGGCCGCGGCGCAGAGGCGGTTCGGCTGGCGTTCGACATGCGGCGGGTGGGGTGATGGCCGACCTCGGCTGTGGCCCACCATCGTCGGCAACGGCGCGCCCGGTGTCGTTCGGACAAGGCGCCGTCCGGCTGTCGGCCGATCCCTACACACCGCCCCGAGGCCGGCGCCGCCGGGGCCCACCCCCCTGAATGAGGGGGGTAGGGTTCGGCGGATGACACTTTGTCGGCCCGGATCTCGTCTGTGTGCAGGAGGGCCCATCTCCCATCACCCTCGCCCAGGAGGCCGACCATGCCCGCACTGCCTGCCACCGACCCTGCCACGTCGCCCGCCGCGTCGGGCCTGCCCGCGATCAGCGACGACCAGGCCGCCGCGCTCGAACGCCTGGCCCGGGCCGCGCAGGCCCAGGGTGACCTGGTCTCGGCGCGGGCCAGCTACGAGTGGCTGGTGGCCCACTGCAGCGGTGAGCCACGCCACTGGCGTGGCCTGGCGTCCTGCGCGTCGTCGCAGGGGGAGCATGCGCTGGCGTTGCGCTGCTGGAGCATCGTGCGCGAACTGCAGCCCAAGGCGCTGGACGCGCTGTTCCACCAGGGCTGCTGCCACGCCCTCATCGACGAGCCGGCCCGTGCCTGCCTGGTGTTCGAGGCGGTGGCTGCCGCGCCCACCGCGCCGCCGGCCCTGCGCCTGCGCGCCGAGCGGCTGGCCGCACTGGTCGATCCGATCGGGTTCTGAGCGCCTTCCGAGGCCGGGCGGCGCGCGCTGATCAGGAGAAGTGCAGGCCGTCCACGCGCAGCCAGGGCAGCAGCCAGTCGCCGGTGTCGATGCGCTCGGTGCTGACGGCCTGCACGTCGCGCAGCATCTGCGCCACGTTGCCGGAGATCATGGTCTCGGACAGGGCCGTGCCCACGCGCCCGCCGTCGATCACGGCGCTGTTCTTGATGACGCCGGAGAAGTCGCCGTTGGCGGCCGGGCGGCCCATCGACAGCCGGTCGACCAGCGCCCCGCGGGGCACGCCGGCGATCAGGGCGTCGAGGGCGGTGGCGCCGGCCGCCACTTCCCAGCCGTCGGCGGCCAGCGACACGTGCGGCAGCCCGGTCTTGCGGCTGCCGTACAGGCTGGGCGTGAGTCGGTCGAGCCGCCCGTCGGTGAGCAGCGTCACCGGCGGCGTGGCGAAGGCATCGGCCGACTGTGGCCGCACGCCGGGCGCGTCGAAGCGGCTGCGCAGCGTGAGCAGCGGCGAGGCCACCACCTGCCCGACGCGCTGGCGGTAGACCGAGCTGCCGTCGATCAGCGCCTGGTCGGCCAGTTGCCCCAGCAGCCAGCCCAGCAGGCTGGCCGTGGCACGCGGCGTGAGCACCACGCTGCCGACGAAGCGCCCGCCGATGGGCTGTGCGTGCACCTGCCGCGTCAGCGTCTGCATCATCTCGCCGATGCCGAAGCGCTGCACCACCGGACGGTCGGCGAGGCAGTCGCAACGGCCGCCGGCGAAGTTGAACGAACTGCTGCGGCCCCCGTCGCGCGCGAGGCCGAAGACCTCGGCATCGAACCAGCGCAGGTCGCAGGCCAGCTCGGTGCCGCCGCTGGTGAGCGTGCACGACTGCAGGCGGCTCAGGCCGGCCAGCGCCTCCTCGATCATCATCGTGGGCGTCTCGCGGGCGCGCCAGGCCAGCAGGCCGCCCATCGCATCGGCCAGTGCGGCCAGGTCGGCGGGGCCGTCCGGCACCGGGCCGCGCACGGTGCGGGCGCGCTGGCCGGACGAGACCGCGTTGGCCTCGTCCTGCGGCGCCGAGGCTACGCCGTCCCACAGGCCGCGCACGCTGGCGGCCAGGGCCTCGTCGCCGATGTCGCTGCCCTCGGTGGTGGCGCGGCGGCCGTCCAGCAGGCCCACCAGCTGCAGCGTGAAGGATTCGTTGCCGCGCAGCAGGCTCGGCTCGTTGTGTGCCACGCACACCTCGTGCCGGTGCCGGTGGCTCACGCTCACCTGGGCCGCGTCGAAGCCCTGGCGGCGCATCAGCCCGAGCACGCGCTCGGCGATCGCCGGCAGCCGGGGGTCGGGCGCGTCGGTGGCGGGCGCGTCGGTGGCGGGCGCCTCGGGGGTGTGCAGGTCGTTCGCCATGGCCGTCACTCCCCGCCCAGGTGGGCCCGCGCGCGCAGCGCCGGGCCACCCATCGACACCACCATCGGCTGCTTCTTGCCGCAGTAGCCGGAGCAGTCCCAGTGCATCTCGTCGCCGACCGCGTCCACGCTCTTCAGCACCTGGATCGCCGAGCCGGACAGCGTGGTGCCGCGCACCGCGCGCCCGACCTTGCCGCCGCGGATCTCGTAGGCCAGCGTGATGCCGAACATGAACTCGGTGGTGGCATCGGCCTGGCCGTTGCCGGTGCGCAGCAGCAGGTAGCCGTCGTCGACGCCCTCGATCATCTGCGGCAGCGTCGCGCTGCCGGGCAGGATCACCGTGTTGCGCATGCGCACCAGCGGTTCGTCGTCGGGGTTGTAGGCGCGGGCGTTGCCGGTGGGCGCCTGGCCCAGGCGCGCGGCGGTCTCGCGGCTGTGCATGAAGCCGGTGAGGCGGCCGCGGTCGATCATCACCACGTCGCGGCCGGCGCTGCCCTCGTCGTCGACGTACACCGGGATCATGGCCTCCTGGCCGTCGAAGGTGTGGGCGATGTCCACCATCGTGATCAGCTCGCTGGCCACCGGCTGGCCGAGCAGGCCGGCGGTGACGGCGCCGCCCAGCACCGCGTCGGCCTCGCAGGGGTGGCCCATGGCCTCGTGCGCCAGCATGCCGGCCAGGCGTGGCGCCATCACCACCGTGTGCTGCCCGCCGCGCGCGGCCACCGCATGGCGCTTGGCCTGCAGGTGCTCGTGCACCTGGTCGAGCAGCGGCGCCACGGTGTCGAGCGACCAGTCGAGGTCGGCCAGGCTGCCCTTGCACGACAGCAGCTCGTCCACCTCGATCGGTGCGCCGCCGGCGTCCTCGCCCACCAGCACCATCGAGCAGAACGCGCGCTGGATGCTGGCCAGCGTGTCGGCGCCGGCGGCCGTCTCGAGCTGCTTGGCGTGGTGCTCGTCGCCGATGACGAAGCGCGCCGAGCGCAGGCCCGGGTAGCGCTGGCGGACATGCGCATGCAGCTGGGCCAGGCGCTCCAGGCACTCGGTGGCCGACAGCGCCGGCCGGCCGGCGAACACATGCTGACCGCGGTGCGGCGCCTCGGGCAGCACCAGGGCCTGCCGCGGGCCGAAGCGGGCCATGGCGCGGGCATTGGCCATGGCCTGCCGCTGCACCTGCTCGCGCCCGGCGGCGGCCTCGGCCGCGGCGGCCGCCAGCGGCGCCGAGGCGAAGCCCCAGTAGCCGTCGACATAGGCTCGCGCGCTCAGGCCGCGCTGCGTGGTGCGCAGGTTGGTGACCAGGTTGCCGTCGACCATCGCCAGGCGGGTCTTGTGCAACTCGTGGTGGCGCGTCTCGAGCGCGCGGCAATCCAGGGGAGCGGTCATGGCGGGTGCCTCCTGCAGGGGTGGCGGTGGGCCGGATCATAGGGTCGCGGCGGCCGTCCTGTCGCCCTCGGGCCGGTGCCGTTCAGGCTGCGTTCGAGGGGGGCTAGCCTGGCTGGCGGGTGACGCGCCCGAATGGCCCGGGCAGCGGCCGGGCCATGATCGGCCGGTTGACGCGATCGGTCGGGACAAGCGAGCATCGGGGCACGGCAGCCCGGCGCCGTGCCCGCACCATTCCCGGTCGGACGCCCACTTCGGAGGTCATGCCATGCGATCGCTTCGACTCTGGCTCTGTGTGCTGGCCGCGGTGCTGCTGTCGGGCCTTGCGCTCGCAGGCGCCATGACCCGCGCCCAGGCGTTGGCCGCGCTGGACAAGACCGACGCGGCGGCACGGCTGGCCGCCATCGAACGACTGGCCGAGGTGGGCATGGCCGCCGACGCCCCGCGCGTGATCGAGCGCCTGGGCGACATCGACCCCGGGGTGCGCCAGGCGGCGGCGTCGGCCGTGTGGCAGCTGTGGGGCCGCTCGGGCGACGCCGCGGTCGACAAGCTGTATGCGCGCGGACTGGGCCAGATGCAGGCCTCGGCGCTCGACGAGGCGCTGGCCACCTTCAGCGAGGTGGTGCGCCGCAAGCCTGATTTCGCCGAAGGCTGGAACAAGCGCGCCACCATCTGGTTCCTGCTCGGCGAGAACGAGAAGTCGCTGCTCGACTGCGAGAAGGTGCTCGAGCGCAACCCGCAGCACTTCGGTGCGCTGTCGGGCGCCGGGCAGATCCACCTGCAATTGGGCAACTCGCGCCGCGCGCTCGAGATGTTCCGCCGCGCCGTCGAGGTGAACCCGACGCTGGAGGGCCCGGCGCACCTGATCCCGATGATCGAGCAGCACCTCAGCGAGGACGACAAGGACCGCACCTGAGGCGGCCCCAGCCCGGGCCCGAGGCCCCAAAGACGAGGCGTTCGTCGCGGCAGTGACGGCCGACGCGAGCGTCTTGCCCATCACGGCAACGGCTCGGCTCGGCTCGGCTCGGCTCGTTGCGCTGGGCTCCGCCGGCCACTGGGCCTGCAGCGGTGCGTCCCATGCCCGGTGGCTGCAATGGCATGCCTTGGCACTGCGCTGCGCCGGCACGCCGCTGCCGCAGGCCTGCGTGGCTGACCTGCGCGCTGCGTCGGACAGCCACTATGTGTGGGGTTGGCAGTCCCAGGCCACGCCACGGCGCGTGCTGTTGACCCATACTGGCCACGTGCCCGGGTTCATGGCCGAGGTGCTGAGAAGGAAATCCATTGCCCTCTGATGCCCCGGCCACCAGGCCACCCGACGATCGGTCGCGACGTCCCACCCGTGCGAGGCATGGCCGCGGCCTTTGGGTGTGGCTTGCGGCGCTGACCTTGATGGGGTCCTGTGCATCGCCCCCCGATACCGGGCCCGCCGTGACGGAACCCACCGGCCTGCTGCAGCAGTTGGTGCAGCGGCATCGCGTCTGCGGCGCGGCGGTGGCCGTCATCCGGCAGCGGCAGCTGCACTCGATCGAGACGGCTTCGGGCTGCGAACCGGCGCTTGCCGTGCAGCCCGACCGGGCCTTCCAGGCCGCGTCGCTGAGCAAGCCGGTCTTTGCCTATGCCGTGCTGAAGCTGGTGGCGCAAGGCCAGCTGGCGCTCGACGCGCCGGTGCTCCAGTACCTGCCGCACGGCTATCGGCATGCGTTCGATCCCCTGAAGCCCGGTGTCGAGTCGACGACGGACGAGGTCACCGACCCGCGGCTGCGCGCGGTCACCGTCCGCATGCTGCTGCAACACACCGCGGGGCTGCCCAACTGGGCTTCGGGGCCGCTGTGTTTCGAAGGCATGCCCGGCGACCGCTGGGCCTATTCCGGCGAAGGCTACGTGCTGCTGCAGCGGGCGGTCGAAGCTGTGACGGGTCGGGCGCTTGACGAGGTGATGCACGAACAGGTGTTTGCGCCGCTGCACATGGCGAACAGCAGCTACCGATGGACACCCCAGGTGGCCGAGCGCCTGCTGCCGGGCACCAAGGCCAATGGTGCGATGCGGGTGACGGTGGCCTTGCTGCAGCCGGTGTCGGCCTTCACGCTTTACACCACGGCACCGGACTACGGTCGCTTTCTCGCGGCGTTGCTGCGCGACCAGGCCCTGCTGGCGCAGATCTCGGGCTCGACGGTCGAGGCCGACGGCCGTCTGAACCTCCGCTGGGGACTGGGGTGGGGCATCGAGCCATCGGGCGACGACGTCCATCTCTGGCAGTGGGGCAACAACCCGGGCTATCGCGCGTTCGCCATCGCGTCCGTCCGGTCGGGGGACGGCCTGGTCATGCTCACCAACAGCGACGGCGGCTTGAAGCTGGCCGAACCCCTCGTGCGGGCCGTCTTGCCGGGGGAGCACCGGGTGTTTCGATCGCCCTTGCTGGCGGGCGGCGTCCTGGACGCACTGTGCGAGCTTGCCGGCCTGTGCCTTTGATCCCGGCGCTGCGTGGTGGTGGGAAGCGGTGATGGCCGCGGTGGTGACTGCGGTGGTGACTGCGGTGGTGGCCGCCCGGGACGCTTTTCCGCCCACCCTTGCGACATTCCAAAAGACAGGTGCCGGCGGCGCGCCGCCGGCCCATCATGCCGCCGTCGACAACACAGGGGGCACCATGGCGATACCGACCTCGGAACTGAAGAAGTGGGGGCTGGTCTGGTGGCAGACCAACTTCACGCACGCGGTGCCGTCCAAGGGCGGCGCGGTGGGCGTGATGTTCGTCTGGTGCACCAACCCGCTGTACCAGGGCGTGGACATCGACGACCCTCGCACCGCCGATTTCGTCATCAAGCCGTCCGCCGGCTCGGCCGCGCCCACCCTGCTGGCCGAGGACCTGATGAAGCGCACCATCGGTGCGACCAGCGTCAACACCCTGCCCATCGCCAGCACCGATTCGCGCTTCAACGCCATCCTGATGGGCCTGTCGCGCTTCAAGGACCGGGTGGACCAGTCGGTGAACTCGCCGCGCACGCCGCAGGTCACGCAGGCCATGCGCGACCTGAAGGACCGCTGGGCCAAGGTGTGGCCGCACTACCGGCAGGGCCGTGCCCTGATGGTGCAGGAACTGGCCGTGGGCATGAACGAGTTTGCCGACGTCTACCGCGACTACAGCCACATGGGCCTGGAGCGGGCGCTGTTCAACGACCAGTTGATGCGCAACATCGGCAAGCTGTTCGCCGTCGACGCGGTGCTGGGCAACGGTGACCGGCTGTGCCAGGTGAACACCGGCAACATCCTGTTCCACGAAACCACCAAGCAGATCTTCTCGGTGGACAGCCAGGCCATCATGACCAGCTACCAGCATGCGCTGATCCAGGGCGAGCGCAATGCGAAGTCGTGGGTCGAGCAGATCCTGCTGACCAACCAGGGCGCCTCGGCCGTGCCCGAGCGCGACGGCGTGGTGGCCCCGCCCAGCTTCTCGATGAACGACCTGTACGACCTCGACCGCTGGTGGAACACCTGGTTCCGCGGCCACATCGAGAACACCCTGCACTACGACAACCAGAAGAAGCCGCGCGACACGCTGTGGCAGCACGCCTTCCGCAACTTCAGCATGGGCGTGAACGAGGGCCTGATGGCGGTGGACCGGCAGCTCTCGGGCCTGAACTGGCTGAGCGTGAAGAGCCTGTTCAAGAGCCACGAGAAGCGCTACGGCGCCAGCCCCAACCTGGACTGGACCAATTTCAAGATCCGCCGCATGGTGGTGCGCATGGTGCTGGCCGAGCGCAACAAGCCCGGCACGCCGCAGGAAAAGCAGCAGCGTGCGATGGACCGCGTGGTGGCCTACGCGGAGCGCAAGATCGCCACGCAGCACGTGTAGGCCGCGGGCGTGCGGGCCAGGCGGCCCGCCGCGGGCTCAGTCGGTGAGCGCCTCGTCGACCAGTTCGATCCAATGCGCCACGCGGGTGGCGGTGCCGCTCTGCAGGTGCTGGATGCAGCCGATGTTGGCCGACACGATGGCCTCGGGCTGCAGCGCGGCCAGGTGGCCGAGCTTCCTGTCGCGCAACTGGTGCGACAGCTCGGGCTGCAGCACCGAGTAGGTGCCGGCCGAGCCGCAGCACAGGTGGCTTTCCTGGCCCGCCAGCGACACCTCGAAGCCCAGCTCGCGCAGCCCCGCCTCGACGCCGCCGCGCAGTTGCTGGCCGTGCTGCAGCGTGCAGGGCGGGTGGAAGGCCAGGTGCTGCGGCGGGCGCTGGCGCAGGCGCTTCTTCAGCAGCGGCACCAGCGTGGGCAGCAGCTCGGACACGTCCTTCGTCATCTCGCTGATGCGGCGGGCGCGGTCGGCATAGTCGGGGTCGTGGGCCAGGTGGTGGCTGTACTCCTTGACGGTGACGCCGCAGCCCGAGGCGTTCATCACGATGGCCTCCACCTTGCCGGCCGAAACCATCGGCCACCAGGCGTCGACGTTGCGGCGCATGTCGGCCAGGCCGCCGTCGTGGTCATTCAGGTGCGTGCGCAGCGCACCGCAGCAGCCGGCGTTGTCGGCCACCACGGTCTGGATGCCGGCGGCGTCCAGCACGCGGGCGGTGGCCGAGTTGATGTTGGGCAGCATGCTCGGTTGCACGCAGCCCATCAGCATCAGCACCTTGCGCGCATGCTCGCGCTTCGGCCACTTCGCGGCGCGCGGGTGCGTCGGGCCGGGCACCTTGTCCTTCAGCGCCGCGGGCAGCAGCCCGCGCACCAGCTTGCCCATGGCCATCGCCGGCTTCATCATCGGCGAGGTCAGGCCTTCCTTCAGCATCCAGCGAACGGCCTTCTCAGCGGCCGGGCGCTCCACCTGCTGCTCCACCAGCTTGCGGCCGATGTCGATCAGGTGGCCGTACTGCACGCCGGACGGGCAGGTGGATTCGCAGTTGCGGCAGGTGAGGCAGCGGTCCAGGTGCAGCTGCGTGGCGCGGGTGGGCACGGCGCCTTCGAGCACCTGCTTCATCAGGTAGATGCGGCCGCGCGGGCCGTCGAGCTCGTCGCCCAGCAGCTGGTAGGTGGGGCAGGTGGCGGTGCAGAAGCCACAGTGCACGCACTTGCGCAGGATGGCTTCGGCGGCCTCGCCGTCGGGCGTGCCTTTGTACTGGGGGGCGAGTTGGGTCTGCATGGGGGGGTCAGTTGTTTCGGAGGATCCGCAGCGCGGCCAGCGCCAGCGGCATCAGCAGCGAGGCCAGGATGACCTGCAGGCCGAGCGCCAGCCCGGCGTAGGCGCCGGCGTCGGGGTGGACTTGCATGGCGCGCGCCGCGCCGATGCCGTGCGAGGCGGTGCCCAGCGCGAAGCCGCGCACCTCGGGTGCGGGGATGCGCAGGCCGTCGAACAGGTACTTGCCGCTGAGCGCGCCCACCAGGCCGGTGAGCACGGCGAACACCGCCGCCAGCGCGGGGATGCCGCCCAACTGCTCGGCGATGCCCATGGCCACCGGCGCGGTGACCGATTTGGGCGCCAGCGAGCGCAGCACCTCGTCGGGCAGCCCCAGCGCCCAGCCGAAGGCCACCGCGCTGCCCGCCGCGGCCAGCCCGCCGGTCAGGCCCGCCACCAGCAGCGCCGCCCCTTGTCGGCGCAACTGCTCGCGCCGCTGCCACATCGGCCAGGCCAGCGCCACCACGGCCGGGCCGAGCAGGAAGTGGATGAACTGCGCCCCTGAGAAGTAGGTGGGGTAGGGCGTACCGCTGAGCGTGAGCAGCACGGCCAGCGCGAGCACCGTCCACAGCACCGGGTTGGCCCAGGGCGGCTGGCCCAGCCGGACGCTGGCCGCGTGCATGGCCAGGTAGGCCACCAGCGTGGCGGTCAGCCCGAACAGCGGCGTGGCCGAGAGGTAGACCCAGAGTTCGACGAAGTCGCGCATGGTCTCGCGCCCTCAGGTCGCCGGCCGGCGCATCGCGCGCAGCACCAGCGCGGTGACGGCCAGGCCGATCCAGGTGGACAGCACCAGCGCGGCCAGCATGCGCAGCCCGTACTGCGACAGCAGCGCCAGGTGCGTCATCACGCCCACGCCCACCGGCACGAACAGCAGCGACAGGTGCGCCAGCAGCGCATCCGACGCCGCCCCCACCGCCGTGCGCACCGGCGGCCACGACAGCAGGGCCAGCAGCAACAGCAGGCCCAGCACCGGCCCGGGCAGCGGCAGGTGGCCCAGCCGCGCCAGCACCTCGCCCGCCGATTGGCACAGCAGCAGCCAGGTGAAGCCTTGAAGGACCGTCATGACAGTTGGTACTCCAGCACCCAATAGTGGTGGAAGTCGATCCACTGCGGGTCGCGCGCCCGCGGTCCCAGCGCGGCGATGGCTTGCTCGGGCGTGGGGAAGTTCTTCAGCACCTCGTGCGTGCTGCCGTCGTCGAGCGTGCGCATCTGGTAGGTGTTGCCCTGCGCGTCGGCATGGGTGATGGGCGTGCTGCTGGTCTGCACGAAGCTGTTGTCCAGCATCACCACTCGGGCGCCGGGCTCCAGCCGGGCGTGCAGCGTGCCCAGCCATGCCGACAGGCGCTGCAGCGGCACGTGGCTCCACCAGCAGCCGGCGAAGGCGGCGTCGAAGGTCTCGTCGCCGAGCTCGGCCAGCGTGTAGGCGTCCGCCGGGCGGAACTCCACCACGCCCGCGGGCAGCGGCTTGGTGCGGGCCACGGCCATGGTCTCGGGGTTCAGGTCGGTGGCCAGCCAGCGGCGGGCCTGGCGCGCGCCGTGCGGTGTCCACCAGCCGGTGCCGCAGGCGACCTCGAGCACGCGGCGGCCGGCCAGGCGCGGGCCCAGCCAGGCCTCCATCGCGCGCAGATCGGTCTGGCGCTCGGGCTTGTGATACACGCGCTCGTAGTAGGACGCGCGCTTCACGTAGTAGGAGGCCATGGCGTCCTCGACCGCCGCCGTGCCGCCGATGCCGGAGGGGTCGATCACCGGCAGCGGCGCGGCGGCCAGCGGGGAGGCGCCCATCACAGCCCGGCGTACAGCCGGCCGGGATTGAACACGTGGTCGGGATCGAAGGCGGTCTTCATCTCGCGGTGGATGCGCGCCAGCGGCGCCGACAGCGGCGTGAAGACGCCGGCCGCCTTGTCGCCGCGGAACACGCTGGCATGGCCGCCGAGCCGCATGGTCACCTCGCGCAGGGTGGCCGCGGGCGCGGTGGTGACCACCCAGCGCTGGGCGCCGCCCCATTCCACCAGGTGCTCGCCGCTCAGCTGCATCGGTGGGGCCACCTGCGGCAACGACAGGCGCCACAGCGTGGCCCCGGCCGCCACGGCGCGGTCGGCGCTGGCGAAGAACTCGTCGGTGTGGTCGCGCAGGCCGGCCCAGAAGCCGGCGGCCAGCGCGGGCTCGATGACCTCGCCGCCCAGCTTGGCCGTGGCCGATTCCACCGCCGCGGCGGCGCCGGACAGGCGCACCACCAGCATGCCGTTCCACCAGGCGGTGGCGTGGATCGGCAGTGGTTGACCGCCCCACTGGTTGAGCTGGCGCAGCGCGGCGGCCTCGTCGGTTTCGAAGCGCAGCGTGGTGGTGGCCGGGGCCACCGGCAGCACCTTCAGCGAGACTTCCAGGATCACGCCGAGCGTGCCCATCGACCCCGCCAGCACCCGCGACACGTCGTAGCCGGCCACGTTCTTCATCACCTGGCCACCGAAGCTCAGCACCTCGGCGCGGCCGTTCAGCAGTGTGGCGCCGAGCACGTAGTCGCGCACGCCGCCCACCGCCGCGCGCGACGGCCCGGCCAGGCCGGCGGCGACCATGCCGCCCACCGTGCCACCGGCCGTGAAGCGCGGTGGCTCGAAGGCCAGGCACTGGCCCTTCTCGGCCAGCGTGGCCTCCAGCTCGGCCAGCGGCGTGCCGGCGCGCACGGTGACCACCAGCTCGGTCGGCTCGTAGCTGGAGATGCCGCGCAGTTCGCGTGTCGACAGCGGCTCGCCCTGGGGCGCCTCGCCGTAGAAGTCCTTGGTGCCGCCGCCCTGGATGCGCAGCGTGCCCTGGGCGGCGCGCGCCGTCTGCACCTGGTCGACCAGGCGGGCCAGGGCGGGATCAGCGGACGCGGTGTTCATCGAAGTCTCCGGCGCGCCCATCAGAACCGCTCCAGTTCGGGGAAGGGCAGCAGGCCCTTCTTCACGTGCATCTTTCCGTACTCGGCGCAGCGGTGCAGCGTGGGGATCACCTTGCCCGGGTTGAGCAGGCCCTTGGGGTCGAAGGCCAGCTTCAGCGCGGTCATCTGCGCGCGCTCCTCGGGCGAGAACTGCACGCACATCGAGGCCAGCTTCTCGACGCCCACGCCGTGCTCGCCGGTGACCGTGCCGCCCAGCGCCACGCTGGTTTCCAGGATGTCGGCGCCGAACAGCTCGCAGCGGTGCAGTTGGTCGGGGTCGTTCGAATCGAACAGGATCAGCGGGTGCAGGTTGCCGTCGCCGGCGTGGAAGACGTTGCAGCAGCGCAGGCCGTACTTGATCTCCATCTGCTGGATGGCCAGCAGGATGTCGGCCAGGCGCTTGCGCGGGATGGTGGAATCCATGCACATGTAGTCGGGGCTGATGCGCCCCGAGGCCGGGAAGGCGTTCTTGCGGCCCGACCAGAAGCGCATGCGCTGCGCCTCGTCCTTGCTCACTTCGACGCGCGTGGCGCCGCAGCCGGTGAGCACATCCAGCATGCGCTCGATCTCCTCGGCCACCTCTTCGGGCGTGCCGTCGCTCTCGCACAGCAGGATGGCCTCGGCCGTCAGGTCGTAGCCGGCGTGCACGTAGTCTTCCACCGCGGCCGTCATCGGCTTGTCCATCATCTCGAGCCCGGCCGGGATGATGCCCGCGGCGATGACCGCGGCCACCGCGTCGCCGGCACGGCGGATGTCGTCGAAGCTGGCCATGATGCAGCGCGCCACCTGCGGCTTGGGCGTGAGCTTGACGGTGACTTCGAAGATCACCGCCAGCATGCCCTCGCTGCCGACCACGGCCGGCAGCAGGTCGAGCCCCGGGGCGTCGAGCGAGCGGCCGCCGAAGGTGATGGGCTCGCCCTCGACCGTGAAGCCGCGCACCTCGAGCACGTTGTGCAGCGTCAGACCGTACTTCAGGCAGTGCACGCCGCCTGAGTTCTCGGCCACGTTGCCGCCGATGGTGCAGGCGATCTGGCTGCTGGGGTCGGGCGCGTAGTACAGGCCCAGCGGCGCGGCGGCCTCGCTGATGGCCAGGTTGCGCACGCCGCACTGCACGGTGGCGGTGCGGCTGGTGGCGTCCATCGACACGATGCGGTTGAACTTGGCCAGCGACAGCGTCACGCCCAGCGCATGCGGCATGGCCCCGCCCGACAGCCCCGTGCCGGCGCCGCGCGCCACCACCGGCACATCCATCGCGTGGCAGGCCTTCAGCACCGCGGCCACCTGGGCCTCGGTCTCGGGCAGGGCCACCACCAGCGGCATCTGGCGGTAGGCGGTGAGGCCGTCGCACTCGTAGGGCGTGGTGTCCTCGCGCCGGTACAGCAGCGCGTGGGGCGGCAGCACGGCACCGAGCGCGGCCACCACCTGGGCCTGGCGGGCGGCGCGGTCGACGGCGGGGGCCGCGGCGGGATCGGACGCCGTCAGCGTGTGCAATTCCTGGGGCGCATTCATGGGCGGGCTCCAATGGCGCAGGCACTTTACCCCGCAGGCAGAGGCCGCGGGAACGCAGGGCGACCCGGGGCGGGGGTGTGAAAACCCCCGGGCCGCCGGGCACTCAGTTGTCTTCGTTGACCATGTCGATGGCCCCGCAGGGGCATTCCGCGGCGCACATGCCGCAGCCCTTGCAGTAGTCGAGGTTGATCGCGAAGCGCTGCCCCGGGCCGAGCTTGATCACCGCGTTGTCCGGGCACACGCCGTAGCAGTTGTCGCACTCGAAGCAGTTGCCGCAGCTCAGGCACCGGCGCGCCTCGAACAGCGCGTTGTCCTCGGTGAGGCCGCTCTGCACCTCGTCGAAGCTGCTGGTGCGGCGGGCCAGGTCGAGCTGCGGGCGCACGGTCTTGGGCGCGTCGCTGTAGTACCAGGGGTTGATGCGCTCGAAGGCGGCCGGCGCGTGCTTGGGCGTGGGCGGCAGCGCGTTGCCGCGCAGCCAGGCGTCGATGTGGCGCGCGGCCTTCTTGCCGTGGCCCACCGCGACGGTGACATTGCGCTCGGCCGGCACCATGTCGCCGCCGGCGAACAGGCCCGGGTGGCCGGTCATCATCGTAGCCGGGTCGACCTGCACCACGCCGTCCTTCAGCTCGAGGCCGGGCACGCCGTCGAGCAGCGACAGGTCGACGTCCTGGCCCAGCGCCAGCACCAGCGAATCGGCCTGCAGCGTCTCGAACTCGCCGGTGGGCTGCGGGTTGCCCTTCTCGTCGAGCGTCATCTTCTCGATCGTCAGCTGGTCTTCGTTGGCCTGCTTGATGGTCGACAGCCACTTCACCATCACGCCTTCTTCCAGCGCCTCTTCCACCTCGAAGTCGTGCGCGGGCATCTTCTCGCGGGTGCGGCGGTAGACGATGATGGCCTCGGTGGCGCCCAGCCGCTTGGCTGTGCGGGCCACGTCGATGGCGGTGTTGCCGCCGCCGTAGACCACGACGCGGCGGCCGAGCATCGGCTGGTCCTCGCCCTCCATGCTGCGCAGCACGCTCACCGCGTCGAGGATGCGCGAGCTGTCCTTGGCCGGGATGAAGGCGCGCTTGGCGATGTGCGCGCCCACCGCCAGGAAGGCCGCGTCGTAGCCGCCGTCGACCATGGTCTGCGCGATGTCGGCCACCTTGGTGCCGAGCTGCACGGTGACGCCCATGTCGACGATGCGCTGCATCTCGGCGTCGAGCACCTCGCGCGGCAGGCGGTACTTGGGGATGCCGAAGCGCATCATGCCGCCCATCAGCGGGCCGGCCTCCATCACCGTGACGCCATGGCCCTGGCGCCGCAGGTGGTAGGCCGCCGACATGCCCGAGGGCCCGGCGCCGACGATCAGCACCTGTTTGCCGGACTGCTGCGCCGGCGGCTCGAAGCGCCAGCCCTGCTGGATGGCCTGGTCGCCCAGGAAGCGCTCGACCGAGTTGATGCCCACCGCCGAGTCGATCTTGCCGCGGTTGCAGGCGCCTTCGCAGGAGTGGTAGCAGACCCGGCCCATGATGGCGGGGAAGGGGTTGTCGCGCGTCAGGTGGCGCCAGGCCGCTTCGTAGTTGCCGCTCTCGGCGTGGAACAGCCAGCCCTGGATGTCCTCGCCGGCGGGGCACTGCGCATTGCAGGGCGGCAGCCGGTCGACATAGACCGGGCGCTGGGTGCGCCAGCTGCCGGTCTTGTTGGCCAGGGACGAACCAACGTCCAGCGTGATGGCGTAGGGCTTGTGCATCGTGGTCATTTCAACCCCTCGTCCGATGGGTACATCGGCCGATCCCCCGAGGGGATGCGGGCCGGCTTGGGAGCGGCCCGGCGCTCGGCCCGCAGTCGCATGGTTGACACTGGCTGTCTCATGGCTTGTCCTCGTCGAGCAGGCCGAAGCGGCGGATGTTGCGGTCGGCGCGGGCCTGGATGGCGGCCAGCGTCGCGGGGTCGGCGCTCTTGCCGAAGAGGTGGGCGAAGCGCTTCTGCGGTTTCAGGTACTCCTCCACCGGCACGCGGTGGCGGATCTTGGTGACCGCGGTGACCTCGCCGTGCTCGGCATCGAACACCGGGAACAGCCCCGTCTCGCGCGCCAGCCGCGCCAGGCGGATGGTGTCCTGCGAGGCCGCGCCCCAGCCCAGTGGGCAGGGCACCAGCACGTGCAGGTAGCGCGCGCCGCGGATGCTCATCGCCTTCTCGACCTTGGCCTCGAGCTCGCGCAGGTCGGCCACCGTGGCGGTGGCCACGTAGGGGATGCCGTGGGCCATGGCGATGGCCGGCAGGTTCTTGCCCTGGCCGAACTCGGCGCCCGGGTGCGGGCCCACGGCCATCGTGGTGGCGGTGCGCGCGGCCGGCGGCGTGGCGCTGCTGCGCTGCACGCCGGTGTTCATGTAGGCCTCGTTGTCATAACAGATGTACAGCACGTCGTCGTTGCGTTCGAACATGCCGCTGAGGCAGCCGAAGCCGATGTCGGTGGTGCCGCCGTCGCCGCCCTGGGCGATGACGCGGGTGGCGCTGGCCGGCAGGCCCGCCTTCAGTGCCTTGACCTTCAGCGCCGCGGCCACGCCGGTGCCCACCGCCGCGGCGTTGCCGAACAGCGAGTGGATCCAGGGCAGCTGCCAGGACGTCTCGGGGTAGGGCGTGGAGAACACCTCCAGGCAGCCGGTGGCGTTGACGGCGATCAGCTGGTTGTCGGTGGCGCGCATCGCGGCGTCGACGGCGTAGCGCGCGCCCAGCGCCTCGCCGCAGCCCTGGCAGGCGCGGTGGCCCGAGTTCAGCGAGTTGCTGCGCTGCTGCGACGACTGCAGGCTGCGCTGCCCGGGCTCGAGCAGGCGGTTGCCGACGGTGAAGGTGCCGGTCTGGTAGAACTTGACGGGGGCATTCATGATCAGCTCACTTTCGAGGCCACGGTGCCCAGGTCGCGCAGCAGGCTTTCGGCCACCGGCCCGCTGCGGCGCACCGAGCGCTCGCGCTCGAGGTGGCGATTGACGATGCCCCAGTCCAGGTCGAGGAAGGTCAGGGGCTGCAGCTGGTCGATGATGGCCTCGCGCAGCATGCGGTTCAGCGAGGCCTTGGTGATGGCGCGGCCGCCCAGGCCGGCGACCACCGTGTAGCCGTGCAGGTGCAGGCCCGACAGCGCCAGCCGCACGTCGGTGGAGACCACGCCGCCCAGGCCCACCGAGAAGCTCTTTTCCAGCACCACCACCCGCTTGGCGCCCTGCAGCGCGGCGCGCACCGCGGCCAGCGGGAAGGGGCGGAACGAATGGATGCCGAGCACGCCGACCTTCAGGCCGCTCAGGCGCAGTTCGTCCACCGTGTCCTTGATCGTGCCCAGCACCGAGCCCAGCGCCACGACGATGGTGTCGGCGTCCTCGCAGCGGTAGCTGCGCACCAGCCCGCCCGAGGCGCGGCCGAAGCGCGCGGCGAACTCGTCGGCGATCTGCGGGATGCGCTCCAGCGCCATCGTCTGCTTGGCGTGCGCCAGGTAGCGCACTTCCATGAAGGCCTCGGGGCCGACCATCGCGCCGATCGACACCGGGTCGGCCGGGTCCAGCACCTGGCGCGGCTCGTAGGGCGGCAGGAAGGCGTCGACCTCCGCCTGTGCGGGCATGTCCACCCGTTCCACTGCGTGGGTGAGGATGAAGCCGTCCATGCACACCATCACCGGCATGCTCAGCTCTTCGCCCAGCTTGAAGGCCTGGATGTGCAGGTCGAGCGCCTCCTGGTTGGTCTCGGCGAAGAGCTGGATCCAGCCGCAGTCGCGCTGGCTCATGCTGTCGCTGTGGTCGTTCCAGATGTTGATGGGGGCGCCGATGGCCCGGTTGGCCACCGTCATCACGATCGGGAGGCCCAGGCCCGAGGCGTTGTACACGGCCTCGGCCATGAACAGCAGGCCCTGGCTGGCGGTGGCGGTGTAGGTGCGCGCACCGGCCGCCGAGCTGCCGATGGCCACGCTCATCGCGGCAAATTCGCTCTCGACGTTGATGAACTCGCAGGGCGCGAGCGTGCCGTCCTTCACCAGTTCGCCCAGGCCTTCGACGATGTGCGTCTGCGGCGAGATCGGGTAGGCGCAGATCACCTCGGGCCGGGACAGTGCCACCGCCTTGGCGACGGCTTGCGAGCCTTCGATTTGTTCAAGCATGAGTTTGCTCCAGGAGTGCTTGCCGGACGTGATCGTAGGCTTGCCGGGCCGCCGCGATGTTGCCATCTGCCACCTTGCCTGCAAAGCGATCGCGGATCGCGTGCTCCACTGCGTCCAGCGACACCAGCCCGGACAGTGCCGCGAAGCCGCCCAGCAGCACTGCGTTGGGCAGCGGCCGGCCGACGTGCGCCATGGCGATGTCGGTGGCCGGCACCGTCTGCAGGCGGGCCCGGGCGGCGCCCTGGGCCAGTTCGGCCAGGCCCAGCTCGTCCAGGCTCTTGCGGCTGTTGATCAGCACGTAGCCCTCGGGCTTCAGGCCCTGGAACACGTCGACCTGGTGCAGCAGCGTGGGGTCTTGCACGATCAGCACGTCGGGCGCCAGGATGGGCTCGCGCAGCCGGATCTCGCGGTCGTCGATGCGGCAGAAGGCCACCACCGGGGCGCCGGTGCGCTCGGAGCCGAAGCTCGGGAAGGACTGCGCGTGGCGGCCCTGCTGGAAGGCCGCGATGGCGAGCATGTCGGCGGCCGTGACCACCCCCTGGCCGCCGCGACCGTGGATGCGGATCTGCAACATTGTGGATTCCTCTCTGGGGCGGGGCCGGTGAGGGCGGCGTCGTGACACCGCCCGTGGCCCCCGGCAACCGTGCAGGTCAGTGGATGACCATCAGCGTGAACGGCCACACATAGGCCTGCAGCGTCACGTACAGGCCCACCAGGCAGGCCAGCGCGATCGAGTGGAAGAACACGTAGCGCAGAATGTCGCCTTCGTGGTTGAACCAGCGCGTGGCGGTGGAGGCCACCACGATGCTCTGCGCGTCGATCATCTTGCCCATCACGCCGCCGGAGCTGTTGGCCGCGCCCATCAGGTTGGGCGACAGGCCCAGCTGCTCGGCCGCCACCTTCTGCATGCCGCCGAAGAGCACGTTGCTGGCGGTGTCGGAGCCGGTCATGGCCACGCCGATCCAGCCCATCAGGGTGCCGAAGAAGGGGTAGAACACGCCGGTGTTGGCGAAGGCCAGGCCCAGCGTGGTGTCGGTGCCCGAGAAGCGCGTCAGCGTGCCCAGGCCCAGCATCAGCACGATGGTGAGCAGCGAGTAGCGCACCAGCCAGAAGGTGCGGAAGAAGGTGCGCACGATCTCGACCGGGCGGTACTTCATCACCAGCGCGCCGATGACGGCCGCCAGCAGGATGCCCGTGCCGGTGGCCGACAGCAGGTTGAGCACGTAGACGGCCGATTCCTTGTGCGGCGTGGGCACCACCGGCGGCACCTTCTCGATCAGGTTGTGCAGCCCGGCGATCGGGAACGAGGGCGCGAACAGGCTGTTCAGGAAGGCCTTCACCGGCGGCAGGCCCCAGATGAAGACGAACACGGTGAGGATGAGCCAGGGCATCCAGGCCTGCACCAGGGCGGCACGCGAATGCTGCACCATCACCCGCGGCGGCTTGGCCTCAGCGGCGCTGATGTCGCGCCCGCGCATGGTGGGCGAGGTCCAGATGTTCTTGGGCTGCCACACACGCAGGAACAGCACCAGGCAGACCATCGACACGATGGCCGCGATGATGTCCACCAGCTCGGGGCCGATGAAGTTCGACACCAGGTACTGCGGGATCGCGAACGACAGGCCGGTGACCAGGATCGCGGGCCAGATCTCCATCATGGCCTTGCGCCCGGCGAAGGCCCAGATCAGCCAGAACGGCACCAGCAGGCTGAAGAAGGGCAGCTGGCGGCCGATCATCGCGGTGACTTCCATCAGGTCGTAGCCGTGCACCTTGGCCAGCGTGATCACCGGCGTGCCCAGCGCCCCGAAGGCCACCGGCGCGGTGTTGGCGATCAGGCTCAGGCCCGAGGCGGCCAGCGGCGAGAAGCCCAGGCCGATCAGGATGCCCGCGGTCACCGCCACCGGCGTGCCGAAGCCGGCCGCGCCCTCGAAGAACGCGCCGAAGCAGAAGGCGATCAGCAGCAGCTGCAGCCGGCGGTCTTCGGTGATGCCCGACAGCGAATCCTGCAGGATCTTGAAGCTGCCGTTCTGCTCGGCCAGCTGCTGCAGGAAGATGATGTTCAGCACGATCCAGCCGATCGGCAGCAGGCCGGTGAAGCCGCCGTACATCGCGGCGCGGCCGGCCATGTCGGCGGGCATGCCGTAGGCGAAGATCGCCACCACCACGGCGGCCAGCAGGCCCAGGCCCGCGGCGATGTGCGCCTTGATGTGCAGGAAGCCCAGCGCCACCAGCATCACCACCACCGGCACGGCGGCCAGCAAGGTGGAGATGACCATGTTGTGGAACGGATCGTAGATTTGCTGCCAGACCATGGCTTGTCTCCTGAAGATTGCAAAGGGATGCGTGTGGAGACATGCCGCTGTCTTGGGCTGCGCGAACCACATAACGCGCTGTGCCGACGGATGCCTCTCGGATGGGAAGCGATGGTGCAGGCGCTGCTGCGCCGCCGCGTGAAACTTGCCGCGCCATGGCGTGAGCTTTTTTCACGCTGTCAGGAGACGTTCAGGCGGGGGGTGGTTTTGGGGNGTTTTGGGGGTCGGGGTACGGGTTATCCCTCGTGGATCTCGGCTTGATCCACGAGATGAGCGACCGAAACGACTCTTCCGATCGTCCGGCCACCACCAGCCAGCCATGCCATGCGGCGCAGTTTTGCAACCGGCTTCCCAGGCGTGCAGGCGTGCACGCCTGCGCATTGATTGCGTCCCGCGGAGTTGCAGGCGCGGAAGGCGCCGTGGAACTGCTCGGCCGTGAAGGGAATCAAGCGGCCCGCCGATGCGTCAGTTCGAAAGCGCCAAAGCCTCCGGCGTCGCGTGCACGCCTTGCCTTGTGCGCCGCCTCGCCAAAAGCGATGCCGTGGAGCGTGGCGGTGAACATCGTGCGCGCCTGCCCGTCACCGGGCGGCTGCCCTGGGCGAAGAGACTGCGCGCTGCAGCACGACGGGTCTTTTCGACACTGCACCCACCACAGCCTGCGATGAAGGACCCGCGTCGCTCTGTTCGCACTCGCACAGACGTTCACTCGCAGCGGATCTACCGTGGGGGAAACGAGGTTGGCCTCTGGCGGGATCTTTCCACCGTGACCGTCACGAGAACGGCGACGGCACCAACCCTCGGAAATCACTGGAGCAGGCATGAAAGGCTACGTTCAGGACATCGAGTCCATCGCCACCGGCAATAGCGACTTCCGGCGCGTTCTCTACACGGCGCGGAACTGCCAGTTGGTGGTCATGTCGCTGAAGCCCCAGGAAGACATCGGCGCGGAGGTCCACCAGCTGGACCAGTTCTTCCGTGTCGAGGCGGGGCGCGGCGAAGCGGAGATCGACGGCGTCCGGACGGCGATTCAGGCCGGTCATGCCGTGATCGTTCCTGCCGGCGCCAGGCACAACATCATCAACACCGGCCCAGAACCGCTGAAGCTCTACACGCTCTACGCACCGCCCAACCATCGCGACGGGGTGGTCCACCCCACGCGGGCCGACGCGCAGGCCGACACCGAGCACTTCGACGGCAAGGCATCGGAATGACGCTGCGGAACACACCAGAACGGTACGGGTCGATTTCGATCGGCCTGCATTGGTTGATGCTGGTCATCCTGATCGCCGTCTATGCCTGCATCAACCTGACCGACCTGTACCCCAAGGGGAGCGAGCCCCGCGAGGCACTCAAGACCTGGCACTTCATGCTGGGCCTGACCGTGCTTCTGCTCGTCGCGCTGAGGTTGGTGAATCGCCTCGCGGGCGGAAGCCCGGTGGTCAGCCCACCGCTCCCGCTCTGGCAGCGGCGGCTCGCAAGCGCCATTCACTTCGCCTTGTACGCGCTGATGCTCGCCATGCCCATCCTCGGCTGGCTCTCGCTGAGTGCCGCCGGCAAGCCAGTTCCGTTCTTCGGTGTCCAACTGCCAGCGCTGCTGGCCGAGAACAAGGACCTCGCCGAGCAACTGAAGGAGGTCCACGAGACGATCGGCACGGTCGGCTACTTCCTGATCGGCGCGCACGCCCTCGCGGCCCTGTTCCACCACTACGTCACCCGGGACAACACGCTCCTGCGCATGCTGCCGGGCAAGGCCTAGGTGGACATGCATGACAAGGTGACCCACATGAAACTGCTGACGAACGAACTCCTGATCGGCGCGTTGCTGCTGATGCACGCCACCCCATGGGCCGCAGAGCCGATGCCTTCCGTCAACCTGGTCGGTCGTGCGGTGCCGCAGATCGACAGCCTTCCCGAAGGCCCGTATCGCGCCCTCGTCGTGCAGGGCCACGAACTCAGCACCCGCACCTTCGCATGGATCGGCCCGGAGGTGAAGGATCTGCGCAAGCGCCTTGCCGGCAACAACCTGGCCTGCACCTCCTGCCACCAGGCCGACGCCGCCAAGCCATTCGCGATCCCCTGGGTGGGTGTGACAGCGACCTTCCCGCAATACCGCGGACGCGAGGACCAGATCAGCACGGTGGAAGAACGCATCAACGGCTGCATGGAGCGCAGCATGAACGGCAAGCCGCTGCCCCTGGATGCGCCCGAGATGAAGGCCTTCACCACCTACATCGCCTTCCTGTCCAGGGGCGTGCCCGTGGGCGCGCAGCTCGAAGGTGCGGCCGTCCTGCAAAGCGCGGTGCCCAACCGACGTGCCGACCCCGACGCCGGCAGCGTCGTCTACGTCGCCAAGTGCGCCGTCTGCCACGGCGCCGATGGCCTGGGCAAGCGCACGGGCCAGCCCGGGGATGCCCAGGGCTACACGTTCCCGCCGGTGTGGGGGCCGGACAGCTTCAACAACGGTGCCGGCATGAACCGCCTGCTCACGGCGACACGCTTCATCCGCCAGAACATGCCGCTCGGTGCCAGCCACACGGCGACGGTGCTGAACGATGATGAAGCCTACGACGTGACGGCCTTCGTCCTGTCCAAGCCGCGCCCGATGAAGGCCAACCTGGAGGCCGACTTCCCGGCACGGTGGAACAAGCCGATCGACGCGGCGTTCCCGCCCTACATGCTGGGCGCCTCTGCCGACCAGCACCGCTACGGACCCTTCCCGCCGTTGGCTGCCAAACAACGCGAAATGGCCGACAAGCGCAAGGCCGACCTGGCGGCGAGCAAGCCGCCTGTGGCGGCAGCCCCGGCCAGTGCACCACCCGGCAACTAGTGTTGGGTTTTGCCGCTCGAGCTTGGGTCAATGCTCTTTGCCGGTGTGGATGGCACCATTGAGCCGCCCGGCTCTGGCACCCCCTACACCGCCAACGACCGCGACAGCCACTCCACGAATGCCGCGCATTCCCAGCGTTCCAGCGTGCCGGGCTTCCAGCACAGGTGATGGTGGTAGGGCGACGGCACGCTGCGCGGGGACAGCCGAACCAGGCGGCCGCTGTCCAGCCAGGCGGCGGCCAGTTTCAGGCGGGTGAGGGTGACGCCGAAGCCGGCCGCGGCGGCGTCGAGCATCAGCCCCACGTCGTTGAACTGCGCGCCCTCGCGCGGCTCGGGCAGGGCGATGCCGCAGGCCTTGAACCAGATGTTCCAGGGCACCAGCGGGCTGCGGATCAGGCGGGCCCGGCCCACCTCGTCGGCGGTCTCGAAGTGGTCGTCGAAGGGCCCGGCCTCCAGTTCGTACTCGGGGCTGCACACCGGGCAGACATCGTCGGTGAGGATGCGCACCTGCTCCATGTCGGTGTAGGGGCCGGTGCCGAAGCGGATCTCGAGGTCGGCGTCCTCGGCCTTCACGTCGAGCAGCGGGATCGACACCTGCAGCACCAGTTCCACCTCGGGCCAGGCGCGGCGGAAGGCGGCCAGCCGCGGCATCAGGATCTGCCGCGAGAAGGTGGGCGTCACGGCCAGCCGCAGCCGCGCCACCGGGTGGGCCGCGCCGCTGTGGCCCGGCACCTGCTGCAACGCCTGCAGCGCCACGCGCACCTGCGCCAGGTAGGTGACGCCGTCGGTGGTCAGCCCGAAGTCGCCGCGGGCGAACAGGCGCAGCCCCAGCTGCGTTTCGAGCTGCCGCATGCGGTGGCTCACCGCGCTGGGGGTGACGTTCAGTTCTTCGGCGGCAGCGCTCACGCTGCGGCGGCGCGCCAGCGCCTCGAAGGCCAGCAGGCACTGGATCGGCGGGATGCGCGGTGGGGCCATCGGCGGGTGGGCCTCAGTGGGCCGGCCAGCGCACCGCGTGCAGCACATGCCGCTGCAGCGGGTGCCCGGCCAGGCGTGGGTGGTCGAATTCGGCGATGCGCGACAGGCCCAGCCGCTGCATCACCGCCTGCGAGCGCACATTGCCCAGCGCGGTGAAGGACACCAACGCGGGCAGCCGCAGCGTGTCGCGGGCCAGTGCCACCAGCAAGCCGGCCGCCTCGGTGGCATAGCCGTGGCCCCAGGCCGCACGGGCCATCCGCCAGCCGATCTCGACCGGCGCCTCGCCGAAGTCGGCCAGCGGCGGTCCGAAGGGCCGCAGGTCGAAGGGCGTGTGGGTCAGCCCGACGAAACCGGCGAAGCCCAGCCCGGGCACCTGCAGCGCCCAGTGGCCCCAGCCCTGCTCGGCCATCCGCGCCCGCGCGCGGCCGACCATCGCGTCGCTGTCGTCGCGCGACAGCGGGGCGGGAAACCAGCGCATCACCTCGGGGTCGGCGTTCATCGCCGCGAACGGCGCCAGGTCATCGTTCGACCAGGGGCGCAGCGTGATGCGCGGGCCGCGCAGGGTGGGGGCGGCCGGGGTCATCGGACTACCCTCCGCGCTGCGCGCTGCGGGATTCGCGCTTGGGAGCGGCCCGGCGCGCTCATGTGCCCACGAACACCGTCAGCACCCCCGTGTAGCCGTACAGGTGGTGCCGGGCGATCTCGCCGGCGGCGAAGAAGCCGACCAGCGGCACGTCGCCCAGCGCGTGCTGCACGATCTGCGCCTCGGCCGACGCGCCGCCGAAGTGCGGGCCGCCGCGGCCCGAGCAGCTGACGAAGACGGCCCCGGCGATGCGCCGCGCCGGCTGGCCGGGCACGGGGCCGTCGCCCTCGATCTCGTCGCGGATCTCGGCGCAGATGCGGGTCAGGTCGCGCCGCGCCGCGTCGACGTCGCGGCGGCAGAAGGCCAGTTGCTGGCCGGGCTCGACGGCCTCGGCGATGGCGATGCCGCCGCGGTCGGGGTCGATGCCGATCAGGTGGCGCACCCGCGTGTCGGCGCCGAACTGGCCGCCGTGGGCCAGCGCCGCGGCGTCGCCGTCGGTCAGGCCCACCAGCGTGCGGCGCATGCCGGCCAGCGCCTGCTGCGGCCGGTCGAGCGTCAGGCCCAGGTCGGACAGCAGCGCCGGCAGCGCCGGCTGGCCGTCGAGCTCCAGCACCAGGTTGCGCTCGCAGTCGGTGATGCGCCGCGTGGGGCCCACCGGCTGGCTGCCCTGGGTGACGCGCGAGACCATCGCCACGCCGGCGCCGAAGGCCACGCCCGACAGGCCGCCCTCGAACACGCCGTCGGCGATGTGCAGCGTGCGGCCGCGGGCGCTGGCCAGGCCGCCGAAGAGGTAGCCCGACGTGGTGCGCTCGGCCAGTTCGCCGATCAGCTCGTCCAGGTCGTGCGTGGACGGGTCGGCGTGCACCAGCGCGCTGAAGGCGCGCTCGTCGATCGGTCGCCGGCCGTTGAAGAGGCTGAACTGCGAGGCCGGCAGGTCCGACAGCAGCAGCACCAGCGCCGGTTCGTCCAGGTACTCGACGCCGCTGGCGATCACGCCGATGCCCACGCTGCCGGCCCAGGCCACGCCGGGCCAGCGCTGCTGCAGTTCGGCCAGCAGGGCTTCGGCGGCGGCGGCGTAGTGGTCGGTGAGGTAGACCAGCCCCAGCGTCGGCGTGAAGGCCGGCGTGCGCGCGGCACGCTGCGCATCGATCTGCGCCGCGACCAGCGCCAGGGCCATGCCCGCGTCCGGGTGGGTGGCGTGGGCGCTCAGGAACCGGGGCATGTGGCGTCCGAGGGGCTGGGGG
>NZ_MWLO01000075.1 GCF_002198735.1 Ideonella sp. A 288
GCGGCGGCGGCGCGGCAGGCGCGGGAGGAGGGGTGGCTGGGCCGTGGCGGATGGCATCGAAGCGGGCCGCCAGGGCGGCGTCGCCGAGCACGCCGAAGAAGGCGCCAAAGGCCAGTGACAGGCGTTGCAGCAGCGACGGCGGCGTGCGGCCGTCGGAGGATTTCGGGTCTTGTGGGTTCATTGCAGGTTCCAGGGCGACCGAAGGCCGCGTGGGCGCGGCGCGGCAGCGCAGCGCCGCCGTCGGGGACCCGGAGTATCGGTGGTCGCGGCGAGGGCCGCATGGCGGGGCGTCATGCACCGGGGCAGTGCCCGGTTGGGGCCCGGGCCCAGGAAAGATCCCGCGCCGGCGGCGGTGGCCGACGAACGCCCGGCCGGGGTGGTCGCCGGCCGTGCAGGCCATGCGCCAAGGCGTCACGCCTGCGTCACACCGACCGATCACGATCACGGGCCATGCGGCATGACCCACCTGCCCCCGACGACGACGCTCCGGCCTCCAAGGCCAGGCTGAGCGTGCGCACGGCCTGGATCTCCGACCTGCACCTGGGCACGCCCGGCTGCCAGGCCGTGGCGCTGCTGGAGTTCCTGCGCGAGCTGGAGTGCGAGACGCTGTACCTGGTCGGCGACATCATCGACGGCTGGCAGTTGCGCCGCAGCTGGTACTGGCCGCAGGCCCACAACGACGTGGTGCAGAAGGTGCTGCGCAAGGCGCGCAAGGGCACGCGGGTGGTGTTCGTGCCGGGCAACCACGACGAGTTCCTGCGCCGCTACGTGGCCCACAACTTCGGCGGCGTCGACGTGGTCGACGAGGCCGAGCACACGCTGGTCGATGGACGCCGCCTGTGGGTGACCCACGGCGACCTGTTCGACGGCGTGATCCAGTGCGCCCCGTGGCTGGCCCACGTGGGCGACCTGGCCTACGAGTTCACGCTCAAGGTCAACCGCTGGCTGAACGGCGCGCGCGCCCGGCTGGGGCTGCCGTACTGGAGCCTGTCGCGCTATCTGAAGGGCCGTGTCAAGCGGGCGGTGAGCTACATCGGCGACTTCGAGGCGGCCGTGGCCCGGGAGGCCCAGCGGCGCGGCCTGCAGGGCGTCGTGTGCGGGCACATCCACCACGCCGAGATCCGCAGCATCGACGGCATCCTGTACTGCAACGACGGCGACTGGGTCGAGAGCCTGACGGCGCTGGTGGAACACCACGATGGCCGCCTCGAGATCATCGACCGTGCCAGCACCGCGCGCCTGCCGCACCGGGCTGTGGTGCCCGCGGCCCATCCGGTCGACGTGGCGCTGCCGGGGCTGGACCTGCCCGTGGCCGCGTCGCTCGACGTGTCGGTGGCCGCGCATGCGGCGGGTGGCGACGCGGGCACGGTCCCGGGCGCCGTCCGGGCCGACGCGACCGCCCCACGCCGTGTGATCGATGTGACGGTGATGTGACAGTGGCGCCCCGCCTGGACGACCCCGTGGCGGGGGGGGCGACCGTCGCCGTACCGAGACGCGGCGGGCGATTCTGGATGTTGCCGGGCGGTGCAGTCTGGTGCGAACCGATGACAGCGTCACGCGCCTGTCACATGCGCTCCCTAGAGTCTGGTCATCGGCACTCACCGTTGCCAAACCCAACCCTGAAAGGCCCACCATGACATCGACTCTCCTTCGCGCCGCCATCGCTTCGGCGGCCCTGTTCTCCTTCGCAGCGCAAGCCCAGGACGTGACCGGCGCCGGCGCCACCTTCCCGGCGCCGATCTACGCCAAGTGGGCCGACGCCTACAACAAGGCCACGGGCGCGCGCATCAACTACCAGTCGGTCGGCTCGGGCGCGGGTCTGAAGCAGATCCGTTCCAAGACGGTGGACTTCGGCGCCTCGGACATGCCCTTGTCCGATGAGGATCTGGCCAAGGACAACCTGTTGCAGTTCCCCACGGTGATCGGCGGGGTGGTGCCGGTGGTCAACATCGCGGGCATCGCGCCTGGGCAGATCAAGCTCACCGGGCAGGTGCTGGGCGACATCTACCTGGGCAAGATCACGAAGTGGAACGACCCGGCGCTGGTGGCGCTGAACGCTGGCGTGCCGCTGCCGGCGGCCGACATCGCGGTGGTGCGCCGCGCGGACGGTTCGGGCACCAGCTTCATCTTCACCAACTACCTGTCCAAGGTGAACGCCGACTGGAAGGCCAAGGTCGGCGAGGGCACGGCCGTGAACTGGCCCATCGGCGCGGGCGGCAAGGGCAACGAAGGCGTGGCCGCGTTCGTGCAGCGCCTGCCCAACTCGATCGGTTATGTCGAGTACGCCTACGTGAAGCAGAGCAAGATGTCGCATGTGCTGCTGCAGAACCAGGCGGGCGCCTTCGTGGCGCCAGATGACCTGAACTTCAAGGCCGCGGCAGCCAGTGCCGATTGGGCCAAGAGCTTCTACCAGGTGCTCACCGACCAGCCCGGCAAGGACGCCTGGCCCTTGACCGGCGCCACCTTCATCATGATGCACAAGCTGCAGAGCAAGCCGGCCAACGCGACCAATGCGCTGAGGTTCTTCAACTGGGCCTTCAGCAGCGGCGACAAGCTCGCGGCCGACCTCGAGTACGTTCCGCTGCCCGACTCGGTCAAGGCCCAGGTGCGCAAGCAGTGGGCCGACAATCTGAAGGATGGCACTGGCAAGGCGGTCGCCTACAAGTGATGTCGCGAAGGGCGGGCGAGCATGCCCTTGCGCGAGTCGGCCCCGACTTCGGCCTTACCAGCGAGGGGTGCCTTGGCAGCCACGTTCCCCATGAACCCCAACGACCAGGACGAGCGAGTGAAGCCAATGCAGCACCAGCAGCCGCCCGAGCGCCGCAGGGTGGCGCCGTGGGCCGACAAGGTGTTCTCGCTGCTGGCACACGGGGCGGCGTGGTTCACGCTGGCGCTGCTGGTGGGGATCATCATCTCGCTGATCGTGGGTGCGGCGCCGGCGATCCGGCACTTCGGGCTGGGGTTCCTGTGGTCGACCGACTGGGACCCGGTGCAGGAGAAGTTCGGCGGGCTGGTGATGATCTACGGCACGGTGGTGACCTCGGTCATCGCGCTGCTGATCGCCGTGCCGGTGAGCTTCGGCATCGCGCTGTTCCTCACCGAGATGTCGCCGGGCTGGCTCAAGCGGCCGCTGGGCATCGCGGTGGAGTTGCTCGCGGCCGTGCCCTCCATCGTCTACGGCATGTGGGGGCTGCTGGTGTTCAGCCCCATCCTGTCCACCTGGATCCAGCAGCCGCTGCAGTCGGTGTTCAAGGGCGTGCCCGTGCTGGGCGCGCTGGTGTCGGGCCCGCCGGTGGGCATCGGGCTGCTGTCGGCCGGCATCATCCTGGCCATCATGGTCATCCCGTTCATCGCTGCGGTCATGCGCGACGTCTTCGAGGTGACCCCGCCGATGCTCAAGGAGTCGGCCTACGGGCTGGGGGCCACCACCTGGGAGGTCGTCTCGCGCGTGGTGCTGCCGTACACCAAGACCGGGGTGGTGGGCGGCATCATGCTCGGGCTGGGGCGGGCGCTGGGCGAGACCATGGCCGTGACCTTCGTGATCGGCAACTTCAACCAGCTCGACTCGCTGTCGCTGTTCGAGGCCGCCAACAGCATCACCTCGGCGCTGGCCAACGAATTTGCCGAAGCCGGCGAAGGGCTGCACCAGGCCTCGCTGATCTACCTCGGGCTGGTGCTGTTCTTCATCACCTTCGTGGTGCTGGCGCTGTCCAAGCTGCTGCTGTCGCAACTGCGCAAGGGTGAGGGGTCGCGCACATGAGTACCCTGTCGAACGAGACCTCGTCCTCCGGGGCCTTCACGGCCACGCAGCAGGCCGGCCGGCTGGCCATGCACCGAAGCCGCAAGCGGCGCAACGTGGTGGCGCTGACGCTGTCCCTGGGGGCCATGGCCTTCGGGCTGTTCTGGCTGGTGTGGATCCTGTTCGAGACCGTGCGGCTGGGCGTGGGCGGGCTGAACCTGGCGGTGTTCACCGAGATGACCCCGCCGCCGCAGGCCGAGACCGGGGGGCTGGCCAACGCCATCTTCGGCTCGCTGACCATGGTCGGGCTGGCCACGCTGATCGGCACGCCCATCGGCGTGATGGCCGGCATCTACCTGGCCGAGTACGGGCAGAAGACCTGGCTGGGCAGCGCCACGCGGTTCATCAACGACATCCTGCTGTCGGCGCCGTCGATCGTGATCGGGCTGTTCATCTACGCGGCGGTGGTGGCGCAGGTGAAGAGCTTCTCCGGTTTTGCCGGGGTGCTGGCGCTGGCGCTGATCGTCATCCCGGTGGTGATCCGGCAGACCGAGAACATGCTCAGCCTGATCCCGAACGCGCTGCGCGAGGCGGCGTACGCGCTGGGCACGCCGAAGTGGAAGGTCATCTCGGCCATCACGCTGAAGGCGGCGCGGGCGGGGGTGGTCACGGGGGTGCTGCTGGCCATTGCGCGCATTGCCGGGGAGACCGCGCCGCTGCTGTTCACGGCGCTGTCCAACCAGTTCTGGACCAGCGACCTGCGCGAGCCGATGGCCAGCCTGCCGGTGACGATCTTCAAGTTCGCGATGAGCCCGTACGAGAACTGGCAGAAGCTGGCCTGGGCGGGGGTGTTCATCATCACGCTGGGCGTGCTGGCGCTGAACATCGCCGCGCGGGTGTTCCTGCGCAACAAGCACTGACCTGCCACCAGCCCTGCCGCACAAGCCACGAGGCCCCAGAGGACCCCTGCCATGGACACCCGAGTCGACCACGCCATCACCGAGCGAGCCAAGATCTCGGTGCGGGACCTGAACTTCTACTACGGCGGCTTTCACGCGCTGAAGAACATCAACCTGGACCTGCCGGAGAACAAGGTCACGGCCTTCATCGGGCCGTCGGGGTGCGGCAAGAGCACGCTGCTGCGGATCTTCAACCGCATGTTCGAGCTCTACCCGGAGCAGCGCGCCGAGGGGCAGATCCTGCTGGACGGGGCGAACCTGCTGGACCGCAGGATCGACGTGAGCCTGATCCGCGCGAAGGTCGGCATGGTGTTCCAGAAGCCCACGCCGTTCCCGATGTCGATCTACGACAACATCGCCTTCGGGGTGAAGCTGTTCGAGTCGCTGCCGCGCGTCGAGATGGACGAGCGGGTGGAGTGGGCGCTGAGGAAGGCCGCGCTGTGGGGCGAGGTCAAGGACAAGCTCAACCAGAGCGGCTCGGGGCTGTCGGGCGGGCAGCAGCAGCGGCTGTGCATCGCGCGGGGCATCGCCATCAAGCCCGAGGTGATGCTGCTGGACGAGCCGTGCTCGGCGCTGGACCCGATCTCCACGGGCAAGATCGAGGAGCTGATCACCGAGCTGAAGTCGGACTACACGGTGGTGATCGTCACGCACAACATGCAGCAGGCCGCGCGCTGCTCGGACTACACCGCGTACATGTACCTGGGCGACCTGATCGAGTTCGGCCCGACGGCCGACATCTTCATGAAGCCCAAGCGCAAGGACACCGAGGACTACATCACCGGCCGTTTCGGGTAGAGAGGGTGTTGACGTGATGAATGGCACCCGCGTGAGGCCCCAGAGTGGGCCCAATCTAGGCGCAAAGCGCAGCCATAGCCCGGCCTATGGCGAGCATTTGCAACGACGAGTGGGCCCACTCTGGGGCCTCACCCTTCGGGCCGGGGTACCCAAGGGTGCTGGCGGGCGTTGCACGGCTTGCCCAGGCTGCCAAGCATGCGCTGCGCCGTGCGCCTACTCCAGCGCCCTTGGCCACCCCGGCGCGGGTGCCATTCATCACGTCAACACCCTCTGAGGGCACCATGACCGACAAGCACCTCTCCACCCAGTTCGACGCCGAACTCAGTGCCATCTCCACCCGCGTGCTCGAGATGGGCGGGCTCGTCGAGTCGCAGGTCATCAATGCGGTTCATGCACTCGCCAACTTCGACGGCGACGCCGCAGCGCTGGTGCTCAGGCAGGAGATGCAGGTGAACACGATGGAGGTGGCGATCGATCGCGACCTGTCGTCGATCATCGCCCGGCGCCAGCCCACCGCACGGGATCTGCGCCTGCTCATCGCCGTCTCGAAGATCATCGCCAACCTCGAGCGCATCGGCGACGAGGCTGCCAAGATCGCCCGCACGGTGCAACGTTTGCTGAACGCCGGCAGTTCCAGCCGCATGCGCCTGCCGGTGGCCGACCTGTCGTTCGAGTGCGAACTGGCCACGCGGCAATTGCGCAAGGTGCTCGATGCGTTCGCACGGCTCGACACTGTGGCCGCGGTGGAAGTGCTCAAGCACGACGACCAGATCGACCAGGAGTTCGAAGGCCTGATGCGCAAGCTCATCACCTACATGATGGAAGACCCGCGCACCATCTCTGCCGCCATCGACCTGGTGTTCGTGGCCAAGGCCATCGAGCGCGTGGGCGACCACGCCAAGAACCTGGCCGAGGTCATCATCTACATCGTCAAGGGCACCGACGTGCGGCACAACCCGTTCGAGACCATCGAGTCGCTGGCCCGCTAGCCGACACCCGGAGATGCGAGGATGACCCGAATCGTGGTGGTCGAAGACGAAGCTGCCATCGCGGAGCTCATCGCCATCAACCTGCGGCATGCGGGCCACGAGGTGATCGTGGCGCCCAGTGCCGAGGACGCGCGCAGCGAAGTCGACGCCGAACTGCCGGATGTGGTGCTGCTCGACTGGATGCTGCCGGGCCAATCCGGTTTGTCCCTGGCGCGGCAGTGGCGCGCGGCCGAACGCACGCGCGACCTGCCCATCATCATGCTCACCGCGCGCAGCGAGGAGGGCGACAAGATCGCCGGGCTCGACGCCGGTGCCGATGACTACCTGACCAAGCCTTTCTCGACCAACGAGTTGATGGCCCGCATCCGCGCCGTGCTGCGCCGCAAGGCGCCGCAATCGATCGACGACGCGGTGGAAGTGGCGGGGCTGCGGCTCGACCCGGCCACGCACCGGGTCGACCACGCCGGGCGCGACGTCAAGCTCGGGCCCACGGAGTTCCGGCTCCTGCACTTCTTGATGACCCATCCCGAGCGCGTCCACAGCAGGACCCAGTTGCTGGACCGTGTGTGGGGCGATCACGTGTTCATCGAGGAGCGCACGGTCGATGTCCACATCAAGCGCTTGCGCGAAGCGCTCTTGCCGGCGCAGTGCGCGGGCATGATCGAGACCGTGCGCGGTGCTGGGTACCGGCTCACCCGCCAGACTGGCGCCGTCTCGTCGTGAGTTCGTTTCGCCGATGAGTTCGCTGCTGCAACGCCTGCCGATGGCATTGGCCTCGCTGGCCGTCGGCGGGGTGCTCGGCCGCGTGTTGGGCGAGGCGGTCGGTTCGCCCTTGTGGGGCCTGACGCTGGGTGGTGTCGTCGGCTCGGCGGCCTGGGTGTTGCTGGATGACCTGCGTGCCTCGCGATTGGTGCGGTGGCTGTCCATGGCGACGGATCGAGAGGCCCCGCATGGCGCTGGCCTGTGGGGTGAGATGGGCTATCTCGTCGAGCGCGCGCTGCGCCAGCGAGACCAGGCGTTGGCACGCGAACGTGACCGGCTGACCCAGTTCCTGTCGGCCATCGAAGCTTCGCCGAACGGGGTGTTGTTGCTCGATCCGCTCGACCACATCGACTGGTGCAGCCTGGTGGCGGCCGATCACCTGGGACTCGACGCCCGTCGCGACCTGCGCCAGCCCATCACCAACCTGGTTCGTTCGCCGGAATTCGTGTCCTACCTCAAGGCCGGCGACTGGGACGAGCCGGTGACCTTCGCGCTGCCTGGCGGTGGTTGCACGTTGACGGTGCTGGTCAGGGGCTATGGCGATGGCCAGAAGCTGGTGCTGTCGCAGGACGTCACCGAACGCCTGCGCGCCGACACCATGCGCCGAGACTTCGTGGCCAACGTGTCGCACGAGATCCGCACGCCCTTGACGGTGCTGGCCGGCTTCCTGGAAACCATGGAGAGCCTGCCATTGAGCGAGACGGAGCGGGCTCGAATGCAGGCACTGATGCGACAGCAGACCGATCGGATGCAGGTGCTGGTGGCCGACCTGTTGACGCTCGCGCAGTTGGAAGGCAGCCCGCGCCCACCGGCCGACCGGTGGGTGTCCGTGGACGTCCTCGTGCAGCGGGTGCTGCAGGACGGGGAGGGGCTGTCGAAGGGGCGGCACCCGATCACCGCCGTGGGCCTCGACGGCGCCGCGATTGCCGGCATTGAATCCGAACTGCAGAGTGCCCTGAGCAACCTGCTCTCCAACGCCGTGCGCTACACGCCAGCCGGCGGACAGATCGAGGTGACCTGGCTGCTGCGGGCCGATGGCAGTGGCGAGTTGGGCGTCACCGACAGCGGCATGGGCATCGCAAGGGAGCACCTGTCCCGCTTGACCGAGCGCTTCTACCGGGTCGATGGCAGTCGCTCGCGCGAGACCGGTGGCACAGGCCTGGGGCTGTCGATCGTCAAGCACGTGATGCAGCGCCATGGCGGCAACCTCGACATCGAGAGTGAGCCGGGCAAGGGGTCGACCTTCCGGCTGCAGTTTCCGTCCGGACGGGTGCGACCGGGTCACACCGCGATCAGCGGACCGCGATTCGCCGATACACCAGCGTGAGTTCGTTGCGTTCGGTCGGCCGTCGCTCGGCGGCCACTTCCTGCCAGCCCTGAGGCGGCAGCGGCTTCGAAGTGCCGCGGCTGACCAGCACCATCCAGTCACAGGGGCCGTGGGCTGCGCCGATCGACGCGTCGACGCGCCGCCGGGCATGAAACTCGAGGGCGGCCACCAGCGACGGCGAGGCCTCGGGTGCCGCCACGCAGGCGCCAGGCGGCAGCGCACGTGCCACGCGGTCGATCAACGGACGGTAGCTGCGGGCATAGTCCAGCAGGGGCAGCCACAGCGTCATCAGCAGCAGCCAGCACAGGGCGACACCGCCAGCCGGCAACACCAGGCTCTTCCACAGCGCGGCTCGGTGCCGGCTGGTGCGCCAGCGCACCAGCCACAGCCAAGCCAATGTGCCCAGCGCGCCGAACAACAGTTCAGGCACCGAGAACGGCGACTCGAAGCCTGGCGCGAGTCTGGCCACATTGGCGGCCGGTTTGGCCGGCAGGCCAGTTTGCAGCGACAGGTAGATCACCCAGATGGCCAGCCCGCAGGCGCTGAAGAAAAAGACCGAAAACCAGTCGATCGCCGCCGCCGCACTGCGACGCAGCGTGGGCAGGGCAAAGGCCGCCAGCACGGCGATGCCAGGCAGCCCGAGCATCAGGGCGCGGTCGGATCCGCCCATGCCGATGCTGGACCCCAGCGCCACAGCCACCGAGACCAGCGGTACCGCAAGGTGACGGTGCCCGAGGTGGCCGCGCCAACGCCACAGCGTCCATCCTGCCAGCGCCCAGGCGGGCCACAGGAACCACAGCCACAGTTTGCCCAGCTGTCGCGGGTCGATCGCCTGGGGCGCCAGGCGCCAGGCCCAGCTGTGCACCGGCCAGGCCACCAGCGCTGCCAGCAGCATGGCGCCGGCCAGCCAGGGCGCGAGCGATCGGGCGGCGACGTCCCGATCGCGCCACGTGACGGCCAGTGCCCCCAAGCCCATGGCCAATGCCATCGCGGGCGCCCCGCTGCCCGCCAATGCCGGCAGGGCCAGCATCACGCCCAGCCGCGCTCCACGTGCCCGGTGCGGCGCCGCGGCCAGGGCCCATTGCAGAGAGGCCACTGCCGCCAACTGCGCGAGTTCCGGCGTCGTCTCGTGCCCCAGTTGCAGCAGCCCGAGCGTGGCAATGACCGCGAGCAAGGCGCCATCGGCAATGGCACGGGCGTAGTCCACCGTGTCGGCTTCGCCACCGAAGGCAAAGGGCAAGGGTTGCGCGGCATCGCCTCGGGCGAGATGGAACGTGGCGTACCACACCGCTGCCAGCGTCAGCGCCAACAGCAACGCGAAAGGCAACCGGGCAGCCACCGTCGCATCGAGCCAGGGCGACCCGACGACGATGCCCAAGGCGCCGATCCAGTGGGGCAGCAGGGCGGCGTCAGTCGGCACGCCGCCAAGGGCGGGTGACAGCCAGGGTGCGCGGCCTTCGGCCAGCGCGAGCATCTGTCCGAAGGCGTTGAGGTCGGCGCCGCGCCAGGGGTCGCGACCGAACAGTCCAGGCAGCACATAGGCCGCGCAGAACAGCATCAGGGCCAACCGCGGCAGACGCTGTACGGCGTCGCGTGCCACCAGGGCGGGAGTGGGTGTCGAGCTCACGGGTCGATGATGCACGCAGACACGAAAAAGGGCAGCCGAAGCTGCCCTCTTGCCAAGCGCTGGGAGATCAACCTTGCTTCTTGTTGATGCCCAGGCTGGCGAACTTGTTGCGGAACTTCTCGACGCGACCACCGAGGCTGTCGATGCTCTTCTGCGTGCCGGTGTAGAAGGGATGGGTCTCGCTGGTGGTTTCCAGCTTCACGAGCGGCAAATCGCGGCCATCGTCCATCTTGACGGTTTCTTTCGTCTGCACCGTGGAACGGGTGACGAACTTGAAGCCATTGGACAGGTCCACGAAACACACGTCGCGGTAGTTGGGGTGAATGCCCTCTTTCATCGAACACCTCTCGCTGTGATCAACGGCAGCCACGCAGCACCATGCGGCGCACTTGCCAAAGCGGAAAACCGCGCATTATAGCGGGTGCGTCTGGCCTCAGCCGCCGCGCCGCATCATGTCGAAGAAGTCGAGGTTGTTCTTGGTCGACTTCATCTTGTCGAGCACGAACTCCATCGCCTCGATCTCGTCCATGTTGTACAGCAGCTTGCGCAGGATCCAGGTCTTCTGCAGGATCTCGGGCTTGAGCAGCAACTCTTCGCGCCGCGTGCCGGTCTTGTTGATCAGGATCGACGGGTAGACGCGCTTCTCGGCCATGCGGCGATCCAGGTGGATCTCGCAGTTGCCGGTGCCCTTGAACTCTTCGTAGATGACCTCGTCCATGCGGCTGCCGGTGTCGATCAGGGCCGTGCCGATGATCGTGAGCGAGCCGCCTTCTTCCACGTTGCGCGCCGCCCCGAAGAAGCGCTTGGGGCGCTGCAGCGCGTTGGCATCGACGCCGCCCGTGAGCACCTTGCCGGAGGACGGCAGCACGTTGTTGTAGGCCCGGGCCAGGCGGGTGATCGAGTCGAGCAGGATCACCACGTCCTTCTTCAACTCGACCAGGCGCTTGGCGCGCTCGATCACCATCTCGGCCACCTGCACGTGGCGTGCGGCGGGCTCGTCGAAGGTGGAGCTGATGACTTCGCCGCGCACGGTGCGCTGCATCTCGGTCACTTCCTCGGGCCGCTCGTCGACCAGCAGCACGATGAGGTGGATCTCGGGGTGGTTGGCCACCAGAGAGTGGGCGATGTGCTGCATCATCACCGTCTTGCCGGTCTTCGGCTGGGCCACCAGCAGGGCGCGCTGGCCTTTGCCGATGGGGGCGATGAGGTCGATGATGCGGCTGGTGACGTTCTCGTCGGCCTTGATGTCGCGCTCGAGCTTGAACTGCTCCTTGGGGAACAAGGGCGTCAGGTTCTCGAACATGATCTTGTGCTTGCTCTCCTCGGGCGTGAGGCCGTTCACCCGGTCGACCTTGACCAGCGCGAAGTAGCGTTCACCGTCCTTGGGTACGCGCACCTCGCCTTCGATCATGTCGCCGGTGTGCAGGTTGAAGCGGCGGATCTGGCTGGGCGACAGGTAGATGTCGTCGGTCGAGGCCATGTAGCTGGCCTCGATGCTGCGCAGGAAGCCGAAGCCGTCGGGCAGCACCTCGAGCACGCCATCGCCGAAGACCTGCTCGCCACCCTTGGCGCGCTTCTTCATGATGGCGAACATCAGCTCCTGCTTGCGCAGGCGGGCGACGTTGTCGATCTCCAGCGCCTCGCCCATCGTGATGAGCTCCGAGACGTGTTGCGCCTTGAGTTCTGAGAGATGCATTTAGGGGTTCATCCTCGGGAGGACAGGAAAAGGGGGGGCGCGTGAGGCGGGACAGGCGGGCCGGGCCTGATGCCGGACGCCATCGGGGTGCTTCGACTGCACGACCACCCTGCGCTGGGCAGGGTATCGAAGATGCACTGGGGTAGAGGCCGGAACCGCAGGCCTATCGGGTTGGGACCCGACGGCGCGGAGGCAGATCCTGGGGCGGCTGGCTCCGGCTTGTGGCGGCGGAGCCTGCTGCAATGGCGAGGATTATAGGTGCGGCTCGATGAAAGCCGTCAACTGCGCCTTCGACAGGGCGCCGACCTTGGTGGCGGCGAGCTGGCCGCCCTTGAACAGCATGAGCGTCGGGATGCCCCGGATGCCGAACTTGGCCGGCACTTCGCGGTTCTCGTCGACGTTCATCTTGGCGACCAGCAACCGCGTGCTGTAGTCCTTGGCGGCCTCGTCCAGGATCGGCGCGATCATCTTGCACGGGCCGCACCATTCGGCCCAGTAGTCGACCAGCACCGGCTTGTCGGATTTCAGGACGTCGGTGTCGAACGTGGCGTCGGACACATGCTTGATCAGTTCGCTGCTCATCGTGGTTCCTTGAAGGACCCGAAATTTTGACACAAAGGTCGGGGGCCCATCGCGCTTGCTCCCGCCGATGGGCCCAGTGCGCAGCCTTGTGAGGGGGCCAGCGCGCTGGTTCGGCGCCCGGCGCACGAGCAACTGCCCGCGCTTGACCGGTCTGTTCGGCCCATCGGCACGGGCTCGGCTTCTGTCCAATCGGGGTTCAGGCTCCCACTTGTCCATGACGCCGTCGCCCTCGGTCCAATCCCCAGCTCCTGCGCCAACCGCCAGGGCGGTGCGCCACTTCGGGCGTTTCCAGCTGCTTCGGCTGCTGGGCAAGAGTGCCCGGACCCTGGTCTGGCTGGCCGACGACCCCCGTGTCGGCCAGGAAGTGCTGCTGGCCATGCCGCGCTCCCGTCCGCCGGACGCCGATGCCGCCGACCGTTGGCGGCACACGGCCCGCAAGGCCTCGCGCATCGACCATCCGTCGCTGGCCCACGTGATCGAGGTCGGGGTCCACGACCAATGGCCGTACATCGCCTACGACCGGGGCCTGGCCACCGTGCTGTCCGAGACCCTGGGCTCGAATGGCCAACCGGCCCACGAGATGGCGCCGTGGGCGGCACAGGTGCTCGAGGGCCTGGCCTTCGCGCACGAGGCCGGCCTGGCGCACCATGACCTCCAGACCTGCATGGTGCTGATGCCCACGCACGGCCCTGCGCGCCTGCTGGGCCTGGGCGTGGCCCTCGAGCCGGCCGCCGATGCCGGGCCTGCGGCACAGGCGCAGCGCCGCGCCACCGAGCGCGACGTGCTGGCCTTCGGCCTCGTGATGCACCATGCGCTGGCCGGGCATCCCGCGCTCGATCAGCCCGACGTGTCGCAGGCCATCGATCGACTGCCGCCGGCTGGACGCGACATCGTGCGCCTGGGCTGGACGACCGCGCACCCGGTGCCGGACGCCATGCGCGCCATCGTCAACCGCGCCACCGACCGCCAGGAGCGGCGACGCTACCGCAACGCCCGGACGGTGCTGCGCGCGCTCGAGGGCTGGCTGCAGGCCGAGGGCGAGCAAGGTGGCGGGCCGATGGCCCTGCTGCTGGACCGCATGCGCAGCGTGGGGCTGCTGCCGGCTTCGCCCGGTGGCGCCGAGCGCGCCGCCCGCATGGTGCTGATGGAGCGTGAGCGCAACGCCGAACTGGCCGAGGTGGTGCTGCAGGACGTCGCGCTCAGCTTCGAGATGATGCGACTGGTCAACAGCGCTCAGGTTCGCGGCGTGATGGCCTCCGGCAGCGCGCCGATCCTGACGATCCGCCGAGCGATCGACATGCTGGGCCTCGATGGCGTGCGGCGTGCCGCGCTCAGCCTGCGCGCCTGGCCGGGTCCGCTGAACTCCGCCCAGGGGGTGGACCTTCAGCAGCACATCGACCGCGCCAAGCGGGCTGGGCGCATCGCCCAGTGGTTGCGGCCCGCGGGCTACGACGGCGAAGTGGTCTACCTGCTGGCCCTGATGCAGAACCTGGGTCGCCTGGTCGTGCGCTATCACTTTTCCGACGAAGCGATGCAGATCGAGCGATTGATGAAGCCGGCCCCGCCGACCGAGGAAGGCGAGGCCGAAGAACCGGGCATGACCGAGGAGGGCGCGTCGTTTGCCGTGCTGGGCATCGACATCGCATCGATCGGCCAGGCCATTGGCCGCCATTGGGGCCTGGACGAGGGGGTGCTGCGCATGATCCTGCGGGTGCCCCCCGAGGCGCCGGTGCATGCCTCGGCCACGGACGACGAACTGCTGCGCCTGTCGGCCAGTTGCGCCAACGAAGTGGTCGACGTCGCCGACCTGCCTGCGGGGCTGCAACCGGCGGCGCTGAACCGGGTGGCGCAGCGCTATGGTCGCGCGCTGCACATCGGACTGCGCGACGTGCAGATGGCCGCCCAGGGCATCTCGCCGGACGCCGCTGCGTCCCTGCGCCGATCGGGCGCCGCGGGGCAGGCATGAGGTCGCCGAGGACACACACGCCATGAGCATCGTGCTGGCTCCCCCGTCGCCCGGACTGCGGGTCGGTCGATTTCGCCTGAAGTCCGAACTGGGACGCGGGGCGCAAGCCACGGTGTGGCGGGCCCATGACGAGCAACTGGACCGCGAGGTCGCCATCAAGCTGCTCGATCCGGCGGCGGACAACCTGGCGCTCAGCCAGTGGATGCATGAGGCTCGCGCCGTGGGCCGGCTGGCGCACCCGAACATCGTGCCGCTGTTCGAGGCGGGCGAGATCGACGGCCGACCTTGCCTGGTGTTCGAACTGGTCAACGGGCGAACGCTGGCCGCGGTGCTGCGGCAGCAGGGTGCCATGCCGCCGCGCGACGCGGTGGCGACGATGGTCGACGTGCTGGACGCGCTTCGGGTGGCCCACGAGCACGGCATCGTGCACCGCGACCTCAAGCCGTCGAACATCCTGGTCGATGGTGAGGGCCGAGCCAGGGTGATGGACTTCGGCATCGCCGCGCGCCTGGCCGACGGCGCCGATGGCCGCATCGTCGGCACGCCGGGCTACATGTCGCCCGAGGCCGCGCGCGGCGAGGCGCCGTCACCCGGCATGGACGTGTTCTCCGCCGGCCTGGTGCTGGCCGAGATGATGAGCGGCCAGCGGCTGGTGCAAGAGAAGGATCCGTTCCGGGCCCTGCACCGCGCGGCGAACGAGGACCTTGCCGTGCCGGCGGAGCCGGCGCTGGACGATGCCCTGCGCAGCATCGTGCAGCGCGCCCTGGCCCGCGAACGGGCCTTGCGCCACGACAGCATCCAGGCCTTTCGCGACGCGCTGCAGGGTTGGCTCGGGCGGACCGACGCGTCGACCGCGGCGGCGGCGGCCAGCGGCAGCGGCACGCTCGACTTCCTGCTTCGGCGCATGCGCCACAAGACCGACTTCCCGGCCCTGTCGCAGTCGGTGGTGCGCATCCAGCGCATCGCGACCTCCGAGCACGAGAGCCTGGGTGCGCTGTCCTCCGAGATCCTGAAGGACGTGGCGCTGTCGAACAAGCTGCTGCGCCTGGTGAACACGGCGCACTTCCGCGGTGCCGGTGGTGGCAGCATCAGCACGGTGTCACGGGCCGTGGCCCTGGTGGGTTTCGCGGGCATCCGCAACATGGCGCTGTCGCTGATGCTCATCGAGCACATGAAGGACAAGGCGCATGCGCAGCGCCTGCGCGGGGAGTTCCTGCGCGCCCTCACCGCCGGCCAACTGGCCAGCGATCTGGCCGGTAACACCCGCGAAAGCGAGGAGGCCTTCCTCGGCGGCATGCTGTTCAACCTGGGCCGGCTGCTGACCGAGTACTACCTTCCCGAGGAGGCGATGGCCATCCGCGAGAGGCTGGCATCGCCCAGCGAAGCCAAGGTCGGTGGCGCCACCGGCGAATCGGTGTCGACCCAGGTGCTGGGCATCGGCTTCGAGGCGCTGGGCCTCGGCGTGGCCCGCAGTTGGGGCCTGCCCGACACCCTGCAGCGCTGCATGACGATCGGCCATGACGCGCCGCCGCAGCGGCCGGTGTCGACCGGCCTGGAGCGCCTGCGCTGGATCACCGCGGCCGCCAACGACGCCGCTGATGCACTGCTGAAGGACCCCGCGGCCGACCTGGCGCACTGCCTGCACACCGTGACCGAGCGCTACGGCAAGGCCTTGTCGCTGGGCCTGCCGGATTTCAAGCGTGCCGCCGAGGCCGCCAAGGCACACGTCGTGCAGATGTCACCGGCCCTTGGCCTGCCGCCGCCGGAACGATCTCCGGTCGACCGCTCAAGGGCCGGATCGGAAGCGCCCACCCGGGCCACGGCGGCGATGCTGGACAGCACCGAAGCGCTGGTGGCCGCCGCGGGCGACGACACGTCGTCCGCTGCCACGCTGATCCTGCCCGACCGCACCGCCGCCATCGACGTGGCGCAGGTGCTGGCCGCCGGCATCCAGGACATCACCGATTCATTGGCCGCCGATCGCTTCGACCTCAACAGCGTGTTGCGCATGGTGCTCGAGGCGATGTACCGCGGGCTTGCCCTGCAACGCGTCCTGCTGTGCCTGCGCGATGCCCGCAGCGGCGTGCTCGTCGGCCGCTTCGGCCTGGGCGAAGGGGCCGACGCGCTGAGCCCGGTGTTCCGTGTCGCCCTGCCGCAGGGCGGTGCAGCGCCACAAGACCTGCTGGCCGCGGTGTGCATGCGCAACGCCGACACCCTGATCGCGGACGCGTCGCTGCCCGCCGTGTCGAGCCGGCTGCCGGCCTGGTACCGGCAGCGCGTGCATGCACCAACGTTCGTGCTGTTACCGATGGCGCTGAAAGGGGCGCCACTCGGGCTGATCTATGGCGACAAGGCGGCGGCAGGGAGCCTGGTGCCCAACGAGCGGGAACTGTCCTTGCTGCGCACCTTGCGCAACCAGGCCGTGATGGCCTTCAGGCACGCCAGCTGAGGCACCCGCCCGTCGCGGGAGAAGCCGTGCAGGCCACGCTACAGGCTGCGCGGCCGGTTGCGATCCGCGGCCACGGCGTCCCGCAGATCGTCCGCCACGCGTCGGGCCACGCGCCATGCGGCTTCATGGGCCAGGCGCACGATGGCGTCGGGGCCGGCCTCGTACCCGAGCCAGCGCGGCTGCCAGACCTGTCGACCGTCGTCGTACTGCCGTGACCACACGGTCCGGCCTTCGGTGTCGAGCAGCCGGACATCGACCGACACCTGGACGTCGGTCTCGGTGTCCCCGACCAGGCCCAGCAGGGGCACCGGCAGCAACCACTTCAGGCGCACCCGGTCGACGCATTGCACCGTGTCGACCACCAGCGTGCCGACATGGCCGCCGTCGGCGGGAGGGACCCGGTCCACCGCCGACACGCCACCGGACAGCGCGTCCGCCAAGGTCAACTGCAGCGCCGCCTCGACGATGCGGCCGATGGGCAGTTCGAGGTCGCTGGGCCGTCCGCCCGTCCGCTCGCCGCGGTTCACCGTGGTGGCCACCTGGGGCGGCACGAGCAGGGCCATGCGGCCTTTCAGCGGCGCTGCCGACGTGACCGTGCCACGCGGAAAGAGTTCGGGCCTGAGCGTGCCCCGGAACATCACGCCACAGCCGCACAGCACCGCCGCAAACAGCGCCAGGACCAGGTGCCTGGTCCACCCCGAGGCCGCAAGCGCGGGGTCGCTCATGGCATGCCGCCCGGCTTCGTCAGGCGGCGCTCCAGGGCCTGGCCATGGCGCCACACCTTCAGCACCAGCGCAGAGCCGGGCGGCAGGACGAGCACCCGCTCGGCCAGGTCGGCGGCGTCGGCCAGATCGACGCCGTCGGCGGACAGCAGGATGTCGCCTGTTTGCAGGTCTGCGGCGGCCGCATGTCCGTCGGCCACGACCGCCAGCACCCGCACGCCGCGGCGGTCACCCAGCCCTGCGGCACGCGCCTCGTCCGGCGTCAGGCTTCGAACGTCCAGCCCGACGCGCGGGCCGGGTGGGGCCACCGCCGGGCCGGGCGGCCGACAGTCCAGGCCGACGCGGATGACCTCGGGATAGCGGATCGACTGCAGGTCGGCGGCCACCGAGTGGCCGGTGGCCGCCCCGACGGCCACGCCGCTGAGCACCACGATGACGCCCAGCGGCGGGATGAAGGACAGGGCGGTCGCCCCGACGGCCGCCCCGATCGCGGCGCCCCCGGCCACCCCGCCCGCCACGGCACCCGCGGCGCCCGGCGGCGCCACCGTGGCCGGGGCGCCGGTGCGGCCCGACGCGCCTGGCGCCGCCTGGCAAGTCACCTGCAACGGCGCATGGGAGGTGGTCAGGCTCACCGTGCCGGGTGTGCTGGGCAGGGTCCAATGGCCCACGTCGTTGCTCAGTTCGCAGCGCGCTGCATCGCATCCCGGGGTTTCGATACGCACCGTCTGCGTCATCGGTCGGCCCGGCGCGGCGCACCCCGCGAGCAGCAGGGACAGGACTGCTGTGCCTGCCAGCATCGGCGTCGAGAAGAGCCCGACCGAGGCGCGAAAGGGGTCCATGCGAGCCCACTCTAGGCCCGACGGCGGCCGTGCCGTTGCTGCAACTCAAGCGACGAGCGGCCGCACCACGCGGCGCGATCGGATCGGCGCAAGGGCGGGGTGTCTGGGGCCTGAGGCCGCCGATGTCACGCCCTGCAGTGGCTGGGTGTGGCCGGTGCCCGTCGCGGCGAGACTGTGGCCCTGGGGCGTCCCTTCGGTGAGAAGGGTGACGAGCCTTGCCCTCGGCACTGGTTGCAACGGTTAGGGCTGCTTGGTTCCCCACCTGACCCGGTTGGCCGCGCTTCCATGCGAGGAGGCCCGTCGGGCGCGATTGTAGGCGAGTGCGCCCGGTTCAGCCCGAGGCGCGCAACTGCAGCGCGTCGTCGCCGTACTCGATGCCCAGCGGTTCGATGATCAGCCGCTTCGGCCCGGCTTCCACCGTGCCCGCGACCAATGCGTCGATGCCCAGGCCGCGGGCGATGGCCACGGCCTGGTCGGCCTGGGCCGCTGGCATGAACAGCGCGAAGCCAGCACCCATGTTGAGCGTGCCGTAGGCCTCGAAATCGTCCTGCTGCGCCTGCTGCTGGATGAAGCGCAGCACCGGCGGCACGGCCGGCACCTGGCGGATGCGGTAGGTGAAGGCGGCCGGGTGGCGCAGCAGCTTGCGCCAGCCATGGCCGGTGATGTTGGCCGCATAGTGCACGCCGATGCCGGCCTTCCACAGGGCCTCGGTCACCGGCGAATACAGCGTGGTCGGCGCCAGCAGCGCCTCGCCGTAGCCCAGCCCGGGCGCCACCTCGGTGAGCCACCCGGCGGGCAGGCGCTCGACCAGCTTGCGCGCCAGGCTCAGGCCGTTGGCGTGGATGCCGCTGGAGGCCAGCAGCACGATCGCATCGCCGGCGCCCAGCCGGTCGCCCAGCGACAGCCGCTCCTTCGGGCTGACCAGCCCGGTGCACGACGCGGCCAGGTCGATGCGGCCGGCCTCGACGATGCCCGCCAGCGCCGGCGTCTCGCCGCCCCCCCAGGCCACCCCGCACACCTCGCAGGCCTTGCGCCAGCCGGCGACCAGCGCCTGGGCGCGTGCGGCGTCGCCGAACCAGTCGGAGCCACCGGCGGCCCAGTAGGCCTGCACCACCAGCGGCGTGGCGCCCACGGTGATGAGGTCGTTGACCGCCATCGCGATGGTGTCCTGCGCGATGCCGTCATACCAGCTGCGCCCGGTGAGCCGCGCCATCTCGTCGGCCACCAGGGCCTTGGAGCCCAGGCATTCGACGATCGAGGCCAGGTAAAAGGGGCCGAGATCGACCACGTAGGCCGACTCGCCGCGCGAAGCCTGCACCTCGTCGAAGCCATGGGCCTGCAGTTGCACCGCCGTGGCGGCCGCGGCGCGCTGGGCGCTGACCTTCAGCGGGTCGATCAGGTCGTAGTTGACACCGGCGTGTTCGTAACTCAGCGTGCCGTGCGCGGCGGTCGGGGAGGCGGGCTTCATCGGCCGGATTATCGGCGACGCGGCCGTCGGCGCAGGCGGCGCCGGGCGGGCCGCGGCCACGGGGCAGGCCCCTAGAATGACCGCATGAGCGACCTCGTCCTGGCCCGCAAGTACCGGCCCCTCACCTTCGACCAGATGGTCGGGCAGGGGCATGTGGTGCAGGCGCTGGGCAACGCGCTCACCAGCGGTCGCCTGCACCATGCCTACCTTTTCACCGGCACGCGGGGCATCGGCAAGACCACGGTCAGCCGCATCCTGGCCAAGAGCCTCAACTGCACGGGGCTGGATGGGCAAGGGGGCGTCACCGCGCACCCCTGCGGCCGTTGCCAGGCCTGCACCGAGATCGACGCCGACCGCTACATCGACTACATCGAGATGGATGCCGCCAGCAACGGCGGCAAGGACGAGATCCGCGATCTGATCGAGCGGGCGGCCTACAAGCCCAGCGTCGGCCGCTACAAGGTGTTCATGATCGACGAGGCACACCAGTTGTCGAAGGACGCGTTCAACGCGCTCCTGAAGACCCTGGAAGAGCCGCCCGAGTACCTGAAGTTCGTGCTGGCCACCACCGACCCCGAGAAGGTGCTGCCCACGGTGCTGAGCCGCTGCCTGCAGTTCAACCTGCGACCGATGGCGCCCGAGGTGGTGCATGCCCACCTGCTGGCGGTGCTCGAGGCCGAGGGCGTGCCGGCCGATGCCGGCTCGCTGCGGCTGCTGTCGCGGGCGGCGCGCGGCTCGATGCGCGACGCGCTGTCGCTCACCGACCAGGCCATTGCGTTCGGCGCCGGCCGGCTCGAGGAAGCCGGCGTGCGCACCATGCTCGGCACGGTCGACCGCTCGCATGCCACGCGGCTGGTGCAGGCGCTGGCCGCGCGCGATGGCGCGGCCGTGCTGGCCACGGTGGACGCGCTGCGCGGCCTGGGCCTGTCGGCCGCCGGCACGATCGAAGAACTGGCCATGCTGCTGCAGCAGATGGCCATCGAGCAGGCGGTGCCCGGTGCACTGGACGACACCGATCCCGACACCGCCGCCGCGCGCCAACTGGCCGGCGAGATGCCGCCCGACGAGACCCAACTGCTTTACAGCATCGTGCTGCAGGGTCGGCCCGAGCTGAGCCTGCTGTCCGACGAGTACGCCGCGCTGACGATGGTGCTGCTGCGCCTGTTCGCCTTCCCGCCGCAGGGCCCGGCGCCGATGGCCGCCGCGCGCCATGCGCCGCTGCAGGCGGCACCGCGTGAGGCCCGCACCAGCGCCCCGGCCCGGCCGGTGGTGGCGCCGCCGCCCAGGGCCCTGCCAGCGGCCAAGCCGTCGGCGCTGCCCGTGTCGCTGCCGAAGACGGCGGGCGCGACCTCGGGCACGCCGGCCATGCCCCCCCTGGCCGCAGCGCCGCCGAGCGTGGTCGACGCGGCGAAGCCCAACGCCCAGCCCGCAGCGCCCGCGGCGGCGGTGCGCCGTTCCGACGAACCGCCGCCCTGGATGGACGACACGCCGCCGGAGGAAGGCTATGGTGAGCCGGTGTCTGCCGAGCGGCCCGCATCGCCGGCCCCGATGCCGGAGCCGCAGGCCGAGCCGCCTGCTGCCGAGACATTGCAGCGCGGCGAGCCATCGAGGCCGGCGCCATCGTCCGTGCAACGCACCGAGGCCGGCGACCGCTGGTCCGAGCTCGTCCGCCCGGTGATCGCCCGGGGAGGCATCGGGGCGCTGGTGCGCGAACTGGCCTTGCAGGCTGAACTGGTGTCGGTCGACAGCGTCGACGGCGCCGAGGTCTGGCGCCTGCGGGTCGAGCGCGAACCGCTGCGCGCCGAACCCTTGCGCGACAAATTGCAGGCGGCACTGCAGGCCGAGACCGGACGGCCGATGCGGCTGGTCGTCGAGTCCGGTGCCGCCCAGGATTCGCTGTCCCGCCGCGATGCCGAGGCCCGCGAGGCGGCCCAGCGAGACGCCGAGCAACTGATCCGCGGCGACCCCGCCGTGCAAACGCTGATGGCCCAGTTCTCCACCGCCCGCATCGTGCCGGGCTCGATCAAGCCGATCACCGAACCAAGGAACGACACGCCATGATGAAGAACCAACTCGCCGGCCTGATGAAGCAGGCCCAGGCGATGCAGGACAACCTGAAGAAGGCCCAGGACGAACTGGCCACGATCGAGGTCGAAGGCCAGAGCGGCGCCGGCCTGGTCAAGGTGCAGATGACCTGCAAGCACGACGTGAAGCGCGTCACCATCGACCCCAGCCTGCTGGCCGAGGACAAGGACATGCTGGAGGATCTGGTGGCCGCTGCCTTCAACGACGCCGTGCGCCGCGCCGAGGCCACCTCGCAGGAGAAGATGGGCAAGCTCACCGCCGGCATGCCGCAGATCCCCGGCATGAAGTTCCCGTTCTGACGGGGGCTGGCAGCCCATTGGCTGGCCTGCGCCTGCGAGCAGCGAGCGCACCGTGACCGAACACAGCCTGGAAGGCCTGATCGAGGCGCTGCGCCGACTGCCCGGCGTGGGCGTGAAGTCGGCCCAGCGCATGGCCTATCACCTGCTGCAGCACGACCGCGACGGCGCGCAACGGCTGGCCGGTGCGCTGCTCGATGCGGTGCAGAGCATCCACCACTGCACCCGCTGCCACACCTTCAGCGAGGCCGAGGTCTGCGGCATCTGCCGCGACACCTCGCGCGATGCGCACCAGTTGCTGGTCGTCGAGACGCCGGCCGACCTGGCCGCGATGGAGCGCAGCGGCAGCTACCGCGGGCTGTACTTCGTGCTGATGGGGCGCCTGAGCCCGCTCGATGGCATCGGGCTGGCCGACATCGGTGTGCACCCGCTGCTCGAGCGGGCGGCTGACGGGGTGGTCGACGAGGTGATCCTGGCCACCAATTTCACCGCCGAGGGCGAGGCGACGGCGCATGTGCTGGCCCAGGCCTTGAAGGCGCGCGGCCTGAAGGTCACGCGACTGGCGCGCGGCGTGCCCGCCGGCAGCGAACTCGAGTACGTGGACCTGTCCACCCTGGCCCACGCGTTGAGCGACCGGCGATGACGAGCGAACTGAGCGCACTGCTCAAGCTGGGCGCGTCGATGCCCGGCGAGCCCGAGGTCGATCGCCCCCGCCCTGAACGTCTGATCGACGGCAACCCTCGCCGCGAGACCTGGAACGTCGTCGATGCGCCGCTGGCGCCGGGCAGCCGCCTGTATTGCGGCGTCTGGCGCTGTGAACCCGGACACTGGCGCATCGCCTTCGGCCCGCATGAGCACGAGTTGTTCACCGTGCTCGCCGGCCGATGCCGGGTGCATGGAGCGGATGGCTCGGTGTGCGAGGTGGGCCCGGGCGAGGCGCTGGCCCTCGCGCCGGGCTTTCAGGGCTCGTTCGAGGTGATCGAGCCGCTGACCAAGAGCTACGCGATCGTGGACGTGGCCTGAACCAGGCCGGCTGCCGCGATCAGCGCGCGCGGCGCGCCGGCGGGCCCGGCCGCACCACCCGCTTGCCGCCTGTGGATGCCACGGTGCGCACGTTGGACCGCACCGCCTTGCGCGCCATCACGCTGCGCTTGGCTGGCACCATCACGACCACCGCCTGGCCGGCCTTGAAGTGGCCGTTGGCAGCTACACCGTTCCACTGGGCCACCTGGGCGGCGCTGACCTTGTACTGCCGTGCGACAGCGGCCACCGTGGTGCCGCGCTTGCCGGCCTTGAAGCTGACCTTGCGCAGCGGCGGCAGGTCGGGGGCCAGCGCCAGCATGGCGTTGTCGGCCACGTGGGTGGCGACGTCCTGGCTGCGTTGACCGTTGCGCGGCACGAGCAGGGTGGATCCGGCCTTGACCAGCATGCGCGGGGGGATGCGGTTCACTTCGCGCAGGGCGGCCTCGCTCATGCCCACCTGGCGCGCGGCTTCGGCCGGGCGCACGGTCTTGGGTGCCACCCAGGCGGTCCAGCTGGCCAGCGGGCCCTTGTGGCGGTTCACCGCCCGCACGAAGGCGTTGGCGGCGTCGTAGGGCAGCAGCACCTGCGGCGTGCCGGCGGCCAGGATCACCGGCTTGTTCATCTGCGGGTTGAGCTGCTTGAACTCGTCGAGCGGCAGTCCGGCCAGGCGGGCGGCCAGGTCGACATCGATGTCGCGGTCGATTGGCACGGCCAGGAAGTAGGGGTGGTTCTGCAACGGCGGCAGCGTCAGGCCGAAGGCCTCCGGCCGGGCCACGATGTTCTTGATGGCCTGCAGCTTGGGCACGTAGTTGCGGGTCTCGTCGGGCATGCGCAACCGGTCGTAGGTGCCGGGCTGGCCAGCCCGCTGGTTGTTGGCAATGGCCCGCTTCACGCTGCCCTGGCCCCAGTTGTAGGCGGCCAGCGCCAGGTGCCAGTCGTCGAACATGTCGTGCAGGGTCTTCAGGTAGTCGAGCGCGGCACGGGTGGACGCGAGCACGTCGCGGCGGTCGTCGCGGAAGATGTTCTGCTTGAGGTCGTAGTCGCGCCCCGTGCCGGGGACGAACTGCCACATGCCGGAGGCCTTGGCGGTGGACATGGCCTGCGGGTTGAAGGCACTCTCGATGAAGGGCAGCAGTGCCAGGTCGGTCGGCATGCCGCGGCGCTCGAGGTCGTCGACGATGTGGAAAAGGTAGCGGCCACCGCGTTCGAGCATGCGCTGCATGTACTCGGGCTTGGCGCTGTAGTACTGCTCCCACTTGCGCACCAGATCGCTGTCGAGGTCGGGCATGGCAAAGCCCTGGCGGGCGCGGCGCCACAGGTCGGTGTGGGCGGTGGCATCGTCCAGGTCGATGCGCACCTCGGGCCGCAGCGGGTCGACGGGTGCCGCCAGCGGGGTGGTTTCGGCAGGCTGCGCCACGGGCTGGGCCGGGGGCGGCGCTGCCACCACCGCTACCGGCGGCTCCACCGGGGCGGGGGCCTGCACCGGCTCTGGAGCCACCGCTACCGCCGGGGGCGGCACGGGCACCGGTGCCGTGGCGCAGGCGGCGAGGGTGAGGGCGGCACAGGCCGGCAGCAGACGCAGCAGGTTCATCATCGGTAGGTGTTCTTCCATTCGCGCAGGGCGCCCAGCACGGCGGGGCCGCTGTCGTCGGCCGCACCGCGTTGGCGGGCAGCGGCCTGCACCGCCGGAATGGCGCAGCGCAGGAAGGGATTGATCTCGAGCTCGCGGCCGATGGTGGACGGCAGCGTCGACCGGCCATCGGCACGCAGCGAACGGCAGACCTGAATGTGGTCGGCGATGGCCGCATTGTCGGGCTCGACGGCGGCCGCGAAGCGCAGGTTGGATTCGGTGTACTCGTGGGCGCAGCACACCTGCGTGTCGGGCGGCAGTGCTGCCAGGCTCGACAGAGAGGCGTGCATCTGCGCTGCCGTGCCTTCGAACAGGCGGCCGCAGCCGGCCGAGAACAGCGTGTCGCCGCAGAAGAGGATGGGGGCCTGGCCCTGGGGGGGGCGATGGACGAAGGCGATGTGCCCGGCGGTGTGGCCCGGCACGTCGATCACGTCGAAGGCGAGCCCGGCCACCTGCACCGTGTCGCCATGGTGCAGTGCCCGAAAGGGCGTCGGAATGTCCTCGCGCACCGGCCCGAAGACCTCACCGTGCAAGCTGGACCTGAGCGCATCGACACCACCGACATGGTCCGGGTGGTGGTGCGTCACTAGAATGCCGGCGAGTTCGAGACCTCTGGACTCGAGCGCGGCCTGCACAGGCTGCGCGTCGCCCGGATCGACAACGATGGCCCGATGGCCATCGTGGAGCATCCAGATGTAGTTGTCGGTGAATGCGGGCAGGGCAATCAGGTTCATGACGCGCGATGCATCGATTATAGAGTTGGGGCACTGGCTGAAGAGCCCGCCCGGCCACTACCTGGTGAGCTGGGAGCAGCTTCAGTTCGACCGTGCGGTGGCCGATCTGTTCGGCTTCCATGCCCTGCAGCTTGGGCTGCCGCAGATCGACGGACTGCGCGCCAACCGCATGCCGCACCGCTGGGTGGCCAGCGACACCATGATGCTGCCCGAGTCGATGGACCTGCCACCGGTGGACGACACGCTGGCCACGCTGGCGCCGCACGAGTCGCTGGCGCTGCATTGCGATTTCGATGCGCTGCCGTTTCCTGCGCAGAGCCTGGATCTGGTGGTGCTGCCCCATGCGCTGGAACTGGCGCGCGATCCGCACGAAACCCTGCGCGAGGTCGAGCGCGTGCTGGTGCCCGAAGGCCGGGTCGTCATCGCGGGCTTCAACCCGGCCAGCCTGTGGGGATTGCGCCAGAACATCGGCCACCTTCGCCAGCGCACCGGCCTGGGTGGGCGCATGTTCATGCCCGGCGATGGTGAGTTCATCGGCTACTGGCGGCTGCGCGACTGGTTGCGCCTGCTCAGCTTCGAGGTCGAGGTCGGACGGTTCGGCTGCTGGCGGCCACCGTTCGGCAGCCAGCGCTGGCTCGAGCGCATGGGCTGGCTCGAGCGTGCCGGCGACCGCTGGTGGCCCGTGTTGGGCGCCATGTACTTCGTCGTCGCCGTCAAGCGCGTGCGTGGCATGCGCCTGGTGGGCATCGCGCGGCGGCGCAGTGTCGGGGCCAAGGCCACCGCTCCTGCGGTGGCGGCGCATTCCAATGCAACAACGGAGGGTCGATGACCGACCGCGTGGTGATCTACACCGATGGCGCCTGCAAGGGCAACCCGGGGCCCGGGGGCTGGGGCGCGTGGCTGCGCTGGGGCGAGCACGAGAAGGAACTGTTCGGCGGCGACCCGGCCACCACCAACAACCGGATGGAGTTGACCGCGGTGATCGAGGCCCTGGCCTCGCTGAAGCGGCATTCGCCGGTGGCCGTGTACACCGACAGCGAGTACGTGAAGAACGGCATCACGACCTGGATCCACGGCTGGAAGACCCGCGGCTGGCGCACGGCGAACAAGCAGCCGGTCAAGAACATCGACCTGTGGCAGCGGCTCGATGCCCTGGTGGCGTCGCACGAAGTGCAGTGGCACTGGGTGCGCGGCCACACGGGTGACCCGGGCAATGAGCGCGCCGACCAGCTGGCCAATCGCGGTGTCGAGGCCGCCCGGCTGGCCCGTTGAACGCCCCCGTCGACCTGGGTAGCCCACCCGAGGGCGGATCTTGACGGATATCGTTACAGTGGACGACCGGATTCGAACCAGAACATGAAGACCTCGCACACCGCCGCCCTTGCCGTCCTGTTGGCTGCTGCGTTGGGTGGGGCCTGGTGGCTTCAGAACCGAACGAATGCGGCCACGGTGCTGGCGGGTGCGGCGCCGGCGGCCTCGGGCGCCACGGCGGGCGGTCCAGGGGCATCGGCCAGTGGCGGGGCTCGAGGAGGGCCGACCGGGCCGGGCGCACCCGCGGGCCCCATCGCCGTCGAGGTGGGCCGGGTCGAGGTGATGCGCCTGGAGGACGATGCCGCGGCCGTGGGGTCGCTGCGGGCCAACCAAGGGGTGATGCTGCGGCCCGAAGTGAGCGGTCGGATCTCGGCGCTCGAGTTCTCCGACGGCCAGCGCGTGCGCCGCGGCCAGGTGCTGGTGCGCCTGGACGATACGTTGCAGCAAGCCCAGCTGAAGCAGGCCGAGGCCCAGGCCAGCATCGCCCGAACCAACCTGCAGCGCAGCCGCGAACTGGTCGCGCAGAACTTCGTCAGCCAAAGCGCGGTGGACCAGAACGCCGCAGCCATGGACGTGGCCATGGCGCAGGTGGCCCTGGCCCAGGCGCAGTTGGCGCGCATGCGCATCCTGGCGCCGTTCGACGGCCTGACCGGCATTCGCAACGTCAGCCTCGGCGACTACGTCAAGGACGGCGCCGACCTGGTCGCCGTCGAGGACACGTCGTCGGTCTGGGTGGATTTCCGCCTGCCGGAGCGTTACCTCTCGCGGGTGCGACAAGGACAGCCCGTCCAGCTGTCGCTCGATTCCATGCCCGGCCGGCGCTTCGAGGCCCGCATCGGCGCGCTCGATGCCCAGCTGGATGCCAATGGGCGATCGGTGCTGGTGCGCGCCCGCATGGCCAACACCGACGGCACCCTGAGGGGCGGCATGTTCGCCCGCGCCCGCGTCGTCTTCGCCGTGCGCGAGCAGGCACTGGTGGTGCCCGAAGAGGCGCTGGTGCCGCTGGGCGACAAGCAGTTCGTCATCAAGGTGGTCGACACCCCCGAGGGCGGCAAGGCCGCCAAGCGCATCGAGGCGCGCATCGGCCATCGACTGCCTGGCAAGGTGGAACTGCTCGACGGCGTGGCCGCAGGTGACCTGGTGGTGATCGCCGGACAGGCGCGCCTGATGCGCGGCGAGGGGCAGGCCCTGCGCATCGTCGACATCGACAAGCCTGCCGGCACGCGTCCGCCGGGTGCCGGCGCCTCGGGCGCGGCGTCCGGCCCCGGCAACGGGCCGGGTGCGCGCCGCGCGGCGACCGCGGTCTGAGCCACGGAACGGGGCCCGACATGAAAGTCTCCGACCTGTCGATCCGGCGCCCGGTGTTCGCCACCGTGATGTCGCTGCTCATCGTGCTGGTGGGGCTGGTGTCGTACACCAAGCTGTCCGTGCGCGAATATCCTCGCATCGACGAGCCGGTGGTCACCGTGAGCACGCGGCTCATCGGCGCATCGTCGGAAGTCATCGAGTCGCAGGTGACCAAACCGCTCGAGGATTCGATCGCGGGCATCGACGGCGTCGACATCCTGACCTCGATCTCGCGCTCCGAGCAGAGCCAGATCACGGTGCGGTTCAAGCTCACCAAGGAACCTGATTCCGCGGCGGCCGACGTGCGCGACCGCGTGTCGCGCGTGCGCGGTCGCCTGCCGGACGCCGCCGACGAGCCGGTGATCGCCAAGGTGGAAGCCGATGCCACGCCGGTGATCTGGCTGGCCTTCGTCACCGACACGATGAGCCCACTCGATGTCACCGACATCATCAACCGGGTCGTCAAGCCCAGGCTGCAGACCATCCCCGGCGTGGCCGACGTGCAGATCGGTGGCGACCGCAAGTTCTCGATGCGCATCTGGCTCGACCCCGATCGCCTCGCCGCGCACCGGCTGACGGTGCAGGACGTCGAAGATGCATTGCGGCGCCAGAACCTCGAGGTGCCTGCCGGCCGCATCGAGAGCACGCAGCGCGAGTTCAGCGTCACCTCTCGCACCGAACTGGCCACGCCGGCGCAGTTCGCCGACGTGGCCTTGAAGCAGGTCAATGGCTACACCGTGCGGCTGCGCGACGTGGGGCGCGTCGAGCAGGCGGCGGCGAGCGAACGCTCGCGGGTCCGCCTGAACGGCCAGCCGTCCATCTCCACCGGCATCGTGCGCAACGCCACGGCCAATCCGCTGGAGGTGGCGGCCGGGGTGCGCGCGGCCCTGCCGCTGATCCAGCGCGACCTGCCGCCTGGCCTGAAGGTGATCCAGGCCAACGACAACTCGGTGTTCATCGAGCGGTCCATCCAGTCGGTGTTCCAGACCGTGGCCGAGGCCACGGGCCTCGTGGCCCTGGTGGTGTTCGTCTTCCTGCGCACGATGCGGGCGTCGATCATCCCGCTGGTCACCATCCCGGTCAGCCTGATCGGCAGTTTTGCGCTGATGGCGGCGGCGGGGTTCACGGTCAACACGCTGACGCTGCTGGCGCTGGTGCTGGCGATCGGCCTGGTGGTGGACGATGCGATCGTGGTGCTGGAGAACATCTTCCGCCACATCGAGGAGGGTCTCGAGCCCTTCCAGGCCGCGCTGCGCGGCGCGCGCGAGATCGGCTTTGCCGTGGTGGCCATGACGCTGACGCTGGCCGCGGTGTTCGCCCCGCTGGCCTTCACGCCGGGGCGCACGGGCCGGCTGTTCGTCGAGTTCGCGCTGACGCTGGCCGGGGCCGTGCTGGTGTCGGGCTTCATCGCGCTGACGCTGACCCCGATGCTGTGCAGCAAGTTGCTGCGGCACAACCCCACGCCAACGCGCTTCGACCGTGGCATGGAGCGGGTGCTGGTCGGGCTGTCGCGCCAGTACGAGGTGGCGCTGAAGTGGGTGCTTGGCCAGCGCTGGATCGTGCTGGTGGTGATGCTGGCCAGCGGCGGCGGCAGCTGGTGGCTGTTCTCGACCGCCAAGAGCGAACTGGCCCCGATGGAGGACCGCGGCGTGATCTTCATGCCGATCAATGCGCCCGACGGCTCGACGCTGGAGTACACCTCGCGCTACCTCGACGCCATCGAGCGGATGACGTCGAACATCCCCGAGATCGATCGCCGCTTCGTGTTTGCGGGCAACCCGTCGGTGGCCCAGGGCACGGCCATCTTCCGCACGGTGGATTGGGGCGAGCGCAAGCGAAGCACCCTGGAGATCGCGCGGTCGCTGCAACCACAAGTGAGCAGCCTGCCGGGCGTGACCGCGTTCGCGATCACCCCACCCAGCCTGGGGCAGGGCTTCCGCGAGCGGCCGATCAACTTCGTCATCGTCACCAGCGACAGCTACGACAACCTGTCCCGCGTCTCGCAGCAGATGGTGGCCGAGATGAACAAGAACCCGGGCTTCCAGCAGCCCGACACCGACCTGCGGCTGAACAAGCCCGAGGTGTTCATGGAGGTCGACCGCGATCGCGCGGCCGACATGGGCGTGGCGGTCGATCAGGTGGCACGCACTGTCGAGACCATGCTCGGAGGCCGCAACGTCACCCGCTACAAGCGCGATGCCGACCAGTACGACGTGATCGTGCAGACCACCGCGCAGGGCCGCACGACGCCCGAGGACATCGAGAAGATCTTCGTGCGCGGCCGCAACGACACCATGGTGCCGCTGTCGTCGCTGGTCAAGCTGCGCGAGGCGGTGAGCCCGCGCGAACTGAATCACTTCAACCAGCGGCGCTCGGTGAGCATCACCGCCAATCTGGCGCCGGGCTATTCGCTGGGCGAGGCGCTGCAGTTCATGGACGAGACGGCGCGCAAGGTGCTGCAGCCCGGCTATGCCACCGAGTTGAACGGCGTGTCGCGCGAGTTCCGCGCGTCGAGCGGCGCCCTGGGGCTGGTGTTCGTGCTGGCGCTGGCCTTCATCTTCCTGGTGCTGGCGGCCCAGTTCGAGAGCTTCGTCGACCCCTTCGTCATCATGCTGTCGGTGCCCTTGTCGATGGTGGGTGCGCTGGCGGCGTTGAAATGGTCGGGCGGCACGCTCAACGTGTATTCGCAGATCGGGCTCATCACGCTGGTGGGTCTGATCACCAAGCACGGCATCCTGATCGTGGAATTCAGCAACCAGCTGCGCCAGCAGGGGCGCGACGTGCGCACGGCCGTGGTCGAGGCGGCCAGCCTGCGGCTGCGGCCCATCCTGATGACCACCGGCGCCATGGTCTTGGGGGCCTTGCCGCTGGCGTTGGCCACCGGCGCCGGCGCCGAAAGCCGGCGGCAGATCGGCTGGGTCATCGTGGGCGGCATGTCGCTGGGCACCTTGCTGACGATCTTCGTCGTACCCACCGTCTACACGCTGCTGGCCCGCAGGCGCGTGCCGGGTGCGATCACCACGCCGGAAGTGGCAGAGCCTGTGCTCGACGGCGCGGAGTGAGCGCGTGGGGTGCTGTCGTCGGCCTGCCGATGTGCAGTGCGCCCATCAGTCCGGTGCGCGGCAACTGGGCGCCACCGCTGTCAGGCGATCAGACTTGTCCGTACAGCAGCTTGCGCTGGGCCGTGTAGGCCCACCATGGCGCGGGCGCTGCGCCGCGCATGAAGTCAGTGGCGGCCATGAAGGTGTCCAGCACGCACGGATCCTGCCGCTTGCCGGTGTGCGCGCACAGCGACTGGTACAGCACGAAGGCATCGCGGTGCGCCAGTTCACGCGGATGCGCAATGCCCAGCGCACGCAGATCGGCGGCCATGGCCGGGCCGATGTTGGGCAACTGCTCGAGCCGCTGGCATTCGTGGGCCGAGGCGGCCTTGGGTGCCTTGACGACCATGGCGCGGCTCACATCATCATGTTGTTGCGGATGAGACCGACGGCGATGCCTTCGAGCTCGAAGTCGACATCGCCGAAGGGCACGATGATGGGCTGGAAATCGGGGTTCTCTGGCAGCAGCTCGATGCTGGTGCGGGTGCGCCGCAGGCGCTTGACGGTGACGTCGTCGCCCAGGCGCGCCACGACGATCTGGCCGTTCTTGGCGTCGCGCGCCTTTTGCACCGCGAGCAGGTCGCCGTCAAGGATGCCGGCGTCGCGCATGCTCATGCCGCGCACCTTCAGCAGGTAGTCGGGGCGGCGCGGGAACATGCTGGCCTCGACCAGGTAGGTTTGATCGATGTGTTCCTGCGCCAGGATCGGGCTGCCCGCAGCCACCCGACCGACGAGCGGCAGGGTGAGCTGGGCGAGGCTGGGCAAGGGCAGCGAGTACTGCTTGCCGCGGGCTTCGTTCAGGGCGCGCAAGGTGTCCGACCGCAGGCGAATGCCGCGCGAGGTGCCCCCCACCAGTTCGATGACGCCCTTGCGGGCCAGCGCCTGCAGGTGCTCTTCGGCGGCATTGGCCGACTTGAAGCCCAGCTCGGCGGCGATCTCGGCCCGGGTGGGCGGGGCCCCGGTGCGTTCGATCGCGCTTTGCACCAGATCGAGAATCTGCTGCTGGCGGGCGGTGAGCTTGGGGCCTTCTTCCATGGGGCGAGACTCCTGCGAGTGGCACTGCCGCGGTGTGCCGCAGCGGCCGATGGGTGTCGTGGACCGGCAAAGCCGTGCCATGACTGACGTTTTATCCAGTGACTGTATTTTTATCCAGAAGAGGTCGGAATGCCAAGCACCATCGTGATCCTGGGCACGGGAGGCACCATTGCCGGCACCGCCAGCGACCCGTCCGACAACGTCGGCTACACCGCCGCGCAGCGGTCGGTGGGCGATCTGCTGGCGGCCGTGCCCATGCTGGCCGGGCGACCGATCGAGGCCGAACAGGTGGCCCAACTCGACAGCAAGGACATGGACCACGCCACCTGGCAGCGCCTGGCGCAGCGGACGGCCCATCACCTGTCGCGCGCGGACGTGGCCGGCGTCGTGGTCACCCATGGCACCGACACGCTGGAAGAGACGGCATGGCTGCTGCACCGGGTGCTGGCGCCGTCGAAGCCGGTGGTGCTGACCGCGGCGATGCGGCCGGCCACGGCCCTGTCTGCGGACGGGCCGCAAAACCTGCTGGACGCGGTGACGGTGGCGCAGATGCGTGGCGCGCGGGGCGTGGTGACGGTGGTGGCCGGCAACGTGCATGGGCCGGCCGACGTGCGCAAGGTGCACCCCTACCGCACCGATGCCTTCTCGTCCGGCGACGCCGGGCCGCTGGCCCGGGTCGAGGAGGGCCACCTGCGGCAGCACCGAGACTGGCCTGACGGCCCCGCGATGGGACTCGGCCGACTCGCCGTCGACCCGGCGGAGTGGCCCTGGGTCGAGGTGGTCACCAGCCACGCCGGTGCGCGCGGGGGCGGCATCGATGCATTGGTGGCGGCCGGGGTGCGTGGCCTGGTGGTGGCCTGCACCGGCAACGGCACGGTCCACCATGCGGTGGACGCGGCGCTGCAACGTGCCACCCATGCCGGGGTGCTGGTGTGGCGTTGCACGCGCTGTGCGGGCGGGGTGCTGGTCGGTGACCCCGCGCTGTTGTCCCCCGCGGCGGCGATGTCGCCCTGGCAGGCCCGCGTCGAGATGATGCTGGGCCTGATGGGCGAGCCGCCCGCGGGCGGCTGATCAGACGACCGTGAGCGTCACGTCGATGTTGCCTCGGGTGGCGTTCGAATAAGGGCACACCTGGTGGGCGGCCGCCACCAGCGCTTCGGCCTGGGCGCGGTCCATGCCGGGCACGGTGATGCGCATGGCCACCTGCAGGCCGAAGCCTGCCGGGATGGGGCCGATGCCGACGTCGGAGGTGATGGACACGTCGTCCGGCACCTTCAGCTTCATGCGCGCCGCCACGGCCTTCATCGCGCCGATGAAACACGCTGAGTAGCCGGCCGCGAACATCTGCTCGGGGTTGGTGCCCGGCCCGCCCGCGCCGCCCAGTTCCTTGGGCGTGGACAGCGCCACCTTCAGCACGCCGTCGGACGATTCGGCCGAGCCGGTGCGACCCCCGGTGGCGGTGGCGGTGGCGGTGTAGAGAACCTTGTCGAGGGCCATGGTGTTTCCTTTCGAGGACGTTGGACGAGGTGCGCGGGGCTACGGGCCCGTGCGCGTGGAGGAATCGGCGAGCCGGTCGCGCAGCTGGCGCAGCTGGGCGGACAGGCGTGCGAGTTCGGTCAGGTCGCAGGCGGTGGCGCAGGCCATCGCCTGGGGCACCTTGACCGCTCGCGATTTGAGCTTCCGGCCGTCCGGCGTGAGCTGCAGCAGCACCCGGCGCTCGTCGGTGGCGTCGCGCAGGCGCCGCACCAGGCCGAGGGCTTCCAGGCGCTTGAGCAACGGGGTGAGCGTGCCGGAATCGAGCGTGAGCCGATCGCCGAGTTGCGAGACGGTGAGGCCGTCGCCCTCCCACAGCACCAGCATCGCCAGGTACTGAGGGTAGGTCAGCCCCAGCGGCTCGAGCAGCGGCTTGTAGGCCTTGGTCATGGCCAGCGACGCCGAGTACAGCGCGAAGCACAGCTGATGATCGAGCGCGAGCCAATCATCGGGGCTGGCGGGCCTGGCGTTCGCGGTACGTCGGGTTGGCATGATCAGAAATATAGCGAGCAATTGAATTGCACACAATTTAAATGGTCATTGCCAGCACTGTCGGCGGGCAGGGTCGTTGCCCTCGGCGATCTATGCTGACGCGTTGGGGCGGACGGGTCCGGCGCGCCGACAATGGCAAGCGCCGAGGCAAAGGCGCCTGCCACAAACCGGGCAGGACAGAGGAGGATTCGACGCGGCCGGCGAGATCAGCCGGCCGAGCTCAGCGCCTCGATCTCGGCCTGCAGCTCGAGCCAGCGTTCCTCCAGCATCGCCACCTCGGCGGCGATGTGGTTGAGGCGACGGCCGACTTCGCCGATCTCGGCGCCGGCCAACTTGCCCGACGCGAGCTGGCCTTCGAGCTGGCCGCGTTCGCCGCCGAGCTTCTCGAGCCGGGTGTCGATTTGCTGGATCTCCTGCCGCAGCGGGCGTGTGCGATTGGCCAGATCAGAGCGCGCCTGCGCAGAGGCCTTGCGGTCGTCACGCTTCTGCCCAGAGGCGACCGGTGCGGTTGCATTGGCCCGCTGCGCGGCCGGGGCCGCGACTGCGGGGCTGGCCGGCGTGGCCGGTTGGGCCAGCACGGGCCCCGGCGGGGGCGGGGGCACGGCACCGCGGGCCACCGCGCGCGAGACGTCGAGCAGCCACTTCTGGTAGTCGTCCAGGTCACCATCGAAGGGCTGCACGCCGCCCGAGGTGACCAGCCAGAACTCGTCGCACACCTCGCGCAGCAGCGCCCGGTCGTGGCTGACCAGCATCACCGTGCCCTCGAATTCGTTCAGCGCGATCGACAAGGCCTCGCGGGTGTTGAGGTCGAGGTGGTTGGTCGGCTCGTCGAGCAGCAGCAGGTTGGGGCGCTGCCAGACGATGGTGGCCATCACCAGACGGGCACGCTCGCCGCCGGACAGGGTGCCGACCTTCTGGTGCACCATGTCGCCGACGAAGCGGAAGCTGCCCAGGAAGTCGCGCAAGGCCTGTTCGCGCGAGTCCTTCGCGTCGGCGTTGCCCACCTCGCGCGCCAGCCGCACCATGCGCTGCAGCGGCGTGTCGTCCTCGCTGAGCAGGTCCAGTTCCTGCTGGGCGAAGTAGCCGATCGACAGGCCCTTGCCCTCGGTGAGATCGCCGGCGATCGGCTGCAGCGCATGGGCGATGGTCTTCACCAGCGTCGACTTGCCCTGGCCGTTGGCGCCCAGGATGCCGATGCGCTGCCCGGCCAGCACGGTGCGGTTGATGTTGCGCACGATGACGGTCGGCGCGGCCCCGCTGTCGGGCGGCGGCGGGTAGCCGCAGACCAGGTCGCTCAGGCTCAGCATCGGGTTGGGCAGGTTCTGCGGCTCGCGGAACTCGAAATCGAAGTCGCCGGCGATCATCACCGGCGCCAGCTTCTCCATGCGCGCCAGCGCCTTCACGCGGCTTTGCGCCTGCTTGGCCTTGCTGGCCTTGGCCTTGAAGCGGTCGATGAAGCGCTGCAGGTGGGCGATCTTGCCCTGCTGGCGCGAGAACGCAGCGGCCTGCTGGCTCATGCGCTCGGCACGCATCTCCTCGAAGGTGGTGTAGTTGCCGCCATAACGCGTCAGGCCAGCGTCTTCGAGGTGCAGCGTGACGGTGGTGATGGCGTCGAGGAACTCGCGGTCGTGGCTGATCACGATGATCAGCCCGTTGCAGCGCTTGAGCCATCCCTCGAGCCAGACCAGCGCATCCAGGTCCAGGTGGTTGGTGGGCTCGTCGAGCAGCAACAGGTCGGCCGGGCACATCAGTGCGCGGGCCAGTTGCAGGCGCATGCGCCAGCCACCCGAGAAACTGTTCACCGGCGCATCGAGCTGCGCACTGCGGAAGCCCAGGCCCAGCAGCAGCGACTGCGCGCGCGAGCGCGAATCGAACACGCCGGCCTGCTCGAGGTGCATGTGCGCGTCGGCGATGGCATGGCCGTCGCCGGATTCCTCGGCGGCGACCAGCGCCGCCTGGGCCTCGGCCAACGGGATGTCGCCATCCAGCACGAAATCGGTGGCCGGCTGATCGGTCTCGGGCATCGACTGCGCCACCTCGCCCAGGCGCCAGCGCGGCGGCATCTCGACATCGCCGGCATCGGGTTGCAGCCGGCGCGCCAGCAGCGAGAACAGCGACGACTTGCCGGCGCCATTGCGGCCGACCAGGCCGACCTTCTCGCCGGGGTTCAGCGTGACGCTGGCATCTTTCAGCACCACCTTGACGCCGCGGCGCAGGGTGAGGTTCTTCAACTGGATCATGGCTCTCGGGGGCGGCTGGTTCGGGGAAGGCGGG
>NZ_MWLO01000076.1 GCF_002198735.1 Ideonella sp. A 288
GGGCGGGGGCAGCGGCGGGAGCCGGAGCGGGGGCTTCTTCCTTCTTGCCGCAGGCGGTCAGGGCCAGGGCAGCAACCAGGGAAGCCAGCAGGAGCGACTTGTTCATTTGTGTCCTCAGTGAAAAGTGTCGACGAAATACCGGTATCGAATCGGACTCGTCCTGGGGGACTTGTCCTTGGAACCAGACTCGGAAAGCTCGAGCCCTTCCGACTCCAGCCCATGATTCTAGCAGCCCTGGGGTAGATACCTACAGACCCAAGGTGGTTATTGGCCATGCCGATTCGCATCGATGCAACAGATCGGCGGTGGATGACATCAGATTGACGAGCGTCGCCCGGTCGTCCACCCGTCGCCAGTGCCAATGCACGCGATCGAGCAGTTCGACGCCGCGATCGCCCGCCAGCAGGCGCACCGGCAGGTCGGTGCGCTCGGTGGGCAGCGGGCGCCAGGCCTCCGTCACGTGCGCGCGATCGCGGCGCCAGGCCGCGAAGCGGGGATGGCGCCGCGCCGTCAGTTCGAAATCACTGCCCACGATGTGCAGCCGCCGGCCAGGCACTCGGCTCCAGCGGCTCAGCGCCTCGAGCACGGCAGGTTCATCGAGCGGCCACGCCTCGAACGACTCGTCAACCCACCACATCTCGTGCAAGCCCTGCCCGGGCAGGTTGGTGAGCAGTTCGCGCAGGGCATCGGTGAACGCCTGACGCCCGTCCTGATCAGCCGAGGGTGCAGCGTCGGTGCTCACGGGCTGGGTCCTCCACAGCTCAGGCCGGGTGCAGCCAACCGGCCTCGTGCCATTCGTCGACCAGCGCTCGTGCCGGCGCGCTCAGCTGGACCATCGCGCTGGCCGGCAACCCGCGCTGGTCGGCCAGTTGCGCCATCAGCCGCGCATCGCGCCCGGCGGCCCGGAAGGCCTCGCCGTTGATGAACACGTGGTGGTCGTCGTACATCATGCGCGTGCGCCGGTCCAGCGCGATGGCCACGTCGTTCAACGGCTGGACATCGTCCTTCGTGTCGAACCAGACCTGCGGCTTGGGCTCGCTGGCCACGCCGCCGATCGCCCGCGCCAGGGCCCGCGGATCGGCCAGCACGCGCTGCAAGGCCTTCTCGGCAAACACCTGCAGCGACGCCGGCAGCCGACCCGGCGTGGCCGTGGCGGGTTGCGCGGCATCGCGATAGATGAGCTCGCGCGCCGGCGCTTCGAGGTCCTCGCCCAGGCGCACCAGCACCTCGCGCGCGAGTTCGGTGGCAGTGGCCGCGCGGAAGCCCACCGAGCAGGTCATGCACTCGCCCACCGCGATGCCGTCGTGGCCCCACAGCGGTGGCAGGTAGAGCATGTCGCCGGGGTCGAGCACCAGGTCTTGCGTGGGCTCGAAATGGCGCAGGATCTTCACCGGCAGGCCGTCGACGAGGCTGCCGTCGGCCACCGGCCCGATGCGCCAGCGGCGCCGCCCGTGCACCTGCAGCAGGAACACGTCGTACGAATCGAGGTGCGGCCCGACGCCGCCACCGTCGGTGGCGTACGAGATCATCAGGTCGTCCAGGCGCGACGCCGGCACGAACCGGAAACGCGACAGCATCTGGTGCGCGGCATCCAGGTGCAGGTCGAGCCCCTGCACCAGCAGCGTCCAACCGGCGCGCTTGACCGCGGGCAAGGCGCGGCGGGCAAACGGGCCGTGGCGCAACTTCCAGCCGCCGTCGAAGCAGGTGAGCAGACGCGATTCCACGCCCTCTTGTCCGGCCAGGTCGAACAGCGCGGCGCGGTCGATCGGCGGCGTCGCGCCGGGCCAGGCCTGCCGCACCAGCAGGGGCTTCTTCTGCCAGTGCCGGCGCATGAAGGCGGCGGGCGAAAGACCGCCCAGGAGCGGTGTGGGAGCGTCGACGTTCATGCTCGGATTGTGGCCCCGGATATGCGATCATTCCCTGATGTTGATCACCGCCCCCTGCGTCGTCAGCCTCACGTGGACCATGGCCGATGGCCAAGGCGCGCCCATCGATGAGCTCATCGACCCGATCGAGTTTTACTTTGGCGGCGACGACCTGCTGCCCAAGCTCGAAGAAGCGTTGCTGGGCCACGCGGCCGGCTTCGAAACCCACCTGCACCTCGAACCCGAAGTGGCCTTCGGCGAGTACCTGCCCGAGCTTGTGTGCTTCGAGGACCGCGCTGTCTTCCCCGAAGGCATCGAGGAAGGCATGCAGTTCGACGGCCTGCCCGAAGGCGCCCAGACCGTGGGCATGCCGCCCGACGCCATCTACACCATCACCGAGATCTACCCCTCGCACGTGGTGCTCGACGGCAACCACCCGCTGGCCGGCATGGCGCTGCAGTTGCAGGTGAAGGTGGTGGCCGTGCGCGCCGCCACCGAAGACGAACTCGAGGCGCGCTCGGTGGCCGATGGCGAGTTGAGCGTGTTGTCCCCCGCCTTGCCGTCGCAGCACCTGCACTGAGCGCCGCAGGCACGCGGCAGCAGTGCGGCCGATCAGCCGCGGCCGGTGGACCCGAAACCGCCCTCGCCCCGCGCCGACGCGTCGAACGATTCCACGCGCCGGAACGTCGCCTGCACCACCGGCACGATCACCATCTGCGCGATGCGCTCCATCGGCTGCACGGTGAACGCGGCCTGGCCGCGGTTCCAGCAGCTCACCATCAGCGGGCCCTGGTAGTCGCTGTCGATCAGGCCGACCAGGTTGCCCAGCACGATGCCGTGCTTGTGGCCCAGGCCCGAGCGCGGCAGCAGCATCGCCGCCAGGCCGGGGTCGCCGATGTGGATGGACAGGCCCGTGGGGATCAAGGCCGCCTCGCCCGGCGCCAGCACCAGCGGCGCGTCGAGGCAGGCGCGCAGGTCCAGGCCCGCGCTGCCCGGCGTGGCATAAGCCGGCAGGTGCTCGGCCATGCGCGCGTCGAGCACCTTCACGTCGATCGTCGTCATGGCGCCAGCCTCGCCGCGATCTCGCGCACCAGCTCGCGCGCCAGGCTCAGCTTGCCGGCCGTGGGCAGCTCGCGCTCGCCCTGGGCATCGACCAGCACCAGCGTGTTGTCGTCGCGGCCGAAGGTGGCTGGCCCCAGGTTGCCGACGATCAGCGGCACGTGCTTGCGCAGACGTTTCTCGCGCGCGTGCCGCACCAGGTCGTGGCTCTCGGCCGCGAAGCCCACGCAGTAGGGCGGCTGCGGCAGCCGGGCCACGGTGGCCAGGATGTCGGGGTTCTCGGTCATCGCGATCGTCGGCACTTGGCCGGAGCCGTCCTTCTTGATCTTCTGCTCGGCCGACGCCGCCGGCCGCCAGTCGGCCACCGCGGCGGTGGCCACGAACACGTCGTGCGACGCGGCCAGCGGCAGCACCACGTCGTGCATCTGCTGCGCGCTTCGTACGTCGATGCGGCGCACGTGGCGCGGCGTGGGCAGGTGCACCGGGCCGGCCACCAGCGTGACCTCGGCACCGGCCTCGCGGGCCGCCTGCGCGATGGCGAAGCCCATCTTGCCGGACGATAGGTTGGTGATGCCGCGCACCGGGTCGATGGCCTCGTAGGTGGGGCCGGCGGTGATCAGCAGCCGGCGGCCGGCCAGCACCTTGGGCTGGAAGAAGGCCCCCAGGTCGTCCAGCAGTTCGGTGGCCTCGAGCATGCGCCCGTCGCCGACCTCGCCGCAGGCCTGGTCGCCGGCGGCCGGGCCCAGCACCGTGGCGCCGTCCGCCGCGGCCTGGGCCACGTTGCGCTGCGTGGCCGGGTGGGCCCACATCTCGCGGTTCATCGCCGGGGCCAGCAGCAGCGGACAGCGCTCGATGGGCCGTGCCAGGCACAGCAGGGACAGCAGGTCGTCGGCCCGGCCCTGCGCCAGCTTGGCGATGAAGTCGGCCGAGGCCGGCGCCACCAGCACCGCATCGGCCGTGCGGGTGAGGTTAATGTGCGCCATGTTGTTGGGTTCGCGCGCGTCCCATTGGCTGGTGAACACCGGCCGGCCCGACAGCGCCTGCATCGTGACGGCGGTGATGAAGGCCTCGGCCGCCTCGGTCATCACCACCTGCACGGTGGCGCCGGCGCGGCCCAGCTCACGCGTCAGCTCGGCGGCCTTGAAGCAGGCAACGCCACCGGAAAGGCCCAGCACGATGTGCCGGCCGGCAAGTTGGGGGGTGTCCATGGCCGCGCACTGTAGCGCAGGGCCTGCACCGCCACGCGGCGCATCCGTCGCCGGGTCAGCCGCGGGGTCAGCCGCTCACGACACCCGGTGCCAGAAGCGCTTGGCCTCGCGGTAGTTGAAGATCACGCGGTCGACGCGGCCATAGACCTCGGCCTCGGGCAGGAAGCCCCAGGCGCGCGAATCCTCGGAGCGGTCGCGGTTGTCGCCCAGCGCCAGCAGGTGGCCGGCCGGCACGGTGCAGTCCCAGGCGCCGGCCCGCAGTTCGGTGCAGTGCGGCGCGCCGATCGACAGCGGCAGCCGGCCCAGCACGAAGGGGTTGAGCTTGATCGAGTGGGTGCGGCCCTGCCCCGCCTCGCGCAGCAGGCGCTGGCCCAGGTCGGCCGGGTGCTCGCCCCAGCCCAGGTCGTCGGCCTGCAGCGGCGCACCGTTGACGGCCACCACGCCGTCACGGTACTGCACGCGGTCGCCGGCCAGCGCCACGATGCGCTTGACATAGAACTGCGACACGTTCTTCGGAAAGCGGAACACCGCCACGTCGCCGCGCTGCGGCGTGCCCAGCGGCAGGGCCGTGTTGGTGAAGGGCAGCCGCGGGCCGTAGGCCAGGTGGTTGATGAGCAGCATGTCGCCGACGCGCAGCGTGGGCTCCATCGACGCCGACGGCACCCGCTGCCAGTCGGCCAGTGCCACCCGGCAGGTGAAGATCAGCGCCACCACCGTGAACAGCTCGGCCCCCCAGCCCACCCAGCGCAGGCGGTGGGCACTGCCGCTGCGGCGCAGGCGCCACCACAGCAGGCTCAGCGCGCCGGTGACGAGCGTGGCGATCAGGAGCACCTCGTTGAGGGCGAAGCCGATGGTCATTGGTGGGGGGCGGTCCGGCGCAATGCAGTGGCCGGATTGTGCGGCGAGCGGGGCTGAGGGTGGACCCTTGGATGGGTGAATCGTTCCGCTGCTGCGCGCATCGGCACAGATATATACTTTCGTATCTACATATTTTCGGCGAGGTGCCCATGACCCCCAAGACCGCCAGGCTCTTCACCAACGGCGGCAGCCAGGCTGTGCGGCTGCCGGCGGAATTTCGCTTCGACGTCGATCAGGTGTACGTCCGGCGCGACGAGCGCACCGGCGACGTGATCCTGTCCACCCGCCCGGCGGGCACCTGGGCCGACTTCATGGCCTTGCGCGACCGGCTCGGCGCCGTGCCCGAGGCGGACGATTTCATGCTCGACCGGCCGATGAACCAGCCCGACCGTGCGCGCGATCCGTTCGAGGACTGGAAGGAATGACGCTGTACCTGCTGGACACCAGCATCGCCTCGGCGGTGATCGCGCAGCGCGCCAACCTCGACCTTCGACTGCAAGCGCTCGACCCCGCCCAATGGTGCATATCGGTGGTGACGCGGGCCGAGTTGATGTTCGGCGTGCGCCGCAAGCCCGGTGCCACGCGGCTGGCGCAACTGGTCGAAGGCTTCCTGCGCATCGCACGGTCCGCACCCTTCGACGACCCGGCTGCCGACGAGTTTGCGCGCTTGCGTGCCGAGCTGCAGGGCCAAGGCGCCGGTATCGGCATGGCCGACGAGATGATCGCTGCACATGCGCTGACACTGGGGGCCGTGGTGGTCACGGACAACGTGCGGCACTTCGCGCGGGTGCCGGGCCTGGTGGTGGAGAACTGGTTGCGGGGCGGCTGACGCGGCGAGGGTTGATGGGGCGGTGCGCGCAAGGACCTGAAGCCTGTCGCGCCGGTTCGTGCCGTCCACGGGCAACGCCCGGCCATCCGCCGTCTCGCTCGGTTCGACACCGGTCATCGCCTGCCACAGCGCATGGACGCGCGGCAGGTGGTCGATCCAGTCGCCAGATGTGAGGCTGGCGCAACGCTGCGGCCTTTTCCTACCAGCCCGGTCTCTTCACCAACCAGCCGAGGGATCACCCTGCAGCCGCGTTCGCAGTGCCCTGTCGACAGTAGAGCTGATCGGGCCGCAGAGGCATGGCGCCCTGGCCGTGCGGCCGATGATGGACCAAGGCGGTCGTACGGCCAGGGTGCCATGCCGCAGCGGCCCCGGTTGAGCGACATGTTGGCCTCGATCGCTCACGAGAGCCACTGCCCAACAAGCCGACCGATTTCATCGATCATTGAATCGACATCTGTCTTCGTGAACGCCGCGTGGTCGCCATGTGCCGCGCTGTTTCGTATGGCCACCTCGCTGCTCCGAACACCGCTCGCTTGCGCGAGAAGTTCTTCAGGTTGCCTGACCACGACGAGTAGCTCTCGGCCTCCACAAAGGCCTTGTAGTGCTCCGAGTCTTGCCCGCAAACGGAAACCAGAAGATTCCTCGACTTGACACACCACGCGAGGAACTGTTCGTGATCAACGTTCTCGTCTGTGCCGCCATTGAAGTCACGGCTGATGGCTCTTGTCTTGGCCAGTTCAGAAGCTTGCGCGTCGAGTTCCGCAAAGCGCTTGCGGAGAAGCTGGGGCATGACGGTTCCCATGAGGCCTAACCTCAGGCGAGGCGGGGACGCCGCCGCTGGCCGTCAGGCCGTCGCCCCATGGCACTTCTTGAACTTCTTGCCGCTGCCGCAGGGGCAGGGGTCGTTGCGGCCGGGGGTGGGTTCGACGCGGCGCTGCTCGGGCTTGGGCGCGTGGTCGAGCCAGTACAGGCGCAGGTCCTGCACGCCGAAACAGGCGTCGTCGATCAGCTGGTCGCGGGTCAGTTCCTCGCCGGGGTAGGCTTCGGCCACGTAGGCGGCCAGTTCGGCCTTGGGCAGCGACAGCGCCAGCACGCGGGTCAGGCAGTCGTCGTACCAGCGGCCTTCCTCGCTGTCGACGTCGGGCTCGGGCCAGTCGTCGGGGAAGGCCTCCATCGCGGCCTGGAAACCGTCGCACCAGCCGGCGCCGGTCTGCAGCAGGTCCTCGGCCTCTTCGGCGGTGATCTGCCCGGCGGCCACCACCTCGGCGCGGGCGGCCTCGTCGTAGGTGATCATCAGCGGGGTCAGCCGCATCGCGTCGGGCTCGTCCATCAGCGATTCGGGGTCGAGCTGGTTGGCCAGGATGTTCCAGCGGCCGGTCAGTGCCTCCATCGCGGTGGCCACCTCGGTGGGGTCGCCGTAGGCGCGCTCGAAGTCTTCGCCGAACATCGCCGGCAGCCATTCGGCCGGCTGCACGATGCGCCGGCCCGCCACCAGGGCGGTGAGGAAGCCGTCCACCCACTCCAGCGACACGTCGGCGCCGAAGTTGGCCAGGCGCTCGCACACGGCCTCGAGTGCGGCGATGTCGTCTTCGGTACTGTGGCGCACGGGCTTCATGGTGGGGTCGTCGGATCGGTCGGGAGGTCGATTGTCACCCCGCCGGCCGTTCCCCGTGGCACGCCCTGCCCACGCGAACGCGTGGTGCGAATTCCTGCTCAGGCGTCGGGCGGCGAACCCGTGGGCGACGCGACCCAGCCGCCGATGCGCGGCGGGTTCGGGTGCAGCCGCGCCATCATCAGGGTGTCGACATACTCGCCGCCGCGCAGTGCGTAGCCGCGTTGTCGGCCCTCCACCTCGAAACCGAAGCGCTGGTAGAGCGCGATGGCGCGGGCGTTGTCGGCGTACACGCCGAGTTCGATGCGCAGCACCTGGGCCCAATCGTCCGCGAAGTCGCACAGCGCCTGCATCAGCGCGCGGCCCACGCCCTGCCCTTGCGCCCGCGGCAGCACCGCGATGCCCAGGCTCATGGCATGGCGGCGGCGCACCGGCGGGCCGCAGGGGTGCAGGCCGGCGTTGCCGACCACTGACCAGTGGCCGCCGGCGTCCTGCAGCTCGGCCATCAGCAGCAGGTCGTTGCGGCCCGGCGCCAGCATCTCGGCCAGGCGCGCGGCCCACACTTCTGCGCTCGGGTAGGGCAGCTGCAGCAGCTGCGGCAGCACGTCGGGGTGGCCCATCACCTCGGCCATGGCAGTGGCATCGGCCGTCGTGACCCGGCGGATGCGCACCGCCGGGTCGAGGGCCGTTGCGCGCGCCGGCTCAGGCACGTTCGCGCACCCAGGCCACCACCGAGGCCAGCGCCGCGGGCAGCGCCGCCGCATCGGTGCCGCCGGCCATCGCCAGGTCGGCCTTGCCGCCGCCCTTGCCGCCCACCTGCTGGGCGACGAAGTTGACCAGCTCGCCCGCCTTGACCTTGGCGGTGCGGTCGGCGGTGACGCCGGCCGCCAGCTGCACCTTGCCGCCGTCGACGGCGGCCAGCACGATGGCCGCGGACTTGAGCTTGTCCTTCAGCTTGTCCAGCGTCTCGCGCAGCGTCTTGGCATCGGCGCCCTGCAGCACCGCGGCCAGCACCTTGATGCCGGCCACGTCCACCGCCTGGCCCATCAGCTCGTCGCCCTGGGCGCTGGCCAGCTTGCCCTTGAGTGCGGCGATCTCCTTCTCGAGCGCGCGCACCTGGTCGAGCACCGCACCCACGCGGGCAGGCACCTCGGCCGGGGTGACCTTCAGCGTGCCGGCGACGCCGCCGACGGTGGCCTCGAGCTGCTGCAGGTAGGCCAGCGCGTTGTCGCCGGTGACGGCCTCGACGCGGCGGATGCCGGCGGCCACGCCGCCTTCGGCGACGATCTTGAAGACGCCGATGTCGCCACTGCGCTGCACGTGGGTGCCGCCGCACAGTTCCTTGCTGGAGCCGATGGTCTGCACGCGCACGGTCTCGCCGTACTTCTCGCCGAACAGCATCATCGCGCCGGACTTCTGCGCGTCGTCCAGCGCCATCACCTGCGCGGTGGCGGCGGCATTGGCCAGGATCTCGGCGTTGACCAGGGCCTCGACCTGGCGCACCTGCGCGTCGGTCATCGGCGCGTTGTGCGCAAAGTCGAAGCGGGTGCGCTCGGCGTTGACCAGCGAGCCCTTCTGCTGCACGTGCGGGCCCAGCACCTCGCGCAGGGCCTTGTGCATCAGGTGGGTAGCGCTGTGGTTGCGCACCGTGCGGGCGCGGCGCTCGGCGTCCACCTTGGCGGCCAGCGTGTCGCCCACGGCCAGGCGGCCTTCCACCACCCGGCACTGGTGGCCGAAGACGTCGGCCTGGATCTTTGTGGTGTCCTCCACCAGCAGCCGGGCCACCGCATTGCGCAGCTCGCCGGTGTCGCCGGCCTGGCCGCCGCTCTCGGCGTAGAACGGCGTGTGGTCGAGCACGACCACGCAGTCGTCGCCGGCCTCGACGCTGGCCACCGGGCTGCCGTCCACGTACAGCGCGGTCACCTTCGAGGTGTCGCACTGCAGGTGCTCGTAGCCATGGAAGGTGGTCGGCGTGCCGGTGTACTCCAGCCCGGCGGCCATCTTGAACTTGGTCGCCGCGCGCGCCTGTTCGCGCTGGCGGTTCATGGCCACCGCGAAGCCGGCCTCGTCGACCTTGACGCCGCGCTCGCGGCACACGTCGCCGGTCAGGTCGACCGGGAAGCCGAAGGTGTCGTGCAGCTTGAAGGCGGTGTCGCCATCGATGGTGGTGGCGCCATCGGCCAGCGCGGCCTCCAGCAGTTCCATGCCGTGGTGGATGGTCTGGAAGAAGCGCTCTTCCTCGGCCTTCAGCACGGCGGTGGTGCGGTCCATCTCGCGGCGCAGCTCGGGGTAGGCCTCGCCCATCTCCACGGCCAGCGGTGCCACCAGGGTGTGGAAGAAGGGCTTGCGCGCGCCCAGCTTGTAGCCGTGGCGGATGGCGCGGCGGGCGATGCGGCGCAGCACGTAGCCCCGGCCCTCGTTGCCCGGGATCACGCCGTCGGTCACCGTGAAGGCGCAGGCGCGGATGTGGTCGGCGATGACCTTCAGGCTGGGCGAGTCCTTGTCGCAGCCGGGAGACGCGCGGTACTCTTCGTCACCAGTGCGAGGGATGTCTCGGCTTTGCGGAATCGCAAAATCGACCGCGTTTTTGGCCGCCGCGAGCAGCCGCACGAACATGTCGATCTCGTAGTTGCTGTGCACGTGCTGCAGCACCGCGGCCAGCCGCTCCAGGCCCATGCCGGTGTCCACGCTGGGCTTGGGCAGCTTGTGCATCACGCCGTCTTCGGTGCGGTTGAACTGCATGAAGACGTTGTTCCAGATCTCGATGTAGCGGTCGCCGTCCTGCTCGTCCGACCCCGGGGGGCCGCCGGCCACGTCGGGGCCGTGGTCGTAGAAGATCTCGGTGCAGGGACCGCAGGGGCCGGTGTCGCCCATCATCCAGAAGTTGTCCGACGCGTAGCGGGCGCCCTTGTTGTCGCCGATGCGCACGATGCGCTCGGCCGGCACGCCGACGGTCTTGTTCCAGATCTCGTAGGCCTCGTCGTCCTCGGCGTAGACGGTGACCCAGAGCTTGTCCTTGGGCAGCTTGAAGTCGACGGTGAGCAGTTCCCAGGCGTACTGGATGGCGTCGTGCTTGAAGTAGTCGCCGAACGAGAAGTTGCCCAGCATCTCGAAGAAGGTGTGGTGCCGCGCCGTGTAGCCCACGTTGTCCAGGTCGTTGTGCTTGCCGCCGGCGCGGATGCACTTCTGGCTGGTGGTCGCCCGGCTGTAAGGCCGCTTGTCGAAGCCCAGGAACACGTCCTTGAACTGGTTCATCCCGGCGTTGGTGAACAGCAGCGTGGGGTCGTCGCCCGGGATCACCGGCGACGAGGCGACGATGGCATGGCCCTTCGATTCGAAGAACTTCAGGAAGGTCGAGCGGATCTCAGCGGCTTTCATGGGGGTTCGGTTCGTCCGTGGCTGTGCGTCGTCGGGGCGGCCATCACGGCCGATGCGCAAGGGGCAAATTCTATCTGGGCGCCCTCTGCCGTCACTTCGTGACACACCAGCCACACGGACAAACCGGATCGGTAGGTGAATGCACGGGCACGACCCTCGAACCGGTGAGGGTATAACCCTTCGGTCCTGTCCATGACGCTGCCGAACGGCGCTCCTTTCCTCCCATGTCGACCGAATCCCTCATCGCCCTCTTGTCCGCCGGAGCCGATGGCGCCGCCGCCGTCACCGCCCCGGGCCGCCCGGCGCTCGATTTCGGCGGCCTGCGCCAGTTGGTGGCCGACACGCTGGCCCAGCTCAATGGCCTGGGCATCGGGCGCAACGACCGCGTGGCCATCGTCGTCAACAACGGCCCCGAGATGGCCACCGCCTTCATGGCCTGCGCCTGCGGCGTGGCCAGTGCGCCGCTGAACCCGGCCTACCGGGCCGACGAGTTCGAGTTCTACCTGTCCGACCTGCACGCCAAGGCGCTGCTGGTCGAGGCCGGCAGCACCTCCCCGGCCATCGAGGTGGCCCAGAAGCTGGGCGTGCGCGTGATCGACCTGGTGGTGGCCGACGGCGCCCCGGCCGGCACCTTCACGCTGAAACCCCGCGACGGCGCCACCGCCGCGCCGGCCGCGGCGCCCACCTATGCCCAGCCCGAGGACGTGTCGATGGTGCTGCACACCTCGGGCACCACCTCGCGGCCGAAGATCGTGCCGCTGTCGCAACGCAACCTGTGCGCGTCCGCCCGCCACATCGCCCGCACGCTGCAGTTCGGCGCTGGCGACCGCGGTCTCAACGTGATGCCGCTGTTCCACATCCATGGCCTGATCGCCGGCGTGCTGGCGCCGCTGTCGGCCGGTTCGCAGGTGTTCTGCACGCCGGGCTTCAATGCGCTGAAGTTCTTTGCGTGGATGGACGAGGCCAAGCCCACCTGGTACACGGCCGTGCCCACCATGCACCAGGCCATCGTCGCCCGGGCCAAGGGCAATGCCGAGGTCATCGCCCGCCACCCGCTGCGCTTCATGCGCTCGTCGTCGTCGTCGATGCCGCCGCAGGTGATCAAGGAACTCGAAGAGGTCTTCAAGGCGCCACTCATCGAGGCCTACGGCATGACCGAGGCCACGCACCAGATGGCCTCCAACCCGCTACCGCCGGCCGTGCGCAAGCCCGGCAGCGTGGGCCTGGCCGCCGGCCCCGAAGTGGCCATCATGGCCGAGGACGGCACGCTGCTGCCGGCCGGCGCCATCGGCGAGATCGTCATCCGCGGCCCCAACGTCACCGCCGGCTACGAGAGCAACCCGAAGGCCAACGAAGAGGCCTTCACCCACGGCTGGTTCCGCACCGGCGACCAGGGCCAGATCGATGACGAGGGCTACATCAGCCTCACCGGCCGGCTGAAGGAGATCATCAACCGCGGCGGCGAGAAGGTGAGCCCGCGCGAGGTCGACGAGATCATCATGGACCACCCGGCCGTGGCGCAGGTGGTGTGCTTCGGCATGCCGCACCCCAAGCTCGGCGAGGAGGTGGCCGCCTGCGTGGTGCTTCGAGACGGTGCCTCGCTCACCGAGCGCGAGCTGCAGGCCTTCGTGGCCACCCGCGCCGCCGACTTCAAGGTGCCCAAGAAGATCCTGTTCATGGCCGAGATCCCGAAGGGCGCCACCGGCAAGCTGCAGCGCATCGGCCTGGCCCAGAAACTCGGCCTGGGCTGAACCCTGCCCGACCATCCCGCGGGGTGCACCAGCCCGCGTGGGGTGGCCCGCGACCGTGCCCCCCGCCCGACCCCACACGACACCCGAGGAGATCCACGAATGACGTTCCGTTGGAAGAAGTTGCTGAGCACCCTGACCCTGGCCGCCGTGGCCGGTGCCGCCCAGGCGGCCTGGGAACCCGCCAAGCCGGTCGAGTTCGTCGTGCCCGCCGGCACCGGTGGCGGCGCCGACCAGATGGCCCGCTTCATCCAGGGCGTGGTGGCCAAGCACAAGCTCATGAAGCAGTCGATCGTCGTCGTCAACAAGGGCGGTGGCGCTGGCGCCGAAGGCTTCCTCGAGGTCAAGGGCGCGTCGCGCGACCCGCACAAGCTGATCATCACGCTGTCGAACCTGTTCACCACGCCGCTGGCCACCGGGGTGCCGTTCAACTGGCGCGACATGACGCCGGTGTCGATGATGGCGCTCGACCAGTTCATCCTGTGGGTCAACGCCGAGTCACCGTACAAGTCGGCCAAGGACTTCATCGAAGCGGCCAAGGCCCAACCGAACAACACCCTCAAGATCGGCGGCACCGGCTCGAAGCAGGAAGACCAGATCATCGCCGTGATGCTCGAGGGCGTGGCCGGCAAGAAGCTCACCTACATCCCCTACAAGGGCGGCGGCGAGGTGGCCGTGCAACTGGTGGGCAACCACGTCACGGCGACGGTGAACAACCCGATCGAGGCCGAATCGCATTGGCGTGCCGGCAAGCTGCGTGCGCTGTGCGTGTTCGACAAGGACCGCCTGCCCTACGCCACCAAGCTGTCGCACGGCATGTCCTGGCAGGACGTGCCCACCTGCAGCTCGGCCGGCATCTCTGCCGAGTACGTGATGCTGCGCGGCATCTTCATGCCGCCCAACGTCACCAAGGAACAGCAGGCCTTCTACGTCGACCTGATGGCCAAGGTGCGGGCCACCCCCGACTGGAAGGAGTTCATGGAAAAGGGCGCCTTCCGCCAGACGGCGCTAACCGGCGACGCCTACTTCGACTGGCTGGGCAAGACCGAGCAGATGCACCGCGAGCTGATGAAGAAGGCCGGCTTCATGGCGCAGTAGCCGTGAGGCCGCGTGTGCCTTCCGGCCGGACCCCGGTCCTTGTTGCGGCTGCGCTGGCCGTCGGCCTGCTGTCCGGCGGGCCGGCCGCGGCCTGGGAGCCGACGGCGCCGGTCGAGCTGGTGGTGCCGGCCGGCACCGGCGGTGGTGCCGACCAGATGGCCCGCTTTCTGCAAGCCACGATCGCCCGGCACGGCCTGCTCAAGCAGCCGATGCTGGTCGTCAACAAGGCGGGCAACTCCGGCGCCGAGGGCCTGCTCGACCTGAAGGCCTCGCACGGCAACCCGAACAAGCTGGCGATCACGCTGTCCAACCTGTTCACCACGCCGCTGGCCACCGGGCTGGCCTTCAACTGGCGCGACGTGAAACCGGTGACGATGCTCGCGCTCGACCAGTTCGTGCTGTGGGTGCGGGCCGACTCGGCCCACAAGACCGCACAAGAGTTCATCGGCGCGCTGCGCACGCAACCGGCCGGGTCGATCAAGCTGGGGGGCACCGGCAGCAAGCAGGAAGACCAACTGGTCGGCGTGCTGCTGGAGGCCGCGGTCGGCGGCAGGCTGAGCTATGTGCCGCTGAAGGGCGGCGGTGACGTGGTCGCCGCCTTGGTGGCCGGGCAGGTCGACGCCACGGTCAACAACCCGATCGAGGCCGAGGCCCAATGGCGCGCCGGCAAGGTGCGGCCGCTGTGCGTGTTCGATGGCGCGCGGCTCGCCAACCCGGGCAAGGTGGCCGGCGGCCAGGGCTGGAGCGACATTCCCACCTGCATGTCGGTGGGCATCCCGGTGCAATACCTGATGCTGCGTGGCATCTTTGCCCCGCCCGACGCCACGCCAGAGCAGGTGGCCTTCTACGTGCAGCTCTTCACCCGCGTGAGCGCGCTGCCCGAGTGGAAGGACTTCATGGCCAAGGGCGCCTTCAAGGACTCGCAGATGGCCGGTGCCGAGTTCACGGCCTGGCTGGACAAGGCCGAGAGCTTCCACAAGCTGCTGATGCGCGAGGCGAAGCTGATCGCCAAATGACCCTCGGCCGGCACCCGGCCCGCGACGAAGACCACGACCAGATCGATCCAGGAGACTGCCTTGTCGGAAGACCAAGAACCGCGTCGCATCGTGCTGACGCGCCTGCCCGAGGTGCTGGTGGCCCTGGTGCTGCTGCTGCTCGCCGGGCTGGTGATCGCCGACAGCCTGCGCGTGGGCCACGGCTGGGCCGAAGACGGCCCCCGCGCGGGCTACTTTCCGTTCTTCATCGGCATCGGGCTGGCCCTGGCCGCGGCCGGCATCGTGGTGCAGCAGGTGCTGGCCTGGCGCGAGGACGACCGCGAGTTCGTCGGCTACACCGAGGCCGGCATGGTGTGGGCGGTGCTGTGGCCGATGGTGCTGTACGCGCTGCTCATCTGGCCGGCGGGCATCTACGCCTCGTCGGCCGCGCTGATCGTCTACTTCATGCGCCGCCATGGCCGCTTCGGCTGGGGCCCGTCGGTGCTGATCGCCGGCGGCGTCACGGTGCTGCTGTTCCTCGTCTTCGAGCGCTGGTTCCTCGTGCCCCTGCCCAAGGGCCCGCTGGAAGAGTGGCTCGGCCTGTGACCCCGCAAGGATTCCGCCATGGATGAACTGGGCAATCTCATGCACGGCTTCGGCATCGCGATGACGCTGCCGAACCTGGGCTACATGGTGCTGGGCATCCTGCTCGGCGTGCTGATCGGCGTGCTGCCGGGGCTGGGTGGCGCCAACGGCGTGGCCATCCTGCTGCCGCTCACCTTCTCGATGAACCCCACGTCGGCCATCATCATGCTGTCGTGCATCTACTGGGGCGCGCTGTTCGGCGGGGCGATCACGTCGATCCTGTTCAACATCCCGGGCGAGCCCTGGTCGGTGGCCACCACCTTCGATGGCTATCCGATGGCCCAGCAGGGCAAGGCCGCGCAGGCGCTGACCACGGCCTTCACCTCCAGTTTCGTCGGCGCGCTGTTCGCGGTGATCCTGATCACCTTCCTGGCACCGCTGCTGGCGCGCTTCGCGCTGAACTTCGGGCCGGCCGAGATGTTCGCGGTGCAGTTCCTCACCTTCTGCAGCTTTGTCGGCATGAGCAAGGAGCCACCGCTCAAGACCCTGGCCGCCATGCTGCTGGGCTTCGCGCTGGCCGCCGTGGGCATGGACATGGTCACCGGCCAGCTGCGCATGACCTACGGCACCACGGTGCTGCTGAAGGGCTTCGACTTCCTGATCGCGGTGATCGGCCTGTTCGGCATCGGCGAGATCCTGCTCACGATGGAAGAAGGCCTGTCGTTCAAGGGCAAGAGCGCGCGCATCGACCCCAAGGTGGTGCTGCAGACCTGGCGCGAACTGCTCAAGCACTGGCGCACCTTCCTGCGCGCCACCGCCATCGGGTGCTGGATGGGCATCACCCCGGGTGGCGCCACGCCGGCCTCGTTCATGAGCTATGGCATGGCCCGCCGCCTGTCGCGCAAGCCCGAGACCTTCGGCAAGGGCGCGATCGAAGGCGTGGTGGCGCCCGAGACGGCCGCCCACGCCGCCGGCACCGCCGCGCTGCTGCCGATGCTCACGCTGGGCATCCCCGGTTCGCCCACCGCCGCGGTGCTGCTGGGCGGCCTGCTGATCTGGGGCCTGCAGCCGGGCCCCATGCTCTTCGTCGAGCAGAAGGAGTTCGTCTGGGGCCTGATCGCGTCGATGTACCTGGGCAACATCGTCGGCCTGCTGGTGGTGCTGACCACCGTGCCCTGGTGGGCGGCCATCCTGCGCATCCCGTTCTCGGTGATCGCGCCGGTGATCATCGTCGTCTGCGCCATCGGCGCCTACACGGTGCACAGTTCGATGTTCGACGTGGCGATGATGCTGGTCTTCGGCGTCTTCGGCTATCTGTTCAAGAAGCTCAAGTACCCGCTGGCGCCTTTGGTGCTGGCCCTGGTGCTGGGCGACATGGCCGAGACCAACTTCCGCCAGTCGATGCTGTCGTCGCAGGGCCAGCTGTCGATCTTCTGGGCCAACCCGCTGGTCGGCAGCCTGATGGCACTGGCCCTCGTCATGCTGCTATCGCCACTGGTGGGCATGGTGCGCGAGCGCTTCCGCTGACCATGGCTGTCCCCACGCAAGGAGCCTTCTCGCCATGAAATACGCCATCGTCGGCGCCGGGGCCATCGGCGGCTACCTGGGCGCCAAGCTTGCCCGTGCGGGCGAGGACGTCACCTTCATCGCCCGCCGCCAGAACCTGGCGGCCATTGCCGCGAACGGCTTCAGGCTGATCCTGGAGGACGGCACCGAAGAGCACGCCCCCACCGCCCGCGCGGTGGAGCACATGGAACAGGCCGGCCCGCAGGACGTGGTGCTGATCACCCTGAAGGCGCACCAGTTGCGCGACGTGGTGCCAGGGCTGCGCGCGCTGTTCGGGCCGCACACCATGGTCGTCACGATGATCAACGGCGTGCCCTGGTGGTACTTCCACAAGCTGGGCGGCGCCTTCGACGGGCGCGCTCTGGCCAGCGTCGATCCCGATGGCGCGCTGGCCGCCGCCATCGAGCCCGAGCGGGTTATCGGCAGCGTGGTCTACCCGGCGGCCGAGCTGGTGGCGCCTGGCGTGGTCAAGCTGATCGAGGGCAACCGCTTCACCCTCGGCGAGCTCGACGGCAGCCGCAGCGAGCGCATCGACGCGCTGTCGCAGTCGCTCATGAAGGCCGGCTTCAAGGCCCCGGTCAGCAAGGACATCCGGGGCGAGATCTGGGTCAAGCTGTGGGGCAACCTGTGCTTCAACCCGATCTCGGCGCTGTCGCACGCCACGCTGGAAGGCATCTGCCGCTTCGGGCCCACGCGCGACCTGGCCGCCGCGATGATGGCCGAGGCCCAGGCCATCGGCGAACAGCTCGGCGTGCAGTTCAAGATCTCGATCGACAAGCGCATCGCCGGCGCCGAGGCCGTGGGCGCGCACAAGACCTCGATGCTGCAGGACGTGGAGCGCGGCCGTGCGCTCGAGCTGGAAGCGCTGGTCGGCTCGGTGCTCGAACTGGGCCGGATCACCGGCGTGGCCACGCCGCACATCGCGGCGGTCTACGCCGTCACCGCCCTGCTCGGCCGCACGCTGCAGCAGCAGCGCGGCCGGCTCGAGGTGCAGCCGCTGGGCTGACCGTCAGCCGCCGTAGGTGTTGGCCAGCGTGCCGATGCCGTCGATCACCACCTCGACGGTGGTGCCCGGCTTCATCGGCAGCACGCCCAGCGAGGTGCCGCACAGGATCAGGTCGCCCGGCTCCAGCGTCATGTCGGCCGAAAGGCGCGACACCAGTTCGGCCGGCGGGAAGAACATGTCGCCCAACGGGTAGTTCTGCCGCTCGCGGCCGCCCACCAGCGTGCGCAGCGAGGCGGTGGCGGCATCGAACGCTGTCTCGACCACCGGGCCGAAGGCGCCGAAGCCGTCCATGCCCTTGGCCCGTGCCCATTGCGGGAAGCTGGGATCGCGTCCGATCAGCTCCATCGCCGTCACGTCGTTGGCGCAGGTGTAGCCGAAGATGTGCGCCGGCGCATCGGCCACCGACACCGCGCGGGCCCGGCGGCCGATGACGATGGCCAGCTCACCCTCGTAGGCCACGCGGCCGTCGTAGGCCGCGGGCACTGGGATCGGCCGCCCATGCGCCAGCGCGCTGCTGCTGGCCTTCAGGAAGTACAGCGGCTCGGCCGGCTCGGCCCACTGGTTCTTCTCGGCCGCGGCGCGGAAGTTGTTCCACAGGCCGATGATCTTGCCGGGCTGGCAGGGCGTGAGCCACTCGATGCCGGCCACCGGCAGCCGCTCGGCGGTGGGCGCGCAGGCACCGAACATGTCGCCCTCGTGAACCCGAACCTGGTCACCCTCGAGCGTGCCGAATGCGGCGTGGCCACCGCGCTGGAATCTGAGCCATTTCATGCGACCACATTGTGACAGCGGCCAACGCAGCAGCCGCGCTACGCTCGCGTGTCGCACGGGCACGAGGAACCCCCGATGAAGCGCTATGCCGACCTGATCGCCGACGCCCTGCAGCGCGTGCGCGAGCTCATGCCCTGGGATCTGCGCGACCGCCTCGCCGCATCCCCGTCACCGCTGCTGGTCGATGTGCGCGAGCCCGCCGAGTTCGCCCAGGCGCACATCGCCGGGTCGATCAACGTGCCACGCGGCGTGCTGGAGGCGGCCTGCGACTGGGGCTACGACGACACCGTGCCCGAGCTCGCGGGGGACACCGGCCGGACCGTCGTGGTGGTGTGCCGGTCGGGCAATCGCTCGGTGCTGGCCGCCGACCTGATGCAGACCATGGGCTACGCAGACGTCGTGTCGCTGAAGACCGGCGTGCGCGGCTGGAACGACTTCGAGCAGCCGCTGGTCGACGGCGAGGGCCGGCCGGTGGACACCGACACCGCCGAACCGATGCTGGCCTCGCGCGTGCGGCCGGACCAGTTGCGGCCGCGCTGAGGCGCCTGCGGCCTGCGCAACCGGCAGCGCGGGCCCCACCCACTGACACAATGCGCCGCCACGAGAGGAACCGCCCCATGGCCCTTCAACAGCTCACCGACGAACAGACCCGCAGCTGGACCCGCGCCCAGAAGGACGAGTGGTGGTTCAAGAACATCTTTCGTGGCGACATGCCGCAGCTCACGCTGCGCTCGGGCCTCACCGGCTTCCTGCTCGGCGGCGTGCTGGCGGCCACGGGCCTGTACATTGGCGGCAAGACGGGCATCAGCATCGGCGTCGGGCTCACCTCGGTCATCCTGGCATTTGCGCTGTTCCGTGCGCTGCATGGTGCGGGCCTGGCCTCCGACTTCACCATCCTGGAGAACAACTGCACCCAGTCCATTGCCACCGCGGCGGGCTATGTGGTGACGCCGCTGTTCTCCAGCCTGGCGGCCTACATGATGATCACCGGCGTGATCATCCCGTGGTGGCAGATGATGGTGTGGATGGTGGTCGTCTCGATGATCGGCGTGCTGCTCGCCTTCCCGATGAAGCGCCGCTTCATCAACGAAGACCAACTGCCCTTCCCCGAGGGCCGCGCCTGCGGCGTGGTGCTCGATTCGCTGTATACCGGCCAGGCCGGCGAGGGCATGTTCAAGGCCCGCCTGCTGGGCGTGGTGGCGGTGGGCACCGCGGTGTACCAGGCCATCGTCAGCGACGGCTGGATGAAGTTGCTGCAGTTCAAGCTGCTGGCCATGGACCGCTGGGCCGGCCTGAAGGAACCCTGGACGCTGCACGAGCGGCTGGACACCTATTACTACGCCGCAGCGGCCCAGGCCGGCTTGTGGCTGCCGAAGATCCTGGGCACCGACGTGCGCGCACTGGGGCTGCGCCTGACGCTGGACGCCGCGATGCTGGGCGTGGGCGGGCTGATGGGCATCGCGGTGGCCACCAGCTGCCTGCTCGGCGCCTTCGTCAACTTCGTGGTACTGGCGCCGCTGATGATCCAGGCCGGCGACATCGTCGCGCGCGTCGCGCCCAACGGCAGCACGGTGCCGATCTCGCGCGCCGAGATCGTCAACCAGTGGTCGATGTGGTGGGGCGTGACGATGATGGTGGTGGGCTCGCTGGTCAGCCTGGCGGCCAAGCCCGAGCTGTTCACCGCCGCCTTCAAGTCGGTGCGCGGCAAGGCGACGGCGGCACCCGCGGGCCGCGACCTGCTGGCCGACATCGAGGTGCCGCTGTGGGTGTCTTACGTCGGCGTGCCGGTGTTCAGCGTGCTGGGGGCCTGGGTGACGCACGTCTTCTTCGGCGTGCCGATGCACCTGGCGCTGATCTCGCTGCCGTTGATCTTCGTGCTCACCATCATCTGCACCAACTCGATGGCGCTCACGTCGTGGACGCCCACCGGCTCGCTGTCGAAGATCACCCAGTTCACGATGGGCGCCATCGATCGCACCAACCCCGCCAGCAACCTGCTGCCGGCGGGCATGACCTCCGAGATCGCCTCCAACGCGGCCAACCTGCTGTCCGACATCAAGCCCGGCTACATGCTGGGCGGCAAGCCGCGCCACCAGGCCATCGGCCACGTGATCGGCCTGTTCGCCGGCGTGCTGGCCTGCGTGCCGTTGTACTTCCTGCTGTTCCTGCCCAAGGGCGCCGACGGCACGCGCTCCACCGGCACGCTGGTGTCCGAACAGTTCGCGATGCCCGCCGCGCTGCAATGGAAGGGCGTGGCCGAGATCATCGCCAAGGGCCTGCAGGGCCTGCCGACGTCGGCCCTGGTGGCCATGGGCGTGGCCGCGCTGGCGGCTGTGCTGATGGAGGCCGCGCGCATCGTCACCAAGGGCCGCTTCCCGCTGTCGGCGGTGTCGGTGGGCCTGGGCGTGGTGCTGCCGCCGGAATCCACCTTCGCGATGTGGGTGGGCGCGATGATCTTCTGGCTGATGGGCCTGCGCCACAAGGCTCCGGGCAGCAGGGGCCATCGCATCTGGGTGGAGGGCTGCGAGCCGATCTGCGCCGGGCTCATCTCGGGCGCGGCGCTGATGGGCATCGGCAACGCCATTGTCAACGTGCTGCTGAACTGAGCGGCCTGCCGGCCACCCTACACTCGCCGCCATGACCGCGCCCGCCGCCACCACCACCGTATTCCTGGCCCGCCACGGCCAGAGCGAATGGAACAACCAGGCCCTCATCACCGGGCAGCTGAACCCGGGCCTGTCGCCCAAGGGCGTGCAGCAGAGCGAGGCCATCGCGATGTGCCTGCGCGACGAGCCGCTGGACGCCATCTACGCCAGCGACCTGCAGCGCACCGTGGACACGGCGCAGCCCACGGCCAGCGCCAAGCAGATGCCGATCACCCGGCTGGCGGGGCTCAACGAGATCCACCTCGGCGTGCTGCAGGGCCGCCTGCGCGACGAGCGCGACCCCGAGGCCCAGGCCCTGTGGGCGCAGTGGCAGGCCGACATCTGGCACTACCGCGTGCCCGGCGGCGAGCGCTTCGACGAGTTCACGGACCGAGTCGACGCCACGCTGCAGACGCTATTGCAGCGCCACGCCGGCCAGCGCATCCTGATCGTCGGCCACCGCGCCACCAACCGGGTGCTGCTGGGCACGCTGCTGGGCTGGCCGCGCGAGCGCTGGACCGAGCTGGGCCTGCGCAACAAGTTCTTCTACAGGGTGACGCCCGGCGCCGAGCCCACCATCGCCACCTACACCCTCAGCGGCAGCAAGACCGGCCGCTGTGTCGACGGCTTCGTGATGTGAGCCGAGGCGTCTGCGCGCGGTCCGGGTGCGCCCCGCGGCACGCGGTCAACGCTGCCCCAGCCGCCCCAGCACATTGCGCGTGATCTGCTGGGCCGCGGGGTTCAGCCGCGACGTGCGCAGCGCCGGCACGTTGAAGTCGTCCAGACCCCAGGCCCACTGGATGGTGCCCGTGGCGAAGACGGTGGCACCGCTCGGCGCGGTGTAGACCGTCATGTGCGACACGCCGTGCTCGGGCGGATCGGCGCGCGTGGTCCACGGCGATTCGGCCAGCACCTGCGCCGCCGACCCGGCACGGTCGTGCACGCAGTCGACCTCGTAGCCCAGCAGCCCGGGCAGCCGGTCGCCGGCGCGCAGGCCGGTGCCGGCGAACACCCAATGGTCGGGGGCGGCCACCACGATGTCGCCATCGATCACCGGGTCGGCCACGTACATCACGCCGATCAAGGCTTCCTCGGGCAGGTTCACCGCGGGGCTGCGCCATTTGTCGGTCAGGCGGGAGGTGTCGCCCTGCACCGCCAGCGGGTCCTTCTTCGCCTTCTTGTGGCACACCATGATGCGGTCGGCCGCCCCCGTGGCCGGGCTGGGCTCCATCCGCACCTGCCAGTAGGCCGAGTTGGCCGAGAAGAAGCCCAGGTTCACGCCGGCGTCGCGAGCGGCCTGCACGTGGTGGCGCATCTCCCAGGTCCAGTACTCGTCATGGCCGATCGACAGCCAGCCCGCCCGCTGCTGCAGCAGCGCGGACGACGCATGCACATCGAGGTTGGTGCAGTAGGCCAGGTCCAGGCCCTCGCGCTCCAGCCACCGCGCCATGTTCACGTCCCATGCCGCATTGGCCGGGCCATAGCGGTCGGGGTGTGGCTGCACGTTGGTCAGGAACTCGCCGGCCCCCATGCCATACGCCGCCGCCGGGTTCTGGCCGTTGGCCGCGTAGGGCCGGTTGAACGACACCTTCTGTGCGCGCTGCTGATCGCTGCTGCCCCAGTGGTACAGCGACTTGCCGCCCCAGGCGTTGTAGGCCTGGTAGGTGGTGACCGGCAACTGCACCAGCAACTGCGCGGCGCGCCGGTCGTCGCGCACCACGAAGATGATGTAGCTCTGCGCCCCGCTGCCCGACGCAGTGAGCCGCGCCAGGTACACGCCGGACGCCCAGTCGTCGGCATCGCCCGGCGTGGCGGTGACCAGCGTGTGCGACACGCGCCAGTCGCAGTCGACCAGGCCGGTGACCGCGTCCATCTCGGGCATGTCCTGCGCGGTGCCGGGCAGCGTCCACGGTCCGGCCACGCGCCGCGCACCGAGCCCCTGGTACCAGCCGACACGGAACACCTCGAGCATGAAGCCGGGCTCGGCGGTGTGCACGAAGAGCTGGATCGCCCCGCCGCGATCGACGCTCGTGGCCGAGGCATAGCCCTCGATCTCGCGGCTGGTGGCGGGCCGGTGGAGCTGCCAGTCGGCGCTGCCGGGCCGCTGGTTCTCGGCGGCAACCGGGCCGACCCTCATGCCGCGCCGCCCAGCACGGCCATGATGCGGTCGCTGGTGGCCTTGGCGCCGCCCACCGCCACTTCGCGCGCCGGGTAGGGTGCGGCCAGCGCCTGCTCGATCTTGTGCTTGAGCCGCTCGGGCGCCAGGTCGTCGGCGCCCAGTTCGTGCAGCAGGCCCTTCTCGGCGAACTTGCGGATGCGGATGCCCTGCTCGGGCGTGCCCTGGTAGGGGTAGGCCAGCGCAGGCGTGCGCGCGGTGATGACCTCGAGCAGCGTGTTGTCGCCGCCCATGCTGATCGACACGGCCGAGGCCATCAGGTGCTGCTGGAATTGCGCCAGGAAGGGCCGGATCTCGACGTTGGCGCTGGTGGCGCGGGCGCGCAGCGACCCGATCTCCTCCGGCGTGGCGCGCGAGCCGGCGGCCAGCAGGAAATGCAGGTCGGGCATCAGCGCCGCGGCGCCGATCGCGGCCTCGAGCAGTTCACGGCCGACGTTGCCGCCGCCCACGCTGACCAGCACCTGGCGCCGGCGCGGTGGCCGCTCGCCGGCCGGCGGCGGTGGCGGGCTGATGTAGCCGGTGTAGCACAGCCGGTCGGCGATCTCGGGCGCCAGCGAGAAGGTCTCGTCGAAGCGGATGATCTCGGGGTCGCCGCGCACGAACACGGTGTGGATGTGCTTGCGCACGCCTTCCACCATGCGGCGCTCTTTTTCCACCGCGCGCGGCACCAGCACCTCGCGCACCGAGCAGAAGATCGGCACCGGGCCGCTGTGGGCCTTCACGGCCTTGAACAGGTCGCCGATCTCGCGCTTGAAGCGTCGCCGGCCGAAGGGGTAGAACTCGACCACGATGGCATCGTACGGATGACGCACGAAGCCGGCGATGGCGGCGGCCCGCGCGTCCCAGACCTCACCGTGGTCGCCGTCGGCGTCCTCGCGCTCGGGGTCGACGAAGCCGCCGGTGGCCGCGTCGTGCAACAGCGTGGGCAGCCGCAGTGCGCGAAAGCGCGGGTGCTCGACCATCGACGCGGTGTCGATGCCGCCGTACACCAGATCGACCTCGGCGTGGGGCAGCAACTCCTCGATGATGCGCAGGCTGCAGGCCAGGTGGCCGACGCCGAGCAGGCTCTGGCAGTAGTAGAGGATTCGCTTGGGGGGTGCCTCGGCCATGCCGCCTCCGACAACGTCAACTGGGCCTGGGGCCGGTGCCAGGCATGATATCGCCGGGGTCGCGGCGGGCTGGGCACGGTGCTACGCCGCGCGCCGCTGCGAATCGAGGAACGCGAACACCCGCTCGTCCTCGCAGAACGCCACGTTGAAGCGCATCCACGGCGTCGGCGTCAGCTCGGCGCTGAACAGGTGGCCGGGGCCGAGCAGGATGTCATGCTCGGCGGCCTTGTTGGAGGCCTCGGCGGCATCGGGCATGTCGGCGTGCCGGGCCCACAGGAACATCCCCGCCTTGGGCTCGGCGAAAATCTCGAAGCCCAGGTCGTCGAGCCGGCGGCCCACCCGCTCCTGGGCCTTGCCCAGGCGCTCGCGCAGGCCTTTCAGGTGCTTGCGCCAGCGTCCCTCGGTGAGCGCGCCGTAGGCCAGCCGCTCGCCGAATTCGCTGGACGTGAGGCCCGAGATCATCTTCAGCTGCGCCAGGTCTTCCAGCAGGTCGGGATGTGCCACCACGTAGCCCACGCGCAGGTTGGGCGACACGGTCTTCGAGAAGCTGCTCACGTGCACCACGCGCGAGAGTTGGTCGAGGCTGGCCAGCGAGGGCCGCGGCTCGGGGTCGAGGTCGGCGTAGATGTCGTTCTCGACGATGACCACGTCGTGCTTCTCGGCCAGCTGCAACACGCGGTGCAGGTGGGCCAGCTGCGCCACCGAACCGGTGGGGCTCTGCAGCCTCGGCTGGGTGAAGAAGACGCGCGGCTTGTGCTCGACCAGCAGCGCCTCGAGCCGCGGCAGGTCGTAGCCCGTCGGCGTGCGCGGCACGCCGATCAGCCGGGCCCCCAGGAAGCGCAGGCCGAACAGCAGGTTGGCGTAGCCGGGGTCGTCCACCAGCACGGCATCACCCTGGCGCACCAGTCGCCGCGCGGCCAGGTCCAGCGCCTGGCTCGATCCCTGGGTGAGCAGCACCTGGTCGGGCGTGACGGCGATCTCCTGCTCGGCCATCGTGTCGCGGATCAACTGGCGCAGCGGGGTGTAGCCCTTGGGGTCGCCATAACCGCCGGGGTCCAGGGCCTCGGCGGCCAGGCCGCGCAGGCTGCGCTTCAGGCCGTCGGCGAACAGCCAGTCGCCGGGCAGCCAGCCGCAACCCGGCTTCATCGAGAGGTGGCGGTTCTCGAAGATCTTGCGCAGGTACCACATCGAGTCGAAGGACTGGCCGCTGGCCAGCGCCTCGGGCGAGCGCACCTGGTTGGCCGAGCCGCCGCGCTTGCGCACGAAGAAGCCCGAATGCGGCCGCGACACCAGCCAGCCCTGCGCCACCAGCCGGTCGTAGGCCTCGACCACGGTGAACACGCTCACCTGGTGGGCATGGGCGAACTGGCGGATCGACGGCACCTTGGTGCCCGCGCGCAGGCCGCCGGCGTCGATCTGGCGGGCGAGGCCTTCGACGATCTGCGTCACCAGCGGAACGGACGACTGCGGCTGCAGGGTGAACATGTCAGTACCGCCCGGCCGCCCGAAGGGACTGACGCGCCCCCTGGGGGCAGCGAACGCAGTGAGCTTGGGGGCGTTTCATTTCAGTACCGCCCGGCCGCCCGAAGGGACTGACACGCCCCCTCGGGGGGCAGCGAGCGAAGCGAGCTTGGGGGTTCCATTTCAGGGCGGTGGCTGTACAGGTCGCGCGGCCAGAACAGTGCACCGGACACGCAGCAGGGCTGTACATGGTAGCCGGCACCCCGAGCGCCTACAGTCGCAGGTCGTCCACACCCTGCCGGAGAACGCCATGCAACGCGAGCCGAACCTCAACAACGCAGCCCTGATGGCCCGCCGCCGCGCCGCCCTGCCCGCCGGACTGGGCCAGGCCCACGAGATCTTCGTGCAGCGCGCCGAGAACGCCGAGGTCTGGGACGTGGAAGGCAAGCGCTACATCGACTTCGCCGGCGGCATCGCCGTGCTCAACACCGGCCACCGGCATCCGGCCCTGGTGGCCGCCATCTCGCAGCAGCTCGAGCGCTTCACCCACACCTGCTTCCAGGTGCTGGCCTACGAGCCCTACGTCGAACTGGCCGAGCGCCTGAACGCCCTGGCTCCTGGCGCCTTCGCCAAGAAGAGCTTCTTCATGACCACCGGCGCCGAGGCCGTGGAGAACGCGGTCAAGGTGGCCCGCGCCTACACTAAGCGCTCGGCGATCATCGCCTTCGGCGGCGGCTTCCACGGCCGCACGATGATGGGCATGGCCCTCACCGGCAAGGTGGCGCCGTACAAGACCGGCTTCGGGCCCTTCCCGGCCGAGGTCTTCCACGCCAAGTTCCCCTGCGCGCTGCATGGCGTCAGCGTCGACGATGCGATGGCCTCGGTGGAAGCCATCTTCAAGTACGACGTCGAGGCCGCGCGCGTGGCCGCCATCATCCTCGAGCCGGTGCAGGGCGAAGGCGGCTTCTACGTGGCGCCGCCCGAGTTCGCGCAGCGCCTGCGCGCGCTGTGCGACCAGCATGGCATCGTGCTCATCGCCGACGAGGTGCAAACCGGCGCCGGCCGCACCGGCACCTGGCTGGCCTGCGAACAGTGGGGCGTGGCGCCCGACATCATCACCATGGCCAAGTCGATGGCCGGCGGCATGCCGCTGTCGGCCATCATCGGCCGAGCCGAGATCATGGACGCCCCCGGCCCCGGCGGCCTGGGCGGCACCTACGCCGGCAACCCGCTGGCCTGCGCGTCGGCGCTGGCGGTGCTGGACACCTTCGAGAAGGAAGGCCTGCTGGCCCGCAGCCAGGCCGTCGGCGACCGCCTGGTGGCCGGCCTGAAGGCCATCGCCGCCAAGCACCCGGCGGTGATCGGCGACGTGCGCGGCCTGGGCGCCATGGTGGCCATCGAGCTGTGCAAGGGCGGCGACATCCACCAGCCGAACGCCGAGCTCACCTCGGCCGTGGTGAAGGAAGCGGCCAAGCGCGGGCTGATCCTGCTGTCCTGCGGCAGCTATGCCAACGTGGTGCGGGTGCTGGTGCCGCTGACGGCCCAAGACGCCGTGCTCGACGAAGGGCTGGCTATCATGGCCGACTGCTTCGACACCCTTGCCTGACCGCTGAAGGAACCGCATCCATGGCCAGTGCCGCCAAGTTCTCCTGGGACGACCCGCTGCACCTCGACGCGCAGCTCACCGACGACGAGCGCGCGGTGCGCGACGCCGCGCGCGAGTACTGCCAGGGCAAGCTCGCCCCGCGCGTGGTCGAGGCCTTCCGGCACGAGAAGACCGACCCGGCCATCTTCCGCGAGATGGGCGAACTGGGCCTGCTCGGCCCCACCATCCCCGAGGCCTATGGCGGCGCGGGCCTGAACTACGTCTGCTACGGCCTGGTGGCCCGCGAGGTGGAACGCGTCGACTCGGGCTACCGCTCGATGATGAGCGTGCAATCGTCGCTGGTGATGGTGCCGATCAACGAGTTCGGCACCGAGGCCCAGAAGCAGAAGTACCTGCCCAAGCTGGCCACCGGCCAGTGGATCGGCTGCTTCGGCCTGACCGAGCCCAACCATGGGTCGGACCCCGGCAGCATGGTCACCCGTGCCCGCAAGGTGCCCGGCGGCTACAGCCTGTCGGGCAGCAAGATGTGGATCAGCAACAGCCCCATCGCCGACGTCTTCGTCGTCTGGGCCAAGGATGACGAGGGCTCGATCCGCGGCTTCATCCTCGACAAGGGCGCCAAGGGCCTGAGCGCGCCGGCCATCCACAGCAAGGTCGGCCTGCGCGCCAGCATCACCGGCGAGATCGTGATGGACGAGGTGTTCTGCGCCGAGGAGAACGCCTTCCCCGAGGTGCGCGGCCTCAAGGGCCCCTTCACCTGCCTGAACAGTGCCCGCTACGGCATCGCCTGGGGCGCGCTGGGCGCGGCCGAAGACTGCTTCCATCGGGCGCGCCAGTACGTGCTCGACCGCAAGCAGTTCGGCCGGCCGCTGGCGGCCAACCAGCTGATCCAGAAGAAGCTGGCCGACATGCTGACCGAGATCACGCTGGGCCTGCAGGGCTGCCTGCAACTCGGCCGCATGAAGGACGCCGGCACCGCGGCGGTCGAGATCACCAGCATCATGAAGCGCAACAGCTGCGGCAAGAGCCTGGACATCGCGCGGCTGGCGCGCGACATGATGGGCGGCAACGGCATCAGCGACGAGTTCGGTGTCGCGCGCCACCTGGTCAACCTCGAGGTGGTGAACACCTACGAGGGCACGCACGACATCCATGCGCTGATCCTGGGCCGGGCCATCACCGGCATCCAGGCGTTCAGCTGATGCGGGCCGAGCGCCGGGCCGCTCCCAAGCCGGTCCGCCTCCCCTCGGGGGATCGACCGACGTACCCTTCGGACGAGGGGCAGACATGACCGGCCCCAAGCTGCTCGACGGCGTCCGCGTCCTCGATCTGTCGCGCGTGCTGGCCGGCCCCTGGTCGGGCCAGCTGCTGGCCGACTACGGCGCCGACGTCATCAAGGTCGAGCGCCCCGACCTGGGCGACGACACCCGTGCCTGGGGCCCGCCCTACTGGGGCGACCCCACCGAGCGCATGGCGGCCTACTACCTCAGCGCCAACCGCGGCAAGCGCTCGATCGCCATCGACATCGCCACGCCCGAGGGCGCGAGCCTGGTGCGCCAGCTGGCCGCCGACGCCGACGTGGTGCTCGAGAACTACAAGGTGGGCCAGCTCGCCCGCTACGGCCTGGACTACGCCAGCCTGAAGGCGCTGAACCCGCGGCTCGTCTACTGCTCGATCACAGGCTACGGGCAAGACGGCCCGTACGCGTCGGCCGCAGGTTATGACTTTGCCATCCAGGCCACCGGCGGCCTGATGAGCGTCACCGGCGAGAAGGACGGCACCCCCGGCAGCCAGCCGCAGAAGGTGGGGGTGGCCGTGGCCGACCTCTTCACCGGCGTGTACGCCACCACCGCCATCCTGGCCGCGCTGCTGGAACGCGGCCGCACCGGCGTGGGTCGCCACATCGATGCCGCGCTGCTCGACACCCAGGTGGCCATGCTGGCCAACCAGGCCAGCAACTACCTCGTCGGCGGCCTGACGCCCAAGCGCATGGGCAATGCCCACATGAACGTGGTGCCCTACCAGGTGTTCGCCACGAAGGACGGCCACATCGTGCTGGCCGTGGGCAACGACGGCCAGTTCGGCCGCTTCTGCGCGCTGGCCGGCCATGCCGAGGTGGCGCAGGACGCGCGCTTCGTCACCAACGCCGCGCGCATCGGCCACCGCGCCGAGCTGATCCCGATCCTGGCCGAGTGGATGCTCGAGCGCACCACGGCCGAATGGACCGCGCTGCTCGAACCCAACGCCGTGCCTTGCGCGCCCATCCTCGAACTGCCCCAGGTCTTCGCCCACCCGCAGGTGGTGAGCCGCGGCATGCAGGTGCGGCATGGCGGCGCGCCGATGGTGGCCACGCCGATGCGCTTCGACGGCGAGCGGCCGCTGGCCGAACTGCCGGCACCGCACCTGGACGAGCATGGCCCGGCGGTGCGGGCGGCACTGGCGGCAGGCCAGGGCTGGCCCAAGGCCGGCGGCAGCTGAGGCCATGGCCTCGCGCGCCGGCCACGCCACGATCGACGACTACATCGCCGTCCACCCGGCGGACGTGCAGCTGCAGCTGCAGCAGGTCCGGCGGACCATCCAGGCCGCCGCGCCCGACGCCACCGAGGCCATCAGCTACCGGATCCCCACCTTCATGCTGCACGGCAACCTGATCCACTTCGCCGCGTTCCAGCACCACATCGGCCTGTACCCGGGGACGGCGGCCATCGGTGCCTTCCAGGACGATCTGCAGGGCTATCGCACCAGCAAGGGCACCATCCAGTTGCCGCTGGACCGCGCCTTGCCGCTGGACCTGATCGACCGGATCGTCCGCTTCAGGGTGGACGTGGCCCTTCGCCAGGCGCGGGCCGACCGCCGCAGCTGACCGCCCCGACGGGCAACCGGCGTCCGGCCTTGGCGACGGCCGGGCCATCCCGATCCGCGTACAGTGCCGTCTCCCTCGGAGCCCGCCATGCCCCTGCGCCGCCGCCTCATGTCCGCCGTCCTGGCGTTTGCCGCCTTGGGCACCACCCTGGCCACCAGCGTGGCCGCCGCCCCGGCACCGTACGACGAATCGGCCGACGCCAAGGCCGACCTGGCCCGCGCCCTGGCGACGGCGGCCAGTGCAAAGAAGCCCGTGCTGGTGATCTTCGGCGCCAACTGGTGCGGCGACTGCCGGGCGCTCGATGCGGCGCTGAAGGCTCCGGCCTCGGCGGCCCTGCTGGCCAAACAGTTCGTGGTGCTCAAGGTGGACGTGGGCAACTTCGACCGCAACCTCGACCTGACGGCGCAATACGGCCACCCCACCAAGGCCGGCATCCCCGCTGCCGTGGTGGTGTCGCCGGGCCGGCAGGTGCTGTACGCCACCCGCGCCGGTGAACTCTCCAACGCCCGGCGCATGAGCGAAACCGGCGTCCTCGAGTTCTTCCGGGGCGTGGTGGCCAGCGCCAAGGCGAAGAAGTAGCGTCGTGCTGGACCGGGGCGACCGGTGTCCGGTGGCCCCGGTGCGGGGTGGCGCAGCCACAGGCGCCCCCGGCGACTCGGCACGCCCACCGGCTCGGGCCGACCGATCCCCACCCTGTCGAGGTGCTTGATGCGCGTCATTTGCACGCTATGACAGAATGCGGCGCATGCAGTTGCAGTCCAGGCCCAGGGAGGCGATCCGTTACGAGGGCACCCTGGCGTCGTGGAACGACGAGCGTGGCTTCGGCTTCATCCAGCCGGACCAGGGAGACCAGCGGATCTTCATCCACATCAAGTCCTTCTCGCCGCGCCATGGCCGCCCGGCGCTGAACCAGCGGCTCAGCTTCGAGGTCGAGCCAGGCCCGCAGGGCCGCAAGCACGCCTGCTGTGTCGAGCCGGCACCAGTGGCCCGGCCGCGCGCGCTGCCCAGGCGCCAGGCGTCGCGGCGCTCTTCCGAGCATTCCTCTGCCCAGTGGGGCACGGCCACGCTGTTCGCCATCCCGGCGTTCGTGGTGGTGGCCCTGGTGCTCTCCGTGCTGTGGCGCTTGCCGGCGACGGCGGCCGGCCTTTACCTGGTGGCCAGTGCCATCACCCTGGCCTTCTATGCCAGCGACAAGGCCGCCGCCCGGCGCGGCGGCTGGCGCGTGCCAGAGCAGACGCTGCACCTGCTGGCCCTGGCCGGTGGCTGGCCCGGCGCGCTGGTGGCGCAGCAGGTCTTCCGCCACAAGACCACCAAGGCGAGCTTTCGGGCGGTGTTCTGGGGCACGGTGATCGTCAACGTGGCCGGCCTGGTCTTCCTGGCGTCGCCCGCAGGTCGCCGTTTCCTGTCCGGCTGGCTGCCTGCTTGACCGACGCGCGCAAGACCTGCCGCGCCAGGACCATGCTGTCGCGCCAGCGGCAATGCCGCCAGCATGAGGTGCACCATCAAGACAGCAACCCGGCGGCCAGCCACTGCCGGCCGCCGGGCGACTCGCCAGGGCCTGTGCGGATCAGGCCTTGCGGCGGCGCGTGAGCCAGAGGCCGCCCAGTGCCAACCCGACCAGCGCGAATGAGGCCGGCTCCGGGAGTTCATCGGTGTCCTGCAGGAAGACCAGCGAGGTCGCCGGCCCCAGGCCGATCGCGAAGTCCAGGGTCATCCGATGGAACATGTCGGTCGTGCCGTTCCAGTTGTTGAACTGGTCGTAGGTCACCGTGAGCACGTCATCCAGGCCCGAGGTCTCGCCCCACTGCGACAGCCCGGCCATCAACATCAGCGGGAAGCCGCCGGCGCCGTGGTTCGGGTTGTCGCCGTTGTCGGTGTCGAAGCCCATGTCGGGCGTGCCCAGGGCCGTGAGCACGACCTGCTTGAGCGCGAAGTCGGAACTGCCGTTGCGCAGTTCCCAAGGGTTGCTGAACGTGTCCCCGCTCTGCTCGATGAACGCTCTGTAGTCCAGCGCGCGGCCGGGACCCTGCAACGTGAAGTCGAAGTGCACGCCCGGCGCCGCCACCCCGGGGAACAGGATCTGGTCGTTACCGCCTGACAGGTCTTTGCCCGACGGGAAGGTCCAGACCCCGACGGCGACCGTGCCGTCGCTCCAGGTGAACCGGGCCTCGATATCGCCCTGCGACGATTCGCTGCCGCAATCGCGCGGTTGCGCCGGCACGAGATCGGCCATGCTTTCACCGGACGACACCACCGCACACATCTGCTGGCTGCTGCGCGGGTTCGTGCGGTCGTAGACGTGGTTGACCACGGCCGCACTGGCAACCGCCGACCACAGCAGGCCAGCCACACCCACCGCTGCCGCCGCCGCGAGCGGACTGAGCCGCGTCAATAACTGTTTCATCTGATCCTCCATCGAAGTAGTCACGAGACTCGCGCATCGAATTTCAGAACATGGCGAGCCGGTTGTGATTTGCAATTCACATACCAATCGATGGCCAAATCTGAATGGAGAATCAATATTTCATCAAGTCATTGTTTTGTATGACTTTTTTAATATGACACGAATCAACTTGACAGAGCGACCGACCGACTGTGGCGAGTGACGGACGGCACTGTAAAGTTTCCCAGATTGAGCATACTCAAATATTTGAAGCGACGGACGAAGATGCCTACAACAAGGCCATTCGCGCAAATTGCGTGGCCTCAATTTTCGGTCGAGCCGCAACGGCGGTACGGCCGGTGCAAAGGCCGGCTCCGCCCGCGCAGCGACCGCTGCGTGGCCCCCGCCACGGGCTACTGGATCAGGCCCGCCTTCAGCGCGTAGTAGGTCAGGTCGCTGTTCGAGGCCAGCGCCATCTTTTCCATCACTCGGGTGCGGTAGGTGCTGATCGTCTTGACGCTGAGCGACATGCTTTCGGCCATGTGGCCCACGGTCTCGCCGCGGGCCAGGCGCAGGAAGACCTGCAGTTCGCGCTCGGACAGCAGTTCGTGCGGCGCCTTCTCGCCCCCCCCGGCCAGCCCGTCGGCGAGCCGCTCGGCCACGCCGGCGGTGATGTACCGGCGACCGCGGTGCACCGTGCGGATGGCCTTGACGATCTCTTCCGGATCGCAGTCCTTGTTGAGGTAGCCGCTGGCCCCCTGGCGCAGCAGCGTGGTGGCGTAGTGCGCCTCCGGAAAGCCGCTGAGCACCAGCACCGGCAAGTCGGGCGCGCGCGCCTTGATGGCGGCCAGCACGTCCACGCCGCTCTGGTCGGGCATGGCGATGTCGAGCACCACCACGTCGACCTCGCCGGCGCGCACGATGTCCATGGCCTCGCGGCCATTGCAGGCCTCGGCCACGACGGCGAAGTCGATCTGGTCGGCAAAGAACTGGCGCAGCCCGGCCCTCACCATGGCGTGGTCGTCGACGATGGCGATGCGGATCATGGCGGGTTGGCGGACCGGTGGGCTGGCGTGCGTAGCCGCCCATGATCCCACGCCGCGGGCCCGGTGCCAAAGACACCATCGGCCTTGCGGCCGTGCGGCGCCCCACAGGGCGGCGCCGCCCGCGTGTCGGTGCTGTCCTACGTCGGCGCCGGCGAGCGTCCGACACCCGCCAGGCGAGCCAGCCTATCGCCGCCGGCCGCGCCCGCCCGCACACTCGAAACCAGCCGCGGCGACACCTGTTGCGCGGCCCGCAACCGGCGACGTGTCGCCCTTCCAGGAGACTTGCCATGCTGCATTACGCGGTGGTGTTTTTCGTCATTGCCCTCATCGCGGCCCTGTTCGGCTTCGGCGGCATCGCGGCCAGCGCCGTGGGCATCGCCAAGGTCCTGTTCATCGTCTTTGCCGTGCTGGCCGTGGTCAGCTTCCTGTTCGGAATGATCAAGAAGCGCTGACCCCGCGCCAGACCACAGCCCCCGACCCGCCCCAC
>NZ_MWLO01000077.1 GCF_002198735.1 Ideonella sp. A 288
CCCTGCTCCCGCCCCCGTGGCTCAGGCCGCTTCTGCCGCTGCCTCGGCTGTCGCCGGTGCTGCCACCGCCGCTGCTGACGCTGCTGCCAGCGCCGCCGCCGGTGCTGCCGCTGGTGCCGCTTCGGCCGTCGGTGACGCCGCCGCCAAGGCTGCCGACGCTGTCGCTTCGGCTGTCAAGAAGTAAATCGCAGCACGCTGCGATTGCCACGAAAAAGGCCGCCTTCGGGCGGCCTTTTTCATGCCTGGATCGTCCCGGACGGGCCGGGACGATCCCTGTCGACCCTACTTGAGTTCGTCGACCAGGCGGGCGCCGATGGCCTTGGCCGCCGGCCCGGTGTCGGGTGCGCCCTGGCCACTGAGCACTGCCACCGTGGCCTTGTCGCCCGCGGCCTTCACCGAGACGCGGTAGCGCTGCAACTGGCTGGTCTTGTCCTTGTCGCCGCCGAACAGGCGGCTGAAGAAGCCCGGCTCTTCCTGGCCGGCGAGCTTGGGGTCGACGTAGCGCACGTAGTACAGGCCGGCGCTGCGGTCGCGGTCTTCCACCGTGAAGCCGCTGCGGTCGAGTGCCAGGCCCACGCGGCGCCAGGCGCGGTCGAAGGTGTCGTCCACCTCCACGGTGGTGCCGGGCTGCCCGGCCAGCAGCCGGGCGCGGGCGGTGGCGGCCTGGTCGGGGGCCCGGGCCACGGTGGTGCGGGCGACCTCTTCCTTGGCGCCCAGCTTGACCATCAGGCGGGTCAGGAACTCGGCCTCGAGCTGCGGATCGGCCGGGCGGGGCTGCCACACCGTGCTGTCCTTGCGCTCGCTGGTGTAGACCTCGATCACGCCCCGGTGGCTGATGAACACCTCGCTGCCGCCGCCGGCAGTGCGCTCGATGCGGGTGCGGAAGCGGTCGCGCTCGCCGGTGGAATAGACGGAGTCGAAGACCCGGCCGATCGCGGACCGGATGGCATCCTGCGGCAGCTTGGCGCGGTTCTCGGCCCACTCGGTTTCCATCACGCCCACCTCGGCGTTGTCGACGGCCAGCGTGAAGCCACGCTCTTGCCAGAACGCGCGCAGCTGGGGCCAGAGCTTGTCGGGCGGCAGGCCGCTGACCAGCCAGCGCTGGGTGCCCAGGCGTTCGATGCGCATGTCGCCAAGCGCGGTGGGTGCCGTGGCCGGAACGGCGGGCGCGGCGGTGGCCGCCGGCTGGCGCTGCATGGCATTGGCGCTGACCACGCCCGATTGCGGCTGGTAGCGTGCATCGCGGGCCAGTTGGGTGAGGTCGGGCGGCACTTCGAGCGGGGCGGTCTTGGTGGCCTGCGACCGGTAGTCGATCTTCTCGCCGGACAGCAGGTTCTCGACGCTCGAGCATCCGGCCAGTGACAAGGCCAGGCCCAGCACCGCGGCATGGGCCGGGTTGACGGCGAACACACGATTCACAGTGGATGTCTCCAGGGGTGGCACGCCCGGGCGGGCGGCCGATTCAAGGGGGTCTTGCAGGCGCCGCGCGGCGTTCACAGCAGGCCCGCGTCGCGCATCGCGCCATCGACCAGGGCCCGGCCGGCGTCGGTCAGTGGCGTGATCGGCAGGCGCACGTCGGGGCGGCAGCGCCCCAGCCGGGACATCGCCCACTTGGTGGGGGCCGGGCTCGGTTCGCAGAACAGTTGCTTGTGCAACGACAGCAGTTGCAGGTGGATCTCGCGGGCCCGCGCGAGCCGGCCCTCGATGGCGGCCATGCACATCTCGTGCATCAGCCGCGGCGCCACGTTGGCGGTGACGCTGACGTTGCCGTGGCCGCCCAGCAGCATCAATACGACGGCGGTACCGTCGTCGCCGGAGTAGATCGAGAAGCCCTTGGGCGCGTGCTTGATCAACTGGGCCGCGCGCTCGATGTTGCCGGTGGCTTCCTTGACCCCGACGATGCCGGGCAACTGGGCCAGGCGCAGCGTCGTCTCGGGCTGCATGTCGGCCACCGTGCGACCGGGCACGTTGTACAGCACCACCGGCAGGTCCACCGCCTCGGCGATGGCCTTGAAGTGCTGGAAGATGCCTTCCTGCGAGGGCTTGTTGTAGTAGGGCACGACCTGCAGCGTGCAATCGGCGCCCACCTCCTTGGAGAAGCGGGTGAGTTCGATGGCCTCGCGGGTGGAATTGGCCCCCGCACCGGCCATGATCGGCACGCGGCCGGCGGCGTGGCGCACCGACACGCGGATGATCTCGCAGTGCTCCTCCACCGACACGGTGGGGGATTCGCCGGTGGTGCCCACGACGCCGATGCAGTCGGTGCCTTCGGCGATGTGCCAGTCGATCAGGGTGCGCAGGCCGTCGTAGTCGACGCTGCCGTCCTCTTGCATCGGCGTGACCAGGGCGACGATGCTGCCAACAATGGGTTTCATGCGAATTCCTCGGGGAACCGGCGATTTTAGCCGTGCTCGGGCAGGGGGAACCGGGCTGGTCCGGGGACGGCCGGATCGGGCCGCACCGCGGCGATGCGCTGCACGAAGCGATCGGGGCCGGGCAGGAAGCCGTCTTCGAAGGCCACGGTGCGCAGGCCCTGGCAGCGTGACAGCAGTTCGCCGGGCTGAAGCAGGAAGTCGGCGCGCGACGGCCGACCCACGGTCTCGTTGCCCGCGGCGAAGGTTTCGTACAGCAGCACGCCGCCCGGGGCCAGCGCGTCCAGCAACTGCGGCCACAGCGGGCGCCACAGGTAGTTGGTGACGAGCACGCACCCGAAACGGCGGTCGGCCAGCGGCCAGGGCCCGCCTTCGAGGTCTGCCACGATCACCTCGGCCAGTGTGCGCAGCGGTGCCACCGCCTCGGCGTCGCGGTCGACCGCGGTGACACGGCAGCCCCGCGCGGCCAGCCAGCGCACATGCCGGCCGTTGCCACAGGCCAGGTCCAGCACGGTGGCCTGCGGCGCCAGCAGGTGCTGCCAGCGCGTGATCCAGGGCGACGGGTCGGGCGCGCCGTGCATCAGAAGCAGGCCCACAGCCGGTTGGCCAGGTCGACCGCCAGGTGCGGGCTGAGGTAGGCGGCGAACACGGCCGCCAGCACGGCGGCCACCAGCAGCCCGGCGATGACTCGGTGGCCGCGCCGCATGGACCTCAAGCCCCCACCGCCTTGGGCACGGGCCGCACGATCGGCGTCTCTCGCACCGGCAGGTTGATCAGCGCGGCGGCCACGCCCAGCGCAATGGCAATCCACCACACCACGTCGTAGCTGCCGGTGCTGTCGTACAGGCGACCGCCCAGCCACACGCCCATGAACGAGCCGATCTGGTGGCTCAGGAACACGAAGCCGCCCAGCATCGACATGTACTGCACGCCGAAGACCTGGGCCACGATGGCATTGGTGGGCGGCACGGTGGACAGCCACAGCAGCCCCATTGCCGAGGCGAACAGGTACACCGACCACGGCGTCACCGGCGCCAGGATGAAGGCCAGGATGACCACCGAGCGCAGCAGGTAGATGGCCGACAGGATGTAGGGCTTGGGCACGCGCTGCCCCAGCATGCCGGCGCCGTAGGTGCCGAAGATGTTGAACAGCCCGATCAGCGCCAGCGCCGTGGTGGCCACCTCGGGCGCCAGGCCCTTGTCCTTCAGGTAGCTGGGCATGTGCACGCCGATGAACACCACGTGGAAGCCGCAGACGAAGTAGCCCAGCGTCAGCAGCCGGAAGCTGCCGTGGCTGAAGGCCTCGCGCACCGCCTCGCCCACGCTTTGGCGGTGCCCGCCATGGGCCGACGGCGGCGGCTCGCGCAGGCCCAGCGCCAGCGGCAGGATGGCCAGTGCCGCGCAGCCCAGGATGAACAGCGCGTTCTGCCAACCCCACTGGGCGATCAGCCAGCTTTCCACCGGCACCATCAGGAACTGGCCGAAGGAGCCCGCCGCGGCGGCCACGCCCATCGCCCACGAGCGCTTGTCGGCCGCCACGTTGCGGCCGATGACCCCATAGATCACCGCGTAGGTGGTGCCCGACTGCGCGATGCCGATCAGCAGGCCGGCGCTGCCGGTGAAGGCCATGCCCGAGGTGGCCAGGGCCATCAACACCAGCCCGCCGGCGTAGAGCACGCTGCCGCCCAGCAGCACGCGCCAGGCGCCGTAGCGGTCGGCCAGCATGCCAGCCACCGGCCCGGAGATGCCCCAGGCCAGGTTCTGCACCGCCAGCGCGAAGGCGAAGGTCTCTCGCGTCCAGCCGCGGTCGGTGGTGATCGGCAGCAGCCACAGGCCGAACCCGTGGCGGATGCCCATCGACAGGGTCACGATGGCCGCGCCGAACAGCAGCACCTGCGCCAATGACAGTTTGGCGGGGGCACCGGTCGGGGAGGTGGGGGCGCTCGTACTCATTCACGCATTCTGCCGGGCTTGGCGCCGGAGCGCGCTGCCTACAATCCGCCGCCATGGCAACAGGCACCCCGCAAGGCCACTATGGCGAAGCCTCGATCCGCGTGCTCAAGGGGCTCGAGCCCGTCAAGCAGCGGCCGGGCATGTACACCCGCACCGAAACCCCGCTGCACATCGTGCAGGAGGTCATCGACAACGCCGCCGACGAGGCACTGGCCGGCTTCGGCAAGCGCATCGGGCTGACGCTGCACACCGACGGCTCGGTCACCATCGACGACGACGGCCGCGGCATCCCCTTCGGCCTGCACCCGGAAGAGCAGGTGCCGGTGGTCGAGATCGTCTTCACCCGGCTGCACGCCGGCGGCAAGTTCGACAAGGGCGCGGGCGGCGCCTACAGCTTCTCGGGCGGCCTGCACGGCGTGGGCGTGAGCGTGACCAACGCGCTGGCCAGGCGCCTGCAGGTGAGCGTGTGGCGCGAGGGCCAGGTGGCCACGCTGGCGTTCTCGGGCGGCGACGTGATCGAGCCGCTGACGCTGCGCAAGCCCGTGGCCGGCGAGCGCAAGCAGGGCACCAGCGTGCGCGTGTGGCCCGACCCCAAGTACTTCGACAGCACCGAGTTGCCGCGCCACGACCTGATGCACCTGCTGCGCAGCAAGGCGGTGCTGATGCCCGGCGTGACGGTCACGCTGGTCACCGAGAAGGCCGGCCAGAAAGACCCCGACGTGCAGACCTGGCTCTACAAGGGCGGTCTGCGCGACTACTTGATGCAGGGCCTGCCGGGCGACCCGGTGATCCCGCTGTTCGAGGGCGAGGCCTACGCCTCGGCGCAGGAGACCGAGAACTTCGCGGCAGGCGAGGGCGCCGCCTGGTGCGTGGCCTTCACCGAAGACGGCAACGTGCTGCGCGAGAGCTACGTCAACCTGATCCCCACCGTGGCCGGCGGCACCCACGAATCGGGCCTGAAGGACGGCCTGTTCGGTGCCATCAAGGCCTTCATCGACCTGCATTCACTGCTGCCCAAGGGCGTGAAGCTGATGCCGGAAGATGTGTTCTCGCGCGCCAGCTTCGTGCTGTCGGCCAAGGTGCTCGACCCGCAGTTCCAGGGCCAGACCAAGGAGCGCCTGAACTCGCGCGACGCACTGCGGCTGGTGTCCAGCTTCACCCGTGCGCCGCTCGACCTGTGGCTGAACCAGCATGTCGAGCACGGCAAGCGCCTGGCCGAACTGGTGATCAAGCAGGCGCAGACGCGCCAGCGCGCCAGCCAGAAGGTCGAGAAGCGCAAGGGCTCGGGCGTGGCCGTGCTGCCCGGCAAGCTCACCGACTGCGAGAGCCGCGACCTGCTGTTCAACGAGGTCTTCCTGGTCGAGGGCGATTCGGCCGGCGGTTCGGCCAAGATGGGCCGCGACAAGGAGACCCAGGCCGTGCTGCCGCTGCGCGGCAAGGTGCTCAACGCCTGGGAGGTGGAGCGCGACCGGCTGTTCGCCAACAACGAGATCCACGACATCGCGGTGGCCATCGGCGTCGACCCGCACGGCGCCACCGACACGCCCGACCTGTCGGGCCTGCGCTACGGCAAGGTGTGCATCCTGTCGGACGCCGACGTCGACGGCTCGCACATCCAGGTGCTGCTGCTCACGCTGTTCTTCCGCCACTTTCCCAAGCTGATCGAGGCCGGCCACGTCTACGTGGCCAAGCCGCCGCTGTACCGGCTGGACGCGCCGGCGCGCGGCAAGAAACCCGCGACCAAGCTCTACGCGCTCGACGACGGCGAACTCGACGCCGCGCTCGACAGGCTGCGCAAGGAAGGCGCGCGCGAGGGCTCGTGGAGCATCAGCCGCTTCAAGGGCCTGGGCGAGATGAACGCCGAACAGCTGTGGGAGACCACGCTGAACCCCGAGACCCGGCGCCTGCTGCCGGTGGCCTACGGCCTGCTCGACTTCGACGCCACCGTGGCCACGATGACGCGGCTGATGGGCAAGGGCGAGGCCGCGGCCCGCCGCGAGCTGATGGAACTGCGCGGCGATTCGGTGGACATCGATGTCTGAGCTCGCACCCTGGGCGCTGCGCCTGCGCCCCACGATGCTGTCGGACCTCGACTACGTCACCGGCGTCGAGACCGATTCGCACAACCTGCCGTTCATCACGCCCTGGGAACGCCCGCAGCACGAAGGCGCGGTGCGCATCCCCGACTTTCGCCACTTTATCGTCGAGGCCGGGCCGCAGTTCGAGCGCGCCGGCTTCGTCATCCTGCAGGGCTGCCGCAACCAGCACCGCAGCGTGGAACTCAAGCGCATCGTGCTGCAGCCCAAGGGCCGCGGGCTGGGGCGCGCCTGCGTGCGCTACCTCAAGCGCATGGCCTACCGCGACCTGCATGCGCACCGCTTCTGGCTCGACGTGAAGCAGCTCAACACCCGCGCCCAGGCGCTGTATGCCAGCGAAGGTTTCGTCGAGGAGGGGCGCCTGCGCGAGAGCGTGCGCATCACCATCGACGGCGCCGACGGCTACGACAGCCTGATCGTGATGAGCATGCTCGACCGCGAGTACCACGCCCGCGTCGCGCTGGGGCTGGAGGAGATCTGACCCGGACCCGCACCGCGCGGCCCGCGCGCCCGATCCACCCGACCCCGTCCGTGTTGCCCGCAGCGCCCTCAGCGGCGACCTGTCCCTTTCGTTGTCCCGTCCCATGACCGATCTGTTCTCTCCGCCGCCCCCCGACCCCACCGACGCCATCACGCTGGCCCACTACGCCGAGCGCGCCTACCTCGAATACGCCCTGTCCGTCGTGAAGGGCCGGGCGCTGCCTGATGTGTGCGACGGTGCCAAGCCGGTGCAGCGGCGCATCCTGTACTCGATGCAGCGCATGGGGCTGTCGTTCGGCGCCGGTGCGGCGCCCAAGCCGGTGAAGAGCGCGCGGGTGGTCGGCGACGTGCTGGGCCGCTTCCATCCGCACAGCGACCAGGCCGCCTACGACGCGCTGGTGCGCATGGCGCAGGATTTCTCGCAGCGCTACCCGCTGATCGACGGCCAGGGCAACTTTGGCAGCCGCGACGGCGACGGTGCCGCGGCGATGCGCTACACCGAGGCGCGGCTGGCGCCGATCGCCCGGCTGCTGCTCGACGAGATCGACGAGGGCACGGTGGATTTCGTGCCCAACTACGACGGCTCCACCGAAGAGCCGAAGCAGTTGCCCGGACGCTTGCCTTTCGTGTTGCTCAATGGCGCCTCGGGCATCGCCGTGGGCCTGGCCACCGAGATCCCCAGCCACAACCTGCGCGAGGTGGCCGCGGCCGCCGTGGCGCTGATCCGCAACGACAAGCTCGGTGACGACGAGCTGTACGGCTTCATCCCCGGCCCCGACTACCCGGGCGGCGGCCAGATCATCAGCCCCGAAGGCGACATCCGCGAGGCCTACGCCACCGGCCGCGGCAGCCTGAAGGTGCGCGCGCGCTGGAAGATCGAAGACCTGGCGCGCGGCCAGTGGCAGCTGGTGGTCACCGAGCTGCCGCCCGGCTGCAGCTCGCAGAAGGTGCTCGAGGAGATCGAGGAGCTGACCAACCCGAAGGTCAAGGCCGGCAAGAAGGCGCTGAGCGCCGAGCAGACCCAGCTGAAGGCCAGCGTGCTGGCGGTGCTGGACGCCGTGCGCGACGAGTCGGGCAAGGAGAACGCGGTGCGGCTGGTGTTCGAGCCCAAGAGCCGCACCGTCGAGCAGCAGGACCTGATCACCACGCTGCTGGCCCACACCAGCCTCGAGACCAATTCGCCGATCAACCTGACCATGGTCGGCCTCGACGGGCGCCCGACGCAGAAGAGCCTGCGCCGCATGCTGGTCGAGTGGGTGGCGTTCCGGCAGACCACCGTGCAGCGCCGCTCGCAGCACCGGCTGGACAAGGTGCGCGACCGCATCCACGTGCTCGAGGGCCGGCAGCTGGTGCTGCTGAACATCGACGAAGTGATCCGCATCATCCGCAATGCCGACGAGCCGAAGGCCGCGCTGATCGAGCGTTTCTCGCTCAGCGACCGCCAGGCCGAGGACATCCTCGAGATCCGACTGCGCCAGCTGGCGCGGCTGGAGGCGATCAAGATCGAGCAGGAGCTGAAGTCGCTGCGCGACGAGGCCGAGAAGCTGGAAGAGATCCTGGACAACCCGGCGGCGCTGAAGCGCCTGCTGATCAAGGAGATCGAGGCCGACGCCAAGGCCCACGGCGATGACCGGCGCACGCTGATCCAGGCCGAGAAACGTGCGGTGGCCGAGATCAAGGTGGTCGACGAGCCGGTCACCGTGGTGATCAGCCTGAAGGGCTGGGTGCGCGCGCTGAAGGGCCACGAGGTCGATGCGGCCACGCTGCAGTTCAAGGCCGGCGATGCGATCTACGGCACATTTGCCTGCCGCAGCGTCGACACGCTGCTGGTCTTCGGCAGCGCCGCCAAGGGCAGCGGCCGGGTCTACTCGGTGGCGGTGAGTGGGCTGCCGGGGGGGCGCGGCGACGGCGTGCCCGTCACCAGCCTGATCGACCTCGAGCCCGGCACCCAGCCGGCGCATTACTTTGCCGGCGCGGCCGAGGCCACCCTGCTGCTGGCCAACACCGGCGGCTTCGGCCTGCTGGCCAAGGCCGCCGACATGCACGGCCGCCAGCGCGCCGGCAAGGCCTTCCTCACGCTCGACGACGCCGACAAGGTGCTGCCGCCGGTGGCGGTGGCCCCCGCCCACGCGCAGGTGGCCTGCCTGTCGATGGACGGGCGCCTGCTGGTCTTCGGCCTCGACGAACTCAAGCTGCAATCCAATGGCGGCCGCGGCCTGACGCTGATGGACGTGGACGCCAAGACGCCGCTGGTGTCGGTGGCCACCTGCGCCGGCTCGGTGCTGGTGCAAGGCAGCGGCCGCGGCGGCAAGCCCAAGGACGAACTGCTCAAGGGCGTTCACCTCGAGGCGCACGTCGGCAAGCGGGCGCGCAAGGGCCGCAAGGTCGAGGGCCTGCAGAAGGTGTTGCGGGTCGTCTGACGACCGCCGCGTCGGCCGCCGACCGGCCGATGGGCGTGGCGCATTCGCGTGGCACCTTCGCGTGGCACCGTCGCCTGGCCCCTGCGCCCGCCTCCGCGGCATGGGCGTGGCGACCGCCTGAAATGATGTGGATCAGGTCCCGTGCAAGGCGGGTTGCCCCGACGTTCACAAGCCCCGGTGCCGGAAGTAGACTGCCGCGCGGATGACACACATCGCCCGTCGAGGCCCTGAGCGGGCGCGCGGAACCGGCGAACCCCGGGGGCGCAGCGGGCGGTCACAACCTGGAGACATCAGCTCGTGCGACCCACCAACGTGGGCGACCCGGAATATTTCCACAAGGTCGTCGATTGCCAATGGGCGTGTCCCGCCCACACCCCCGTCCCCGAATACATCCGACTGATCGCGCAGGGTCGCTACGCCGACGCCTACATGGTCAACTGGGTGTCGAATGTGTTCCCCGGCGTGCTCGGTCGAACCTGCGACCGGCCTTGCGAGCCGGCCTGCCGCCGCAGCCGCGTCGAGGAAGAGAACACGGCCAAGCCGGAGCCCGTGGCCATCTGCCGCCTCAAGCGCGTGGCGGCCGACCACAAGGGCGATGGCATCCGCGCCATGATGCCGAAGCCGCTGCCGCGCAACGGCAAGCGCGTGGCCTGCGTCGGCGCGGGGCCGTCGTCGCTCACGGTGGCGCGCGACCTGGCCTCGCAGGGCTACGCGGTCACGGTGTTCGACGGCGAGGCCAAGGCCGGCGGCTTCATCCGCAGCCAGATCCCGCGCTTCCGCCTGCCCGAGAGCGTCATCGACGAGGAGTGCGACCACATCCTCGACCTGGGCGTCGAGTTCCGCTCGGGCCAGCGCATCGAGTCGATGAAGGCGCTGATGGCCGAGGGCTGGGACGCGGTGTTCGTCGGCTGCGGCGCCCCGCGCGGGCGCGACCTCGACGTGCCGGGCCGCCAGGAGGCCGCGGCCGACATCCACATCGGCATCGACTGGCTGGCCTCGGTGTCCTTCGGCCACGTCACCAGCGTGAAGAAGCGCGTCATCGTGCTCGGCGGCGGCAACACCGCGATGGACTGCTGCCGCTCTGCGCGCCGCCTGGGTGCCGACGACGTGAAGGTCATCGTGCGCTCGGGCTTCGACGAGATGAAGGCCTCGCCCTGGGAGAAGGAAGACGCCCAGCACGAGGGCATCCCCATCATCAACTGCCATGTGCCCAAGGCCTGCCTGCTGGAAGACGGCAAGCTGGTAGGCATGAGCTTCCAGGTCGTCACCCCGGTCTACGACGACAAGGGGCGCCGCACGCTGGTGCCCACCGGGGAGACGGACGTGGTGTTCGAGTGCGACGAGGTGCTGGTGGCCATCGGCCAGGAGAACGCCTTCCCCTGGATCGAGTCCGACTGCGGCATCGCCTTCGACAAGTGGGGCCTGCCCAAGCTCGATGCGAAGTCGCTTCAGTCCACCGTGCCGAACGTGTTCTTCGGCGGCGACGCGGCCTTCGGCCCCAAGAACATCATCACCGCCGTGGCCCATGGCCACGAGGCCGCGGTGTCGATCGATCGCCTGCTGCACGGCGAGGCCGTCTCGCAGCGGCCGCCGCCGCACGTGAACCTCGTCTCGCAGAAGATGGGCATCCACGAGTGGAGCTACGACAACGACATCTCCAACGACATGCGCAACAAGGTGCCCTGGGCCAAGGCCGAGATGGCGCTGGCCAGCATCCGCGTCGAGGTCGAACTCGGCTTCGACGCCGCCACCGCCTTCAAGGAGGCCGAGCGCTGCCTGAACTGCGACGTGCAGACCGTGTTCAACGACCGCCTGTGCATCGAGTGCGACGCCTGTGTCGACATCTGCCCGATGGACTGCATCACCTTCACCGCCAACGGTGAAGAGGACGACCTGCGCGGCCGTCTCAAGGCGCCGGCCACGCACACCGACCAGGCGCTGTATGTCAGTCATGCCTTGAAGACACTGCGCGTGATGGTCAAGGACGAGGACGTGTGCCTGCACTGCGGCCTGTGCGCCGAGCGCTGCCCCACCGGGGCCTGGGACATGCAGAAGTTCCTGCTGCTCACGACCAAGGCGGGCCCGTCCTGCCGAGACTCCAAGCCCACCGCAGCCCGAGTGGAGACCACAGCATGAAGCGCCTCGAAGCCGTCAACGACTTCGTCATCAAGTTCGCAAACGTCAACGGTTCGGGCTCGGCCTCGGCCAACGAGTTGTTCGCCAAGGCGGTGATGCGCATGGGCGTGCCCGTCAGCCCGCGCAACATCTTCCCCAGCAACATCCAGGGCATGCCCACCTGGTACGAGGCGCGGGTGTGCGAGAAGGGCTACCACGGCCGCCGCGGCGGCGTCGACATGATGGTGGCGATGAACCCGCAGACCTGGGCCACCGACGTGGCCGAGGTCGAGCCCGGCGGCTACCTGCTGTACGACAGCACGCGGCCGCTGCCGGCGTCGAGTTTCCGGCCCGACGTGCAGGTGATCGGCGTGCCGCTCACGGCCATCGCCAACGACGCCTACACCGACCCGCGCCAGCGCCAGCTGTTCAAGAACATCATCTACGTCGGCGCGCTGTCGGTGCTGCTCGACATGGACCCGGCCGTGTTCGAGAAGCTGTTCGCCGAGCAGTATCGCGGCAAGGAACGCCTGCTCGACGCCAACCTGCAGGCGCTGAACCTGGGCCGACGCTACGTCGAGGAGCACCTGGCCTTCCCGCTCGGCCTGCGCGTGCGTCGTGCCGACAACGTGGGCGACCAGATCTTCACCGACGGCAACAGTGCTGCCGCGCTGGGCTGCATCTACGGCGGCGCCACCGTGGCCGCGTGGTATCCGATCACGCCCTCGTCGTCGGTGCCCGAGGCCTTCCAGAAGTACTGCGACAAGTTCCGCATCGACCCTGCCACCGGCCAGCACCGCTTCGCCATCGTGCAGGCCGAAGACGAACTGGCCTCGATCGGCATGGTCGTCGGCGCGGGCTGGAATGGCGCGCGTGCCTTCACCGCCACGTCGGGCCCGGGCATCTCGCTGATGTCCGAGTTCATCGGCCTGGCCTACTTTGCCGAGATACCGGTCACCATCATCGACGTGCAGCGTGGCGGGCCGTCCACCGGCATGCCCACGCGCACTCAGCAGTCCGATCTGCTGTCCTGCGCCTATGCCTCGCATGGCGACACCAAGCACGTGATGCTGCTGCCGCAAGACCCGTACGAATGCTTCGAGCACTCTGCCGCGGCGCTCGACCTGGCCGACCGCCTGCAGACGCCGATCTTCGTCATGACCGATCTGGACATCGGCATGAACCAGCGCCTGTGCAAGCCCTTCGTCTGGGACGATTCGCGCAGCTACGACCGCGGCAAGGTGATGACCGCCGAAGAGCTGGAAGCCGGCAAGGACTTCGGCCGCTACAAGGACGTGGACGGCGACGGCATCCCCTGGCGCACGCTGCCGGGCACGCACCCGAGCAAGGGCAGCTTCTTCACGCGGGGCACCACCCGCGATGCCTATGCTCGCTACTCCGAACGCGGCCCCGACTACATCTACAACATGGAGCGGCTGCTGAAGAAGTTCAGGACGGCCGCCGACCTGGTGCCGCAGCCTCTGGTGCGCCAGGCCAGCGCGCCCACGCGCCACGGCGTCATCTACTTCGGCTCCACCAGCCCGGCCATGCGCGAGGCGCTGGATGTGCTGGAGGCGGACGGCGTGCATGTCGACGCGATGCGCCTGCGGGCCTTCCCGTTCCCGCAGTCGGTGCCCGACTTCATCGCCGCACACGACCAGGTGTTCGTGGTGGAGCAGAACCGCGATGGACAGATGCAGTCGCTGCTGGTCAATGAACTCGGCGTCGATCCGGCCCGCCTGCCCAAGGTGTTGCATTACGACGGCACGCCGATCACCGCCCGATTCATCGCCGGGGCGATCCGCACGGCGCTGGGCCTGGACAAGGTCGAACAGAACACGCAGAAGGAGGCCGCATGACCTTCATCACCAAGCCCAGGCTGCACCACCCGACCCTGCACACCAACAAGGTCGGCTACACGCGCCGCGACTACGAGGGCCGCATCTCGACGCTGTGCGCGGGCTGCGGGCACGACAGCATCTCGGCGGCGATCATCCAGGCCTGCTGGGAACTCGACATCGAGCCGCACCGCGTGGCCAAGCTGTCGGGCATCGGCTGCAGTTCCAAGACGCCCGATTACTTTCTTGGTGCGTCGCACGGCTTCAACACGGTGCACGGGCGCATGCCTTCGGTGCTGACCGGGGCCAACCTGGCCAACCGCTCGCTGCTGTACCTGGGCGTGTCGGGCGACGGCGATTCGGCCTCGATCGGGCTCGGACAGTTCGCCAACGCGATGCGCCGCGGCGTGCGCATGGCCTACATCGTCGAGAACAACGGCGTCTACGGTCTCACCAAGGGGCAGTTCTCGGCCACGGCCGATCTCGGATCGAAGAGCAAGAAGGGCGTGGTCAACAGCGACAGCCCCGTCGACCTGGTGGGCCTGGCGCTGCAACTGGGTGCCACCTTCGTCGCGCGCAGCTTCTCGGGCGACAAGGAGCAGCTGGTGCCCTTGATCAAGGGCGCCATGGCGCATGGCGGCGCGGCGTTCATCGACGTCATCAGCCCCTGCGTCACCTTCAACAACCACAGTGGCAGCACCAAGAGCTACGACTACGTGCGCCACCACAACGAGGCGGTCAGCCGCATCGATTTCATGACACCGGGCTCGGAGGTCACCGCCACCTATGCGCCCGGCGAGGTGGTCGAGGTGCCGCAGCACGACGGCACCATGCTCCGCCTGCGCAAGCTGCACGCCGACTACGACCCCACCGACCGCTACGCCGCGATGAACTACATGCAGAAGCATGGCGAGCGGGGCGAGGTGGTCACGGGCTTGCTTTACCTGGATTCCTTGGCCACCGACCTGCACACTTCGCTCAACACCTGCGCCGCGCCGCTCAACAGCCTGGGCCTGGCGCAGTTGTGCCCCGGTTCGTCGGTGCTGGACAAGGTCAACGCGGCCCTGCGCTGACGGCGCAGCGGGCCGTCCTCACGACATCTGGAAAGGAGCCACACCATGCCCGAACGCACCGTTTTTCAGGCGATGTCCATGCGCCGAGTCATCAGCCTGGCGCCGTCGGCTTCGGTTCATGAGGCCGCCTGCGTGATGACGCGCGCCAATTGCAGCAGCGTGCTGGTCATCGAGCATGGCGCCAGCACCATGCTGGGCATCGTGACAGAGCGCGACATGACCACGCGCGTGGTGGCCAAGGCACTCGATCCGCTCAAGACACCGGTGTCCTCGGTCATGACCGCCGACCCGGATTCCGTGACCCCCGAAACCAAGGTGGCCGATGCCGTGCTGGTGATGATCGAAAGGGGCTTTCGGCACCTGCCGGTCGTGGCCGCCAGCGGCAGGTTGCTGGGCGTGTTCTCGGTGCGCGACGCCTTGCCCCGCGAGGTGAACACCGCCTATGGGCTGTCCGAGTTCAACGAGCAGGTGAACGACGCGCTGGGTTGAGGGGCGGGCGCCCTTCGGGGCGCCGATCGATCTGGCGTCCGCGCGCCCTGCGCGACGCCACGGACGCCCTGAATTGGCGCACCGGATTCCCTCTCGCTTGACTTGCCGCAAGCGTCGACGGGCGGGGCTCGTTAGTCTGTGTGTCGACACTGATCACGCGGCTTCCGGCCCATGCGTGACTTCCCGCGCCAAGGCGAGCAGCCACGTCGACGGAGAACCGCAACCCAAGAGGTTGCCATGCTCAATTTCGAGATCGTCACGCGCACGGATTTCTCCGACGTCACCTACCTGCTCGAGATCCGCCACCCGCTGATGGCCAAGGCCGCCAGGCCGGGGCAGTTCGTGATCGTGATGGAGCATGAGCACGGCGAGCGCATCCCGCTGACCATCGCCGATTTCGACCGCGACAAGGGCACCGTCACGCTGGTCATCCAGGCCGTGGGCAAGACCACCCGCGAGATGCAGCAGAACTGCCAGGTCGGCACGCACCTGCACGCCATGGTGGGGCCGATGGGCGTCCCCAGCCACATCGGTCAGGCCCGAAAGGTGGTCTGCGTGGGCGGCGGCCTCGGTGTGGCGCCCATCTTTCCGCAGGCGCGCGCCTACAAGGAAAGTGGCGCCTACGTCATTGGCGTGCTGGGCTTCCGCAACAAGTCGCTGATGTTCTGGGACGACAAGTTCCGCGCCTGCTGCGACGAGCTGATCGTCTGCACCGACGACGGCTCGGCCGGCATCCAGGGCCTGGTGACCGAGGGCATCCGGCAGGCCATTGCCAGGCATCCCGACATCGACGAGGTGGTGGCCATCGGCCCGCCGATCATGATGAAGGGCTGCGCCGAGGCCACCCGCGCGCACGGCATCAAGACCATGGTCAGCCTGAACCCGGTGATGGTCGACGGCACCGGCATGTGCGGCGGCTGCCGCGTGAAGATCGGCGAGCAGATCAAGTTCGCCTGCGTCGACGGGCCCGATTTCGACGGCCACCAGGTCGACTTCGACGACCTCATGGCGCGCCTCGGTCGCTACAAGCCCACCGAGAAGGCTGCGCTGGAAAGCTGGAAGGAAAGCTGCCGCATCCGCGGTGGTGCCGGGCACTGACCCACCAGACCCCGCGACCAGGAGCCGACGATGGCCAAGAAGAAGACGATCCGCACCATCCCGCAGGCCCGCACGGCCATGCCCGAGCAAAGCCCGCAGGCCCGCGTGAAGAACTTCGAGGAGGTGGCCTGCGGCTACCGGCTCGAGGACGCGTTGCTCGAGGCCCAGCGCTGCCTCGACTGCGCCGACCAGCCTTGCGTGCGCGGCTGCCCGGTGGGCATCGACATCCCCGGCTTCATCAAGAAGATCGAGGGCAAGAACTTCCACGGCGCCTACGACGTCATCACCGACACCAACCTGCTGCCCTCGGTGTGCGGCCGCGTCTGCCCGCAGGAGAACCAGTGCGAGGGCGTGTGCACCGTGGGCGAAACCCTGGAGCCGGTGGCCATCGGCCGGCTCGAGCGCTTCGTCGGCGACATGGCCATTGCCGAGGGCTGGGCCAACGTGCCCTACATCGAGCGCAATCGCTTCAAGGTGGGCATCGTCGGCTCCGGCCCGGCCGGCATGGCCTGCGCGGCCGACATGGCCAAGGCCGGCTGCGAGGTCACGGTGTACGAGGCCTTCCACGAGCCTGGCGGCGTGCTCAAGTACGGCATCCCCGATTTCCGCCTGCCCAACCGCGTGGTCGACGTCGAGATCGAGAAGCTCACCCGGCTGGGCATCCGCTTCGAGTGCAATACCCTGGTCGGGCGGCTGTTCACCGTCGAGCAGATGCTCGGCGAGATGGGCTTCCATGCGGTGTTCATCGGCACCGGCGCGGGCTACCCCAGCTTCATGGGCATCCCGGGTGAATCGCTGGGGGGCGTGCTGTCGGCCAACGAGTGGCTGACCCGCTGCAACCTGATGCGCGGGCGCGACTTTCCGAACTTCGACACCCCGCTGCAGCCGGGCAAGCGAGTGGCCGTGATCGGTGCCGGCAACACGGCGATGGACGCGATGCGCGTGTCGCTGCGCGTCGGCGCCGAGAAGGTCTATTGCATCTACCGGCGCAGCGCGGCCGAGGCCCCGGCGCGCGCCGAGGAGATCCACCATGCGCAGCAGGAGGGCGTCGACTTCCAGTGGCTGACCAGCCCGGTCGAACTGCTCGGCGACGCCGACCACAACGTGCGCGCGATGCGCTGCGAGCGCATGGCACTCGGCGAACCCGATGCCTCGGGACGGCGGCGTCCGGTGGCAGTACCGGGCAGCACGTTCGAGTTCGAATGCGACATGGTGGTGTTCGCGATCGGCACCAACGCCAACCCGATCCTGGGACAGACCTCGGGCCTGAAGCTCGACAAGCGTGGCTACATCGCCACGGATGCCAACCTGGCCACCTCGATCGCCGGCGTCTATGCCGGCGGCGACATCGTCACGGGCGCCGCCACGGTGATCGAGGCCATGGGCGCCGGTCGCAAGGCGGCCCGCGGCATGAAGGCCCACCTGGGCCTGCGCGACACCGACTCGGTCTACCTTCACGACAGCGCCGACGCCGCCGATCGTCTCTTCGGCATCGACCGCCGTGAACGCGGATTCGCCCGCGTTCACCTGGCTTGAGAGAACCCACCATGAACAGCACGCTCACCCTCGATCCGCCGGTGGCCCAGGCCACGCGCGCGGCGCAGTCGATCGCCGAACACATCGTCGAGGTCATCAGCGATTCGGGCGAAGGCGCCCAGCGCTGTGGCCAGTCGCTCGCTGCCATCGCCGCCCGCATGGGCAACGGCATCTGGACGACCGAGATCATCCCGGCCGAGATCCAGCCGCCGGCACGCAGCGTGGCCGGCGCCAGCGGCATCCGCATCCGCATCGGTTCGCAGCGCGTCACCAACGGCGGCGACCAGACCGACCTGGTGGTGGCCTTCAACGAGCAGGTCTTGATCGGCCGCGTGCAGGCCAGGGAGCTCAAGCCTGGGGCCACGATCCTGCTGGAGAGCATGTGGCAGCACCACCGCGACCCGAGCGTGGTGGCCTCTTACCTGAAGACGGTCGAGGCCCTGCGCAGCGACGGCTACAAGGTGATCGAGGTGCCGCTCGAGGACCGGTGCAAGGAACTGGTGAGCGATCCGCGCAAGGGCAAGAACATGTTCGTGCTCGGCCTGCTGTGCAACCTGTACGGCCTGGACGCCAGCCTGGCACGCGAACAGATCGCACGCATCTTCGGCAAGAAGGACGACAAGGTCATCCAGAGCAATGTCGCGCTGTACGAAGCCGGCGCGGCCTGGGGTGAGTCGAACCTCGACTTCAAGTACCGCATCCCGGCGCAGCGCTCGAGCCAGGCGCAGATCGTCATCAACGGCAACACCGCCATTGCCCTGGGCGTCATGGCCTCGGGCATGGACATCTGCGCCATGTACCCGATCACGCCGGCCACCTCGGCCTCGCACTACCTGAGCGAGGTGTTCGAGAAGGTCGGGGGCCTGGTGCACCAGGCCGAGGACGAGATTGCCGCCTGCGCCTTTGCCATCGGCGCGTCCTATGCCGGCAAGTGCGCGGTGACCATCACCTCCGGGCCGGGCTATTCGCTCAAGCAGGAGGCCATCGGCCTGGCGGTGATGGCCGAGATCCCGCTGGTGGTGGTCAACGTGCAGCGCGGCGGGCCCAGCACCGGCCAGCCCACCAAGGTCGAGCAGGGCGACCTGCCGGCAGCCGTGTTCGGCAGCCATGGCGATGCACCCAAGGTGGTGATGGCGCCGTGCAGCATCGAGGACTGCTTCTACTCGGTGATCACCGCACGCAAGATCGCCGAGACCTTCGGCATGGTGGTGGTGGTGCTGTCGGATGCCAGCCTGTCGACGGCGCAGCAACCCTTCCCGCGACCGCAGTTCAGCGAGGATTGGCTGGCGCCGCCGGTCGACCAGACCCCCGTACCCCCGGGCGCCAAGCCCTACGACTGGGATCCGGTCACCGGGCTGTCGCGTCGCTTCCAGCCGGGCCAGCCGGGCGGCATGCACACGCTCACCGGCCTGGCGCACGACCGCAACAGCAAGGTCGCCTACGACCCCAGCATCAACGAGGAAGGCCTGCGCGCACGCAGCCTGAAGCTGGCCGCGCTGCAGAAGACGCTGAAGGCGCCGCCGGTCGTCGGTGGCAGCGATGGCGACATGCTGCTGGTGGGCTGGGGCAGCACGATGGGCGCGATCGAAGAAGCCGTGAGCCGGCTCCGCGCCGAAGGGCTGGCCGTGTCGTCGATGCACCTGCGTTTCATCCAGCCGATGCCGTCGGGCATCCGCGAGATCTTCAAGCGCTTCAAGCATGTGATGACGATCGAGGGCAACTGGTCCGACCGCATCGAGGACGAGTTGATCGACGAGGACAACCGCCGCTACTCGGCGCTGGCCATGATGCTGCGGTCGCGCTTCCTGGTCGACGTCGATTGCTGGAGCGAAGCGCGCGGCCAGCCCATCAAGCCCGGTGACATCTGCCGCGTCGTGCGGCGTGCGTTGAAACAAGAGGGGCCATCATCATGAGCCGATCACTGAGCCAGTGCGTGATCAAGCTGCACGAGGAGCACCATGCCCTCGAGGACTACCAGGGCGGCGTGCCGCGCTGGTGCAGCGGTTGCGGCGACAACGCGATCCTGGCCGCCATGCAGCGCCTGTGCAGCGAAGAAGACCTGGCGCCCGAGAACACGGTGTTCGTGTCCGGCATCGGCTGCTCCAGCCGGCTGCCGCACTACATGAAGACCTACGGCTTCCACGGCATCCACGGCCGCGCCTTTCCGGTGGCCGAGGGCATCAAGATGGCCCGGCCGGACCTGAACGTGTTCGTCAGCACCGGCGACGGCGACTGCTGCAGCATCGGCGCCGCGCACTGGATCCACGCCATCCGCTACAACATGAACATCACGGTCGTGCTGCACGACAACCATGTGTACGGGTTGACGAAGAAGCAGGCCTCGCCGACCTCGCCGCGCGGCTTGAAGAGCAACACCACGCCCTACGGCGCCACGCTGGAGCCGATGAACCCGCTGACGGTGACGCTGGGCGTGCAGGGCGCCTCGTTCGTGGCGCAGGGCGTCGACTGGGTGCCCGAGGTGCTGTACGACATCATGCACGCCGCGTTCAAGCACCGGGGTTTCTCGTTCGTGCGCATCCTGCAGCGCTGCCCGGAGTTCATGCCCAAAGCCTTCGACCCCTGGCTGCACGATCCGCAGCGCACCATGCTGCTCACGCACCCGGACGGCCTGCAGCTCAGCCCCAGCCTGTCCAGCGCCTACCGCAACCAGCGGCCACACGACCCGAGCAACATCGATCGGGCCCGCGAGATCGCCTCGATGGACGACCCGATCCCGGTGGGCATCCTGTACCGCAACCCCGATGCGCCGTGCTACGAGGACCTGCGGCATGCCGGCCAGATGCGCTCGCCGGAGTACATCCGCGCCGGACTGAACCGCGAGTTCGACAAGTACACGGTCTGGCCCGAAGGCGAAGAGCCCGCGCAGCAGGCCGGCTGAGGCTGGCCCGGGCCGCCGCGGACAACCGACAACGAGAACGTGCCATGGACATGCATGCCAAGCCCCAGGACCAGCTGATCTTCCACCTCACCGGCAAATGCCAGGGCGACGGCGTCGTGTCGACGGCCGGCCTCGATCTGCGCCCCGCGCTGCTGGCGCCGTACCGAGACCTCAACGCGCTGCGGCACGACTTCCCGGCGGTGCTGGTGCAAGGCGCCGGCGGGCGGGAGTTCGTGCGCTCCTTGTCCAGCCTGGTCGACACCATGCTCGAGAGCGTGGCGCCACGGGGCATCGAGGGCGAGCGCCTGCGCCGTCACGCGCTGCAGCTCGAGCGCGAGATCCGGTCCGACGTGGCCGGGGGCGCCACCGGCAGCCTGTCGGAACTGTGGGACGCGGCTGCGGCGCGCCTGGGCGCGCGCGAGGGCGAGACCCTGGAAAAGGTGCTGGCCCACGCCGGCGGCGCCCTCAGCGTCGATGGCGACGTCGTGGGCTGCACGCACCAGATGCCGGCGCGGCTGATCACCCATGCCTGGCATGCCGCGCGCCGTGCCAAGGCCAAGCTGTTTCGAGCCGACCTGAGCCGCCTGGTGCTGAAGCTGTCCGACATCCTGCGTGCCGCGCACAGCCACTCGCAGGCGGGGCGGCAGCCGGACAGCCTGAAGGCCGCCGTCGGTGGGTCGCACCGCGATGCGTTCGACTTCGACCTGTTGTCGCGCATCGTCGGCAAGGGGGCGCCGCGCGACGAGTTGCCTGCGGCGCGGCGCGAGCGTCTGGTGCGCACGCTGGGCGTGCTGGAGTCGCAGCGCTTCTTCGGGCCGCCAGAGCGCGAGGCCGAAGAAGGCGCCGACTGCCTCGACTTCGAGTTCGACAACTGCGCCGCGGCAGCCCAGGCCTTTCGTCAGCGCCTGGGTGACCTGGCCGAGCTGGTCAAGGCGATGTCGATCGCCGAGCTGGAGGCCAAGGGCCACTACGTCGAGGCCGAGCACGACCTGGTCTTCGACGCCTTCGGCGAGCATTCGCTGACGGCTGCCGACCTGGCGCGCTTTCCGGATTACCTGGTGTGCATCCCGCCCGATCGCAACGACGCCCCGGAGAACGCCAACCTGATGGAGATGCTGTCGTCCGGCCTGCCCGTGAAGGTGCTGGTGCAGACCTCGGATCTGCTCGAAGAGGCATCGATCGGCACCGGGCACTTCGCCTTTGGCGTGCGCAGCGCGCGGCTGGCCACTGCGGCCATGGGCCTGGGCGGCATGTTCGTGCTGCAGTCGCCCAGCGCCAACCTGGTGGCGCTTCGCGCGCAGATCGGCCGCGGGCTGGCCTGTCAGGGGCCGGCGCTGTTCAGCGTCTTTTCCGGCTCGGCGCAGCCTGCCAGTCAGCTGCCGCCTTATCTCACCGCCGCTGCCGCGATGACCTCACGCGCCTTTCCGGCGTTCAGCTACGACGCCGCAGCCGGTGCCAATTGGGCCACGCGCTTCTCGCTGGAGAACAACCCGCAGCCCGATGGCGATTGGGCGGTCGAGACCCTGGCCTATGCCGACACGGCCCTGCAGCAGCTTGCCGAGCGCTGCGCCTTCACCTTCGCGGACTTCGTGCTGTGCGACAGCCGCTGCGCAGCGCACTTTGCGCGGGTGCCCCGCGAGCACTGGAACGCGGCGATGCTGCCGGTGGCCGATTGGCTGGCGTTGGACGAGCGTGAGGCGGCGCAACGCGTGCCGTACCTGCTGGCGGTGGATGCCGACGATGCCCTGCACCGGGTGATCGTCGATGCCCGGCTGATGCAGGCCACGCGCCGCAGCCTGCTGCTGTGGCATCGCCTGCAGGAGCACGGCGGCGTGCACGACTCGCACGCCGAACGGCGGCAGGTGCAGGAGAGTGCCTCGCAGAAGGCGCCGGCACCGGCCACGCCGGCTGCCGTGGCGCCCGCCGCACCGAAGCCCGCGACGGCCGAGGCTGCAGATGCCGCGCCCGACGTGCCGGCGCACTCGCGTGACGAGGCCTGGATCGACACGGCCCGTTGCCCGAGCTGCAACGAATGCCAGTTGATCAACGACCGCATGTTCGCCTACGACGAGCGCAAGCAGGCCTACATCAAGGACCTCACGGCGGGCACCTACCGTCAGCTGGTCGAGGCTGCGGAAAGCTGCCAGGTCGCGATCATCCACCCCGGCGAGCCGCGCGATACCAATGAACCCGGCCTGGCAGAGCTGCTGCTGCGAGCCGAGCCCTTCCGGTGAAGGCGCCGGGCCCGGCCGCCTTGCGGCGGGCCCCGCCCACCATGCGCGCCGCAGGGCGCACGATCAAGCAGGCTGGCGAAGCACCTTCAGCATGGCCCAGCCCAGCACGAGGAACAGCGCGAGGCTGAAGAACTCGTAGGGCACGCCGGCCATCGAGACCTTGGCATCGGCGCACGAGGCGTAGGCGGCAAACACCTGCGGCAGCAGCCCGTCCAGGCCGGTGGCCGACATCAGCTTGTCGGCGAAGGTGAGGTTGCACGAGGCCGACGCCGCCGCCACGAAGTGCTGCCACAGCGCTGCGGCGATGCCGCAGTTGGCGAACAACAGCGCCAGCCCGGCGCCCACGCGGCGCCCCAGCGGCGAGCGCCACAGCAGCCCCACCAGCGCGCCGGCGGCCAGCAGCAAGAAGATCAGCCGCTGCAGCACGCACCAGGGGCAGGGCTGCATGTCGTGCACATGCTGCGACACCAGCGCGGCGCCGACGGCGCCCAGCGCCACCACCACCGTGCCGCCCAGCAGCAGGTCGGTTCTCGCGAGCGTCATGCCACTTCGGCGATCAGCTCGATTTCCACGCACGCGCCCATCGGGATCTGCGCCACGCCGAAGGCGCTGCGGGCATGGGCGCCGGCGGCACCGAACACCTCGCCGAACAGCTCGGACGCGCCGTTGGTCACCAGGTGCTGCTCGGTGAAGGTGGCTGTGGAGTTCACCAGGCTCATCACCTTGACGATGCGGGTGACCTTGTTCAGGTCGCCCACCGCGGCGTGCAGCGTGCCCATCAGGTCGATCGCGATGGCGCGGGCGGCGGCCTTGCCTTCGTCGGTGGCCATCGTCAGGCCGAGCTGGCCGACCCAGGCCTTGCCGTCCTTCTTGGCGATGTGGCCGGAGATGAACACCAGGTTGCCGGTGCGCACGAAGGGCACGTAGGCGGCGGCCGGCACGGCCACCGGCGGCAGGGTGATGCCGAGCTGCTGGAGCTTGTCGTAGACGGACATGGTTGGCGCCTCGAAACAGGGTGGGCCGGCATCCTACACTGCGGCCCCATGGCGGCAGGCGGGCTGGACACCGGGTGGCGCATCGCGCTGTGCTGCCTGGGCTGGCTGGCGGGCATGGCGCTGCAATTGCAGCAGCCGGTGCTGTGGCCAGCCGCGGTCGACGCGGGCCTGTGCGGCGGTGCCCTGGTGATGGCCGCGCTGGGCTGGCGCTGGCGCGGCGGCCCCGCCGTGCTGCTGCTGGTGGCGGCCTGCGCGATGCTGGGGGCGGCCAGCACCAGCCAGCGCGCCCAGGCCCGACTGGCCCAGGGCCTGGCGCCCGACCTGGAAGGCGCCGACCTGGTGCTCACCGGCGTGGTGGCCAGCCTGCCGCAGGCGGGGCCGGCGGGCACCCGCTTCACGTTCGAGGTCGAATCGGCGCAGCGCCACGGCCGGGCGCTGGCGGTGCCGGCCGAGGTGCCGGCGCGCGTGGCGCTGGGCTGGTACCGCAACGACCGCGACGAGGCCTTCCTGGCCGAACCCCAGGCCGACCTGCGCGCCGGCCAGCGCTGGCGCCTGCCGGTGCGGCTGAAGCGCCCGCACGGCGCGATGAACCCGGGGGGCTTCGACGCCGAACTGTGGTGGTGGGAGCAGGGCCTGCGCGCCACCGGCTACGTGCGCGTGGTGGCGGGCTGGGTGCCGGCCACGCTGCTGGCCGATGGCGTGGCCCACCCGGTGGAGCGGGCGCGCCAATCGATTCGCGACGCCATCCTGCGCGAGGTGCGCGACCCGCGCCTGGCCGGCGTGCTGGCCGCGCTGGTGGTGGGCGACCAGGCGGCCATCGAGCGCGACGACTGGGAGCTGTTCCGCCAGACCGGCATCGCCCACCTGATGAGCATCAGCGGGGTGCACGTGACGATGTTCGCCTGGATCGCCGGCCTGGCCTTCGGCTGGGCCTGGCGGCGCAGCACGCGGCTGATGCTGCGCGTGCCGGCGCCCACGGCCGGGCGCTGGGGCGGGCTGGCGGTGGCGGCCGGCTACGCACTGATCGCCGGCTGGGGCGTGCCGGCCGAGCGCACGGTGCTGATGCTGGCCTGTGGCGTGCTGCTGCGCTCGCTCGGGGCGCGCTGGCCCTGGCTGCTGGTGCTGATGGTGGCCGCGGTGGCGGTGACCCTGCTCGACCCCTGGTCGTTGCTGCAGCCGGGCTTCTGGCTGTCGTTTGCCGCGGTGGGCCTGCTGCTGGCGTCCGAATCGCCCGACCGGCGCGAGGCCGGGCCGGCCGACGAGCCCGCCTGGCGGCGCGCGCTGCGCGGCCACCTGCGTGCGCAGGGGGTGGCCACGCTGGGGCTGGCGCCGTTGTCGCTGGTGTGCTTCCAGCAGGTGTCCGTGGTGGGCTTCGTGGCCAACCTCGTCGCCATCCCCTGTGTCACGCTGCTGGTCACGCCGCTGGCGCTGTTGGGCGTGGCGCTGGCGCCGCTGTGGCAGGTGGCGGCCTGGGCGGTGCAGGCGCTGGGGTGGCTGCTGGGCGCGATGGCCGACTGGCCGTTCGCGGTGTGGACCGTGGCCGCCGCGCCCGCCTGGGCGGTGTGGGCCGGCCTGGCCGGTGCGCTGCTGGCCGTGCTGCCGCTGCCGTGGCGCCTGCGCGCGGCCGCGGTGCCGATGATGCTGCCGCTGCTGTGGCCGCCGGTGCAGCGGCCGGCCGACGGTGCCTTCGACCTGGTGGTGGCCGACGTGGGGCAGGGCACCGCCGTGCTGGTGCGCACGCGCGCCCACCTGCTGCTGTACGACACCGGGCCGCAGTACTCGCGCGAGAGCGACGCCGGCCAGCGCGTGCTGCTGCCGCTGCTGCGTGCCCGCGGCGAGACGCGCATCGACCGTCTGGTGCTAAGCCACCGCGACATCGACCATGTCGGCGGCGCCGCCACGCTGTTCGCGTCGCTGCCAGTGGCCGACACCACCAGTTCGCTCGAGGCCGGCCATCCGCTCTTGCAGCACGGCCCGCACCGGCCCTGCGAGGCCGGGCAGTCATGGACCTGGGACGGCGTGCGCTTCGACATGCTGCATCCCACCCCGGCGGACATGGCCAGCGCGCGCAAGCCCAACGCGGTGTCCTGCGTGCTGCGGGTGGTGGACGCCCAGGGTCGCAGCCTGCTGGTCACCGGCGACATCGAGGCGCCCCAGGAAGCGGCGCTGGTGCAACGCCACGGTGCATCGCTGGCCAGCACCTGGCTGCTGGTGCCGCACCATGGCAGCCGCACCTCGTCCACCGACGCGTTCCTCGACGCGGTGCAACCGACGCTGGCGCTGGTTCAGGCGGGCTACCGCAGCCGCTTCGGCCATCCGGCGCCTGACGTGATGGAACGATACCGAGAGCGTGGCATTGCCATCGAACGAACGGACCTTTGTGGTGCGTGGCTGTGGCACGATGGTGCAGCCTCGTGCACCCGCGAGGTGCGTCGCCGATATTGGCACTGGAACTCGCACAACTCAGGTGTGAATGCTGGTGCGGATGTTGCTAACCCCTCGCAGGCAGGAGAACTCAAACCATGAAACCCAGCTTCGACGAGATGCAGGCAACCGCCAGCACGGTGCGCGAGCATTACCGCGGCTATGCCCAGTGGCTGGCCAGACAACCAGGCGAGCAGATGGCCGCCCGGCGTGAAGAGGCGGAGATGATCTTCCGCCGCGTCGGCATCACCTTCGCGGTGTACGGCGCCAAGGACGAGGACGGCGCCGGCACCGAGCGGCTCATCCCCTTCGACCTGATCCCGCGCATCATCCCGGCCGACGAGTGGACCAGCATGCAGCGCGGCCTGGCGCAGCGCGTGACGGCCCTCAACCGTTTCATCCACGACGTCTACCACGACCAGGAGATCCTCAAGGCGGGCATCGTGCCCACCGAGCAGGTGCTCAACAACAGCCAATACCGGCCCGAGATGAAGGGCGTCGACGTGCCGGGCAATGTGTACTCGCACATCTCGGGCGTCGACATCGTGCGGGCGGCGCAGCCCGATGGCAGCGGCACCTACTACGTGCTGGAAGACAACCTGCGCGTGCCCAGCGGTGTGAGCTACATGCTCGAAGACCGCAAAATGATGATGCGGCTGTTCCCCGAGCTGTTCGCGCAGCACCGGGTCGCTCCGGTCGCGCACTATCCCGACCTGCTGCTCGAAACCCTGCGCGACGTGGCCCCCGCCTCGGCCGACGAGCCGCACGTGGTGGTGCTGACCCCGGGCATGTACAACAGCGCCTACTTCGAGCACGCCTTCCTGGCCCAACAGATGGGCGTGGAACTGGTCGAAGGGCAAGACCTGTTCGTCAAGGACCACTTCGTCTACATGCGCACCACGCGCGGCCCGCGCCGCGTCGACGTGATCTACCGCCGGGTGGACGACGACTTCCTCGACCCGCAGGTGTTCCGCCCCGACTCCACGCTGGGCTGCGCCGGCCTGCTGGACGTGTACCGCCGCGGCAACATCACGCTGGCCAATGCCATCGGCACCGGGGTGGCCGACGACAAGTCGATCTACCCCTACGTGCCGAAGATGGTGGAGTTCTACCTCGGCGAAAAGCCGATCCTGCAGAACGTGCCCACCTACCTGTGCCGCAACTCCGATGACCTGAAGTACGTGCTCGACCACCTGGCCGAGCTGGTCGTCAAGGAAGTGCACGGCGCCGGCGGCTACGGCATGCTGGTGGGCCCGGCGGCCACCAAGGCCGAAGTCGAAGAGTTCCGTGCGCAACTGCTGGCCAACCCCAGCAACTACATCGCCCAGCCCACGCTGGCACTGTCCACCTGCCCCACCTTCGTCGAGAGCGGCATCGCGCCGCGCCACATCGACCTGCGGCCCTTCGTGCTGTCGGGCAAGGCCTCGGGCAAGAGCGTGCAGATGGTGCCCGGGGGCCTCACGCGCGTGGCCCTGAAGGAAGGCTCGTTGGTCGTCAATTCGTCCCAGGGTGGTGGCACCAAGGACACCTGGGTCCTGGAGGGCTGAACGATGCTGTCACGAACTGCTGACCACCTGTTCTGGATGTCGCGCTACATGGAGCGCGCGGAGAACACCGCCCGCATGTTGGACGTCAACTACCAGACCTCGCTGCTGCCGCAGTCGGCCGACCGGGCCGAGCAGGGCTGGGCCGGCGTGCTGGGCATCTCGGAGCTGACGCAGGCCTTCCACAAGCAGCACAGGTCGGTCGATGCCAAGAGCGTCATGCATTTCATGGTGCGCGACGCGACCAACCCCTCGTCCATCGTGTCGTGCCTGGGCGCGGCGCGCGAGAACGCCCGCGCGGTGCGCGGCACGCTCACCACCGAGCTGTGGGAAACCACCAACGCCACCTGGCTCGAGTTCAACCGCATGCTGCGCGATGGCGCCTTCGAGCGCGACCCCGCCAGCGTGTTCGAGTGGGTGAAGTTCCGCTCGCACCTGTCGCGCGGCGTGGCCGTGGGCACCATGCTGCAAGATGAAGCGTTGCACTTCATCCGCATCGGCACCTTCCTGGAGCGTGCCGACAACACCGCGCGTTTGCTCGACGTCAAGTTTCACGCACTGGCCGGCGACTACTTCGGCACCTGGGGCGAGAATGACGCCCCCGAAGTCGACTTCTACCACTGGTCTGCCATCCTGCGGTCGGTGTCCGGCTTCGAGATCTACCGCAAGGTCTACCGCAACGTCATCCGCCCCGACAAGGTGGCCGAGTTGCTGATCCTGCGCCCCGACATGCCGCGCTCGCTGGCGGCCTGCATGAATGAAACCGTCACCAACCTGGCCCTCGTGGCCAACGAGCACAGCGGCGAGACCGAGCGCCGGGCCGGCCGGCTGCGCAGCGACCTGCAGTTCGGCCGCATCGACGAGATCCTCTCCACCGGCCTGCATGCCTTCCTGACTCAGTTCCTCGACCGCGTCAACGACATCGGTGCCGGCATCAGCCGCGACTTCCTCGTACCCGCCTGATCCCATGAACCTGCCTGCCGCGTGCGCGCGGCGGCAGGGTCCACCCGATCGCTCACGGACCCACGGCCCGCAAGGGTCAGATCCGCCGCAAGAGAGACCCCTACCGTGTCCATCCACGTCGCACTGAACCACGTCACGCACTACCGCTACGACCGGCGCGTCGGGCTGTCGCCGCAGATCGTCCGCCTGCGGCCGGCGCCGCACTGCCGCACCAACATCCTGTCCTACTCGCTGACGATCGAGCCCACGGGCCACTTCATCAACTGGCAGCAGGACCCGTTCTCCAACTACCTGGCGCGCCTGGTCTTCCCCGAGCCCACCACCGAGTTCAAGGTCACCGTCGATCTGGTGGCCGAGATGTCGGTGCACAACCCGTTCGACTTCTTCCTCGAGCCCGAGGCCGAGAACTTTCCCTTCGCCTACGACGAGGTGCAGGCCAAGGAACTGGCACCCTACCTTGTCAAGGAAGCGGCCACGCCGGCGCTCGCCGCGTTCGTCGCCAGCATCGACCTGAAGGAACAGCGCACCATCGACTTCCTGGTCGGCATCAACCAGCGCCTGCAGAAGGACATCCGCTACCTCATCCGCATGGAGCCGGGCGTGCAGACGCCCGAAGAAACGCTCACCAACGCCAGCGGCTCTTGCCGCGACACCGGCTGGCTGATGGTGCAGGCGCTGCGCCATCTGGGCCTGGCCGCGCGCTTCGTCTCGGGCTACCTCATCCAGCTGAAGCCTGATGTGAAGGCGCTCGACGGCCCCAGCGGCACCGAGATCGACTTCACCGACCTGCACGCCTGGTGCGAGGTGTTCCTGCCCGGCGCCGGCTGGATCGGCTTCGACCCCACGTCGGGCCTGCTGGCCGGCGAGGGCCACATCCCGCTGGCCTGCACGCCGCAGCCTTCGGCCGCGGCGCCGGTGAGCGGTGCGGTCGACGAGTGCGAGGTCACCTTCGGCCACCACATGGCCGTCACCCGCATCTACGAATCGCCGCGCGTCACCTTCCCCTACACCGACGAGCAGTGGGGCGACATGCTGTCCCTCGGCGACCAGGTGGACGAGGCCCTGGTGGCCGGCGACGTTCGCCTGACCATGGGCGGCGAGCCCACCTTCGTGTCGGTGGACGACCGCGACGGCGCCGAGTGGAACACCGACGCCCTGGGCCCCACCAAGCGCATGCGCGCGCAAGACCTGGTGCACCGCCTGCGCGAGCACTACGGCCAGGGCGGCTTCCTGCACTTCGGCCAGGGCAAGTGGTACCCGGGCGAGCAGCTGCCGCGCTGGGCGCTCAGCATCTGCTGGCGCGCCGACGGCCAGCCCTGCTGGCACGACCCGTCGCTGTTCGCCGACGAGCGCGACCACCACGCTTACACCGCCGACGACGCCAAGACCTTCATCAGCACCCTGGCCACCAAGCTCGGTGTGACGAATGAGTACGTCCAGACCGGCTACGAGGACACCTGGTACTACCTGTGGCGCGAGCGCCGCCTGCCGATCAACGTCGACCCCTTCGACACCAAGCTCGAGGACGAGATGGAGCGCGCGCGCCTGCGCCGCGTCTTCGACCAGGGGCTCGACGCCACCATCGGCTACGCGCTGCCCATCAAGCCGTCGGACGGCCCGGCGCTGGCTGGCCCGCGCTGGGTGACCGGCCCGTGGTTCTTCCGCGACGAGCGCATGTACCTGATCCCCGGCGATTCGCCGATGGGCTACCGCCTGCCGCTCGATTCGCTGCCCTGGGTGAAGGGCACCGACTACCCGTACCACGTCGACGCCGATCCGTTCGCGCCGCGCGGCGCGCTGCCGGGTGCGGCCAGCATCCGCACGCAGTACGCGTCGCACGTGCCCGGCGGCGGTTTTGCCGAGGGCGGGGTGGTGGGCTTCCAGGCGGGCCTGCCGGGCGATGCCGCGCTCACCGGCGCCGATGGCTCGGCCGGCAGCGCCGCTGCCGCGGCCGCCGGCCCGGCCACGCAGACCACGCCACTGTCGCGCGAAGCCTTGTCGCGCGCGCCGCACCGCTTCGAGTCGGCCTACTGGATCACGCGCAGCGCGCTGGTGGTGGAGGCCCGAGACCCGCGCCGCGCCAACGGCCCCGAGGCCGAGACCAGCGCCAAGCCGGCCAGCAGCGTGCTCTACGTCTTCATGCCGCCGCTGCAGCACCTCGAGGACTATCTCGAACTGCTCGCCGCCATCGAGGCCACGGCCGCCAGCCTGCAGATGAAGATCGTGCTCGAAGGCTATCCGCCCCCGCGCGACCCGCGCCTGAAGCTGCTGCAGGTCACGCCCGACCCCGGCGTCATCGAGGTCAACATCCACCCGGCGCACGACTGGAAAGAGCTGGTCGAGCACACCACCTTCCTGTACGACGCGGCCTGGCAGTCGCGCCTGTCCACCGAGAAGTTCATGCTCGACGGCCGCCACACCGGCACCGGCGGCGGCAACCACTTCGTGCTGGGCGGCGCCACGCCGGCCGACAGCCCCTTCCTGCGCCGCCCCGACGTGCTGGGCAGCCTGCTGGCCTACTGGCACAACCACCCGGCGCTCAGCTACCTGTTCACCGGCCTGTTCATCGGCCCCACCAGCCAGGCGCCGCGTGTGGACGAGGCCCGCAACGACCAGCTCTACGAGCTGGAAATCGCCCTCGGCGAGATCGAGCGCAACAAGGCGGTGTACGGCCAGAACATGCCGCCCTGGCTGATCGACCGCACGCTGCGCAACGTGCTGGTCGACGTGACCGGCAACACCCACCGCAGCGAGTTCTGCGTCGACAAGCTGTACTCGCCCGATTCCAGCACCGGTCGCCTGGGCCTGCTCGAGCTGCGCTCTTTCGAGATGCCGCCGCACGCCCGCATGAGCGTGGTGCAGCAGTTGCTGCTGCGTGCGCTGGTGGCCCGCTTCTGGAACGAGCCCTACCGTGCCGAGCTGGTGCGCTGGGGCACCGCGTTGCACGACCGCTTCCTGCTGCCCACCTTCGTGTGGATGGACATGGAAGACGTCATCGAGGACATGGGCCTGGCCGGCTTCGGCTTCCGCCCCGAATGGTTCGCACCGCACTTCGAGTTCCGCTTCCCCAAGGTGGGCGAGATGAGCGCCCGCGGCGTGAACCTCACGCTGCGCAACGCGCTGGAGCCCTGGCACGTGATGGGCGAAGAAGGCTCGGCCGGCGGCACCGTGCGCTATGTCGATTCGTCGCTCGAGCGCCTGGAGGTGCTGGCCACCGGCCTGGTCGACCCGCGCCACGTCATCACCGTCAACGGCGTCACCGTGCCGCTGCAGCCCACCGGCCGGGTGGGCGAATACGTCTGCGGCGTGCGCTACCGCGCCTGGCACCCGCCGTCGGCGCTGCACCCCAGCATCGGCGTCAACGTGCCGCTGACGGTGGACCTGGTCGACCGCTGGATGCAGCGCTCGATGGGTGGCTGCCAGTACCACGTGGCGCACCCGGGCGGGCGCAACTACGCCACCTTCCCGGTCAACGCCTTCGAGGCCGAGAGCCGGCGGCTGGCGCGCTTCTTCACCATCGGCCACACCCCGGGCCGCATGGTGGTGGGCGAGCCACAGCACAGCCTGGAGTTCCCGTTCACGCTCGACCTGCGCACGGCGTAGCGCCGTGAAATCCGGCGGGAAGGGCCCGATGCCTGGCGGGGCAGGCTCAGGGCATGATGCGGGCATGCCCAACCGCCCCTCCACTGCCGCCCTGGCCCTGCCGCCCGCAGCGGCCGACGGCCTGCAGCTGGCGTCGGCGGCGGCCGAGCCCGGCCTGCCCGGCCACTACGACGAGTGGCGCGGCAGCACTGATCCCGACGACCCGCCCACCGAGCGCTGGCAGGCCTTCTTCCGCAGCCTGGGCCCGCGCGGCTGGGCCGACCTGGCGGCGCGCGCCGTGCGCGTGCAGCACCGGGTGCGCGAAGACGGCGCCACCTACAACGTCTACGCCGAGCAGGGCGAAGATGGCAGCCGCACCTGGCCGCTGGAGCTGCTGCCGCTCATCCTGGACGCCGACGAATGGGCCGTCATCGAGCACGGCGTGCTGCAGCGCGCCCGCCTGCTCGAAGCCACGCTGAACGACCTGTACAGCACGCAGACGCTGCTGCGCGACGCGCTGCTGCCCGCGTCGCTGGTGTTCGCCCACCCCGATTACCTGCGCGCCGCGCACGGCCTGGTGCCGGTGGGCGGCACGCACCTGCACATCGCCGCGTTCGACCTGGCGCGCGCACCCAGCGGCGGCTTCAGCCTGCTGGCGCAGCGGGTGCAGGCGCCGTCGGGCCTGGGCTACCTGCTGGAAAACCGGCTCATCATCGCGCCGCAGTTTCACGACCAGTTTGCCGAGCTGCGGGTGCAGCGGCTGGCCAGCACCTTCCGCTCGCTGCTCGACGGGCTGCTGCGCGCCAGCCCCGCCGGCGAGCGCAGCCGCATCGTGCTGCTGACGCCCGGCCCGCGCAACGAAACCTACTTCGAGCAGGTGTTCCTGGCCCGCTACCTGGGCCTGGCCCTGGTGGAGGGCAGCGACCTCACCGTGCGCGCCAACAAGCTCTACCTCAAGACCCTGCACGGCCTGGAGCGCGTGCACGTGGTGCTGCGCCGGGTGGACGACGAATGGCTCGACCCGCTGGAGCTGCGCGCCGATTCGGCCCTGGGCGTGCCCGGCCTGCTGCAGGCGCTGCGCGCCGGCGAGGTGGTGATGGCCAATGCCCCGGGCGCGGGCTTCCTGGAAAGCCCCGGCCTCAGTGCCTTCTGGCCCGGCGTGGCCGAGCGCCTGCTGGACGAAGACCTGCTGCTGCCCGCGTCCACCAGCTGGTGGTGCGGCGAGGCGGCGGTGTGGGCGCGCCAGCGCCCGCGGCTGGCCGACTTCGTGGTGGCGCCCACCTTCCCCGACGGCGGCTTCGGCCCCTTCAACGCCGGCGAGCTGAGCCGCGCCGAGCTGGAAGCGCTGGCCCGCCGCATCGACGCCGACCCCGCGGCCTACACCCTGCAGGCCCCCGTGCTGCCGTCGGAAACCCCGGTGTGGGTGGACGGCCACCTGCAGCCCCGCGCCGCGGTGATGCGCGTGTTCGCGCTGGCCGACGGCACCGGCGGCTGGACCGTGCTGCCCGGCGCCATGACGCGCGTGGCCGGCCGCAGCGAGGGCGCGGTGGACCCCGGCCTGTCGATGCAGCGCGGCAGCTCCACGGTGGACACCTGGGTGGTGGCCCGCGGCGCGGTCGATGCGATGTCGCTGCTGCCCAAGCCCCTGTCGGCCGAAGAGCTGCAGGGCTGGCACCGCAGCGTCACCAGCCGCGCGGCCGAAAACCTGTTCTGGCTGGGCCGCTACACCGAGCGCGCCGAGAACGCCGTGCGCCTGGCCCGCCTGACGCTGGAAAGCGTGCAGGAATCCAGCCCGCCCGTGCTGCGCCTGCTGGACGAGCTGGCCCGCTGGCACGGCCTGGTGGCGCCGCAGGTGCCGTCGGCCAAGCTGTCGCCGCGCCTGTTCGAGCGCGCGCTGGTGCACGGCCTGGGCGCCGACCCCACCAAGGCGCAGGGCGTGGCCGGCAACCTGCGCAGCCTGCGCGATTGCGCGCAAAGCCTGCGCGAGCGCCTGTCGCCCGAGCACTGGAAGCTCATCCACGAGGTGGGCTCGCACTTCGAGCAGCACTTGTCCGATGCGCTGAAGGCCGGCGCCGGCACCGCCGCCACGCCCGACGTCATGGGCGTGCTGGGCCGCGCCGCCACCCACCTGGCCGCCATCACCGGCGCGCAGACCGACCGCATGACGCGCGACGACGGCTGGCGCCTGCTGAGCGTGGGCCGCCAGATCGAGCGGCTGGACATGCTGAGCCACGCGCTGGCGCTGGGCTTCGAGTACGGCGTGCACGAGGCCGACGACGGCTTCGCGCTGCTGCTGGGCCTGTTCGACAGCGTCATCACCTACCGCGCGCAGTTTCAGGCGCGGCGCGAGGTGCTGCCGCTGCTGCACCTGCTGGTGTACGACACCGACAACCCGCGCTCGCTGGCCTGGGTGGCCCGCACCATGCGCGACCGGCTGCGCAAGCTGGCCCGGCACGACACCGCCTGGGCCAGCGCCGTCACCGCCGACCTGCCGGCGCCCGACACCTGGTCGCTGGCCGAACTGGACCAGCGCGACGAGAAGGGCCGCCACGCCACGCTCGTCGCCGCGCTGCGCGGCTGCAGCGCCAGCGCCCGCAAGCTGTCCGACGAGATCGGCCGGCATCTCTTCGCGCACGTCGAATCGCCCGACCGCACGGTGTGGCAGTGATAGCCGCCACGCGTCGAATGTGCGTCAGCACGGGGGCCCCATGACCGACCACGCGGTGCGCCTGTCCGTCTGCCACGAGACGGTGTACGACTACGACGCCCCGGTGGAGGTGGCCCACCACAGCGCCTGGCTGCGCCCGCGGGACACCGCCTGGCAGACGGTGAGCGACTGGCAGCTGCAGATCGACCCCGAGCCCGAATGCCCGGTGCAGGAAAGCCTGGACGCTTTCGGCAACTGGCGCCACGGTTTCAGCCACTCGCGCGTGCACGACCGGCTGCAGGTGACGTCCACCTTCGAGGTGACGCTGACGCCCCCGCCGCCGCTGGACGACGACGCCATCGCCCGCAGCCCGCCGTGGGACGAGGTCGCCCACGAGCTGCGTTATCGCGCCGGCCAGCAGCAGCCCGAGGCCGCGGCCTTCGTGCTGGGCACGCCCTTCGCGCCACGCGACCCCAAGCTGGCGGCCTTCGGCCAGGGCCTGTTCGCGCCCGAGCGCAGCCTGGCGGCGGTGGCCATCGGCCTGATGCAGCGCGTGCACGCCCGCATGAAGTACGTGCCCAACAGCACCGACGTGGCCACCGACGCGCTGCAGGCCCTGGCCCAGGGCCGCGGCGTGTGCCAGGACTTTGCGCACCTGATGATCGGCACCCTGCGCAGCCACGGCCTGGCCGCGCGCTACGTGAGCGGCTACCTGCTCACCCAGCCCCCGCCCGGCCAGCCCCGCCTGGTGGGCGCCGACGCCAGCCACGCCTGGGTGGCGGTGTGGTGCCCGGTGCTGAACTGGATTGCGCTGGACCCCACCAACGACATTGCCGTGGTGCAGGACCACGTGACGCTGTCGTGGGGGCGGGACTATGCCGACGTGGCGCCGCTGCGCGGCGTGATCCGCGGCGGCGGGCAGGCGCCGCCGGACGTAGCGGTGACGGTGGCCCCGATCGAGTAGGGGGTAGGGAAAGTCCTCCGGGGTGGTGCGGGGC
>NZ_MWLO01000078.1 GCF_002198735.1 Ideonella sp. A 288
ACCGCACCGCACCGCACCGCACCGCACCGCGCCGCGCCGCGCCGCGCAGATCGTCGGACGTAACGACCGGCTGCAATGAGTTCCGACCCGACAAGGGTCGTCCCTCCTTGGCATGTCCAGTGCGTCACCCCTTGAACGGGTTGGCGGTGGCGAACCACAGGCCGATGCCGGTGGCGATGATGAAGGCGCCGTCGATGACGCCAACGCCGAGGAAGAACTTGGTCTGCATCGTGGGGATCAGCTCGGGCTGACGCGCCGCGCCTTCGAGGAACTTCATGGTCGCCAGGCCGATGCCGATGCACGAACCGAAGGCGGGGATGCCGATCAGCAGGGCGACGGCCAGGGGCAGCAGGTCGAGGGTGGGCATGGTGGTCTCCAGGGTGGTGTGTGTATGAGAAGTGGCCGACTCAGGCCACGCGCACCGTGCGGGCCACGGCGGGCGGCGCGGCAGCATCCGATCGGCGCAGGCCCAGCGCCTGCAAGACCGCGAAGGCCGTGACGGCGACACCTTGCAGGGCGAGGTAGGCCACGCCCTGCCCGCTGGGGTCGATCCCTGGCACGGCCGAGGCGGCCACCGCGGCGCAGGCCAGCGCCCAGGCCAGGTTGCCGGTCGCGATGACCACGACGATGGCCGCCGCCAGACGCTCGCGCCGCGCCAGCCAGGCCAGCGTGGCCGCATAGGCCAGCATGAAGGCGCCGGTGCCCAGCACCCAAGGGGCGGGCAGGTGCAGTTGCCGCGCCAGCGTGTCGGGCAGGCCCAACTGCAGCAGCGCCGAGGCGGCGCTGCCGATGGCGTCGATGACCAAGGCGAAGGTCAGCAGGCGAGAAGGGTGGACGATGCGCATGTCAGGGCTCCTGGGTAGCGTGGGGATGCCTCAGTGTGGCCAGCCTGCGTGCGGAAATCGATGACCTGGGAGGTCATGGACCTGCCGCGCGATCGGCCCAAGAATCGGGGCTTCATCGCCCCGGCCAGCCCCGGCCACGCCCGCCCATGCGCCGCCCTTCGTCGTCCTCGGCCCCAGCCGCCACCCGGTCCGGTGGCGTGTCCGCCGCCTCAGCCCCGGCACGCCCTTCCACGGCACGCCCCTCCACGACACGCACGCCTGCCGGCGTCGGGCCGCTGCTGCGCGACTGGCGCACCCGCCGGCGGGTGAGCCAGATGCACCTGGCGCTGGATGCGGGTGTGTCGCCGCGCCACCTCAGCTGCATCGAGACCGGGCGCGCGCGGCCCAGCCCGGCGGTGCTGCTGGCGCTGGCCGAGCGGCTGGACGTGCCGCTGCGCGAGCGCAACCGGTGGCTGCTGGCGGCCGGCCACGCGCCGCGTTATGGCGAGGCCGGCCTGGGCGATGCGGCGCTGGTGCAGGTGCGCGCCGCGCTGCAGCGCCTGCTGGACGCGCACGACCCCTACCCCGGCCTGGTGGTCGACCGGCACTGGAACCTGGTGCTCGGCAACCGCGCAGCGCAGGCGCTGGTGGCGGTGTTGCCGCCGCACCTGTGCAGGCCGGTGATCAACGTGATGCGCGTCAGCCTGCACCCCGAGGGCATGGCCTCGCGCACCGCCAACTTTGCCGACTGGGCCGGCACCATGCTGGAGATGCTGGCGCGGCAGGTGGCGCAAAGTGGCGACCCGCAGCTGCAGGCGCTGCAGGACGAGGTGCTGGCCTACCCGACGGTGCAGGCGCTGGCCAGAGCACCGGCGAGACCGCCGGCCGAATCACCGACGCTGCTGGTGCCCTGCGTGCTGGACCTGCCACAGGGCCGCGTCTCGATGTTCACCACGCTCACCACCTTCGGCACGCCGCGCGACGTGACCCTGCAGGAGCTGAGCGTGGAGCTGTTCTACCCCGCAGATGCGGCCAGCGAGGCCCTGTTGCGGGGCCGCGCGCCCGGCTGAATGCTCGGCCGGGCGGGCAGGCTCGCTCAGGACACTTCGGACAAACGCTCTTCGAGCATCTCGCGCTGCATTCCCCAGTACTCGACCGCCGCCACCAGCAGCGCCGATTCGCCATCGGCCAGGTGCTCGTCGGCCTCGACAACGGCCACGCACAGCGACAGCACCTTGCGGCGCAGTGCGGGGTCGTCCACCTCGGACAGCAGTTCGGCCATGGTGTACGGATCCACCTCGCAGGCATGCGCGCCGCCGTGCGCGGCCGTGGACAGCAGGTCCTCGCAGAAGGTGTGGGTGATGCGGTGCATCTCGGACCGGTCCAGGCCCAGCTGCTCGTGCACGTTCAGGCGGTCGAGCAGGTCGAGTTCGGCCTTGCTCATGTGGCCGTCGCACAGCACGGCCAGCGAGACGATGCGGGCCGCAGCCTGCGGGCTGTTGCGGGGATAGCTTCTCATGGTGTCATTCCTCCGAGCCGCCGAAGCCGAAAAGGGCCAGCAGGCTGCTGAACAGGTTGAAGATCGAGATGTACAGGCCGACCGTGGCCATCACGTAGTTGGTTTCGCCGCCGTTCACGATGCGGCTGGTTTCGAACAGGATCAGGCCTGCCGACAGCAGCGCCACCATCGCGGACACCGCCAGGCCCAGCGCCGGCATCTGCAGGAACACCGCCGCCAGACCGGCCAGCAGCGCCACCACCATGCCGGCGAACAGGAAACCGCCCATCGCGCTGAAATCGCGCCGCGTGGTCAGCACCCAGGCCGACAGCGCCAGGAACACCGCGCCGGTGGCCCCCAGGGCCATCGTCACCACCTGCGCGCCGCCGGGCAGCGACAGCGTCTTCGTCAGCATGGGGCCCAGCGTGTAGCCCATGAAGCCGGTGAAGGCGAACACCGCCGGCAGGGCCCAGCCGCTGTCCTTCACCTTGTGCACCAGGAACAGCAGGCCGAACATGCCGCCCAGCGTGAGCAGCAGCCCCGGCGCGGGCAGCGCCAGGCCCACCGCGGTGGCGGCCACGCCGGCGCTGAACAGCAGCGTCATCGACAGCAGCGCGTAGGTGTTGCGCAGCACGCGCTGCGCGTCGTTGGCCAGCGGGGCCGAGCCCGCGGTCGGGACGGCGACCAGCGCGGTGGAAGAGGCAGGGTCGCGTCGAAGGGTGTGTGAAAGGGGTTCCATGGTCGTGTGGGGTTCCTCGAAGTCAAAGGTCTTGAGAAAGAAGCCGGGCCTGCGGCGCGGCGCGGCGGCGAGGCTGGGTGCGGCCGCGCTGCGTCACGCGCAGCAGCACGCGGCCGGCACGGGCCACCGCGTTGTCGAGCGCCGTGCGCCAGTCGCGCGCCACCGAGGTGATGACCACGGTGCCCGCGGTGTCGGTCTTCAACTCGACCTGGCAACGCTTGTCGACGCCGCCGCGCGGGCCGTTCACGTCGGACAACTGCACCCGGGCGCGTGGCACCAGCCAGGCCAGGCGGCGCATGGCGAAGCGCAGGCGTTGCACGGCCAGGTCGCGCAGCGGGGCTGCCTGCGGGTCACGGGTTTCGAACAGCACTTGCATCGGGCTACTCCATGGGGTGGAAGGGAGACTGAAAGATAGGGCCGACGGGGCTTCTGCAAAAGCAGAGAATCAGGAAGCTTCACTTCCGTGAAACCTGCAATGAGCCTGCTCTTCAGCTACCGCCACCTGTACTACTTCTGGGTCGTCGCCAAGGAAGGCGGCATCGCCCGTGCGGCCGAGCGGCTGGGCATGGCGGTGCAGACCGTCAGCACCCAGGTGCGCGACCTGGAGCGCGCGCTGGGCCACACGCTGCTCGAGCACGCCGGCCGCCGCCTGGTGCTCACCGAGGCCGGCCAGGCCGCGATGCGCCAGGCCGACCAGATCTTCGCGCTGGGCGAGCAACTGCCCGGCGTGGTGCGCGACGCCGCCAGCGGGCCGCGCATGCGCCTGGCCGTGGGCATCTCCGACGGCCTGCCCAAGCTGGCCGTGCGCCTGCTGCTGGAGCCGGTGATGGCCGAGCCCCACCTGCGCCTGCTGTGCCACGAGGACGAGTTCGACGACCTGCTGGGCGAGCTGGCGCTGCACCGCCTGGACGTGGTGCTTGCCGACCGGCCGGCGCCGCCCAACCCCAACCTGAAGGTCTACAGCCACCCGGTGGGCCAGTCGGCGCTGGCCTGGTATGCGCCGCCCGCGCTGCGCGACGAGGCGACGCGGGGCTTTCCGCAGTCGCTGGCCAGCGTGCCGGTGCTGCTGCCCACCACCCACGCCGCGGTGCGGCCGCGGCTGGACCAGTGGTTCGAGCGCCACGCCATCCACCCGCGGGTGGTCGGCGAATTCGAGGACAGCGCGCTGCTCGTCACCTTCGCCGCCGGCGGCATGGGCGTGTTCCCGGCGCCCGAGATGATCGAGGACAAGCTGCTGGCCCGCTACGAGCTGCAGCGCGTCGGCACCTGCGACGGCGTCGACGAGCATTTCTTCGCCATCGGCACCGAGAAGAAGGTGCAGCACCCGCTGGTGCAGCGCCTGCTGCCGGGGCGGCGCTGACGGGCGGCGCTGACCCGGGGTGACCCTCCCGCGCAATCGGGGGGCACCGTGGCGACGCCGCTGTGGTCGAATCGACGGGCACACGGCACCCTCACCACGACCCGTGGCTTTGCCACGCTCCTGGATCCCCGCGGGGGGACGGGCGCCGCCGGGCGGCGTCCTCGGGGCGCCCACGACCCACCGCCGGAGACATCGCCATGAAGACCCAGGTTGCCATCATCGGCGCCGGCCCCTCGGGCCTGCTGCTCGGTCAGTTGCTGTCGCGGGCCGGCGTCGCCAACGTGGTGCTCGAGCAGCGCAGCGCCGACTACGTGCTGGGCCGCATCCGCGCCGGCGTGCTCGAGCAGGTGACGGTGGACCTGCTCGACGAAGCCGGCGTCGGCGCGCGCATGCACGCCGAGGGCCTGCCGCACGATGGCGTGGAGCTGTGCTTCGACGGCCAGCGCCACCGCATCGACCTGCTGGGCCTGACCGGCAAGCGGGTGATGGTCTACGGCCAGACCGAGGTCACCCGCGACCTGATGGCGGCCCGCGCCGAGGCCGCCCTGCCCACGGTCTACGAGGCCGAGAACGTCAGCGTGCACGGCTTCGACGGCGATCGCCCGGTGGTGCGCTACACCAAGGACGGCGCCGCGCACGAGCTGCAGTGCGAGTTCATCGCCGGCTGCGACGGCTTCCACGGCGTGTGCCGCGCCAGCGTGCCGGCCGAGGCCATCGCGCTGCACGAGAAGGTCTACCCCTTCGGCTGGCTGGGCGTGCTGGCCGATGTGCCGCCGGTGAACCACGAACTGATCTACGTCAACCACGAGCGCGGCTTCGCGCTGTGCAGCCAGCGCAGCCGCACCCGCAGCCGCTACTACGTGCAGTGCAGCCTGGACGACAACGCCGAGGACTGGAGCGATGCCGCCTTCTGGAACGAGCTGAAGCGCCGCCTGCCCGAGGCCACCGCCGCAGGCCTGGTCACCGGCCCGTCGATCGAGAAGAGCATCGCGCCGCTGCGCAGCTTCGTCGCCGAGCCGCTGCGCTTCGGCCGCCTGTTCCTGGCCGGCGACGCCGGCCACATCGTGCCGCCCACCGGCGCCAAGGGCCTGAACCTGGCCGCCACCGATGTGGCTTATCTGTGGCAGGGCCTGGCCGACCACTACCGCGGCAACGGCACCGCGCTGGCCCACTACTCGGCCCGCGCGCTGGCCCGCATCTGGAAGGCCGAGCGCTTCTCGTGGTCGATGACCACGCTGATGCACCGCTTCCCCGACGGCGGCAGCTTCGCGCGCAAGATGCAGCAGGCCGAGCTGGCCTACCTGGTGTCCTCGCCCGCCGCGATGACGGCGCTGGCCGAGAACTACGTCGGTCTGCCGATGGACTGAGCGGCGCGGGCCGCCGCGTCAGGCGGCGGGTGGCAGGTCGGCCGTGACGTCCGCCGTGTTGTCGGCCGTGTTGTCGGCCGTCAGCGTCAGCAGGATGTCCGCGTACCAGGCGCAGTTCAGCCCCAGCGACTCGTCCACCCGCAGGTCGCGGCCGCCCATCTCCATGCGCGCCGAGTGCACGCCCAGCAGCTTCCAGGGCAGGGCCGGGTCGCCGTCGGGGTGGTGCATCACCACCGGGGCGCCGCTGGTGCCGCGGTGGGTGCGCGCGTCGGTGAGGAAGTAGCCCTGGCCCTGGAAGCGCAGGCCGAAGGACGACGCGATCACCGCCTGGCGCACCACCGGCAGGTGGTGCAGCGTGTCATGGAAGCCCAGCGGGAAGCCCACCACCAGCAGCGGCGTGCCCACCTGCACTTCATTCAGTGAATGCTGCAGTTGCCCGGGCGTGAAGCAGCGCAGCGCCACCTGGGCCGGCAGCGCCGTGCGGTCCAGTTCGATCGCCGCCACGTCGATCTCGCCCGCAGCGTCACGGCCCTGGCGCCAGATGGCCTGGCCATCGCGGTACAGCCACACCGACAGCACGGCCGCCCGCGTGAGGTTGTCGGCGTCGGTGTGCACCTCGATCTCGATGCGGTCGGGCAGGTGGCCGCTGGGCCGGTCGATCAGTACATGGCGGTTGGTGATCAGGAACAGGCGGTCGCCGCGCTCGAAGAAGAAGCCGGTGGCCCCCGTGAGCGCCTGCGCGCCGAAGAAGGTCGACACGCGGGCGGTGGTGAGCAGCAGCGGTTCGATCATGGCGGCGAAGGGGGGGGTGCGCGGCGGGTTCGCTGCGCGGGTGCAGGGCACTGTAGCGCCGATCCGGTGTGTTCTGCAGCGCACAGACGCCGCCCCGGGCAGGTGGCGACACTGGCCCGTTGGCTCGACACCGGAAGGGAAGCACCGTGCAGATCCGCGTGGGTTTCGAATTGACTTACCAATGCCAGCAGCCGACGCCGATGATCCTGTCGCTGAGCGTGCACTACTCGCGTGCGTCCGACCTGCTGCGGCCGGACCATCTGGTGACCACCCCGGCGGTGCCCGTCACGGCCTACCGCGACCTGTTCGGCAACTGGTGCACCCGCCTCGTCGCCCCGCCGGGCCGGATGGTGCTGGGCAACGACGCGCTGGTCTACGACAGCGGACTGCCCGACGTGGTGGCGCCCTGGGCCGTGCAGACCCCGGTGGAGCAGCTGCCCGAGTCGACCCTGGTCTACCTGATGGGCAGCCGCTACTGCGAGACCGACCACCTGTCGGAGACCGCCTGGCAGCTGTTCGGCAACGGGCCCACCGGCTGGGCGCGTGTGCAGGCCATCTGCGATTTCGTGCACCGGCACATCGAGTTCGGCTACCACCACGCCCGCTCCACCCGCACCGCGCTGGAGGCCTACCGCGAGGGCTGCGGCGTGTGCCGCGACTATGCCCACCTGGCGATCGCCTTCTGCCGCTGCATGAACATCCCGGCGCGCTACTGCACCGGCTACCTGGGCAACGTCGGCACCGAGCCGCCCTACGGCCCGATGGATTTCGCCGGCTGGTTCGAGGCCTGGCTGGGCGACCGCTGGTACACCTTCGACCCGCGCAACAACACGCCGCGCATCGGCCGCGTGCTCATCGCGCAGGGCCGCGACGCCTGCGACGTGCCGCTGTCCAGCACCTTCGGGCCGAACACGCTCGACGGCTTCCGCGTGTGGTGCGACGTGGCGGCGCCGTGACCTACTGCGTCGGCGTCAAGCTTGAGGAAGGCCTGATCCTGGCCAGCGATTCGCGCACCCATGCGGGCGTGGACAACTACGCCCGGTTCTGCAAGATGACGGTGTTCGAGCGGGCCGGCGACCGCGTGCTGGTGCTGCTGAGCTCGGGCGGCCTGGCCGCCACGCAGGCGGTGATCAGCCTGCTGCGCAAGCGCATCGCGGCCGGGCCGCCGCACCTCTGCTCGGTGACGTCGATGTTCGACGTGGCCAACCTGTTGGGCGACGCGATGCGCGACATCGAGCGTCGCGACGGGCCCTACCTCGAAGAGAGCGGCCTGAGCTTCAATGCCTCGTTCATCCTCGGTGGCCAGATCGCCGGCGAGGAGATGCGGCTGTTTCGCCTCTATGCCGAGGGCAACTTCATCGAGGCCGGCACCGACACCAGCTTCCTGCAGACCGGCGAGGCCAAGTACGGCAAGCCGATCCTCGACCTGGCGGTGACGCCCACCGCGTCGATGGAAGACGCCACCAAGTGCGTGCTGGTGTCCTTCGACACGACGATGATCAGCAACCTGTCGGTCGGCATGCCGATCGACCTGCTGTGCTATGCGCGGGACAGCTTCGCGGTGACGATGAAGCGGCGCTTCGACAAGGGCGACGCCTACTTCGAACTGCTCAAGCAGCAGTGGATCGCCGGCACCCGCCAGGTGTTCCACGAACTGCCGCCGCTGGAGTGGTAGCCCGGGCCACGGCGGCGCCACCGGGCCGGTGGCGCGACGGGCCTCAGGCGGCCAGCGCCGGCTGGGCGGTGGCGACACCGCCGTCGGTGGACAGCGCGTCGTCGCACAGGTGCGGCCGCACCCAGCCCTGGGCCGCGTCTTCCACCGCCACGGCGCGGACGGTGGCCGCATGCGAGCGCACGTCGCCGAAGATGCTGGCGAAGGCCACGTCGGCGGCATCGCGCCCGGTGGCCAGGCGCACGAAGCCCATCGGGATGGCCGTGCCGGACGGGTCGAACAGGTACCAGCGGTCGTGCAGGAAGACTTCGACATAGGCCTGGAAATCGGGCGGGCCCAGCGCCGGGTCGGCGCCGTAGTCGGTGCCCGTGGCATAGCGCGCCGGGATGCCCACCGCGCGGCACAGCGCGATCATCAGGTGGGCAAAGTCGCGGCACACGCCGACCTCCTCGATCAGCGTGTCGATGGCCGAGGTGTGGGCGTCCGACGAATGCGACTTGAAGGTGACGTGCCCGTGCACCCAGTCTCGGATGGCCAGCACCCGGCCGTAGCCCGGCGCCAGGCGGCCGAAGGCCTTGCCCGCCATCGTCAGCAACCGGTCGGACTGGCAGTAGCGGCTGGGGTACAGGTAGCTCAGCGCCTCGGGCGGCAAGCGGCTGGCCGGCACCTCGTCGAGCAGCGCCGGGTCGGCCCGGTGGTGCAGCAGGTCCACCGTGGCCGCGTACGACACCTGCAAGGTGCCCGCGTCGGCGCGCAGGCGCATGCCGCGGGTGCCGGTGGCCAGGTCGGTGTGCATCACCGGCGCGATGGCCGGGGTGATGCTCAACCGCTCGGCCGACACGCGCTGGTTCGGTGTCTCGGCGGCGTGGATGTTGAACACGAACTCGGCGCCGGGCGGCTGGATCTCGTAGTGCAGGTCGATCTGCAGTTCGATGCGGTTCAGGATGGGGGATTCGGTGGCGCGCAACGGTGCATACCTCGGCAAACGGTGGGTCGGCGGGACAAGGGCCCGGACGGCCCGCCATCAGGCGCCCGTGGCGGCCTGCCGTCTGTGCGCCTTCGAACCATCAGCGGCGCGCTGGGCCAGGTGCGGTGGCCACGATCCGGCGGGCCGCACGCGCCACGCGCCCGCCAGGGCGTGACAATCCCCCCGCGCACCGCGCGATGACCGGAGGACCCCCATGGCAAGCCCTGCCCCGCGACCCCAGCCGAAGGCCCGCGCCGCGCGCCCTGCGCGCAAGCGCTCCGCGGAGGCCCCCGCGGAGCGCCCGGCCGATCGCCCCACCAAACGCCCCACCAAACGCCCCGCCAAGCGCCCCGCCAAACGCACCGACCCGTCGCTGGTCACCTCGCTGGCGCGGCAGTTCCAGTCGCTGGCCAGTTCGGTGCTGGGCAACGTGGGCACGGCCACCGACATGGCCTTCACACTGGCGCAGTCCAGGATCCAGCGGCCCGGCCCCAAGGCCGCCGTCGAGAAGGGCGCGGCGCTGCTGCGCGACCTGCGCCAGGCCGCCGGCCTGACGCTCGACGACCTGGGCCGCGCGCTCGAGGTGGACGACCCCGCCTTCCTGGGCCTGGTGGAAAAGGGCAAGGTGGGCCTGCCCTTCGAGCTGATCCTGCGGCTGACCGCCGTGCTGGGCCGCAACGACCCGGTGGGCTTCGTGCTGCAGATCACCCGCGCCTACAACCCCGGCATGTGGAAGGCGCTGGACGCCGTGGGCGTGGGCCACCTGCTGGTGCAGGCCGGGCGCGAGCGCGAGTTCGCCAACATCTACCGCCGCCACGACGCCGCGCGCGCGCTGTCGGACGCCGACTTCGCGGCGGCGCTGGCCTTTGCCGATGCGGCGTTCGCCACGGCGCTGGCGTTCCGCGCGCGGGGCAGGAAGCCAGGGCCAGGCGACGAGGCACACCCCGTCGGCGACCGGGTGGCGCAGCGATAAGGCGCCACCGTGGCCGCGGGCCGAGGCGCCGCCCGCGCGCGGGCGGCTATGTTCGATGTCGCACAGACGCGGCAGGGGCGGCATGCGATCTTGCCCTGCCCATGCCCGTCGACGCCCAACCCCGCCGCCCGACGACACCTGCACTGGAGCCCGACCGCGCTGCGGCAGCGCCCGCACCGGGCATCCTGTCCCGCCTGAAGCAAGCCACCGCCGCACGCCATGCCGCCCTCGAGTCGCGATCGGTGCTGCTCGATCCGCGGCTGTCGCACGCCAGCTACCTCGCCTGCCTGCGCCGCTTCTTCGGCTACTACGCCCCGCTCGAACGGCGCCTGCTGCGCTCGCACGCATGGCCCGGGGTGGGGCTGGCCTACGGCGACCGGCACAAGACGCCGCAGTTGTCGCAAGACCTGACGGCGCTGGGCGTCAGCCCGGATGACCTGGCGCAGACGCGCCTGTGCCATGCGCTGCCCGACCTGCGCAGCGCCGCACGGCTGTTTGGTTGCCTCTATGTGATCGAAGGCGCCACGCTCGGCGGCCAGATCGTCACGCGGCACCTGCAGTCCAGCCTGGGCCTGACGCCGCAGTCCGGCGGCGCCTTCTTCAGCGGCTACGGCGAACACACCGGTTCGCGCTGGAAGGCCTTCGGCGCGCAGCTGAGCGCCTTTGCCCTGGCGTCGGGCGGCGGCGACGAGATCGTGGCTGCCGCCAACGAGACCTTCGAGACACTCGACCGCTGGCTCTACCCGGCGCCACCCGGCACGGCCCCAGGCCACCCCGCACGATGAACCTGCCAAGCCCCGCCGACCCGTCCCTGCCCTGGGGCACCGGCCCCTACAGCACCAAGCGCCACGGCACGACGCTGACCACCTGCGACAGCGAACCGGTGCAGACGCCGGGCTGCATCCAGGCCCACGGCGCCCTGCTGGTGCTGCGCCGGGGCGACCTCAGCATCCTGCAGGCCAGCGAGAACAGCGCGCAGCACCTGGGTGAAGCGGCGGCGTCGCTGCTGGGGCAGCCGGTGGGCCACGTGGTCGGTGCCGCGGGCGAAGCGCGCCTGCACGAGATGCTGGAGCGCGAGCCCCTGGACCGCGGCGCGTGCTATGCGTTCACGCTGCCGGCGCGTGCCGGCGCGGTGCCGCTCGACGTGTGCGTGCACACCAGCGGCGGCGGCGTGGTGCTCGAGTTCGAGGCCACCGGACGCGCCGTCCGGCACGCCGACGGCGACTTCTTCATGGTGGTGAAGGCGGCCGTCGGCCGCCTGCAGGCCGCCGCCAGCGTGCGTGGCTTCTGCCAGCACGTGACCGAGGAGGTGCGCGCCCTCACCGGCCTGGACCGCGTCATGGTCTACCGCTTCCACGCCGACCTGCATGGCGAGGTCATCGCCGAAAGCCGGCACGACACGCTGGCACCCTGGCTGGGCCTGCACTACCCGGCGGCCGACATCCCGCAGCCGGTGCGCGACATCTTCACGCGCATCTGGATCCGGCCGCTGCCCGACGCCGCCGGCCCGCTGGTGGAGATGCTGCCCCTGGCCAACCCCGACAGCGGCCGCCCGCTCGACATGACGCACTGCGCGCTGCGCGGCGCGTCGGTGATGTACACCGAGTACCTGGCCAACATGGGCGTGGCCGCGTCGCTGACGATGCCCATCCTGCGCGACGGCGAGCTCTGGGGCCTGATCGCCTGCCACCACGGCACGCCCACCCACTTCCCCTACCAGGTGCGCGCGGCCTGTGAGCTGCTGGCCCAGGTGGCCTCGCTGCAGCTGAAGTCGGCCGAGCACGCCGAGCAGCTGGCCTACCGGCTGAAGCTCGACCACGTGCACCAGCAACTGGTGGCCCGCTCGGCACGAGAGGGCGACCTGCTGGCCCTGACCGCGCACCAGCCCTCGTTGCTCGATGCCATCGATGCCGGCGGCGCCGCGCTGTACCACCTGGACCGCTGGTGGTGCGTGGGCCGGGTGCCCGACAAGACGCAGCTCGACGAGCTGGCCGCCTGGCTGCACCGGCAGCCCGAACTCGAATCGGCGACGCGGCCGGTCTTCGCCACGGATGCGCTGGCACGGGTGTGCCCGGCCGCCGCCGGCCTGGAAGAGATGGCCAGCGGGGCGCTCGCGGTGGCGCTGTCGCGACAGCGGCGCAGCCTGATGATCTGGTTCCGGCCGCAGACGATGCAAACCGTGCGCTGGGCCGGCAACCCCCATGACGAACCGGCGGTGCCCGGCCCGCACGGCCTGCGCCTGAGCCCGCGGGCCTCGTTCGAGATCTTCGTCGAGTCGGTGCGCGGCCGCTCGCTGCCGTGGACCGAGGTCGAGATCGACGCCGCGCTGCGCCTGCGCCTGCTGGTGCTGGAACTCGTCATCACCCGCGCCGAACGGCTGGCCGACCTGAACGCCGACCTGACGCGCAGCAACGAAGAACTCGACGCCTTCGCCTACGTGGCCTCGCACGACCTGAAGGAGCCGCTGCGCGGCATCCACCGCTACGCGCACCAGTTGCTGGAAAGCGCCGAGGCGACCGACAGCGACAACCGCCGCCGCATCGAGAACCTGATGCGCCTGACCGTGCGCATGGACAGCCTGCTCGACTCGCTGCTGCACTTCTCGCGCGTCGGCCGCATGGAACTGGAGCTCGAGGACACCGACCTCAATGCGGTGCTCGAAGAGGCGCTGGAGATGATCGGCGCGCGCCGGCTCGAAAGCCGCTGCAGCATCGGCATCCCGCGCCCGCTGCCGACCGTGCAGTGCGACCCGGTGCGCGTGCGCGAGATCTTCAGCAACCTGGTGTCCAACGCGCTCAAGTACAAGCGCCGCGCGGACACCCGCATCGAGGTGGGCTACCTCGCGGCGCTAGAACCCGGCGAGCGCCCCAGCGCCCCGGCCGAGAGCGCCGGGCAGACCGTGTTCTACGTCCGGGACGACGGCATCGGCATCGACCGTCGGCACCACGAGCAGGTGTTCCGCATGTTCAAGCGCATGCACGGGCGCGACGACTACGGCGGCGGCGTCGGCGCCGGCCTGACCATCGTGCAGAAGCTGGTGCAGCGCCACGGCGGGCGCGTCTGGCTCGACTCGGCCCTGGGCGTGGGCACCACCTTCTACTTCACCTTGCCGGGCCTGACGGCGGGTGCGTAGCCATGCGCACGAAGCACATCCTGGTGGTCGAGGACTCGGACGAGGACTTCGAGACCGTGCGGGACGCCGCCCGCCGAGGCGGCGTGTCCCGTCCGATCGTACGGGCCCTGTCCGGCGATGAATGCCTGCGCCTGCTGCGCGGAGCATCGCGCCGGCGCGATGCCCTGCCGGCGCTGGTGCTGATGGACCTGAACACGCCCGGCGACGACGGGCGCGAGGCGCTGCGCGAGATCCGCGGCGAGCCCAGCCTGGCGGCGCTGCCGCTGGTGGTGCTGAGCGCATCGGCCAATCCGCGCGACCTGCAGTTCTGCTACCAGCAAGGCGCCAATGCCTACCACGTGAAGCCGGTGGAGCACGCCGCACACCTGCTGGTGCTGCAGCAGATCTTCTCCTATTGGCTGGGCAGCGTCGTGCTGCCCGCCTGAGCCTGAACCCGCGGCAACCCGATGGCCCGACCCCACAGGCACGTGCTGCTGATCGACGACAGCGCCGACGATCGGGCCGATCTGCGGCAGATGCTGCTGTGCGGCGGCCACCGCCGGTTCCGCTTCAGCGAGGCCCAGCTGGGCGCCGAAGGCGTGCACCAGGTGCTCGAAGCGCCGCAGGGGCCCATCGACTGCGTGCTGCTGGACTACAGCCTGCCCGACATGGACGCCCCCGAGGTGCTGGCCGCCCTGTGCCAGGGGACCGACCTGCCGCCGTGCCCGGTGGTGGTGATCACCGGCACGGCCGGCGAAGACGGGCTGAAGCTGCTGGGGGCCGGCGCGCAGGACTACATCGGCAAGCGCTGGACCACCGCCGAGAGCCTGACCCGCGCGGTCGACAACGCCATCGAACGCCACGCGATGATGGTCGATCGCCGGCGCGCCGAAGCGGCCCTGCGCTCGTCGGAGGAACGCTACCGGGCCCTGTTCAACTCGATCGACGCGGGCTTCGCCGTCATCGAGATGGTGTCGGACGGGCAGGGCGCGACCGTCGACGCGCGGTACCTGCAGGTCAACCCGGCCTTCGCCCGCCACACCGGCTTCGCCGACGTCGAGGGCCGGACCATCCGCGAGCTGTTGCCCGACATCGACCCCCTGTGGCTCGAGGCCTACGACACGGTGGCCTCGACGGGCGAGCCGGTGCGGCTGGTGCATCGCATCGAATCGATGCAGCGCTGGTTGGACGTGTACGCCTTCCGACTGGGCGCAGCGCAGGCGCGCCAGGTGGCGGTGCTGTTCAACGACATCACCGAGCGCAAGCAGTCCGAGCTGGCGCTCATCGCCGCCAAGGCCGAGGCCGAACGGGCCAACCGGGCGAAATCCGAGTTTCTGCTGAGCATGAGCCATGACCTGCGTTCGCCGCTGAACGCCATGCTCGGCTTTGCGCAACTCCTCGAGGCCGGCACGCCCGAGCCCACGCCGCAGCAGCTGGAAAGCGTCCAGCAGATCCTGCAGGCCGGCTGGCACCTGCTGGGCCTGATCAACGAGATCCTCGACCTGACGGCCATCGAGTCGGGCCAGCTGATGCTGTCGCCGCAGGCGGTGTCGCTGAGCGAGGTGATCGAGGAATGCCGGGCCATGATCGAGCCGCAGGCGCACGAGGCCGGCATCGACCTGCACTTCGTGCCGTGCGTCGATCAGCCCTGGCGGGTGCAGGCCGACGCCACGCGGACCCGTCAGGTGCTGCTGAACCTGCTGAACAACGCGATCCAGTACAACCGCAGCGCCGGGCGTGTCGAGGTGCGTTGCACCGAGGCCCCTGGGCAGCGCGTGCGCGTGAGCGTCGAGGACACCGGCCCGGGGCTGTCGGCGGGGCAGGTGGCGCAGCTCTTCGAACCCTTCAGCCGGCTCGGCGAGCCCTGCGGCGGCCCGCCGGGCACCGGCATCGGCCTGGTCATCAGCCAGCGCCTGGTCGAGCTGATGGGCGGCTGCATCGGCGTGGACAGCACGGTCGGCGTGGGCAGCTGCTTCTGGTTCGAGCTGGACGCGGCGCCGACGCCGCTGGCGCGGGTGTGGCCGGCGCGCACGGTGCTGTGCCTCGAGAGCGATGCGCTGCGCCTGCAACGGATCGAGGAAGTGGTCGCCCGGTGGCCCGGCGTGTGCCTGCTGCGTGCAGGCGACCTGCGCGGCGGTATCGAGGTGGCGCGCTCGGCCCGCCCCGATGCGATCCTGATGGAGATTACCTCGCCGGACCGCAGCGCCGTGCTGGCGATGCAGCAGTTCGCCAAAGACCCGGCCACGGCGCACATCCCGGTCATCGCGCTGGGGGCCGACGCCCTGCCGCGCGACGTCGAGGCCGGCCTGGCGGCGGGCTTCTTCGACTTCCTCACGCAGCCGGTGCTGAGCGACGCGTTCGAGCGCGCGCTAGGCCTGGCCTTCGAACGCACACGTGCGGGCGGGCAGCACGCCACCGCGGCCGCGGGCCCCGCGCCCCGACCGGCCCCGGCAGCCTGACCGCCTGACCACCAAGCCCTGATCGTCGGCGGCCGGCCGCCCGGCTGCCTCAGCGCGGCCCGGCCCTACTTCGTGCGCGTCAGCGCCTGCATGTCCTTCATGCCCTTGGCGGCGCGCTCACCCATGCCCACCATGGCCTCCGACTGGGCCTTGCGCACGCTGTCGGCCAGGTCCTTCATGTCGCCGAGCATCTTGTTCCAGGCCTTCTGGGCGGCTTCGGTGTGCTCGGCCGCGTCGCCGCCGCCACTGGCACCGCCACTCATCATGCTCTGCGCCGAGGACTGCATGGCCTGCATCGTCTGCGTCAGCATCTCGGTCTGGGTGCGGGCCAGCGCCTGCAGCGCCTCGAAGGCGCTCTGGTTGGCGGCCACCATCGCTTCCACGTCGTGGCGCCGGGCCTCGGCAAACGCCGACATGTCCATGCCGGGCATCTTGAACTGCTCGAAGGTCTTGGTCAGCTCGCGGAATGGGTTCATCTGGCTGAGGTCGCTGTCGTGGGTGGCCATGGGGGCTCCTGGTCGGTTGGGTTCGGTTCGAACGGCGCAGCGTCCGCGCATCGCCGGCCCGGGTCTGTGCGCTGCCGCACACCGCGGGCGGGCACCAATCGACCTGCCGTCACAATGGCCGGATTCGCACCGCACCCAGCCCTCAAGGAGCCCCCATGTCGATCCAGGACCTCTACCAGCAACGGCGCATGTCGGCCCACGACGCAGTGGGCCTGCTGCGCGATGGCGATGCCATCGTCGTGCCCACCGGCGTGGGCGAGCCGCCGACGCTGATGGGGGCCCTGTCCGACCGGCGGCGCGAATGGCACGGTGTCACCGTGGCGCAGATCCTGGCCGTGCGCAAGTACGCCTACATCGACCCCGAGACCGCCCACCACGTGCGGCCCGTGGCCTACTTCTATGGTGGCGCCACGCGGCCCGGCGGGCAGGCCGGCTGGGTCGACTTCATCCCCAACTGCTTCTCCGAGCTGCCCAGCCTGATCGAGCGCGGCCTGACGCCGGCCGACGTGGTGTTCACGATGGCCTCGCCGATGGACGCGCACGGCTACTTCGCCATCAGCCTGGCCGCCGACTACACGATGGCCGCCATCGCCAAGGCGCGCGCCGTGGTGCTGGAGGTGAACCCCAACGTGCCCTTCGCCTACGGCCGCTGCCACGTGCACATCTCGCAGGTGGCCGCGCTGGTGGAGAGCAGCGAGCCGGTGTTCGAGGTGGGCCTGCCGACCATCGGCCCGGTGCAGGAGGCCATCGGCCGCCAGGTGGCCGACCTGATCGACGACGGCTCCACGCTGCAGATCGGCTACGGCGGCATCCCCGATGCCGTGGTGATGCAGCTGACGCAGAAGCGCGACCTGGGCGTGCACACCGAGATGTTCGGCGACGGCCTGCTCACGCTGGTGGAGAGCGGTGCCGTCACCAACCGGCGCAAGAACCACCTGCCCGGCAAGATGGTGGCCACCTTCGCGCTCGGCTCGAACCGGCTCTACCGCTTCATGGACCGCAACCCGGCGCTCGAGATCCACCCGGTGGACTTCACCAACGACCCCTACGAGGCCGGCCGCAACGACAACCTGGTGGCCATCAACGCCACGCTGCAGATCGACCTGCTGGGGCAGTGCGGCTCCGAGAGCCTGGGCCCGCTGCCCTACTCGGGCACCGGCGGCCAGACCGACTTCGTGCGCGCGGCCAACCGCTCGCGCGGCGGCAAGGCCTTCATCGTGCTGCCGTCCACGGCCAAGGGCGACAGCATCTCGCGCATCGTGCCCGCGCTGTCCGCCGGCACGCACGTCAGCACCAGCAAGAACGACATCAACTACGTCGTCACCGAGTACGGCGTGGCCCAGCTGCGCGGCAAGTCGGCCTGCCAGCGCGCGGCCGCGCTGATCGCCATCGCCCACCCGAAGTTCCGCGACGAGCTGACCGCGCAGGCGCGCCGGCTGGGCTGACCCGCGCACCGGGCCCGCGGGCCCTGGCGGCGCGGCTCGGCGGACAGGTGGCTCAGCCGGACAGGTGGCTCAGCGGCGGGGCGAGCGGTTGGCCAGCTTGGCGCGGCAGGCGGCGCGCTGGCGCGCATCCGACTGCGCTTCGCAGCGCGCCACCGCGTCGTCGATGCCGGCCGCCGACGCGGCCTGGCCGCGACGATCGGGCCGCGCCGGCGGCTTCGGCACGGGTGGCGTCGACGGGCCCAGCGGGATGGTGAACTGCCGTATCACCGGCCGGGCCGGCCCGAGCTCACCCGGCTCGGTGGCGCCATCGCGTCGCTCGACGGCCGTCTGCGCTCTCGGCGCGGGACGGGTGGCGGTCGGCGCCGAAGCCTGCGCCGCAGCGGTCGGCATGGTCGTCGGCCCAGGCAGGCTCGACTGCGCCAGGGCCTGCAGCGGCGACAAGGCCAGCACCAGCACCAGCACCAGCGCCGTCGCCGGGCCCGGGCACCTGCGTGGGTCGCGCATCAGTTGAACAGCATGTAGAGGACCACGAGGACGACCACGGGCACCCCGAGCACCCAGCCGATCAGATACTTGCCCATGTCCGTCTCCTGTGATTGAGTGGATTCAGCGTACGCCCGGCCGAGGCGGGCTGTCGCCCGGACAGCGGCGCATGCGCCTGTAGGACAAGTGCTCCCCGGGGCCTGCCCGGCGGGCCGCGCGCTGGGGAGGTGGCAGCGCGGGGCGGGACCGCTCAGTGCGCCGAGGCCACTGGGCTGTCGTTGGGCACGGGTTCCGGCGCCAACTCGCGCAGGGCGGCGATGCGCCGGCGGGTGGACGGGTGGGTGGCCGTCTCGCGGTGAAGCCCCTGGTGCGTGATCGCGGCCATGGCATCCAGGGCCGAGCCGCCCACCGCGCGCAGCGCCTGCACGGCAAAGGCATCGGCCTCCAGCTCGTGCCGGTGCGACAGGCCCGACGCATCTCGGCCCAGGGCCTGGGCCACGGCATCGGTGTGCTGCCGGGTCACCGCGCCGGGCACCCACGACTTGTACAGCCGGCCCACCTGCGGCCAGTGGCGCAGGGCCACGTGGCCGAGTTCATGCGCCAGGATGAACAGGCGCGTCGACTCGGGCAGGTCGGCCAGCGACTCGTCGACCACGACGATGCGGCCCTGCAGCGTCTCGGCCAGCACGGCCCCGCGCACGATGCGCAGCTCGACGGCGGGCCAGGCCTCGATCCGCGAGCGCAGGGTGTCGAAACTGGCGCGGATGCGGCGGGCCGCCACGCCGTCGGCCTCGGCCTGCGGCATCGCGTCGAGCCGCGCCTGGTGCGACCTGTGCAGCACGGCCACGATGTCGGGGGCCGCCTCGACCGGCTCGGCGCGCGCCGCGCCGCAGGTCAGCGTCATCCACAGCATCGACAGGATCCATCGCACGGTGCACCTCGCTTGCGGGCCTGGGCGCGCGAAGCCCCTGCGGATCAATCCGTCGGCGCGCATCGGCCAGCCCCGACCACAGCATGGGCGCACCCGGCGCCCGGCGCCATCGGACAGCCGGAGGGGTGGGTGTAGGTGCGCACGACGTCAGCGGGGCACAGCGCCGGCCGGCGCGGCCCCATCCGCCATCAGAAGTGGTACTCGGCCCGGATCATCGGCGTCTTGGCCGTGGCGCCCGAGCCGGCGGGGCCGCTGGCGTCGTTGCCGAACTTGTTCTTCCAGTACTGGTACTCCAGCCCCAGCTTGAAGGTGTTCTTGCCGGCGCCGAGCAGGCCGCTCATGTCGTACATCACCTGCATGTCGAGGTTGGTCTCGGGGGCGGTGCCGCCGCCGAACTCGTTGCGGCCCTTCGAGGCGATGTAGTTGAAGAAGCCCTCGAACGACAGCGGGATGCCGACGTTGAACGGGATGCCCCAGGCGGCCGTCAGCATCGCGTGCGTGTCGTAGCGGTAGCGCGGCGTGGCCACGCGACTGAAGGTGCTGTAGGGCGCGTTGCTCTCCCACAGCGCCAGCAGGCTCACGTTGAGGAAACCGGGCACGTCCAGCATCAGCGTGGGGCCGGCGACGAGCATGCGCTTCTTCGAGTTGTAGCCGGCGTCGGTCTTGGTGTTGAAGTCGAAGCCCGCGGTCAGGCCCATGCCGCGCACCGGGCCGAACTTGAAGCTGCCGCCGGTCGCCTTGCCCAGGTCGAGCGTGTGGCGGTAGACCACGTACACCTCGTGCGCGCCGCTGGTGGCGCCGGCCGACGACGGGTCTTTCGAGTCCGACAGCAGCAGATCGGCATTGAAGAAGTTGCTGCCGTACTTGTAGCCGCTGGCGTGGTTGAGGTTGAGGATGTTCTTGCGGATGTCCTGCGGGTTGAAGGGCTCGGCGAAGGACGTGCCGAAGCGGTAGCCGATCGAGGTGTCGCTCCATTCGGCGGCATGGGTCGTCAGGCTGCAGGTGGCCACGGTGGCCAGCACGGCAAGGCGGCGAAGGGCGGGCATCATCGGTGAACTCCAGTCGGTGTCGTGGGGGAAGGGGCGGGCGGGTCGCGCACGGGCTGGTGCGGCGCTCCCGGGATCGGTATACCGGCTTGTCTACCGCACATCCCGTGCCAGTGCGCTGCCCTCGGCGCACCGCGCCTGCGGCGTGCCGCGATGCGGCAGGAGATGGCCCCGGCGCGGCCGCTCGCCGCCGTCACCGGCGCTGGTCGTTCGCGGTGCACCGGCCTCCCCAAGCGAGTGCGCGCCGTGCGCGATCCGCACAGGCGGCGTGCACCGGACGGCCCTTCCGGCCCGCACCCAGGCCTGCTTCCCGGCGACTTCCAGATCGCGTCGGGCTGGCCTGTCGATTGCTTGTATACCGCCTGGCACACCAACCGGTGTGGCGGCATCGGCCCACAGGCCGGCCGCATGTCTTCCCATCGAACAGGAGCGATGCAATGAGCGGACCGCAGTGGAATCGTCGTGACGTGATCAAGGCCGCCGGCGGCCTGGCGGCGCTGGGGGCGGCCGGTGGGTCGTGGGCCCAGAAGCCCTTGTCCGTGGGCTTCATCTACGTGGGCCCGCGCGACGACTACGGCTACAACCAGGCGCATGCCGAGGCGGTGGCCCAGGCCAAGAAGATGCCGGGCCTGAAGGTCGTCGAGGAAGAGAACGTGCCCGAGACCAACGCGGTGCAGAAGACGATGCAGGGCATGATCGCGCAGGACGGCGCGACGCTGCTCTTTCCCACCTCGTTCGGCTACTTCGACCCGCACATCCTGGCCTTGGCGCCGAAGAACGCCAATGTGCGCTTCGCCCACTGCGGCGGCCTGTGGAACGAGGCCAAGCACCCGAAGAACGCCGGCAGCTTCTTCGGCTATATCGACGAGGCGCAGTACCTCAACGGCGTCGTCGCCGGCCACACCACCAAGAGCAAGAAGATCGGCTTCGTGGCGGCCAAGCCGATCCCGCAGGTGCTGCGCAACATCAATGCCTTCACGCTGGGCGCGCGTTCGGTGAACCCGGCGATCACCACCACCGTGATCTTCACCGGCGACTGGAGCATGCCGGTGAAGGAGGCCGAGGCCACCAACAGCCTGGCCGACCAGGGCATCGACGTGTTCACGATGCACGTGGACGGGCCCAAGGTCATCGTCGAGACAGCAGCCAAACGCGGCAAGTTCGTCTGCGGCTACCACGCCAGTCAAGCGAAGCTGGCGCCCCAGGCCTACCTCACCGGCGCCGAGTGGAACTGGCTCACCGCCTACAAGCAGATCATCGAGGCGGCCCAGACCGGCAAGCCGCACCCGAACTTCGTGCGCGGCGGCCTGAAGGACGGCTTCGTCAAGAGCAGCCCCTACGGCAGCGCCGTGAGCGAAGGCGCGCGCAAGCACGCCGACGAGGTGCGCGCCGCGATGATGAAGGGCGGCTTCGACATCTTCAAGGGCGAGTTGAAGGACAACACCGGCAAGGTGGTCATCGCCAAGGGCAAGGCCTTCAAGCAGACCGACCTCGAGCTCGAGGGCATGAACTACCTGATCGAGGGCGTGATCGGCAAGGTCTGATCGCCACAGCCCCAACGCCACCCTGCCACCGAGCCCCTCCATGGCCGCTCCACGTGCATGGCATGCCAGCGCCGAAGCGCTGCTGCTGCCGCTGTTCGCGCTGACCGCGGCGCTGCTGCTGTTCGGCCTGTTCGTGTGGCTGGGCGGCGCCAGCCCGGTGGAGGCCTGGGTGCTGCTGTTCCGCGGCGCCTTCGGCGACGCGTTCTCGTGGCAGAACACGCTGCAGCGCGCGGCCCCGCTGATGCTCACGGCGCTGGCCGTGGCGCTGCCGGCGCGCGTCGGCCTCACGGTCATCGGCGGCGAGGGCGCGCTGGTGCTGGGCGCGCTGGCCGGCGCCGGCCTGCCCTACCTGATCCCCGTGCCTGGCGGCATGGTGGGCAGCACGCTGGTGCTGCTGGCCGGCGCGGTGTTCGGCGCCGCCTGGGTGGCGCTGGCCGGCGTGCTGCGGCAGTGGCGCGGCGTCAACGAAACCATCTCCAGCCTGCTGCTGGGCTACATCGCGATCGCGCTGTTCAAGCACTTCGTCGAGGGGCCGATGCGCGACCCGGCGAGCCTGAACAAGCCCTCGACGCGGCCGCTGGACGAATCGCTGCGCATCGGCGCCATCGCTCCGGAATCACTGCTCGGCGACGTGCACTGGGGCCTGGTCATCGGCCTGCTGCTGTGCGTGGCCACCGGCGCCTGGATGAGCTTCACCGCGCAGGGCTTCTCGCTGCGGGTGGTGGGCGGCAACGCCCGCACCGCGCGGCTGGTGGGCCTGCCCACGAACCGCCTGATCGTGCTGGCCTGCGCGCTGGGCGGGGCCTGCGCGGGCCTGGCCGGCGCGGTGGAGGTGGCGGCGGTGCACACCGCGGCCAATGCCTCGCTGATCGCCGGGCTGGGCTACACCGGCATCCTGGTCAGCTTTGTCGCCCGGCACAACCCCTGGGCCATCCCGCCGGTGGCGCTGCTGTTCGGCGGCTTCGCGGCGGCCGGCAGCCTGCTGCAGCGGCGGCTGGGCCTGCCCGATGCGTCGGTGCTGGTGCTGCAGGGCTTCGCCTTCGTCTTCATCCTGGCCGCCGAGGCGCTGCGCGGGCGGCTGTTCCAGCTGCAGCTGCCGCAGGCGCGGCTCAAGCTCGCCGCTACCGGCGGCAAGGCGGTGGCATGACGCACGCACGGAGCACCCCGCGATGACCCTCGACGCCTGGCTCGACCTGCTGCTGGCCATCGTCGGCGGCGCCGTGCGCGTGGGCACGCCCTTCCTGTTCGTCAGCCTGGGCGAGTGCCTCACCGAAAAGAGCGGCCGCATCAACCTGGGCCTGGAAGGCGTGCTGGTGTTCAGCGCGATGGTCGGCTTCGGTGGCGCCTACCTCAGCGGCTCGCCCTGGCTGGGCGTGCTGCTGGCCGGCACCAGCGGCGCGCTGCTGGCGCTGCTGCACGGGCTGCTGTGCTCGCTGCCGCGCGTGTCCGACATCGCCACCGGCATCGCGCTGATGCTGCTGGGCTCGGGCCTGGCCTTCTACCTGGGCAAGCCGCTGATCCAGCCGCAGGCGCCGCAGATCCCGTCGCTGGCGTTGGGCGCGTGGAGCGATTCGCCCGCCGTGCAGCAAGCGCTGTCGGTCAATGCGCTGTTCCCGATCGGCGTGGCGCTGGCCGCGCTGCTGGCCTGGGGCTTCGCCAACACCCGCTTCGGCCTGGTGGTGCGCATGGCCGGCGATTCCAGCGACGCGGCGCGCGCGCTGGGCTACTCGGTCAACGGCGTGCGCATCGCCGCCACCACCGCCGGCGGCTTCATCGCCGGCCTGGGAGGCGCGTCGCTGTCGCTTTATTACCCGGGCAGCTGGAACGAGGGCTTGAGCAGCGGCCAGGGCCTGATCGCCGTGGCGCTGGTCATCTTCGCGCGCTGGCACCCGTGGCGCTGCCTGGGGGCGGCGCTGCTGTTCGGCGGCGCCGGCGCCATCGGCCCGGCGCTGCAGAGCGTGGGCGTCAGCGGCGGCTACTACCTCTTCAATGCCGTGCCCTACGCACTGACGCTGGCGATCCTGGTGGCCACCTGCTCGCCGAAGCGATCGCTGAAGGGTGCACCGATGGAGCTGGGAGTCTCGAGATGAGTGGATTGGGCGGATTGAACAAGTCGCCGAACGGTGTCGTCGTCGGGCTGGTGCAGTTGCAGCTGCCGGTGGTCGACACGCCGGCGCAACTGAAGGCGCAGGCCGAGCGCATCTGCTGGATGGTGGGCAAGGCGCGGCGCAACCTGGGCACGATGGACCTGGTCGTGTTCCCCGAGTACGCGCTGCACGGCCTGAGCATGAGCACCGCCGACGAGTTGATGGTCTCGCTCGACGGGCCGGAGGTGGCGTCGTTCAAGGCGGCGTGCGTGGCCCACCGGATCTGGGGCTGCTTCTCGATCATGGAGAAGAACCCCCACGGCAACCCCTACAACACCGGCCTGATCATCGATGACCAGGGCGCGATCAAGCTGTACTACCGCAAGCTGCACCCCTGGGTGCCGGTGGAGGCCTGGGAGCCCGGCAACATGGGCATCCCGGTGTGCGACGGGCCCAAGGGCAGCAAGCTCGGCCTGATCATCTGCCACGACGGCATGTTCCCCGAGATGGCGCGCGAGGCCGCCTACAAGGGTGCCGAGATCATCCTGCGCACCGCCGGCTACACCGCGCCGATCCGCCACGCCTGGCAGATCACCAACCAGAGCAACGCCTTCCAGAACCTGGCCTACACCGCCAGCGTGTGCCTGTGCGGCAGCGACGGCAGCTTCGACAGCATGGGCGAAGGCATGTTCTGCTCCTTCGACGGCACGGTGATGGTGAAGGGCGGCGGCCGCCCCGACGAGATCATCACCGCCGAGCTGCGGCCCGACCTGGTGCGCGAGGCGCGTGCCGGCTGGGGTGTCGAGAACAACCCCTACCAGCTCTGGCACCGCGGCTATGCGGCGGTGAAGGGCGGCGCGCAGGACTGCCCCTACACCTTCATGCACGACATGGTGGGCGGCCGCTACCGCCTGCCCTGGCACGCCAGCGTGCAGGTGACCGACGGCACCGGCTGCGGCTTTGCCGCCCCCGAGCGCCGCTACCGCGGCCCCGAAGCCAACCCCTTCGAGAAAGACTGACCCCAATGCCCACGATCCGCTCAGAGCCCTACGCGTGGCCCTATGACGGCGACCTCACGCCGCAGAACACCGCGCTGGTCATCATCGACATGCAGACCGACTTCTGCGGCATCGGCGGCTATGTCGACAAGATGGGCTACGACCTGTCGCTCACCCGCGCGCCGATCGAGCCGTTGAAGGCACTGCTGGCCGCCGCGCGGCGCGTGGGCCTGCACGTGATCCACACCCGCGAGGGCCACCGCCCCGACTTGGCCGACCTGCCGGCCAACAAGCGCTGGCGCTCGCGGCAGATGGGCGCGGGCATCGGCGACGCCGGCCCCTGCGGCCGCATCCTGGTGCGCGGCGAGCCGGGCTGGGACATCATCCCCGAGCTGTACCCGATCGCCGGCGAGCCCATCATCGACAAGCCCGGCAAGGGCAGCTTCTGCGCGACAGACCTCGAGCTGATCCTGCACACCCGCGGCATCCGCAACCTGGTGCTCACCGGCATCACCACCGACGTGTGCGTGCACACCACCATGCGCGAGGCCAACGACCGCGGCTTCGAGTGCGTGATGCTCAGTGACTGCACCGGCGCCACCGACCGCGGCAACCACGAGGCCGCGCTGAAGATGATCCAGATGCAGGGTGGCGTGTTCGGCGCCGTGTCCACCTCCGGCGCCCTGATCGACCTGCTGCAGACCCTCCCCACGCACACCCCCAAGGATTGACCATGAGCCGACACCTCACCCGCCGCCGCCTGATCCAGGCCGGCACCGCCGCCGCCGCACTGGTGGGCCTGCAGCGCAAGGCGCTGGCCGCCGACGACAAGATCCTGATCGGCTACTGGCCCATCGCCTCGGGCCTGCCGCTGTACGCAGGGCTGGAACGCGGCTTCTTCAAGGAGGCCGGCCTGCAGGTCGAGGGCGCCAAGTTCGCCAGCGCGCAGCAGGTGGCCGAGGCGATGATCTCCGGGCGCATCCACGGCTCGGGCAACGGCACCGCATCGGCGGCGCTGGCGCTGGCCGAGATCACCAGCCCCAACCTCTTCAAGATCATCTGCAGCAACCCCAGCAACCGCAAGCTGGTGCTCGACCAGTTCGTGGTGCCGAAGGATTCGCCGATCAAGGCCATCGCCGAACTGGCGGGCAAGAAGGTGGCCTCGGGCCCCGGCATCCAGAACCTCACGCTGGCGCGGATGATCCTCGAGAAGAACGGCATCGCCAACCCGCAGGTCATCGAGCTGCCGGTGGGCCAGCACGTGCCGTCGCTGGCCGCCGGGCAGGTGGACGCCGTCTACACGCTCGAGCCCACCGGCACCGCCGGACGGCTGAAGGGCCTGACCCGCGTGCTCGAGAACGGCGTGATCGCCAAGTACATCCTCGGCGACCCCGACGCGCCCTGGTTCGGCGGCTCGGCCACCGTGACCACCGCCTTCCTGAAGGACAAGCCCGAGCTGGCCAAGAAGTACGTCGCCGCCTATGCCCGCTCGGTGGACTGGGTGCGCAAGAACCCCGACGACGCGCGCAAGAGCCTGGACGGCTTCACCGCCATCGAGGAGTCGCTGGTGAAGGAGGTGCCGCTGGCCGGCTTCACGCTGTACAACGAGTTCAAGCCCTCCGACATCGACCACTTCCAGAAGTTCTTCGACGTCTTCACCGACCGCAAGATCTTCACCCGCCGGCTGGACGTGAAGTCGCTGCTGTACACCGGCTGACGCGCGTGGACCGCCTGTTCGATCGCGTGAACGCCCGGCGCTGGCTGCCGCTGCTGGGGCCGCTGCTGCTGCTGGCGCTGTGGCAGCTGATGATCTCGGCGCACTGGGTGAAGGCCGTGCTGCTGCCGCCGCCGATGGACACGCTGGCCCACCTGGGCAGCGTGTTCGCCAGCGGCCACATCCTGCCCGACCTGTGGGCCACGGTGTTCCGCACGCTGGCGTCCTTCGCCATCGCGGTGGCCATCGGCGTGCCGCTGGGCGTGGTGCTGGGCAGTTCGGAGGCCGCCTACCGCAGCGTCGAGTTCGTGATCGACTTCTTCCGCTCCACGCCCAGCTCGGCACTGATCCCGCTGTTCCTGCTGATCTTCGGCATCACCGACGTCAACAAGATCGCCATCGCCAGCTTCGGCGCCATGCTGATCGTGCTGTTCAACAGCGCCTACGGCGTGATGAACGCCAAGAAGACCCGCGTGATGGCCGCGCAGATCATGGGCGTGTCGAAGTGGCACGTCTTCAAGGACGTGATGCTGATGGAAAGCCTGGCACAGACCTTCGTCGGCCTGCGCAGCGCGGTGAGCATGGCGCTGGTGATCGTCATCGTGGCCGAGATGTTCATCGGCAGCGAGACCGGCCTGGGCCACCGCATCATCGACGCGCAGCAGGTGTTCAACGTCAAGGAGATGTACTGCTCGATTCTGGTCACCGGCGCGCTGGGCTACCTGCTCAACCTGCTGTTCCTGCTGGGCGAGAAGAAGCTCATCCACTGGAGCGGCAAGGCATGAGCGCAGCTCTACCTGCCACCGTGCTGCCGCCCGCCATGGCGGACACAGTGCTCACGCTGCGGCCCGCGCCGGCCACGCACGTCACGGTGCGCGGCCTGTGCAAGAGTTTTGCCGGCGCGCCGCTGTACACCAACTTCAACCTCGACCTGCCGCGCGGCAAGATCGTCTCGATCTTCGGCCCCAACGGCTGCGGCAAGTCCACGCTGATGAACATGATCGCCGGGCTGGTGCCGCCCGATGCCGGCGAGATCCTGTTCGACGGCAAGACCCTGCGCGAGACGAAGATCGGCTACGTCTTCCAGAACTACCGCGACGCGCTGTTCCCCTGGCTCACCGCCTGGGACAACATCGCCTACCCGCTGAAGCGCCAGGGCATGAAACCGGCCGCGGTGAAGGCCCGCGTCGACGAGCTGGTGGCGCTGTTCGAGATCCGCTTCGACCTGGCGCGCTACCCCTACGAGCTGTCGGGCGGCCAGATGCAGACCGTGTGCATCATGCGCAGCCTGGCCACGCGGCCCGAGGTGCTGTTCCTCGACGAGCCGTTCTCGGCGCTGGACTTCGAGATGACGCTGTTCATCCGCGCCAAGCTGCAGGACGCCCACATGGCCACCGGCACCACGATGGTCATCGTCTCGCACGACCTGGAGGATGCCGTGTTCCTGGCCGACCGCATCCTGCTGCTCACACGCCGGCCCACGCGCATCGCCGAGATCGTGCCCTTCGACATGCCCCGCCCGCGCCTGCCCGAGGCGGTGGCCGAGCCCGACTTCGTGCGCGTCAAGGCGCACACGCTCGAGGTGTTCCGTCGCGAGGTGAATGCCCAATGACCCCCCACACCGGCGCCCTGAAGCTCGAGACCTACCACCTGACCAAGCGCTTCGGCGCCTTCACCGCGCTCGACGCCGTGTCGCTCACCGTGCGGCCCGGCACCGTGCACGCGCTGCTGGGCGAGAACGGCGCCGGCAAGAGCACGCTGGTGAAGTGCATCGTCGGCTACTACCGGCCCGACGACGGCGCGGTGATGGTCGACGACCGCGAGCACGACATCCATTCGCCCGTGGTGGCACGCGACCTGGGCATCGGCATGGTCTACCAGCACTTCACCGTGGTGCCGGGCATGACGGTGGCCGAGAACCTGCTGCTGGCCCGCGGCCACCTGCCGATGGTGGTGGACTGGAAGGCCGCGCGCGCCGAGCTCGAGGCCTTCATGCAGACCACGCCGTTCCGCCTGCCGCTTGATGCCACGCCGCTGGACCTGGCCGCCGGCGAGAAGCAGAAGCTCGAGATCCTGAAACAGCTGTTCCTCAAGCCCCGGCTGCTGATCCTGGACGAGCCGACCTCGGTGCTGACGCCGCAGGAGGCCGACGAGGTGCTGGGCGCGCTGCGCGAGCAGACGCGGGCCGGACATTGCTCGGTGGTGATGATCACGCACAAGTTCCGCGAGGTGATGGAGCACGCCGACGACGTGAGCGTGCTGCGCCGCGGCCAGCTGGTCGAGAGCCTGGCGGTGGCCGACTGCACGCCGCAGCGCCTGGCCGCCGCGATGGTGGGCGAGGGCAAGCTGGTGGCGGCCGCGCCGCAGCGTGACACGCGCGAGCCCGGCGCGGTGAAACTGTCGATCCAGGCCCTGCAGGTGATGGGCGACCGCGGCGAGCCGGCGGTGCGCGACCTGCACCTCGAGGTGCGCGCCGGCGAGATCGTCGGCGTGGCCGGCGTCAGCGGCAACGGCCAGCGCGAGCTGATGCAGTCGCTCACCGGGCAGCGCCCGCGCGAAGGCGGCGCGGTGCAGGTGGACGGCCTGGGCTTTGCCGCACGCCGGCAGGACAACCGGCGGCACAAGGTGCGCAGCCTGCCCGAGGAGCCGCTGGCCAACGCCTGCGTCGGCGACCTGAGCGTGGCGCAGAACATGGCGCTGCGGCAGTTCGACGAGACGCCGTGGGTGCGCGGTGGGCTCGTGCGCTGGGGCGCGCTGCGCGAACGCGCACGCGACTGGATCGCCGAGTACGGCGTCAAGACCCAGGGCGAGCGCGCGCCGATCCGCAGCCTGTCGGGCGGCAACGTGCAGCGCGCGGTGCTGGCGCGCGAACTGGCCGGCGAGGCCGAGCTGCTGCTGGTCAGCAACCCGGTGTTCGGGCTGGACTTCGCCGCGGTGGCCGAGATCCACGGCCGGCTGATGGCCGCGCGCAACCGCGGCGCTGCGGTGCTGCTGGTCAGCGAGGACCTGGACGAGCTGCTGTTGCTGGCCGACCGCATCGTCGTGATGAGCGAGGGCCGCATCGTGCACGACGTGCCCGCGGCGCAGGCCGACCGCCAGTCGCTCGGCGCCTTCATGGGCGGCAAGGCCCATGCGCATGAGCAGGAGGCCGCATGAACGGTGTCGCTGCAAGTCCTTTCCTGTACCGCTTCGACGTGGCCCGCACGGCGCTGGTCATCATCGACATGCAGCGTGATTTCGTCGAGCCCGGCGGCTTCGGCGCCAGCCTGGGCAACGACGTGACGCGCCTGCAGGCCATCGTGCCCACGGTGCGCGAGGTGCTGCTGGCCTGGCGCGCGGCCGGCGGCCTGGTGGTGCACACCCGCGAGGCCCACGCCCCCGACCTGTCCGACTGCCCCCCGGCCAAGCTGCAGCGCGGCAACCCCCACCTCCGCATCGGCGACGTGGGGCCGATGGGCCGCATCCTGGTGGCCGGCGAACCGGGCAACCAGATCGTGCCGGCGCTGGCCCCGGTGCCCGGCGAGATCGTCATCGACAAGCCGGGCAAGGGCGCCTTCTACGCCACCGGCCTGCACGAGATGCTGCAGGGCCGCGGCATCACCCACCTGGTGTTCATGGGCGTGACCACCGAGGTGTGCGTGCAGACCTCGATGCGCGAGGCCAACGACCGCGGCTACGACTGCCTGCTGGTCGAAGATGGCACCGAGAGCTACTTCCCCGAGTTCAAGGCCGCCACGCTGGCGATGATCACCGCCCAGGGCGCGATCGTCGGCTGGGTGGCGCCCGCCCACCACCTGATCGCGAGCCTCAGCCCATGAGCCCAGCCCGGCCGCCCGAAGGGGCGAATTCCCTGTCGGACGGACAGGTCCGAAGGTCCACGGCTGCCCCCGTGCCCCCTGCCCCGCCGCTGCACACCCTGGCCGACTGGCGCCGCGCCTATGCCGGCGGCGCCTCGCCGCTGGCGCTGCTGGGTGCGCTGCGCTCGCACCTGTCGGCCGACGACCCGGCCTGGATCCTGCGCGTCGACCGGTCCTTCATCGACGCGCAGGTGGCCCTGTTGCCGCCCGCCCCCACCGCCAGCACCCCGCTGTGGGGCGTGCCTTTCGCGGTGAAGGACAACATCGACGTGGCGGGCCTGACCACCACCGCGGCCTGCCCGGCCTTCGCCTACACCGCCGAGCGATCGGCCACCGTGGTGCAGCGGCTGCAGGCCGCCGGCGCGGTGCTGGTGGGCAAGACCAACCTCGACCAGTTCGCCACCGGGCTGGTGGGCACGCGCTCGCCCTACGGCGAGGTGCCCAACAGCTTCGACGGGGCGTATGTCAGCGGCGGCTCCAGTTCGGGCTCGGCCTCGGTCGTGGCGCGCGGCCTGGTGCCGTTGGCGCTGGGCACCGACACCGCCGGCTCGGGCCGCGTGCCGGCGGGGCTGAACAACCTGGTCGGCCTGAAGCCCACGCCGGGCCGGGTGCCAATGGCCGGCGTGGTGCCGGCCTGCCGCACGCTGGACGTGGTGTCGGTGTTCGCCCTCACCGTCGCCGATGCGGCGCAGGCCATGGCCATCATCGAAGGCGCCGGCGACGAGCCACAGTTCAACCAGCCCGTGCCGCAGGCGGGCTGGCTGGGTGGCCACCGCGTCGGGCTGCGGCTGGGCGTGCCGCAGCGGGCCGACTGCGATGCCGCGCTCGGCTGGGACCAGGCCTTCGACGCCGCGGGCGTGCGCGCGCAGGCGCTGGGGGCCGAGCTGGTGCCGGTGGACTTCACGCCGCTGTTCGAGGTCGCGCGGCTGCTGTACGACGGGCCCTGGGTGGCCGAGCGCTACACGGTGGTGCAGGCGCTGATGACGGCCCGGCCCGAGGCGATGGACGCCACCGTGCGCGAGATCATCGCCGCCACCGGCCGCTTCAATGCCGGCGACGTGTACCGGGCGCAGTACCGACTGGCCGAGCTGCGCAGGCAGCTCGCGCCGCTGTGGCAACAGGTCGATGCGTTGATGGTGCCCACCACGCCCACCTGCCCCACCCGCGCCGCGGTGTCGCGCTCGCCGCTGCTGCGCAACAGCGAGCTGGGCCGCTACACCAACTTCGTCAACCTGCTCGGCCTGGCCGCGCTGGCGCTGCCCTCGGCCGTGCCCGAGTCCGGCCTGCCCTTCGGCGTCACCTTCGTCGCGCCGGGCGGCAGCGACGCCGCGCTGGCCGACTGGGGCCTGCGCTGGGAGGCCGCCGGCCCGGCCACGCTGGGCGCCCGTCTGCGCCCCGCCCGCGACGGCGACCGCAACCCCGGCGGCTGGCCCGCCGCCGCCGCCACGCTGCCCTTGGCCGTGGTCGGCGCCCACCTCGAAGGCATGCCGCTGCATGGCCAGCTGGTCGAGCGCGGCGCCCGCCTGCTGGCACGCACCCGCACCGCCCCGGCCTACCGGTTGTTCGCGCTGCCCGGCACCGTGCCGCCCAAGCCCGGCCTGATGCGCGTGGCCGAGGGCGAGCCCGGCCACGCCATCGAGCTGGAACTGGTGGAAATGCCAATGGCCGCGGTCGGCAGCTTCCTGGCCCTGATCCCCGCTCCGCTGGGCCTGGGCACGGTGCAGCTGGAAGACGGCCGCTGGGTCAAGGGATTCATCTGCGAGCCGGCCGCACTGGCCGGTGCCACCGACATCAGCGCGCACGGCGGCTGGCGCGCCTACCTCGCGTCGCGATGACGCCGGCCGACATCGACCGCCCCAGCGTCGTCGCCGAGGTGCGGCGCCAGTTCGACGCCTACGAGCGGGCCCTGATGGGCAACGACGTCGAGGGACTGATCGGCTTCTTCTGGCCGGACGCCCGCCTCACGCGTTATGGCATTGCCGACCGGCAGCTGGGCATCGCCGAGATGGTGGCCTTCCGCCGCGCCACGCCGGCGCCCGGCTTCACCCGGCGACTGGAGAACCTGCGCATCACCGCCTTCGGCGACGACATGGCCGTGGCGCTGGTGGAGTTCGTGCGCAGCGACACGCCGCTGCGCGGCTTCCAGAGCCAGACCTGGGTGCGCATGGACAGCGCGGACAGCGGTCCCGCCGTCTGGAAGATCGTCTCGGCGCACGTGAGCATGTTCGACTTCGCGGGCTGACGCTCCGGCTGCGTATCATTCCGCCCACATGCCCTCGCACCGACTGCCCCCCGTGATCGTCGCTGCGGCCACCGCCGGGCCGGTGACCCTGGCCGACCAGGCCTACGCGGCGGTCAAGCAGATGATCTTCGACTTCGCCCTGATGCCCGGCGACCGCTTCAGCGAGAGCGAACTGGCCCAGCGCGTCTCGGTCAGCCGCACCCCGCTGCGGCAGGCGCTGCAGCGGCTCGAACGCGAGGGCTTCCTGGCGGTGATGCCGAAGATCGGCTGGCAGGTGGCACCGCTCGACTTCGACACCTTCGACGAGCTGTACGACCTGCGCATCCTGATCGAATGCCACGCCGCGCAGCAACTGGCCACCGCCGAGCCCCGCACGCCGCTGCGCGCGCTGGCCGACGTGTGGCTGGTGCCGGCGGCCGAGCGCGTCACCGACGGCACCGCCGTCGGCGCACTCGACGAGCAGTTCCACGCCCAACTGGTGCTGGCCGGCGGCAACCGCGAGATGTCGCGCGTGCACCGCGAGATCACCGAGCGCATCCGCATCATCCGCCGGCTCGACTTCACCAAGCCGGCGCGCGTGGAAGCCACCTACGACGAGCACGCCCGCATCGTGCGCGCCATCGCCCGCCGCCGCGCCGACGAGGCCGCGCGGCTGCTGCGCGCCCACATCGAGCAAAGCAAGCTCGAGGTGCGGCACATCACGCTGGACATGCTGCACCGCGCGCGGCAGCGGGCTTGAGCGCAGGCGGCGCGCTGGCGCTGGTCTCGGGTCTCGAGGCGAACGCCTTAGTTCGGGTGGGGGCTCGGTGCGGACGTTCGTTGCGTCCAGAGATCAGCGCGGCGCGACAGGCGGCAGCCGACCGCCACAGCGAAGCTCCCCGGCCTGCCC
>NZ_MWLO01000079.1 GCF_002198735.1 Ideonella sp. A 288
CGGTGGTGGCGGCGCGATGGTCCAACTGCGCGTGGCAAAGGCATCGCGGGCGGCGTCGGCCGGGCCCACCCGCTGCTGCACCACGCGGGTGTCGAGCGACGCCAGGGCCTGGCTGCGTGCCGGCGCCACGGCGCTGGCGGTGGCCGCCGCCACCGAGGTGCCGGCCAGCAGCAGGTCGGAACTGCCTGCCGGCAAGGCGCCCGACGAGCGGTTCGGTGGCGGCGCCGGGCGCGTCGGCAGCGGACGCATGGCGGCCGAAGCGGCCGATGAGGCCGATGGCCGGGCACGCGCCGCCGTCGCGCCGGCGGCCGCACCGGAGTCTGCGGAATCGCCCAGCACCTGCCAGGCCGTGGCGCTGAGCGCGGCGCCGACGCCGGTGACCATCAGCGTGGTGCGGAGGCTGGGGCGGCGCGTCATCGGGCCAGGTGGAAGGTGAAGCTGACCTGCGCCTCGACCGCCGCATCGGCGATGTCCTTGCGCTGGAACTGCACCTGCTCGAGCGAGACGGTGGGCATCTCGCGCAGCACGGTGGTGACGAACTTGCGGATCACGGGGTAGCTGCCGGTCAGCGGCAGCACCATCTGGTAGCGGTCGAGGCGCCGGTCGGGCTGGCTGATCAGCCGGTACTCGGCACGCCTCATCTCGAGCCCCAGCGCGGTGGCCACCTCGTGCATGCGCGCCAGGCGGTCGCTCAGGCGCTCGTCCCTGGCGAAGTAGCCGTAGAACCCGGCCAGCTGGGCGCTCGGCGACGCCGCCTGCGCCAGCACGTCGCCCAGGCGGTCGAGCTTTTGGTCGCGCGGGGCCTGGCGCTGGGCCTGCAGGGCGTCCACGCGGGCCTGCAAGGGGCCCAGCGCCAGCCACTGCATCGCCAACGCGGCCAGCGCCAGGGCGATGCCGGCCCACAGCGCGAGCGCGGCGCGATGGTGCTGCAGCAGCCAGGCCAGCCGCGTCATGGCCTGACGCTCCACTGGCCCGACATCGTGAACTGGTAGGGCCGCTCGGGCACGTCCTCGCGGATCTGGTGGTTGAGCAGGTGCATGCCGCCCAGGGCCTCGGACTGTTCGAGCCGCTGCATCAGCGCCAGCACGGCCGGGTAGCTGCGGGCTTCGCCCTGGATGCGCACCACGCGCTTGCCGGCATCGGGCTCGATGGCCAGCAGCGCGGTGTCCTTGTCGAGCGCGGCTTCGATCGAGGCGAACAGCGCGTCCCAGGGCAGGGCCAGTTCGTCGAGCGTGCGGCGCGCGGCAGTCAGCTCGCGCTGCGTCTGGTCGCTGATGGGTTCCACGGGCCGGGCCTCGGCGATCTGCGGCCCGCTGCGCCGCTGCTGCTGGCGTTCGACCTCGTCGCGCAGGTCGAGCCAGCCGAAGCCGGCGTCGGCGGCCATGGCCACGCCCACGAGCAGCATCACCCAGGCCGGCCAGGTGGCGCGGCGGCGGACCAGGTCGAGGTCGAGGGCGCGCATCATCCGATCCCGCACAGGGCCAGCGTGGGCCGGCCCACGCCGTCGGCCGCGCCCAGCAGCCGGGCGGGCCGGCGCGCCGGGTCGGTCCAGGCGACGTCCTCGCCGACCAGCAGCACATCCAGCGGGGTGGGGGCGAGGTCGGCGTCCAGCGTGGACAGCTCCTGCTCGATGACCTCGGCCGCGTCGGCGTCGGTGCGCCGGCTGGTGATGTCGTGCCAGCGCTGCTGCTGCATCAGGCCCAGGCACACGCGGCCGGCCTCGACCACCGCGAAGGCGCCCTGGCCGCTGAGCTGCTTGCGCTGGTCGTTGAAGGCGGCGATGAGCAGCGGCTGCAGCGACCCCAGGCCCAGGCCGTGCCCGGCCAGCGTGGCGCCGAGCGCGTCGATCAGGGCGGTGTCCACCGCGCAGGCCAGGTGCGGGGCGCCGAAGCCGGTGTCGCGGGTGCGCACCGTCCAGCCGATCGCGGCGCTGCCGTAGGTCTGCTCGAAGTGCAGGCGTGCCCGCTGATCGACCTCGGCCGCGCCGGTGAGCTCGGCCTGCCAGGGCAGTACCGCATAGCGCACCCAGTGGTTCGACAGCACCACCGCGGCAGCGCCCTGCTTGACGCCGAACTCGGGCAGGGCCTCGCCGAGGGCCTCGATCGCGGCCTGCCAGGCCGGCTCGCCGGCCTTCGGGGCACAGCGCAGCGACCGTGCGCGGTCGACCGCGCGGCGCGGGCCGAGGCGCAGCCAGGCCAGGTCGACTCGATCGGGCGCCAGGCCGATGCGCAGGCGCTCACCCCACCAGCGTGACACGGTTGATCTCTTGCAGGGTGGATTCGCCGCGGCGCACGCAGTCCATGGCGGCGTCGCGCAGGAAGCGCGTGCCGTTGCGTGCGGCGGCCTCGCGCAGCACGCGCACCGGCTCGCCGCGGACGATGAGCTCGCGCAGTTCGTCGTCGAGCAGCAGGGTCTCGGCGATGGCGCGTCGGCCGCGGTAGCCGGTGCCGCGGCAGCGGCCGCAGCCGCGCCCGATGCGGAAGCGGAAGGCCCCCAGGTCGGCGCGGGCCAGGCCCGAGGCGGTGATGAGCGCGGCGTCGGGCTGGTCGTCGACGGCGCAATCGGCGCACACCATGCGCACCAGCCGCTGGGCGACCACGCCGTTCATGGCCGAGGCGAAGATGTAGGGCTCGACGCCCATGTGCGTGAAGCGGCCGATGACGTCGAAGGCGTTGTTGGCGTGCACCGTGGTGAAGACCAGGTGGCCGGTGAGCGCGGCCTGCACGGCGATCTCGGCGGTTTCGGGGTCGCGGATCTCGCCGACCAGGATGCGGTCGGGATCGTGCCGCAGGATCGAGCGCAGGCCGCGCGAGAAGGTCAGGCCCTTCTTCTCGTTGACGGGGATCTGCAGCACGCCGGCCAGCTGGTATTCCACCGGGTCTTCGATGGTGATGATCTTTTCCTGGCCGGTGTTGATCTCGCTGAGCATCGCGTACAGCGTGGTCGTCTTGCCGCTGCCGGTGGGGCCGGTGACGAGCAGCATGCCGTAGGGTTCGCGCGACAGCTTGCGCATGCGCACGATGGCCTCGTCGTCGAAGCCCAGGGTGCCGAGTTGCAGGCCCAGCAACTGGTCGGTCAGGGCCTGCTTGTCCAGGATGCGCAGCACCGCGTCTTCGCCGAAGATGCTGGGCATCACCGACACGCGGAAATCGATCGCACGGCCCTTCAGCGCCACCTTGAAGCGGCCGTCCTGCGGCACGCGGCGCTCGGAGATGTCGAGCTCGGCCAGCACCTTGATGCGCGAGATCACCTGCTCGGCCAGGTCGGCGCCGGCGATGTGGCCCACCGAGACCAGCACGCCGTCGATGCGGTACTTGATGGTCAGGCCGGCCGGCGTGGTCTCGACGTGGATGTCGCTGGCCAGCGACTTCAGCGCGTCGTAGAGCGTGGAGCTGACCAGCTTGACCACCGGGCTGTCGTCTTCGCTGATCGAGGTGATGGACAGCGACTGCACGGCCTCGGCGTCGTTGTCGTCGCTGGCCAGCGAGGTGCCGAGCACCGAGTCCATCGCGCGCATCGACTCTTCGTGCCGCGTGAGGTAGGCGCGCAGGTCGGCCGACAGGGCCAGCCGGAAGGCGAATGCGCCGCTGACGCGCTCTTCGGCCCAGGCGCGCAGGCGGGCGTCGAAGGGGTCTCCGAAGACCACCACCAGCCGCCCATCGGGATCGCGCAGGGCCACGCACTCGTGCTGCGCGGCGTCGGCGAAGGGCAGCACGTCGAAGGCCGGCTGCAGGCGGTGCAGGTCGTCCATCGTCAGGGCCGGGAATCGCACCGTGGCGGCCAGGCGCCGGATGAACTCGGCCGGCGGCAGGGCCAGGCGGGCGTCCAGGGCGTCCACCAGGCGGGTGCCGGACAGGCGTGCGTCGGCACGCGCCGCCACGATCGCGTCGGCAGGAATCACTTGGTCCCGGAGCGCCTCCGGTGAATCAACCAGTTTCATGGCACGAGCGACAGCGATGACATCTCGGATGCTAACTTTTGTTGCAGGTGCTCGGCCGACTTAACCTGCGACAAATGACCGCAGCGGCCTCGGGCACCCCAGGGTCGCGGGGTCACTTGACCTGCTCGGCGAGCTCGAAGATCGGCAGGTACAGCAACACCACGATCAGGCCCACCAGCGCGCCGATCATCACCATCAGGATGGGCTCGAACAGGCGGGTGAACCAGTCGATCCAGCGCGCCAGCTCGTCTTCGTAGAACAAGGCGATGCGGTCGACCATGTGGGCCATGCGCCCGGTGCGCTCGCCCACGGCCAGCAGCCGATGCGACACCTGCGTGGTGAGGCCCTGGGTGTGGAAGGCGCGCGACACCGGCTGGCCTTCGCGGATCTCGCGCGCGGCCTGCACGAGCCCGCCGCGCAGCACCGGAGAGAGCAGGCCACCGGCCATGTCCAGCGCGGTCGGCAGCGGGATGCCGCTCTTCAGCAGCATGCCCATCGTGCGGTAGAAGCGGGCCAGCTCGTACACCCTGAGCCGCTCGCCGACGCCGGGGGTCTTCCAGAGCTGGCGGCCGATCCAGGCGCGCACCGCGGGGCGCGACAGCGCGAAGGCGATGGCCGACACCACGGCGGCGATGCTGCCCAGCGTGACGGCGGCATGCGCCTCGAGCATCTGGCCCCAGCCGATCACCAGGCGGGTGAGGAAGGGCAGGTCGGTGCCGATCTCGTCGTAGATGCGGCTGAACTTGGGCACCACGTACAGCAGCATGAAGGCGGTGACGAGCACGCCCACCGACATCAGCATCACCGGGTACACCGAGGCCGCGACCACCTTGCGCTTGATGGCGCCGAGCTGGTTGTGGTAATCGAGGAAGCGGGTGACGGCCTCGCGGATGTCGCCGCTGCGCTCGGCCACGCGCACGCTGGCCACGAACAGTGGCGGGAAGAGTGCCGGCTGCATCTCCAGCGCGTCCGAGAAGCTGCGCCCGCGGTGCAGTTCGGTCTTCAGCGCGCCGAGGGCGACGACGGCCCCGCGGCCCTGTTCCTTCTCGGCCAGCAGTTCGATGGCCTCGACCAGCGACAACCCGGCGTCGAGCAGCGACACCAGTTGCTGGATGAACAGGTCGAGCGCGAACTTCGTGCGCGACTTGCCCAGCCACAGCGTCAGTGGGTTGCTGGCCTTGACGGACAGCACCGACAGCCCCTGGCTGACCGCCGCGCGCCGGGCCTCCTGGAGATCTCCGGCCTCGACCGTGAGGTGCACCACCTCGCTGGCCGACCGCAGCGCCTTGACGCTGAACTTCATCGGCGTGTGCTCATGGGCGGTCGAAGGGACGCAACCGAGGTGTCGCCACCGCGCGCGGCCGACGGTGCGGGCCGTCGGCCGGGCGGGCGATCACCAGTTGGTGATGTCGGCGTCTTCACCGGTGCCGCCGACCCGCCCGTCCTTGCCGAACGAGAACAGGTCGAACTCGCCGTGCTCGCCCGGCGACTTGTACTGGTACGGGTTGCCCCAGGCGTCGTTCGGCGCAGCCTTCTTCAGGTAGGGGCCGGACCAGCGGGCTTCGTTGTTGGGCTTGGTGAACAGCGCGGCCAGGCCCTGCTCGGTGGTGGGGAACCTGCCGGTGTCGATGCGGTACTGCTCGAGGGCCTTCTCGAAGCCGTCGATCTGCGCGCGCGCCGCCTTGATCTCGGACTTGCCGACCTGCGAGAAGTAGCGCGGGCCGACGTAGCTGACGAGCAGGCCGATGATGACCATCACCACCAGCAGTTCCAGCAGGTTGAAGCCGGCCTGGGCGCGGCGGCCGAAGGCCGTGGGCTGGGCCCGGACGTGGGGCCGCGCTGTGGCGGGAGCAGTGGGGAAGACGCTGTACAGCATGGCGAACCGTGTTGGTCAGAGGTTGTCGAGGTAGGTGCGCAGCTTGTGACTGCGGCGCAAGCTGCGGCGTGCCCGCTTTGCGGTCACGGCCGACTTTGTCGGAAAGTCCATGGCCAATGTCTTCGCCTGCGGCTCAGAGATTGTCCAGGTACGTCCGCAGCTTGTCCGAGCGACTCGGGTGCTTGAGCTTGCGGATGGCCTTGGCTTCGATCTGGCGGATGCGCTCGCGGGTGACGTCGAACTGCTTGCCGACCTCTTCGAGCGTGTGGTCGGTGCTCATCTCGATGCCGAAGCGCATGCGCAGCACCTTGGCCTCGCGCGGGGTGAGGCTGTCGAGGATGTCCTTCACCACGTCGCGCAGGCCGGCCTGCATGGCGGCCTCGATCGGCGCGGTGTTGTTGGTGTCTTCGATGAAGTCGCCCAGGTGGCTGTCGTCGTCGTCGCCGATCGGCGTTTCCATGGAGATCGGCTCCTTGGCGATCTTCATGATCTTGCGGATCTTGTCCTCGGGGATCTCCATCTTCTCGGCCAGCGTGGGGGCATCGGGCTCGAAGCCGAACTCCTGCAGGTGCTGCCGCGAGATGCGGTTCATCTTGTTGATCGTCTCGATCATGTGCACCGGGATGCGGATGGTGCGCGCCTGGTCGGCGATGCTGCGGGTGATGGCCTGGCGGATCCACCACGTGGCATAGGTGGAGAACTTGTAGCCGCGGCGGTATTCGAACTTGTCCACCGCCTTCATCAGGCCGATGTTGCCCTCTTGAATGAGGTCGAGGAACTGCAGGCCGCGGTTGGTGTACTTCTTGGCGATCGAGATCACCAGCCGCAGGTTGGCCTCGATCATCTCCTTCTTGGCGTCGCGACTGGCCTTCTCGCCCGCGTTCATCTTGCGGTTGATGTCCTTCAGGTCGTCCAGCGGCACCACGGCGTGCAGTTGCAGGTCGATCAGCTTCTGCTGCAGTTCCTGCACCGCGGGCAGGTTGCGGCCCATGATGGCGCTGTAGGGCTTGGCCGCCGCCACTTCCTTCTCGGCCCACTTCAGGTTCAGGATGTTGGGCGGGAAGGTCTTGATGAAGTGTTCCTGCGGCATGCCGCAGCGGTCGACCACGATCTTGCGGATCTCGCGCTCGAAGCGCCGCACGTCGTCCACCTGCGAGCGCAGCACGTCGCACAGCCGCTCGATGGTCTTGACCGTGAAGCGGATGGTCATCAGGTCTTGCGTCAGCACCTGCTGGGCCTTGGCGTAGGCGGGCGAGTGGTAGCCCTCCTTCTCGAAGGCCTTGCGCATCTTCTCGAAGTGCGTGCGCACGGTGCCGAACTTCTCGAGCGCCTGCGACTTCAGCTCTTCGAGCTTCTTGGTCAAGGCCCTGCTGCCGCCCTGGCCGTCGTCGTCGTCTTCCTCGTCGAACTCGTCGAAGTCTTCCTCGGCCACGTAGTCGTCGGCCTCGTCGTCGGAGACGAAGCCGTCCACCGCCTCGGAGATCTGCATGTCGCCGGTGGCGATGCGGTCGGCCATCGAAAGGATCTCGGCGATGGTCTTGGGCGACGCCGAGATGGCCTGCATCATCGATTGCAGGCCGCCCTCGATGCGCTTGGCGATCTCGATCTCGCCCTCGCGGGTGAGCAGCTCGACCGAGCCCATCTCGCGCATGTACATGCGCACCGGGTCGGTGGTGCGGCCGAATTCGCTGTCGACCGTGGACAAGGCCGCTTCGGCGGCCTCCTCGGCCTCTTCTTCGGTCGCGGTGGTGGTGGTGCCACCGGCGATCAGCAGCGTGGCCGCGTCGGGTGCCTGTTCGTACACCGCGATGCCCATGTCGTTGAGCATCGACACGATGGCTTCGAGGATCTCGTTCTCGACCAGCTTCTCGGGCAGGTGGTCGTTGATTTCCTGGTGCGTGAGGAAGCCACGCGTCTTGCCCATCTTGATGAGCGTCTTCAGCTCGAGCCGGCGCTTGGCGACTTCTTCTTCGGTGAGCGTGGTCTCGTCCAGGCCGAACTCGCGCATCAGCGCGCGTTCCTTGGCGCGCGAAACCTTCATGCGCAGCGGCTTGACCTTGGCCTCGGGCGTGCTGGCCTCGTCGGTGGTCTCGGACTCCGCCTCGACTTCGACCTCGGGTTCGAGATCGGCTTCGATGTCGCCCAGGTCCTCGTCGTCGGCCTTGGAAGCCACCTTGTCGTCCTTGGCCTTGCCGCCTTTGGCCGACTTGCCGCCCTTGTCGGGCTTGGCCGCAGCCTGCGCCTTGTCGACCTTGGCGGCCGGCTGTACCTTGTCGCCCTTGGCCGCCGGCTGCAGTTTCTCGACCTTGCCTGCCGCGGCCTTGAGCACCGGCTTGGCGGTCGGCTCGGCCGAAGCGTCCTTCGCAGACTTGGCCTTGGCGGCCGGCGTCGGTGCGGGGGCCGGCTTGGCAGCGGCGGGCTTGGCGGGAGCGGCGGCGGGCTTCTTGGCGTTCATGCGTTTCCTAGCGCGTGTGGACGATTGGGCGCCGCGCGGCGTTCACGACAGACCGCGCCGGTGGCGCGCCAGCACCAGCCAGCGCCCTCCGGCGCACCCATGCCCCGGGGAGCCCCGGACGAGGTGGACGAAGCGCGGTCAGGCAAGCTCGCGTGGACGTTGCTGCGGTGCAGCCCTGTGAGGATATGTGGTGGCCAGATGCGTTGTGCATGCCCATGTCGAGGGTGGCCGGGTTCCTGCAGGTGCTGCCGTCACTCTTGCCGACAACAAAGGCCCAAATTATACGGTGAGCACCATCGCGTCCCAGGCCCCGGATCAACCCTCTTGCAGCGGGGCCGGGGGCTGGGTCTTCAGGCGATTGCGCAACTGGGTGAGGGTATTGAAACGTCCCCGCTCCACCTCCGACAGGTCCCCCGACTCCAGCAACCAGTTCAACTCATCGGCGACGGCCCGCAGCTTCAGCTGGTGCACCAGCGCAGCCATGTCCTCGGCCGGCACGCCGTCCAGCGCCTCGTGGAATTGCTGGAGACGGGCCAGCAGCGGTGCCAGGGTGTCTGCTTCGGCGTCGCGGGCCAGTTCGTCCAGCACGGCGGCCATGGCCATCGTGCCGTGTTCGTGCAGCAGGCGCTCGATGGCCGAGAAGAAGGGTCCGTAGGGCGCCGGTTGCGAGATCAGCATCTCGTGCGTGGCCTGCGGCATGTCGTGCCACAGGTCGGTGTGGCCGGCGACCAGCCAGCAGGCCCGGTCGAGCAGCGTGGCGGTGTGCGGCGGGGCCCGGCCGCCGCCCATGGCGCGCATGCGCACCGCGCCGGTGGCGGGCTTGGAACTGCGCTCGCGCTGGCGGCGGCCCCAGTGCTGCTGCAGGGCTTCGAGCGTCAGGCCGGCGCGCTGGGCCAGGTCGGCCTCCACCTGGCCGCGCAGCAGGCCTTCTGGCAGCAGTTCCACCAGCGGCCGGGCCTGGCTGATCAGCCGCGACCGGCCCTCGGCGGTGGCCAGGTCGCAGCCCTCGCCGGCCTGGGTGGCCAGTTGCACCGACAGGGGCACCGCCTGCGTCACGGCCTGTTCGAAGGCGTCGGCGCCGAGTTCGCGCACGTAGGAATCGGGGTCGTGCTCGGGCGGCAGGAACAGGAAGCGGATGGTGCGGGTGTCGGTGGCGTGCGGCAGCGAGGCCTCCAGCGCCCGGCCGGCGGCGCGGCGGCCGGCGGCGTCGCCGTCGAAGCTGAAGACCACCGAATCGGTGAAGCGGAACAGCTTGGCCACGTGCTCGGCCGTGCAGGCCGTGCCCAGCGTGGCCACGGCATTGCCGAAGCCGCTTTGCGCCAGCGCCACCACGTCCATGTAGCCCTCGACGACCAGCACATGGCCGCGCGCGCGCAGCGCCTGCCGCGCCTCGTACAGGCCGTAAAGTTCCTGGCCCTTGTGGAACAGCGGTGTTTCGGGCGAGTTGAGGTACTTGGGCTCGCCGCGGTCGAGCACGCGGCCACCGAAGCCGATGACCTCGCCGCGCACTGAGCGGATCGGGAACATGATGCGGTCACGGAAGCGGTCGTAGCGCTTCTGGTCGGCTTCGTCCTCGCCCTGCACGATGACCAGGCCGGATTCGACCAGCAATGGGTCGTCGTAGCTGGGGAACACGCCCGCCAGCGTGCGCCAGCCCTCGGGCGCGTAGCCCAGCCCGAAGCGGGCGGCGATGGCGCCGGTGAGGCCGCGCGACTTGAGGTAGTCGATGGCGCGGGGCGAGGCCTTCAATGCCTGCTTGTAGTGCGCCTCGGCGCGCTCGAGCACGCTGCCCAGCGAGGCCTTCTGCTCGCGCTGTTTCGCCTCGCGGGCCTGCTCTTCCGGCGTGGTGCGCGTCTCGGGCACCACCAGGCCGGCCTGCTGGGCCAGTTCGCGCACCGCGTCCATGAAGCCCAGGCCGCCCTGCTCGGTGAGGAAGCGGATGGCGTCGCCATGCGCGCCGCAGCCGAAGCAGTGGTAGGTCTGGCGCGACGGGCTGACGATGAAGCTGGGCGACTTCTCGCCGTGGAAGGGGCACAGGCCCTTGTGGTTGATGCCGGCCTTGCGCAGTTCGACATGGCGGCCGACCACCTCGACGACGTCGACGCGGGACAGCAGATCCTGGATGAAACCCTGGGGCAGCACGCGGGCAGTCTATCGAAGCGCCCGGGGCGGGGCCCCGTTCGGTGCCCGGCGCGGGTGCCGGCGCACCGGGCTCAATCGCCCGCGCCGGGGTGGCCGCCGGCTGCGGCGGCGGGTGGCGGGAACACCAGGGCCGGCGCCAGCGCGAACAGGCCGCGCCAGTTGGCCACCCACTCTGCCACCTGGGCGGCCGGCATCGGCGCGGCGATGCCTTCGCCCTGGCCGATCTCGCAGCCCATGTCCAGCAGCATGCGGGCCTGCGCCGGAGTTTCGACGCCCTCGGCCACGGCCGTGCAGTCGAAGGTGCGCGCCAGGCTGACCACGCCTTCCACAATGGCCCGGTCCTGCGCGTCGGTGAGCATGTTCTTGACGAAGGAACGGTCGATCTTGAGCACCTGCACCGGCAGCCGCTTCAGGTAGGTGAGGGTGGAATAGCCGGTGCCGAAATCGTCCAGCGCCCAGCGCACCCCCAGCCGTGCGCAGCGTTCGAGCAGCGACGAGGTGAATCCGATGTCGGTGAGCGCGGCCGTCTCCAGCACCTCGAGCTCGAGGCGCGGGCCCAGGTGGCGCGAATGCCGTCCGAGCAGTTCGGCCAGGCGCTGCACGAAGTCGGCCTCCTGCAGGTGCCGCGCGGTGATGTTGACGCTGACCGACAGGTCGAGCCCCTGCGCCTGCCAGGCATCGAGCTGGTCGAGTGCGCGGGCCAGCACATGGTCGCCGATGCGCGCCGACAGCCCGGTGTGCTCGATCAGCGGCAGGAAGTGCACCGGCGACACCACGCCGTGGTCGGGGTGGTTCCAGCGCAGCAGCGCCTCGACCCCCAGCACCACCCCGCGCCGCAGGTCGACCTTGGGCTGGTAGTACAGCACCAGTTCGCCCTCGTCCAGCGCCTCCTGCACGCGGCCGATGGCGACCACGCGCTCCTCGGCGCGGCGCCGGTGCTCGGGGTCGAAGAATTCGAAGCCGTTGCGCCCGGCCTGCTTCACGTCGTACATGGCGTGGTCGGCGTGGCGCAGCAGCGTGTCGGCATCGCTGCCGTCCATCGGGAACAGCGTGGCGCCGACACTGGCGGTGATGCGCACCAGTTCGTCGTTGGGTGCCACGGCGAAAGGCTGGCCCACCACGCCCAGCACGCGGTCGATGGCGTGGCGGGTTTCGTCGACGCTGCCAGCATGCAGCAGCAGCACGAACTCGTCGCCGCCCAGCCGCGCCGCCACGTCGGCGCGGGCGGCCCCGCGCGAGCGCAGCGCGCTGCGCAGGCGGATCGCCAGTTCGGCGAGCAGTCGGTCACCGGCTTCGCTGCCGTGGCGGTCGTTGACCGCCTTGAAGTGGTCGATGTCGAGGCAGCACACGGCCAGCACGTGGCCGTCGGCCTCGGCCGAGCGCATGGCCTCGGTCATCAGCTGGCTGAGGTGGGCGCGGTTGGGCAGCCGGGTGAGTTCGTCGTAGAGCGCCTGGCGTTCCAGGCGCTCGCGCTGCAGGCGCTGCTCGGTGATGTCGCTGACCACCATGACGTGGTAGCGCAGCGTCGCGTCGGGCCCGTTGACGGTGGACACGGTGACCTGCAGTGCACAGGGGTCGCCGTTGCGGCGGCGGTCGACGACCTCGCCCACCCAGTGGCCGCTGGTGCGCAGGTCGGCCCACATCGCCGCCTGCTGCATGCGGCCGCCCTGGTCGTTGCTGCTGCCGGCGCGCAGCAGGCTGGGCACCGTGCCGATGAGTTCCTCGCGCGGCACGCCGGTGATGCGCGAGTAGGTGGGGTTGGCGTCGAGCACGCGCATCTCGGCGTCGGTGATCAGCAGGCCCTCGTGCAGGTGCAGGAACAGGTTGGACGACAGCGTCTGCCGCTCTTGCGCGCTGCGGCGGGCGCCGATGTCGGCGATCGAGGCAATGATGCGCAACGGCGCGCCGGCGGCGTCGCGCTCGGTGACGATGACGTGCAGGTCGAACCAGTACCAGCCTTCGGGCACCTGCAGCCGGGCCTCGTGCCGCAAGCCGGCACCGGGCGGGCTGTCGATGGCGGCCAGCGCGCTCAGCAGGGGCGGGCGGTCTTCGGGGTGCACATGGGCCAGCAGGCGGGCGATGCTGTCGGTGGTGACGCCATCGGGGTCGGACAGCAGGGCGCGCCAGCGCGGCGAGGTGTAGCCCTCGCCGGTGCGCATGTTCCAGTCGGCCACGCCGATGTCGGAGCCGTCGAGCGCCAGTTGCCAGCGGGCTTCGAGCCGCCCCAGTTCGCCGATCAGCACATGGGGCATCAGCACGAGCGCGGTCAGCGACAGCAGGAACGCGAACAGCAGCCCGGTGCCGCGGCCGCCGGTGGCTGCCGCAAACGGCCCCAGGCCGAAGGCGGTGGCGACGAGCAGGCCTGTGGCCAGCACCGCCACACAGGCCGAGGCCACGGCCGCGCCGCTGCGCAGCGCCAGCCAGCACACCAGCACCGGCAGCAGCAGCAGGGGCACCAGCGCACCGATGCCGGCGGAGGTGTTCAGCAAGAAGGCGAAGGCCGCCGCCGCGACGCTGGCGAGCATCAGGCTGGTGGTGCCGGGCCAGCGCTCGGGGTTGAAGGCACGGCGCCAGGACTGGGTGTCGGTGGTGATCAGCGGCACGCCCAGCACCAGCAGCCCCAGGGATTCGGACGCCCAGCGGGCGAGCCAGGTGGCGGGCAGGTCGGACGGGGCGATGCGGCCGAAGGCGGCCAGCCACGCGGCGGCGTTGGTGGCGCTGAGCATCGTGCCGCCCAGGATGCCGATGCCCAGCAGCAAGAGCAGGTCGCGGCGTTGCGGCAGGCGCCGGTCGAACACCGCCCGACCCAGCCAGTGCGCCGCCATCCAGGCCCCCGCCGTGCTGCCGGCGCCCAGCGCGACGGCCAGCCCTGGGGGCGCCCCGACCGCGAACGCCGCGATCGCCGAACCGATCCAGAGCGCCGGCACGCAACCCGCGCCCCAGTGCAGCAGCACGGCCAGCGCGACGCCGGACAATGGCCACAGCATCGGCACCTGGAACGACAGCGGCGGGAAGACCCGGGCCAGTTGTCCCGCCACCACCAGTGCGATCACGATGAGCAGCAGGCGCACGGCCCAGGCCTGCACGCGAGCGGCCAGTGGAGGGGAAGGAGACATCATGGGCTGGGGGCGCGCCGCGTCATGGCCGCGGCGGCATCACAGTGGACCACAGCCACCCGGCGGGCCGCCATCCCTGTGTCGGGCGGCGTGACCAGCGGTGGCGCCTGGCGCCGGTGCCGGGTCGTCACTGCTTCGACGTGCCGCATGGCGGCCTGTGCGTGGCCACCGGGGCAGTGCCGGGCATTCAGGACGCGATCAGGAAATCCTCGATCTTGGCGCCGCCTTCGATGGCAGCCCGCAGCCATTTGGGTTGAAGGCCACGGCCGCTCCAAGTGTCGCCAGTGGCCTGGTTGCGGTACTTGGCGGCCACCTTGCTGGGGGTGTCCTTGGCACGGACCGTGGACACCTTGGCGGTGATGTCCGCGGCCGTCAAGCCATGTTCGGCCATCAGGGTGCGCACCTTGGCGATCGCCGACGCGCGTTCTTCACGCCGGGCGTCGGCGATTTTGCGGTCGATTTCGGCTCGCTTGGCCAGCAGGTCTTGAATGGTATCCATGGAAACACTCCGAGGGTGGGAAGCAACTGCGCGGGATTATAGGTATCTGCGCGCGCACAATCACATCGGGTTTCCGGCAGAAACAATGTCGGGCAGCCACCGCGGTTCAATTTGGGGCGCTGCTGTCTAAGTCTTGGCCGGCCAAGGTAATGCCCCAGGTAATGGGTGCAGGCCATGGGTGCGGGAAAACCATCGCACCGGGGTCCCATCAACAGGCATGTGGCGCCGCCCACCCGGGTGCCACACGGGTGTGGCGGCGGCGCCTCGTGCTTCAGTTCGAAGGGGGCACGTAGCCGGTCGGCTGGTCGACGTCCTCGCCACCAAAGAAGAAGCGTTCCATCTGCCGCGCCAGATACTGGCGGGCCCGCTGGTCGGCGAGATTCAGGCGGTTTTCGTTCACCAGCATGGTCTGGTGGCGCAGCCACGCTTGCCAGGCTTCCTTGCTGATGTTGTCGTAGATCCGCTTGCCGAGTTCACCGGGGTAGGGGGCGAAATCGAGGCCTTCGGCCTCTTTCTTGAGGTGGGCGCATTGCACCATTCTTGACATGGGGAATCTCCGGTGGTCAGGGTATGCACTAAACGAGTTTCTTGATCAGGACCTGCGAACGACGGTCCCAGTTGTATTTGCGCTTGCGGGCGTCGGGCAACCACTCGGGGTCGACGTGTACGAAACCCCGCTTGATGAACCAGTGCATGGTTCGGGTGGTGAGCACGAAAATGCTGTCCAAACCGAGCGACCGGGCCCGTTGCTCGATGCGTTTGAGGATTCTCTCGCCATCGCCCTGGCCCTGCACCTGTGGGGATACCGTCAACGCGGCCATTTCGCCGGTGCGGCCCTCGGGATACGGGTACAGCGCGGCGCAGCCGAAAATCACGCCATCGTGCTCGATGACGGTGTAGTTGGCGATGTCGCGCTCGATTTCCGTGCGTTCGCGGCGCACCAGCGTGCCGTCGCGCTCGAAGGGTTCGATCAGTTGCAGGATGCCGCCCACGTCGTCGGCGGTGGCCTCGTGCAGGCTCTCGAGCTTCTCGTCGACCACCATGGTGCCGATGCCGTCGTGGGTGAACACCTCCTGCAGGATGGCGCCGTCGACGGCGAAGGGCAGGATGTGCGAGCGCTCGACGCCCGACTCGCAGGCCTTCACGCAGTGCTGCAGGTAAAACGCCAGGTCGGTGGGCTGGGTGGGGCGGGGCAGGTCGGCCAGCAGTCGGCGGGCGTCGACCAGGGCCATTTCGGTGTCGATCGGGCTGGCCGGGTCATTGCGATCCTCGAGGATGCCGGGGATCTCGGTCAGGAACAGCAGCTTGTCGGCCTGCAGCGCGATGGCCGTGGCGGTGGCCACCTCTTCCATCGCCAGGTTGAAGGCCTCGCCCGTGGGCGAGAAACCGAAGGGGCTGAGCAGCACCACCGCCCCGATGTCGATGGCCCCGCGGATGGACTTGGCGTCGACCCGCCGCACCACGCCGCTCTGCATGAAATCGACACCGTCGACGATGCCCACCGGCCGGGCGATCAGGAAGTTGCCGGACACCACCCGCACGGTGGCATTGGCCATCGGCGTGTTGGGCAGGCCCTGCGAGAAGGCTGCCTCGATCTCGAAGCGCAACTGGCCGGCGGCCTCCTGGGCGCAATCCAGCGCCACGGCGTCGGTGATGCGCATGCCGTGGCTGAAGCGCGACGAGTGCCCCTTGGCCGCAAGCTGCTCGTTCACCTGCGGGCGGAAGCCGTGCACCAGCACCAGCTTGATGCCCATGGCGTGCAGGATGGCCAAGTCCTGGGCGACGTGGTCCAGCTTGCCGGCGGCGATCAGCTCGCCGGTCATGCCGACGACGAAGGTCTTGCCCCGGTAGGCATGGATGTACGGGGCCACGGCCCGGAACCAGGGCACGAAGGTGTGGGGGAAGACCAGGCTCATCGTGCGCCGATTGTGCCGCAGGGACCGCAACGGCCTGCCGGCGGCGTGGCGGAGGCGACGGCACCCGGTGGGCCGCCTCAAGTCCGTGCGCGCCCGACCGATAACAGGACACGATGCCATCGATCCCAACTTGTCGCCCCTCGCCCGTCGGGCGCACGCACCTGCCCAGGCGGCGCCGTGGCGTCACCCTGGTCGAGTTGATGGTCGGGGTGACCCTGGCGGGCGTGCTGGCAGCCATCGCCTACCCGTCCTACCAGGCGCAGATCGCCCGGGGCCGGGTGGTCCAGGCGGTCAACGACATCGGCGAGCTGTCGATCCAGCTCGAGCGGTACTTCACCGAGAAGGGCAAGTTTCCGCCCAGCCTGGCCGCGGCCGGCCTGGCGCGCAACGATCCGTGGGGCAACGCCTACCAGTACCTCAACATGGACGGCGCCAAGGTGGGTCAGGTGCGCAAGGACAAGTCGCTGCACCCGCTGAACACCGACTATGACCTCTACAGCAAGGGGGCCGACGGCGCATCCGCCACGCCGCTGACGGCCAAGGCCAGCCACGACGACATCATCCGGGGCAACAACGGTGGCTTCATCGGGCTCGCCGAGAAGTACTGAACCGCCATTGGCCGTGGCATCGGAGGCATCGTCGCGTTCGATTGGCCGTGGTCGCACCAGCCGCGTCGGCTGGCGGGTGACCGCGTTGTTCGTGCTGGCGGCTGCCGTGCCCACCCTGTTGCTGGCCGCACTGGCCCACCAGGCGGTGCGGCAGGCCGAGCAGGCCCGCGAGGTGCAGACGCTGAGCCAATCGGCCAAGGTGGCCGGCCTGCAGGTGCTGGACCGCCTGCGCATGGCCCGGCAGGCACTGGTCTTCGAGTCGGTCCAGCCATTCGCGAAGCCAAGCGGTGGCGAGTCACCCTTGCGGGCCGTGGTGTCCGTGTCGGCGTCCGGCGACGTGGTGCTGCTGCGCGGCGCCGAGGACCGTCGGCGGCTGCAGGCGCTGGCCTTGGCGCCGGCGGCGCAGGGGCTGATGGTCTCGCCGACGGCCGGTGGGGCACCCGCCGTCGTGGTGAGCCACCTGGACCAGGCCAGCGGACGACGCTGGCTGGGCCTGGTCGATCCGGCGTTCCTGTGGGAGGACGCCGACGACCTGCCGCCGGACCAGTGGCTGTGCGTCGTCGGCCCACAGCGTGAGCCGCTTTACTGCAACGATCCCGGTGCGACGACCCTCGCACTGCGGCACCTGGCGGCGGACCCGCCGGTCGACGGCCGCCCGCATGCGTTCGAGGCGCCGTCGCGGGTGGACGGGCAGGTCATGGTGCACAAGCCGTTGTTCCTGGACGCGCACTTCAAGTCGGCCGACTGGCACTTCATGGCCGGGTCGACCGACGGCGCAGCGCCGGCTGCGTCCGGGCTGCTGGGCTCGCTGATGCCGCTGGTGGCCCTGGCCAGCCTGCTGTCCGCCGGCCTGCTGAGCCTGGTGCAGGTGCGCCGCACGCTGCAGCCGCTGGGACGCCTGGCCGACGGCGCACGCCGCATGGCCCGGCAACAGTTCGGTACCCGCGTGGCGGTGCAGTCGCACGACGAGTTCGGCGAACTGGCCGAGGCCTTCAACGACATGGCCGCTCGCCTCGAGTGGCATTTCGAGGAGACCGAGGCACTGGCCTCGATCGACCGCGACATCGTCGCCTTGCGCGCGCTGGACATCGTGCTGGCCCGCGTGGCGCAGCGCGCGGCCAAGTTGCTGCCCGGCCATGCGGTGGTGGTCGGCCGGTCCGGGCCGGCCGAGACAGACCCCTGGCCGTGCCAGGTGGTGCGGCCCGGCGTCGACAGCCCGCAGGCGCTGGCGATCGCCATCGAACCCAGCAGCCGACAGCGCTGGATGCAGGCCGAGGGCGCCTGGCTCGATGGTGAGCCGGAGCGGCTGGCGCTGCAAGACCCTGTGGGCCTCGAACCGAGCGTGACGCTGCGGCTGCTGGGCATGTCGGGCGGTGGACGCCTGTATGGCTTCCTGGCCATCGCGGCGCCGGCGTCGGTCACCGTGGACGGCGCCGCCCTGCGCCACCTCGAAGAGCTGCGCAACCGTGCGGTGGTGGCCGCCAACGCTGCGCACCGCGAACAGCGCCTGTTGCACGACGCGCGCCACGACCCCCTCACCGACCTGCTCAACCGCGCCGGCCTGCGCGAGGCGCTGGTCGCGGCCGGCGCGCAAGCCGCGGCCAGCGGGCGACCGCTGGCCGTGCTGTACGTCGACATCGATCGGTTCAAGGCCGTCAACGACAGCCAGGGCCACGCGATCGGCGACCAGGTGCTCTGCGAGATCGCACGGCGCCTGCGCCGCATGGTGCCGAACGACGCCGTGCTGGCCCGTCCTGCGGGCGACGAATTCGTCGTGGTGCTGCCGGAACTGGCGCGCGAAGGCGATGCCCGCGGGGTGGCCGATTCCATCTGCCGCGACCTGGCCAATGCCCACCGCACCTCGCACTGGACCGTGCCGCTGGGGGCCAGCATCGGCGTTGCGCTGCATGTCGGTGGCGACCTGGTCGTCGACGACCTGCTGCGCCACGCCGACCAGGCCATGTACGAGGCCAAGCGCCTGGGCAAGGGACGCGCGGTGAGCTTCGAGTCCCAGTTCGACAGCGCCGCGCAGCAGCGCGCTCGCATCGAGCGCGAGCTGCCGCTGGCCATCGAGCGCAACGAATTGCGCCTGCTGTTCCAGCCGCGCGTGGACGCCCGCAGCGGCGTGATGGAATCGGTGGAGGCGCTGGTGCGCTGGCAGCACCCGACCCGGGGCCTGTGCCCGCCCTCGGAGTTCATCTCGGTGGCCGAGGACTGCGGGCTGATCGAGCCGCTGGGCCTGTGGGTCATCGAGGCGGCTTGTGCCCAGTTGCGCGAGTGGCGCGACCAGGGCATCCACGGCCTGCGCGTGGCGGTGAACCTGTCGGCCCACCAGATCGAATCGGACCGCATCGAGGGCGACCTGGTGGCCGCGCTGGCGCGCCACCGCCTGGCCCCCGCCGATCTGGAACTGGAGATCACCGAGAGCGTGTTCGTCGGCGATTCCACGCCCACGGTGCTGCGGCTCGATCGCCTGCGCCGCCGCGGCCTGGTGATCGCGCTCGACGATTTCGGCACCGGCTACTCGTCGATGTCCTACCTGCGCCGCCTGCCGGTGGACATCCTGAAGATCGACCGGTCCTTCGTCACCGACCTGGGGCGAGACCCGGCGGCGCGGGCGGTGACCCATGCCATCGTCGCCCTGGCCAGCTCGCTGGGCCTGCGCACCGTGGCCGAGGGCGTGGAGACCGAGACGCAGCGCCAGGCCCTGTGCGACCTGGGCGTGGACGAACTGCAGGGCTACCTGTTCGGCCGTCCGCTGGAACCCGCCCGGGTGGTGGCCCTGCTCGAGGCCGCGTCGGACGCGGAGGCCGCGATCACCTGACCGACGCCGCCCGGTTTGGGCGTCAGGCCAGGCTGTCGACCAGCGCGAGCAGCATGCCGTCGGGCTGCTCGTGCATGATGGCGTGGCCGCAGGGCAGGGTGTGGATGCGGGGCTTCAGCGCGGCGGCGATGTCGCGCGTGACCTTCGGCGAGGTCATCTGGTCGAGGCTGCCGAGGATGAAGCTCACCGGGCAGCGCACCAGCGCGGCGGCCTGCAGGCCGTTGGCATAGCGGTCGCAGACGCTGAAATCGTGGTGGAACAGGTTGACCTCGGTGTGCCCGGGCACCGAGCCCTGCAGCATGCGCCGCATCAACGCCCGGTTGGCGCCATGCAGCCACATGCCCGGGCCGGGGAACGAGGGCTTGCTGGCGGTGCTGGAGAACGAGAAGGCGTTGACCATGTCGATGGCCTTCAGCGGCGTGTCGCGGGCGGTGGCCAGCAGGGCATCGGACACCTTCATCGGGTAGGCCGTGCCCACCATCACCAGCCGCGAGACGCGTTCCGGTGCGCGGGCCGCCGCCTCCAGCGCGATCAGCGAGCCCATGCTGTGCCCCACCATCGCCGCCTCGCGCACGCCGGCGGCGTCGAGCAGCGCCAGCGTCCAGTCGGCCAGCGCCTCGACGCTGGCCAGCGGCGGGCCCTCGCTGCGGCCGTGGCCGGGCTGGTCGATGGCCAGCGCGCTGCGGCCATGATGCGCGCACCAGCGGGCCAGTAGCGTCCAGGCGCTGTGGTCGTGCAGCGCGCCGTGGATGAACACGGTGCAGGGCAGGGCGGGATCGAAAGGCTTGCCGCCGGTGTAGGCGTAGGCGCGGCGGCCCTGGACGGTGAGTTCCATGCTCAAGCCCCCGCCTTCTCGGCCGCGCGCAGCGCGCGCTTCAGGTCGTCGATGAGGTCCTCCGGGTCTTCCAGCCCGATGGACAGGCGGATGGTGCCGGGCCCGATGCCGGCCCGCGCCAGGGCCGCGTCGTCCATGCGGAAGTGGGTGGTGGAGGCAGGGTGGATCACCAGCGAGCGGCAATCGCCCACGTTGGCCAGGTGCGAGAAGATCTTCAGCGACTCGATGAAGGCCTGGCCCTGCGCGCGCGAGCCCGAGTCCACGACGGGCCGCTCCCGAGTGGACTCACCCCCTTGGGGGGCGGACGCCCCGACGGGGCGGCCTGGGGGCGATTTCAGGTCGAAGCTGAAGACCGAACCGCAACCGCGCGGCATGAGGCGGGCGGCGAGGGCCTTGTCCGGGTGGGTGTCGAGTTCGGGGTAGCCGACGCGGGCGACCGAGGGCTGCGCCGCGAGGAACTTCACCACCTCGCGCGTGTTGGACACGTGCCGCGCCATGCGCAGAGGCAGCGTCTCGATGCCCTGCAGGATCAGCCAGGCGGTGTGCGGGCTCATGCAGGCGCCGAAATCGCGCAGGCCCTCGCGGCGCGCGCGCAGCAGGAAGGCGCCCACCGTGCTCTCTTCGGCGAAGACCATGCCGTGGAAGCCGTCGTAGGGCTGGCTCAGTTCGGGGAAGCGGCCGCTGGCCGCCCAGTCGAACTGGCCGCTGTCGACCAGCACGCCGCCCACCACCGTGCCATGGCCCGACAGGAACTTGGTGGCCGAATGGAACAGCAGGTCGGCGCCATGGTCGAAGGGCTTCAACAGCCACGGCGGCGTGAAGGTGCTGTCCACCAGCAGCGGCAGCCCGGCGGCATGGGCGATGCCCGACACCGCCTCGATGTCGAGCACGTCGAGGCCGGGATTGCCCAGCGTCTCGCCGAACAGCAGCCGCGTCTCGGGCCGGATGGCGGCGCGCCAGGCGGCGTGGTCGCCGGGCCGCACGAAGGTGGTGTCGATGCCGAAGCGGCGCAGCGTGTAGTCGAGCAGGTTGTGCGAACCGCCGTACAACGCGCTGCTGGCCACGATGTGGTGCCCGGCGCCGGCCAGCGTGGCCACCGCCAGGTGCAGCGCGGCCTGGCCGCTGGCCGTGGCGATGGCGCCGACGCCCCCTTCGAGCGCCGCCACCCGCTCCTCGAGCACCGCGTTGGTGGGGTTGCTGATGCGGCTGTAGACATGGCCCGATCGCTCCATGTTGAACAGCGACGCCGCATGCGCGCTGCTCTCGAACACGAAGGACGTGGTCAGGTGGATCGGCACCGCACGTGCGCCGGTGGCGGGGTCGGCGGCTGCCCCGGCGTGCAGCGCCAGGGTGTCGAACGCGGGATCGCTGGAACCGGCCATGGTGTGGAGTGAAAACAGGGTGTCGTGGCAGGGCATTGTGTGCTATGTTTTTCATGGTTCCATCCGGAGACTCCATCATGAAAGTCAGCGACATCCTGCGCGTGAAGGGCAGCACCCTGTTCACCGCACCGCCCGAGCAGCCGCTGGCCGAAGCCGTGCGCACCATGGCCGACCACGACATCGGGTCGCTGGTCATCATGTCCCACGGCCACCTCGTCGGCATGCTCACCTTCCGCGAGGTCATCGCCGCCATCGTCCGCAACGACGGCGGCGTGGGCAAGCTCTCTGTGCGCAGCGTCATGGACGATGCGCCGCTCACCTGCACCCCCGAGACCGAGATCGACGAAGTCCGCCGCATGATGCTGGGCCGCCACGCGCGCTACATGCCCGTGCTCGACCAGCTCACCCTGATGGGCGTGGTGTCGTTCTACGACGTGGCCAAGGCGGTGGTCGACGGGCAGGACTTCGAGAACCGCATGCTCAAGGCCTACATCCGCGACTGGCCGGTCGAGGAAGAGGGCACGGCCGAGCCCAAGCTGTAGGTTCTTCGTGCGGGCCGCCGGGGGCGGCCAGGCGGGCTGCGACAATCCGTGGCCTGGTCGGCGTCAAGGCGGCCAGGCCTCTTGTCATTCGGCCCTTCCTCCTGCTCGGCACCACGCCGCCCACCCATGTCCGGCAGCACCTTCGGCGAACTGTTCCGCGTCACCAACTTCGGCGAGAGCCATGGCCCGGCCATCGGCTGCGTCATCGACGGCTGCCCGCCGGGCATGGCGCTGTCGGAGGCCGACATCCAGCCGCAGCTCGACCGCCGCCGCCCCGGCACCAGCCGCCACGTCACCCAGCGCAACGAGCCCGACGCGGTGGAAATCCTGTCCGGCGTCTACGAGGGCCTGACCACCGGCACGCCGATCTGCCTGCTGATCCGCAACACCGATCAGCGCAGCAAGGACTACGGCAACCTGCTCGACACCTTCCGCCCCGGCCATGCCGACTACACCTACTGGCGCAAGTACGGCCTGCGCGACCCACGCGGCGGCGGCCGCTCGTCGGCGCGCCTGACGGCCCCGATGGTGGCCGCCGGTGCGGTGGCACGCAAATGGCTGCACCAGTGGCACGGCACCACCTTCACCGGCTGGATGAGCCAGCTCGACGACATCGCGATCCCGTTCGAAGACGAAGCGCAGATCGGCCAGAACGCCTTCTTCGCGCCCGGCACCAGCGTGCTGCCGCGGCTCGAGGCGCACATGGACGCGCTGCGCAAGGCCGGTGACTCCTGCGGCGCCCGCATCGAGGTGCGCGCGCGCCAGGTGCCGGTGGGCCTGGGCGAGCCGCTGTTCGACAAGCTCGATGCCGACATCGCGTTCGCGATGATGGGCATCAACGCCGTCAAGGGCGTCGAGATCGGCGACGGCTTCGGCGTCGTCGCCCAGCGCGGCACGGTGCACGGCGACGAGCTCTCGCCCGACGGCTTCCGCAGCAACCATTCGGGCGGCGTGCTCGGCGGCCTGTCCACCGGGCAGGACCTGGTGGTGTCCATCGCCATCAAGCCGACCAGTTCGATCCGCAGCCCCAAGGCCTCGATCGACCGCGACGGCCGCCCCACCACCGTCGAGACGCATGGCCGGCACGACCCCTGCGTGGGCATCCGCGCCACGCCCATCGCCGAGGCCATGCTGGCGCTGGTGGTGATGGACCACGCGCTGCGCCACCGCGCGCAGTGCGGCGACGTGCACCTGCCGCTGCCGCCGATCGCCGGGCACACACCCGGCCACACACCCGGCCGATGATCGCCCCCGCGGGCGCCGGTGCGGGTCGGCCGCCGCTGCCGGCCTTCGCGGCCGTGTGGTGCGCGTACTTTGCCGCCATCGGGCTGTTCAACCCCTATGCCCCGCTGTGGTACCGCGAACTAGGCCTGTCCACACTGGCCATCGGCGCCATGGCCTCGCTGCAGAGCTGGACGCGCGTCGTCGCCCCCTATGCCTGGGGCTGGCTGGGCGACCACGGCGGCCGCCGGGCCGAACTGGTGCGCTGGGCGGCCGCGCTGGCGCTGGCCTCGGCGCTGGGCCTGCTGGTCGCGCGGGGCCACCTGGCGCTGGCGGTGTTCACGGCGCTGCTGTTCCTGGCCAACGGCGGCATCGTGCCGCTGGCCGAGGCCGCGCTGGCCCAGCACCTGAGCCGCGGCGGCGTCATCGACATGGCGCGCTACGGGCGCGTGCGGGTGTGGGGCTCGCTGGGCTTCATCGTGTCGGTGTCGCTGTTCGGCGTGCTGCTGGAGCGATTCGGCATCGGTGGCTTCCCCTGGTACGTGGCGCTGATCTTCGGCGCCGTGCTGGCGGCGGCCTGGCGGCTGCCGTCGGCGCCGGCGGCCGTGGCGGCCCATGGCGCACCGGTGTCGGTGCTGGGCGTGCTGCGGCAGCCCGCGGTGGCGTGGTTCTTCGCCGGCACCTTCCTGCACGTGCTGGCCCATGCGGCGCTGTACACCTTCTTCTCGCTCTACCTGGTCGACCTGGGCCACGGCAAGGGCGCCGTGGGGGCGCTGTGGGCGGTGTCGGTGGCGGTCGAGATCGTGTTCTTCTGGACCCAGGGCCGCTGGTTCGGCCGGCTGTCGCTGCACGGCTGGCTGGAACTGGCGGCGCTGATGGCGGCGCTGCGCTTCGCCGCCACGGCGGCGCTGGGCGGCCATGTGGCGGTGCTGGTGGCGGCGCAGGCGCTTCACGCCATCACCTTCGCGGCGCAGCACGCGGCCTGCATCGCCTTCGTCGACCGGCATTTCCCGGGCGCCATGCGCGGCCGAGGGCAGGCGCTGTACTCGATGATCGGCTATGGCTTCTCGGGCGTGCTGGGCGGTCTGGCAGGCGGCTGGCTGAGCAACCGCCACGGCTTCGCCGCGGTGTTCTGGGCGGCGGCCGGCTGCGCGGTGCTGGCCTGGGGGGCCCTGCGCCTGTCGCGGTGGCACGAGCAAGGTCGAACAGCACCGTTGCGACCCGCCTGATCGGCCCTTCAGCGACGGCAGGCTTGCCCAGAATGGACGGCCGAAGGGTCGTGTCGACCCTTGCCTCCCGGAAGACCGCCCATGAGCACGCGACCCGCCGCCGGATCAGCCTCGTCTGCCGCCTCCGACAGCCGATTGGCCGACTTCTTTCGGTACCACGGCGTGTGGGCACCTGGCGTCCGCCTGTTCCGCGCGATCGGCTTCCGCGCCAAGGCGCTGGTCATCTCGCTGGTGTTTGCCATCCCGATCGCCGTGCTGGCCTACAGCTACTTCGGCGACAAGCGCAGTGCGATCGACTTTTCGTCGAAGGAACGCACCGGCATCGTCTACGCGCGCGCCGTGATGCCGCTGGTGAAGCTGCTGCAGTTGAATCGCCTGCGCTCGGTGGCGGGCTCGATCGTCGCCGATGACACGGCCGGCGCCAACGCGGCCTGGTCGCGCCTGGCCGCGCTCGAAGTGGCGCACGGGGCCGAACTGGGCACGGCCAAGGCGCATGCCGCCTTCACCGCCGCGGCCGCCGCGGCGGCCCGCGCCGACGCGAAGGCCGCGTTCGCCGCGCATGGCGCCGCCATCCAGGCCGCGCTCGACCTGCTGGGCGTGTCCACCGATGGCTCCAACCTGACGCTGGACCCCGACATCGACACCTATTACCTGATGGACGCAGCCATGTTCCGGCTGCCGGTGATGATCGAGGCCGCCGGGCAGCTGCGCGGCATGGGCTCGGCGGTGCTGTCCGCCGGCAAGGCCTCGCCCGAGCAGTGGCGCCAGATGGTCGAACAGTCGGCCACGCTGCGCAGCAACCTCGCGGCGGTGAAGGGCGGGCTGGACAAGGCCGTGGCCTACAACCCGGCCGTCCGCGGCGCCGTCGACGCCGACCAGGCGATGGAGGCGCAGGCGGCTCTGCTGGCGCGCATCGACGCCTCGCTGCTGGCCGAGGCTGGCGTGCAGGGGCAGGCGCCCGAGCACGTGGCCGCAGCCACCCGGGTGATCGAGTTGCAGTTCGCGCTGATGAACCGCGCCACCGATGCGCTCGACGGACTGATCGCCGCGCGCGTCGATGGCCTGCTGGCTGGCCGCAACCTCACGGCCGGCGTGCTGGCGGTGTCGCTGGTGCTGGTGGTCTACCTCTTCATGGCCTTCCGCAAGGTGCTCGACGGCGGGCTGCGCGAGGTGGCGTTCCACATCCAGGCCATGCGCGACGGCGACCTCACCACCCAGCCCCGGGCCTGGGGCGCCGACGAGGCGGCCTCGCTGATGCACACGCTGGTGCAGATGCAGGTGTCGCTGCGGGGCATCGTCGGCCAGGTGCGCGGCGCGTCGGACAACATCGTGCACAGCACCGGCGAGATCAGCGCCGGCTCGATGGACCTGTCGGCCCGCACCGAGCAGGCCGCGGCCAATCTGGAAGAGTCGGCCTCGGCGATGGAACAGATCGCCGCCACCGTGCGCAGCACGGCCGACAGCGCGGTGGAGGCCTCGCGGCTGGCCACCGGCAATGCCCAGCTCGCCGAGCAGGGCGGCCGCATCATCGGCTCGATGGTGTCGACGATGCAGGACATCCACGCCTCGTCGAGCAAGATCAACGACATCATCGGCGTCATCGACGGTATCGCCTTTCAGACCAACATCCTGGCGCTCAATGCGGCCGTGGAGGCGGCGCGTGCCGGCGACGCCGGCCGCGGCTTCGCGGTGGTGGCCTCCGAAGTGCGCGGCCTGTCGCAGCGCTCGTCGGCGGCGGCGCGCGAGATCAAGTCGCTGATCCAGACCAGCGTGCAGCGCGTCGAGGCCGGCGCCAGCATCGTCGGCCAGGCCGGCCGCACCATCGGCGAGATCGTCGAGAGCGCCGGGCAGGTGAACCTGCTGCTGGCGCAGATTTCCACCGGCGCCCGTGAACAGGCCGGCGGCGTGACGCAGACCACCCGCGCGGTGCAGGACATGGACACCATGACGCAGCAGAACGCGGCGCTGGTGGAACAGACCGCGGCCGCCGCCGACTCGCTGAAGGGTCAGGCCGAGTCGCTGGCGCGCATGGTGTCGCAGTTCAAGCTGCCCTGAGCGGCGCGCCGACCACGGCCGGCGCGCGGCGGGCTCAGCCCTTGCGCACCGGCTTGGCCGACTGCTGAAGCATCCAGCCCGCCATCTCGCTCAGCGGCACCACGGCATCGGTGCCGCCCATGCGGATGGCTTCCTTGGGCATGCCGAAGACCACGCAGCTGGCCTCGTCCTGGGCGGCGGTGGTGGCGCCGGCATCGTGCATGTCGCGCAGGCCGCGCGCGCCGTCGTCGCCCATGCCGGTCATGATGACGCCGATGGCGTTGCGCCCGGCGCACTGGGCCACCGACTTGAACAGCACGTCCACCGAGGGCCGATGGTGGTTGATCAGCGGGCCGTCGGTCACCTCGACGATGTACTGCGCGCCACTGCGCTTCAGGCGCATGTGGCGCCCGCCCGGGGCGATGAGCACGCGGCCGGGCAGCACGCGGTCACCGTTGCGGGCCTCGGCCACCTCCAGCTCGCACAGGCCGTTGAGCCGCGCCGCGAAGGCGGCGGTGAACTTCTCGGGCATGTGCTGCACCACCACCACGCCCGGCAGGGTGCGCGGCAACTGCCGCAGCACCGCCTCGAGCGATTGCACGCCGCCGGTGGACAGTCCGATGGCGATGACGCGGTCGGTGGTCTCGGCCATGGCCGTGGGCGACATCGTGGGCGACGGCAGCACCGGCGCCGGGCCGGAGGCCCGCGGTCCCATGGCGCGCAGGTTGGCCTTGGACGCGGCCTTGACGGCATCGACCAGGCCGTTGGAGCGGTCTTCGAGGAAGGTCTTCAGGCCCATCTTGGGCTTGGTGACGAAGCCCACCGCGCCGGCGGCCAGCGCCTGCATCGTGGTCTCGCAGCCGGCCTCGGTCAGCGTGGAGCACATGACCACCGGCAGGGGGTGTTCGGCCATCAGCTTGCGCAGGAAGCTGATGCCGTCCATGCGCGGCATCTCCACGTCCAGCACCAGCACATCGGGCGGATTGGATTGCAGCTTGGGCCAGGCGAACAGCGGATCGGCCGCGGTGGCGACGACCTCGATGCCGCCGGCGGTGAGCAGCTCGGACAGGTGCTTGCGCACGACCGCCGAGTCGTCGACGATCATGGCCTTGATGGCGCACATGGGGATTCCTTCAGAGGCTGAGAGTTGTTTGAGCGGGCATGATCGAACGACTCTCAGTCTCAGATGCGGTTGGACCGCTTGATCTGCACTTCGCCGGCGCCGTAGTCGAGCAGCACGGTGCGCGGCACGTTGTCGCCCACGTCCACGCCGTCGAGCTGGAAGCCGTACTTGTCGATCAGTGTCCAGCCCTGCTCGATGTTGCGCTCGCCGATGTTGAGCTTGACCTTGGCGCCCTCGGGCATGGTGTCGGCGCCACCGTACAGGTGGGCCACGTAGTCCTCGGGCCGGGTGCCCTGGCGGGTGAGCGACTGCACCATCAGCTCCACCGCCTCGTCGCCGAAGCGGCCTTCCAGCGGCGTGCCGGCGTCGCGCCGCCGCGAGGGCAGCAGGAAATGGCACATGCCACCCAGGCGCTTCTGCGGGTGCCACAGCGTGATGGCCACGCAGCTGCCCAGCAGGGTGCGCACGGTGGCCGCGCTGCGGCCGAAATGCAGCTGGCCAGGCATCAGCACCAGGTGGTCGCCCGGCCGGGCGTCCAGCATGCAGGGCGTGCGGTTGGGCACCGGCGCCGGGCGGGGCGCCAGCCGTGCAGGCGGCGTGGCCGGCGCGGCGGCCGGGCGGTTGGCGACGGTGGGCGGGCGGTGCACGATGCGGTCAGTTGCGTTCATAGACGGCAGGTCTCGAGGCGCGCAGTCCGACATCCTGGCCGCTGAGCGATTCCGCGTGGCCGGTGAACAGCAGGGCACCGGGCTTGAGCTTCTCGATCACGCGGCGCACGATCTTCGCCTTCGACGGCGGGTCGAAGTAGATCAACACGTTGCGCAGGAAGATCACGTCGAACAGGCCGATGTCGGGCAGGGCCTCGGTGAGGTTGGCCTGGTCGAAGCGCATGTTCTGGCGCAGTTCCTTGGCCATCAGCACCTGGCCCTGGTAGTCGCCCTGGCCACGCAGGCAGTACTTCTTCACCAGCGCGGTGGGCGTGTCGCGCACGCGGTCGATCGGGAACAGCGCGCGGCGGGCGCTGTCCACCATCGCGGTGGACAGGTCGGTGCCCACCACTTCCCAGCCGCGCGGGCCGATGTGCTCCGCCAGCACCATGGCGATGCTGAAGGCCTCTTCGCCCGACGAACTGGCCGCGCTCCACACACGGAAGGTGGCGCCGTGCCGCGGCTTGCGTGCCAGGTCGGCCAGCAGGTCGAAGTGCTGCGGCTCGCGGAAGAAGTAGGTCTCGTTGGTGGTCAGCCGGTCGATGACGCGGCGGGTCTCGTCGGCGTCGCGGCCGGCGACCACGTGCTCGACGTAGCGGTCCAGGTCGGGGATGCCGGCCTCGGCGGCCAGCTTTTGCAGGCGGCCGGTGACCAGCGATCGCTTGGCGTCCGACAGGCGGATGCCGGAGACGCGGTGGAACAGGTCGGTCACCGCGGTGAAGGAGGGCGTGGACAAGGTCATGGGCGGTCTGCGGTGATCAATGGCCGATGTGCCGGGCCACCAGTTGCGAGAGTTCCTCGATGGCGAGCACCCGGTCGAGGTCGAGCACGGCCAGCACCTGCTGGTTCGTGCGCGCCATGCCGGCGATGTGGGCGGCGGCGATGGCCGTGCCGAAGGCCGGCGTGGGCTCGAGTGCGGCCAGTTCGAACACCTCGTACACGGCGTCGACCACGATGCCGATGACGCTGGAGGTGTCGGCCTCCTCGTCGACCACGTCCACGATCACCACGCAGCTGCGGCGGCCCAGCGTCGACTCGTGCAGGCCGAGCCGTTCACTGAGGTTGACCACCGGCACCACGGCGCCGCGCAGGTTCATCACGCCGCGCATGAAGCCCGGCATGAGCGGGACGGCGGTCATGGTGTCGGCCTGAAGGATCTCGCGCACGTTGTCGATCGACACGGCATAGCTGGCATCGCCGAGGGCAAAGCGCAGGTACTGCCGGAGGGCACCACCCGGCTCCGGCATCGCCGGTGCAGCGGACTGGGTGCTGGCTTGCATCGTCACGCTCCTTCAGAAACGGGTGAACTGCGATTCGTCCACCGCCGTGGTGGCCGCCGTGCGCGGGCTGGCAGACCCCGGTGCGCGCGCCGGAGCGCGGCGTGCCGGGTGGCTGGCCGGTGCCATGCCGCGGCCCGACACCAGGCCCTGCGCGCGCCTCGGCCGATCGTCCGCCGACACGTTGGTGGCCTGTGAGCGGCCGGCGCCCGCGTCGTCCTGGCCGATGCGGAAGAAGGCCATCAGTTCCTGCAGCTGCGCGGCCTGGGCCGACAACTCTTCGGCCGTGGCCGACAGCTCCTCGGAGGCGCTGGCGTTCTGCTGCGTGCTGGTGTTGACATGGCCCATGGCGGCGTTGATCTGCCCGACCGAGTCGCTCTGCTCGCCCGAGGCGGCAGCGATCTCCTGCACCAGCTCGCTGGTCTTGTGGATCGAGGGCACCATCTCGGCCAGCAGGGCACCGGCCTTCTCGGCCATCTGCACCGACGAGCCGGCGAGGTTGCCGATCTCCTGGGCGGCCACCTGGCTGCGCTCGGCGAGCTTGCGCACCTCGGCGGCGACGACGGCGAAGCCCTTGCCGTGCTCGCCGGCGCGGGCGGCCTCGATGGCCGCGTTCAGTGCCAGCAGGTTGGTCTGGTAGGCGATGTCGTCGATGATGGAGATCTTGGTGGCGATGGACTTCATCGCCTCCACGGTGCGGGCCACGGCGCTGGCGCCTTCGCCGGCCTCGCGGGCGGCCTTGGCGGCCATGCCGTCGGTGACGC
>NZ_MWLO01000008.1 GCF_002198735.1 Ideonella sp. A 288
CCCGCCGACCGAAGACCGACCGCCCCCAGCCACTTGCCCGAAGGAGTGACCGCCATGATGCCCCTGCAACCCCAGACCGCCGGCCTGCCCTCGGGCACCTTCGGTGGCCGCCGGCGCCACGCCGCCGTGAACCCGACGCGCCTGCTCGACGCACCGCACCGGCTCGGCTTCTTCGCCGGTGGCAGCCTGCTGGCCCTGCTGGCGCTGTGGTGGGGCGGCGCCCTCGTGGCCCGCGCCGCCGGCCTGGTGGTGCCCTGGGAGGTCACGCCCACGACGGCGCACGCGCTGGCCTTCGTGTTCGGCTTTATGCCGCTGTTCTTCGTCGGCTTCCTGTTCACCGCCGGGCCGCGCTGGCTGGGCCTGCCCGAGGTGCCGGCGCGGCGCCTGCTGCTGCCGGTGGGGCTGATGGTGCTGGGCGTGGCGGCGGCGCTGGTCGGCTTCCACACCTCGTCCGCGATGGCGGCGCTGGGCCTGGCGGCCGTGTCGGTGGGCTTCGGCCTGGCCACCGGCCTGTTCGGGCTGATGGTGCTGGAAAGCCCGGCCGCCGACCGTGACCATGCCCGTCTGGTGCTCGTCGGCTGCGGCGTCATCGTGGCCGCGCTGTGGGCGGCCGCGGTGGCGGTGGCCATCGGCCACGATGCCGCGGCGCGGGCCACGGCCCATGGGGCCCTGTGGGGCGGCTTCGGCCTGGTGTTTGCCACGGTGGCCCACCGCATGATCCCGTTCTTCACCGCGGCGGCCCTGCCGTCGATGGACGCCTGGAAGCCCCGTGCGCTGCTCGGCCTGCTGGCGCTGCTGGTGGCGGTGCAGGCGCCGTTCGCGGTGGCCGAGGCGCTGCTGGGCGGCCGGGTGCCGGCCGGCGTGTCGGCCCTGCGTGCCGCGATCGAACTGCCGGGCGGCGCGCTGCTGCTGTGGCTGGCGCTGCGCTGGGGCCTGGTGCAGAGCCTGAAGCTGCGCCTGCTGGCCATGCTGCACATGGGCTTCTTCTGGCTGGGCGTGGCCTTCACGCTGGGCGGCGTGTCGCATGCGCTGATGAGCCTGACCGAGGGCCAGGTCTCGCTGGGCCTGGCGCCGCTGCATGCCTTCACGATGGGCTACCTGGGCAGCACCTTGCTGGCCATGGCCACGCGCGTGGCCTGCGGCCATTCGGGCCGCGCGCTGGTGGCCGACAACTGGGCCTGGGCGATGTTCTGGGCCCTGCAGGCCGGCATCGCGGCCCGGGTGGCGGCCGCGCTGCTGCCGGCCGGTGCCGGCACGCCGCTGACGCTGTTCGCGGCGCAATGCTGGCTGGCCGCCATGGGCGCCTGGGCGCTGCGCTACGGCCCGTGGTTCCTGCAGCGGCGGGTGGACGGCCGGGCGGGCTGACCCAGAACGGCGGCGGCTCGCAGGGGGATTCGGCGGTCGCCCGCCGGGCGTGTCACCGCTCGTCGTCGTCGCGGCGGCGGCGCAGCGCGCCGGGCAGCAGCGAGGCCACCACGGCAAGGCTGACCAGCGCGTAGGTGGCCGGCTGCGGCGCGTCGCAGCGGCCGTGGCCCTGGGCGGCGCAGTGGCTGTCGGCATTGGCGCCCAGCGCCTTGTCACCCGCGGTGCGGGCCCGCTTGTCGACCGCCGGGAGGGCGCCGAGTGCGATGCCCGTGGCGCCATCGGCGAAGGACAGGAGTTCCGGCCTGGCGGCGCTGCCCGGGCGGTCGCTGCGGCCCAGCGGGCCGGCGGTGAAGGTGTCCTGGCCGAAGAACGCCGACCAGCCGGACTCGACGAGAACCGTGCCCCGGACGCTGGCGAGCGTGGACCACGACGCGGCGCCCGGCGCCATGGCGGCGCTGGCGGGCGAGGTGATCAGCAGCGTGCCGGCCGCGAGGCTCAAGAGGGTGATCAGTCGTGTCATCGGTGCTCCCTGGGGGCTGGCTGTCGTGGACCCGCGCCGCGCGGCATCGGGGACGGATGGCTACCCGGTGCCGGGCCGCCTGGTGCGGGCCAAACAGCCTGTGGATGCATTCTGGGTGGCACCCCCGGCCCCGGCAACGGTCGCCGGAACGGTCCGTGATTTCCTGTCACCCCGGATCAGGGGGGTGGCGGTGTGGGCCCGATATCGCCGGTGTGGGCGGCGCCGCCCGCGCTCAGGTGCCGGCCACCCAGCGCTGCAGCGCCAGCGTGAGGCCGAAGGCCACCACGGCCAGCACGGCCGGCAGCCACAGGCCGGCGCCCGCCAGCACCACGGCGTCGAGCACCGACATGCCGGCGATCAGCGTCACCACCGCGCGGGGCACGTCGCCGCGGGCGCGGCGGCGCAGCCGGCCCATCGCGAAGGCCAGCACGCCGACGTAGAGCGCCAGCGGCAGCCACACGAGGGGCACCGACAGCCCCAGCCACAGGCCATACAGCACCGGCACGGCCAGGAAGCCCAGCGGCCACAGTGCGCCGAGGCGATCGAGGTGCTCCTGCTTGGCGATGTAGGTCAGGCCGATCAGGTGGCACAGCAGCGCCACCGCGGCCAGCACCACCGCGGCCGGCAGCGCAGGCGCCAGGCTGTACGCGGCCGTCAGCACCACGAAGACGCGGCACAGGCCCATGATCAGCGGGCTCAGCGCATTGCCCTTGTGGTCGGCGTTGTAGTAGACGATCGCAGCGGCCAGTGCGGCCCCCGAGGCCAGCGCGCGCCATGCCGGCAGCCCGTCGGGCCCGCGGCTGGCCACCGCCACGCCGGCCAGGCCCAGGGCCAGCATGCCGAAGCCGAAGCCGAAGACCTGGCCCGCCGACACCTGCCCCGACGGGATCGGCCGCTCCGGCCGGTGCACCGCGTCGAAGCCGCGGTCGAAGGCATCGTTGAGGAACATGCCGCCGACGTAGAACAGCGACATCGCCACCATCAGCAGCGGCAGGCGCGCGTCGGCCAGCCCGCCGCCGGCCAGCAGCGCGCCCACCAGCACGTTGGTCCAGACGGTGGGCAGGTTGGAGATGCGCCCCAGGCGCAGCGCGAGGGACAGGTTCACGCGGACAGTTCCGTTCGCACCCAGGCCAGTTCGCGGGCCACGGCCTCGTCGACCGGGCCGCTGCGGAAGGGCTCGGGCAGCACGTCCCAGGTGTAGGTTTCGACCTCGAGGTGCGTCGACACCGGGGCCGCGCGCTGGATCGCCAGCACCTCGCGGATGAAGGACTGGGTCGACGCGAACGGCGCCAGGCGGTCCAGGAAGATGGGCACGTGGAAATGCACGCGCCATTCTCGGTCGGCCGCGGGGCCGTCGAGCGAGGCGAAGGCCTCGGGCAGGTCGGCGAAGCGCACCAGGCCGCCGGGCGTCCGCTGCACCACCTGGTGCAGGTACACCGGATCCTGGAAGCGCCGCAGCGCCGCCAGCGCCTCGGCGTCGAGCGCGGGCAGGCGCAGGCCGGCGCTGATCTGCATCTTGAGCACGCGGATGCCGGCGTCGGCCAGGCGCTCGATGCAGTCGGCCGCGTCTTCGAACTCCACCGCGGCGTGGCACAGGTCGAGGCACACGCCCAGGTGCTCGTGCAGCGCGCGCGCGGCCGCGCCGCGGTCCAGGCCGGTCAGCGCCATCGTGCGCTGCACCGCGGCCGCGCCGTGCAGCTCACGGCCGAAGAAGTCGACCACCTCGTCGATGGTCTCGAGGAAGCAGTGCGGCTCGGGCTCTAGCGCCAGCGTGATCAGCCGCCCGGTGCGGGCCCGCAGCGCCACCAGGTGCGCCACGTGCTGCAGCAGCAGCTCGACCATCGCTGCCACGTCGCGCGGCCCGCCCAGCGCCGGCTTGAAGGCGCCCGGCACGGTGCTCACGCTGCCTTCGATGGCCGGGTCGGCGGGCAGCAGCTCGGCCAGCAGGTCGGCCAGCAGGTTGGTGTAGCGCAGGCGCTCGGCATCGCGCCAGTCGGGCAGGTACACGTCCTCCTTCACGCGGGTGCCGTGGAAGGTGCCGTACGGGAAGCCGTTGAGCGTGAAGACGTACATCCGGCTGCGCCGGAGGAAGTCGCGGAATTCGTCCAGCACCGCGGGGGCGGCCAGTTCGGCCGCGGCGCGTGCCGACAGGCGCAGGCCGACGCCGAAGTCGCCCTCGGGCATCAGCCGGTCGCGCACGGCGACCACGTGGCGCCCGAGGTTGGCGCGCACCTCGGCCCACGATTCGCCGGGGTGGATGTTGCTGCAGTAGGTGAGGTGGACGCCGCCACCCAGGTTCACGCGCCGTACTCCTGGCGCCGCAGCCAGACCAGCGCGCGCAGGATCTCCTGCGGGTCCATGTGGTGCACCTCTTCGCCCACGCCCAGGTCGCGCAGCAGCGTCACGGTGAGGTCGCCGCCCAGGTGCTCGCGGAACTCTTGCAGCCCGCGCAGCAGCTGCCACTGGCCGTCGGCGTCGCGCGACTCCAGCGCCGGGTGCCACAGGTGGAAGCCCAGGCGCTTGAGCAGCGCGTGCACGCGGTCCTCGCCGCCGGGCGCCAGCATGCCCACCTGCACCGAGTAGCGGGCGTCCAGCGCCAGGCCGATGGCCACCGCCTCGCCGTGGCGCAGTTCGTGGGCCGTCAGCGCCTCGAGCTTGTGGGCCGACCAGTGGCCGTAGTCGAGCGGGCGTGCGCTGCCGGTCTCGAAGGGATCGCCGCCATGCGCGATCTGCCGCATGTGCAGTTCGGCGCAGCGCCGGATCATGCGGTTCATCGCCGCGGGCTCGCAGTCGCGCAGCGCGTCGGTGCTGGCGTCCAGCCAGTCGAAGAAGGCGCGGTCGCGGATCAGTGCCACCTTCACCGCCTCCGAGATGCCGGCGATCTTGTCGCGCGGCTGCAGCGTGCGCAGGAAGTCGGAATCGTTGAGCACCGCGAACGGCGGTGCGAAGCTGCCCAGCAGGTTCTTCACCCCGAAGGCGTTGACGCCGTTCTTCACGCCGACGCCCGAGTCGTTCTGCGCCAGCACGGTGGTGGGCACACGGATGTGGCGGATGCCGCGGTGGGTGGACGAGGCCACGTAGCCCATCAGGTCGAGGAAGGCGCCGCCGCCGATGCCCACGACGAAGGCGTGGCGGTCGACGCCCAGCTCGACCAGCCGCTGCTGCAGCCGCGTGAGCAGGGCCGGGTCGTTCTTGACATGCTCGCCGCCGGGCACCACCTCGGGGTGCGCCACCATCTGCATCGCGTCCGAATGCAGGACGGCATAACCCGCGATGTCGTGGGCCAGTGACGGGAACGAGGCCGCCACGTTGGAGTCGATGAAGGCCACGAACTTGTGCCGGCGCTCGGGTTCGCGCCGCAGCAGCGTGTCGCGGAACACCGGGTTGTCGCGGGCGAACAGGTGCTCTGTGAAGCACACCGGGTACTCGTAGCGCACCGCGAACGACTGCAGGTACATGGCCGGGCGCTCATCGCGCTGCGGCAGGGGCGTGACGACGGCGCTCACGGGCGCCGGATTGCGTTGGAGATTGGACACGGCGAGCCTCTCACTTGAAGACGGCCGTGTCGACGATGGCCGCGCGCTCGGGCACGGCGCCCACCGACGGTGTCTGCCCGCGCAGCACGGTGTTGCCCTCGAACAGCATGCGCTGGTCCACCGGCTCGGGCGCCAGCCAGTGCGATTCCTGCATCTGGCCGCTCTGCGCGTAGGCCGCCAGGGCGTTGCCGTAGCAGGTGGCCTCGACGTCTTTCAGCGGGATGCCGCGCTCGATCATCAGCCGGGCGGTCTTGGGCACCGCCAGCGGGTCGGACACGCCCCAGTCGGCGCTGGAGTCGACGAAGATGCGGTCCGAGCCGTACTGCCGCACGATCTCGACCATGCGCTCGCTGCCCATCTTGGTGTTGGGGTACAGCGTGAAGCCGGCCCAGAAGCCGCGGTCGAGCACGTCGCGCACGGTTTCCTCGTTGTTGTGGTCGATGATGACGCGGCCCGGGGCCATGCCCATCTCCACCGCCACCTCCATGCTGCGGATGGTGCCGGCCTTCTTGTCGCGGTGCGGCGTGTGCACCATCACCAGCATGTCGTACTCGAGCGCCAGCGTCAGTTGCGCGCGGTAGTACTTGTCCTCGAGCGCGCTGCCGTCGTCGTAGCCGATCTCGCCCACCGCCACCACGCCTTCCTTGGACAGGTAGCGCGGCAGGATGTCCATCACCGCCTCGGCCAGGGCCTCGTTGTTGGCCTCCTTGCTGTTCAGGCCGATGGTGCAGTAGTGCTTGATGCCGAACTGCGAGGCGCGGAAGCGCTCCCAGCCGACGATGCTGGACAGGTAGTCGATGTAGCTGCCGACGTTGGTGCGCGGCTGGCCGAGCCAGAACGCGGGCTCGATGACGGCGACGACGCCGGCCGCCTGCATGCGTTCGTAGTCGTCGGTGGTGCGCGACGACATGTGGCAGTGGGGATCGATGAAGCGCATGGCGTTCTCCCAGTGGGTCAGTTGAATTCGAGCACGTTGGTCCAGTCGGTGCCGCGCGCCGCCACGGTGTCCCGCAAGGCGGCATGGCGGTCGAGCAGGGTGCGGGCGTGCGGGTCGGTGGCGCTGCGCAGCGCGAGCACCGCGGCGGCGCGCTCGGGCGGCGTGCCGCTGTCGAGCACGCGGGCCAGGTCGTCGAGCAGGTGGCCGGCGGCGAAGGGGCCGACGCAGCGCCAGAGTTCGGGGCTCACCGGTCGCGCAGCGGCCCAGCGCTCGTGCGCATAGTCGCTCAACATGCGTGCCAGGGTGGCATTGGCGCGGCCGTCCAGGCCGGCGATCGGGTGCAGGGTGCTGCCGACGAACAGCGTCTTCAGCACCATCTGGTTCCAGGCGTCTTCGGGCAGCTGCTCGGCGGGGTAGGGGTTGTGGTGGGCCACGGCCTCGAAGACCACCCGCATGTTGGTGCGCACGCCCTCGGCGGCGCGCTGGCGGTGCCTGGGTGCATCGGGGTACAGCGGCAGGCCGCGGTAGAAGGCCACCAGTTCGTCGACGTCGGCGGTGGCGCAGAGCTGGTCGAGGCGGCGCACGAAGGTGTCGCTGTCGGTCGCGGCGGCCAGCAGCAGGCGCACGCGCGCGGCCTGGTCCACGGTCCACGGCGACGGGTCCCAGCCCGGCCGCGCCTGCGCCGCCACGGCCAGGGCGGCGGCGTCGAGTGCGAGCGGCGCCTTGCCGAGCTTGCGCGACACCAGGCTCACGCTGCGGTACAGGTCGCGATCGGTGCCGCCGCCGGCCAGGCCGGCGACCGCGTCGCGCAGCCACTGGGCGCCTGCGGCGTCCAGCCGCTGGTCCAGCCAGTGCTGCAGTGCCGCTTCTGGGGTCATGCCCTCGCCTTTCGACATGCGGTGGTGGTGGTGGATTCGCTCATGCCGCCACCGGGAACAGGTGATCGAGCAGCAACTGCTTCACCGCGGTGGCCGGCACCGGCCCGTCCGCCAGCAGCTCGGGCGCGGTGGTGATGAACAGCGGGCCGTCGTCCGGCCGGTCGGTGGGCCGGCCGTGCGAGCCGCGCACCAGCGTCGCATCCAGGCCGATGACATCCATCAGGGTGCGCAGGCCGAGCGCCCGGCGTGCCAGCCGCGCGGCCACGGCGAGCTTGGGGAACTTGATCCTGGGGTCGAAGAACAACTCCACCGGGTCGTAGCCCGGCTTGCGATGGATCTCGACCGTGCGCGCGAAATCGGGTGCGCGCGCATCGTCGAGAAAGTGGTAGTAGGTGAACCAGCTGTCGGCCTTGGCGACAGCGACCAGTTCGCCCGAGCGCGCATGGTCCAGGCCCGCGGCGCGCTTGCCAGCATCGTCCAGCACCGTCTCCACGCCGGGCAAGGCGGCCAGGCAGGCCGCGACCTCGGGCACCAGTTCGGGCCGGGCCACGTACACATGGGCCAGCTGATGGTCGGCCACAGCGAAGGCGTCGGAGGCCCCCGCATCGAGCTGCTCCAGCCCGCGCTCCAGCCGCACCTTCAGCCAGCCGGCCTCGCGCAGCGCGCGGTTGATGTGCACCGGCCGCGACACCTCGGTGATGCCGTACTCCGACAGCACCACCACGTGGGCCCCGATGGACCGGGCCTTGTCGATGAGCGGGCCGCACAGCGCATCGACGGCCGCCACCTGCGCCGGGATGGCCGGGTGGTTGGGGCCGAAGCGCTGCAGGTCGTAGTCCAGGTGCGGCAGGTACACCAGCGACAGCGTGGGCCGATGCTGCTCGAGCACATGCAGCGCGCTGCGGGCGATCCACTCGGTGGACACGATGTCGGAGCCCGGGCCCCAGAAACGGAACAGCGGGAAGTCGCCGAGCGCGCCCTGCAGTTCGTCGCGCAGCCCGGCCGGGTGCGTGTGGATGTCGGGCAGCTTGCGGCCGTCGGCCAGGTACATGGGCCGCGGCGTGACGGCGAAGTCGACGCTGGCGTACATGTTGTACCACCAGAAGAGCTTGGCGCAGGTGAAGGACGGGTCGCGCCGACGGGCGGTCTCCCACACCTTCTCGGCCTGCACCAGCTTGTTCGACTGTCGCCACAGCCAGATCTCGGACAGGTCGCGGAAGTACCAGCCATTGGCCACGATGCCATGCTCGCGCGGCAGCACGCCGGTGAGCAGGGTGGACTGCACCGTGGTGGTGACGGCCGGCAGCACGGTGGTCAGCGGGCGCACCGCGCCGGCCTGGGACAGGGCCTGCAGCCGCGGCGCGTGCTTCAGCAGGGCGGGCGTGAGCCCGACGACGTTCAGGACGAGGGTGGGCGTCATGGGGAAGACAGTGGCCGTGCCGCTGCCACGCAGGCCTGCGGGAGGGCATTGCCGAGACGTGGCCCGGTGGCTGTGCCCTGTTCCCGAGGACGGTATGGCCTGGCATGGCCGTCAACCGAGGCACTGGCACCGCCCTGGACCGGCGAGGCGGCGTTGGATGTGTCGCACAACGTGGAGTTCCCCTTGCGATTCGGGGCCCGATGTCCCCGCCTTCGTCCGTTTCACGGCCGGAGGCAAAGTCCTGCCATCACACCTTGCGATGTCCTCTCGAAAAGCTGCGGCATGGCACGCCACGACAACCCCGATTCAACCCATCCCATACCTGTACTTGAGTGTAGCGGCGGGACCCTGGCCGGCGCATGCTTCAGACCGGGGGGGTAGGGGG
>NZ_MWLO01000080.1 GCF_002198735.1 Ideonella sp. A 288
CTGTTGGTACTGCTTTGTCTTGGCCATGTGCACACCTTACGCTGCTGGGTGTTGCACTTCAGATTTGAGGCCGCCGATCTAAAGAAGTTCCGCGCCGCGGTAGCCCAGTTGCAACGGCACAGCGGGAACGACGAGCTTGACGGAGAAATTCTCATCTAGATTTCGGGAGCTGCCACGTCGACCGGCGGCTCCCTCAGCTCCGCCCCTTGTGAGACGAACGTGAGGCGGCGGGCAGCATCCCGTCGGTACGGCAGTGCGCCCGCGTCCTGTTTTCGTCGAAGAGCACATCTCCGCACCGCCCTTGTCTCACGCTCTTCGGCGCCCCGACGCATCGCGACGCATCGAACATCATTGGGACAAGACTTTGAACTTGCTCGTCGAGAACATCACGGCGAGCGATCCTCGCCGTGCGCTGCTGGGGTCATTGGTCCATCCGGCCGAGATTCCCAGGCTCAACGGTGCATTCGGCGTGCCCATCGTGAGCAGGTAAATGGGCACCTCGATCCCGGTCACCTGATCAGTCGTATTGCGGCTGATGGAAACCGACATCCCCGTGCCCGGCGCATCAAACGCCCGGGCGTACTGCAGCGTAACCACGTTGGAAACCGACTTGGCCGGTGCCCCGATCGGTCCGTTGACGCACTCGACCGGCGCCGCCGACGTCGCTACCGGGCACAGCATGCGACTCTTGGAGTCCTTGAACACCGACTGTCGACTGAGCCTCAGGTACGCGGCATTCGCACCGTCGTTGCCGAACGTGAACCCGGCATAGCCGTCCACGCTGTGCGACGAACGCGTGTCGGACGACTTGACCAGGGTGGTGCCGTCATACCAGGAGTAGTTCTGCGGTCCGCCCTTCGCCGACACGCCGAACAGTGCGGTAGTGGGTTCGAACATGACGATCGTGCCCACGGACATGCCCAACGTATAGCTGCGAGCCAGGCCATCGAGGGAACCCAACGTCGTGACTTCGCTTCCTTTCGGCTGCGGCACGGCGACATCGATGGAGACGAACGTGGCATCTCCCGTGATTCCCCGACCCGGGTTGCTTCCAAAGTGGTTGATGTCGATGCTGCAGTCCACCGCCGAAGTGCCCGCGGCCGCACGAATTTCGCAGGACGGACGGGCCGGGGTCTTGCCCGCGTTGCCGGGCACATCCACGAGGGCTTTCATGTTCTTCTTGGCATCCTGCGCACTTGCACCTGTGGAGGCGACCGCCAGCACTGCAGCAATCATCAGCACGGCGGCACCGAGCGACGAGCGTGAGGTTCTCATGATTCGATCTCCCGTGACATCAGGTTTGGAGGGTGTAGGGCTGCTGGCCCGCGGGCGGATTGGTGCTCGTTACTCGCGTCTTCCCGCCTGGCATGACGACCTTGAGCGGTGGCTCGTACTTCGCCCAATTCTGGCCAACGCTTTCGTAGATCTCGACCGTGGCCTCGTCGCCGGGATTTCCCCGGAAGTCCCATTCGATGGTCAACTCGACGCCGCTGGGCACCTCCGAGGGCTGCGATGCGTCCTTCGAGATGAACACGCGTTTGCCGTTGACGACGATCCAGACAACCGATATACGCGTCGGCGAGTCATTGGCGGAAGCCACGATCCTGGCCATGTAGATCTCCTACTGTGAAGGTGGCGCAGTATTCCGGGACGCAGGTCAGGCGTCATCACTACACATCAGTAGTCCCGCGCTTGGCGCGGCCCGGGAGCGGAGCCCAACCGGGTCTCAGGAGTGACTCGACGATGTGAGGACAGACGCGTGTCTCGCCAGCGCTTCACTCGGGTTGAGATTTGTCCAGTCGTCGTCGTCCCGCACGGCGCGAAGGAGCCTCCAACAACCGCGACAAGAACTTCACCAATCACGCGCTGCAGGCCCGGATGCAGCAATTGGAAGAGAGCATTGCGCGCTACCTCGACGAACTCGACCGTGCGGATCGTCAACCCGCCGCGGTGCTGCCCAGCCGGGTGACTCACCTCAAGGAGAAAATCGCCAAGGTCAAGGAGCAGATGAGGGCGCTGGGAGAGATCGGCAAGCAGGTCAAGGCTAGCGCCAACCAGCAGATCTCGCTGACCGACCCCGACGCACGCTCGACGGCCACCAGCGGACGCGGCACCGGCACGGTGGGCTACAACGTGCAGACCGCCGTGGATACCAAGTACCACATGATCTTTGCGCACGAGGTGACCAACGTCGGACACGACCGGTCGCAGCTCTCGAACATGGCGGCCAAGGCTCAGGAAGCTACGCAAGCGCCGGACATGATCGCACTGGCCGACCGCGCCTACTACGAGGGCCACGAGATCCGTCAATGCGCACGAAGAGGCGGGCATCGCCACGCTGGTGCCCAAGCCGCTGACTTCCAACAGCAAGGCCGAGGGGCGCTTCGACAAACGTGACTTCACGTACGACGCGGACAAGAACGAGTACCGCTGCCCGGCAGGCCAGATCGCCATCCATCGGTTCACCGCCGAGGAGCGCGGCAAGACGATGCACAAATATTGGCCCTAAGCCTGTCCGAACTGCCCACTCAAGAGCCAGTGCACGACTGGCGACTACCGACGTATCAGCCGCTGGGAACACGAGGGCGTGCTGGAGGTAGTGCAGCAGAGGCTGGATGAAGCACCGGCCGAGGTCGCTAGGTTGCGCCGACAGACCGTGGAGCATGTGTTCGCTCAAGGCCTGGATGGGGTCGACGCGCTTCCTGACCAAGACGCTGCCGAAGGTGCGCACCGAGATGAGTCTGCAGGTCTTGGCCTACAACCTGAAGCGAGCGATGAAGATCCTAGGAACTGCGAAGTTGATGGCGCGATGAGGGCTTGAGGGCGGTGAAAGGAAGAACTGGGCTCAATCTCAGCGTCGGAGACGCGCATTCAAACTAACCAAGACTGCGACGCGGCTCGCGTACAGCGCAGGTGCTCGCGCTTCAGAGTTTCCACACGGCCTTGGTCGGGAGCCGCGCATCGAATGCGGCCTTCGGCGATGACCGGACGGTGGTGACCGCAGCTTCCAGCAGCGCGTCTCCAACGAGGCGCCTACGCGCAGAATCGGGTGGCTATTGGGCCGTGGCCATGGCCACGGCGCTGGTACCGGCACGGCTCTTTAGGCCGCCGCAAAGTGGCTGACAATCCCCAACACAGTGGATGCATGGCCGCTGACGCGACTGCAAGATGCCCTTCAGAGGGGGACAGCGATGTTCGACTTCATGAAGCAAAAGGCGGCACCACAAGCCGTCGATGTCGAGGCTGTGCTGAAGGGCGAATTTCAGTATCTCGCTGGCCCGCTGTGGGTCGACGATGCCAGCCGGCCGCTGGGCGAGGTCTTCGCTCGCATCCACGCACTTCCGGCCGAGCAGCGTCCGTCAGCGCTGTGCCTCTCCGGTGGCGGCATCCGCAGCGCGACCTTCAGCCTCGGGGTGCTTCAGTCGCTGGCCCGCAGCGGTCGGCTGGCCGGCTTCCACTACCTGTCGACCGTGTCCGGCGGTGGCTACATCGGCAGTTGGTTGAGCAACTGGCTGCGTGTCGAAAAGTGGAATTGGGAGAAAGTGCGCCGCAAGCTCGCGGATGGCACAGCGCAGCCGCCGCCGGCAGCCCCACCGCCCCCGCCGGCCCCGGGAGGGGCGACTGAAAGTGCCGAGGACTCGGCGGCCGAACCACGCGCACAGGATGCCGACGCAAGCGCCCACGATCCGGTAACCCGCCTGCGTGCGTACAGCAACTTTCTGAGCCCGGTCATCGGGCTGTCGAGCGACTCGCTCAGCCTGGCCGCGATCTTCCTGCGCAACCTCCTGCTCAACTGGTTGGTCTGGGTGCCGCTGCTGGCGGCCGCGGTGGCGGCGCCGCGTTTTTATCTGGCGCTGTTGTCGTCGCCCCCTGAAAGCCCTCTCGCGCCGGTGATCGCGCTGACTGCCTTGTCGGCTGCACTCATCGTCGCCGGCATCGCCTACGTTGTGGCCGACCTGCCAGGCAAGCTCCCGGACGAAAGCTCAGCGAATGCCTTCGACGACGTCAAGAGCTGGTTCGCCTTCGCCTGCTTCGCACCGGTTACCGTGGCCGCGGTGACATTCAGCATCGTTGGCGCCTGGGCAGCCACTTTCCGCGACATCGCGTGGCACTGGTTCACGCTGGCGGGCATCGGCGCGCACCTTGCCGGCATCGGCGTCGGGCTGTTTTGGCGCCACCGCCGCAAGCTGCCGCTGCGTCAGGGCGGTCGCAACTGGTTCGGATTCGGGATGGTGCTGGCCAGTGGTGGCGCCGGTGGGCTGCTGCTCTGGCTTGCGCTGCAGCACACTGGCTTGCCCGCTGACGCAGCCGACGACCGGCGGCTGCTTTACGCCGCGGTCGCCGTGCCGGCCATGCTGGGCGCCTTCTGGCTAGCCATGACGCTGTATGCCGGCCTGGCCGGCCGCGTCACCGACGAAGACGACCGCGAGTGGTGGGCGCGGGCCACCGCATGGTGGCTGTACGCCAGCCTGGCATGGATGGTGGCATTCGCCATCGTGATCTACCTGCCGCTGCTGCTGCTGGACAACTTTGCGGCCAGCCTACCCACGGGTGCGCAGATCGGGGTCGGCGGTGGCCTGCTGGGGGTGCTGACGAGCGCCATCGGCTACTGGAGCAAGAACGGCGCCGATCTGAAGAAGCGCGCCGACGGGCTGTTGCAGAAGTCCGGCCTGCGCGTGCTCGACATCATGGCCCTGCTGGTAGTGCTGGCCGCCGTCGTCGGCCTGAACCTGGGCTGGAGCGCGGCACTCGAGCATTGCCATCGGTGGATGCCCAAGGTGTGCGAGGCTGACCTGCGCGCCGAGAGCGACTACCTGCGCAGCGAGTCGATGTTGGCAGCGCTGCCGGTCGCCAAACCCGCCGGCGTGGCCGCGACGCCGGCCGCGGAGCCGGCCGCCGCCGCGCTGCGCGGCAACGAATCGCGGGCCTACGAACATGTGTTGCTCAACGCCGACTGGCGGGCGGTGTTGCTTGCCATCGTCCTGCTTGCGCTGGTCGGCGCCGGGATGTCGCGGCTGATCGGTGCCAACACGTTCTCGCTGCACGGGATGTACGGCAACCGGCTGGTTCGCGCCTACCTCGGCGCTGCGCGCGCTCGCCGCCACCCGCACTGGTTCACCGGCTTCGACCCTGAAGACAACTGCCGACTGGCCGAGTGTTCTGGTCCCTGGTGCGGCGACCATCCGCCGCGCCTGTTTCATGTCGTCAACATGGCGTTGAACCTGGTGCGGCCGTCTAACCGCCGGCTCGCCTGGCAACAACGCAAGGCGGCTTCCTTCATTGCTACCCCGCGGCATTGCGGCGCCGCCGGCATCGGCTTCGTGCCCACGGAGGCGTACGCCGGCGCCCAGGGCATGTCGCTCGGTCGCGCGTTGACGATCTCCGGCGCCGCCGCATCGCCTAACATGGGCTACCACAGCTCAGCGCTGGTGACGCTGGTGATGGCGATCTTCAACGTGCGACTCGGCTGGTGGCTGCCGAATCCCGGACCCGCCGGTGCCCAGCGCTGGTCCGAGGACGGGCCGCGCACTGGGCTGAGCGCGATGCTCGACGAGGCCCTCGGCCGAACTACCGATGACCGCGACTCCGTCTATCTGTCGGACGGCGGGCATTTCGAGAACCTCGGCGTCTACGAGATGGTGCGGCGGCGCTGCCACCGCATCGTGGTCGTCGACGCGACCTGCGACGGTGAATTCCAGTACACCGACCTGCTCGACGCGGTGCGCAAGATTCGCGTTGACCTGGGCATACCCGTGGACCTACCGCCGTTGCTGCCCGGCCCCGATCGCCGCACCAAGCATGCGCGGCGCATCGTGGCCCGGATCCGCTATTCGGCGTGCGACGGTAATCCGCCTGACAGCGACGGGGTACTGATCCTGCTGAAGCCTCGCCTGCTGCCCGAAGATCCACCGGACGTGTCGCAGTACGCTGATTCCAGCAGGCGCGTCGGCAGTGCGTTTCCCCATCAGAGCACGGCCGACCAGTTCTTCGACGAAAGCCAGTTCGAGAGCTACCGCGTGCTGGGCATGGTCACCGCGGAGGCCGCGTTTCCCGGCGCGCCGGAGCAGTGGCCCGACCTAGACCCGATGTCACTAGAGCCTACAACAGCCGGGTCGGTGGACGGGAAGTGCGCCTGCAAGTTCCCGGTCGGCGCGGCAGGGGTAGGCGCTGTTGGCGGCCTCGGTGAAGTGATCCACAATTTCGGCACTGGCGCGGCACTGGTTGCGGCGCTCACCGTCGGCGGGACGCTGGGTGTTGCGGGCACGGTTGCGCTGGCACCTGGCGAGGTGTCGTTGTCGTCGACAGACCGCGCGCTGTTGAAGGATGGTCTGTCGATCCGCCTGGCAGCGCCCGATCTGCGCCTCACCGAAGGCGACCGGGCACTCTTGTCCGGCCTGGGCGGCGGTGTGCCCGTAGGTCCTGACTGGCGTGGACCGACCCTGGCGCTGGAAAACGCCGCGGCTCGGTTGAGCGAGGCCGCAAGCGCGCTGCAGGGCTCAGGTTCAGGCACCCGCGGTGGCGGGTCGGTTGCTGGCGGCGCTGGTGGTCCGGGCAGTCCGGGTGGAACAGGTGGAACGGGTGGCTCCGGCGGATCAGGTCAAACCGGTGGAACGGGCGGCCCGGGCGGTCCCACGACCGCTTCAGATCAGCGGCTGACGTGGGCAGTGGAGGGGCTAACTGTGGCGCTGCAGGACATGGGTCGCAAACTGCCGACCGCCGGCAACCTCCCAGGTCCCGGACTGGAGTCGGGGATGAACCGGCTGAACCTGCAGGTCGAATCGCTGGCGCAGGCGTTGGCATCAGCCCATACCGACGGCCGCGGCAGCAGCGCTGCCATGAGCGCGATCCTGAGTGACATCCGCCAGGCGCTGGCCGATCTGAAGGTAGCCGTCGAAACCGCTGGACCGCGCCGCAACGTGCGCGGCCTGGATGGAGGCTCGCGATGAGCGTCGCCGTCCGCTGGGCCGCGCTGTCGGCTGCGCTGGCCCTCTGCGGATGCCAGAGTTGCCCGCCGTACCGCGCTGGCTGGTATCTCAACGACGCACCGCCCGCGGCGCCCACAGTTTTTCTGGCGCTGCTGCACGAAGGCCAGACGCCGACAACCGTCAAGCGTGTGATCCTGAACCCTGGAACCGAAGGCGCATCGGGTTGGTCGCTCGGGCTGAACCGGACCTTGCCTACAGGCGGCCTGTTGCTGCTGCCGGCAAGCTCTTTTGAAAGCGATGGCGGACCTTTCGGCATCTGCCAACTGCCGGTCGCCGTCCGCATCGAATGCACGGCCGGAACGCGCCAGTTCCCCGTCACGGGAACCTTGCCGAACTATTTGCACGACGGCTGGCTGCAGGCGTGTTCGCGATGAAAGCGGGTTGCCGCGCTTTGCTTGTCATCGCCTGTGCGCTGGCCGCGCCCCTTGCCATGGCGCAGCGCAGCGCACCGGAGGTGAAGGAATCTCAGCAGCGCTTCGAATCCAGCGCCGCTGGCTGGCGCAAGAGTGCGATGCGCAGCCCTGGTTTGTCCCGGGCCGAAATCGACTCCCTCAACGACATTCGCTTTGTATACGAACGTTCGCCTTTGCCGAAGGTGACTTCGCTGCACCGCTTCGGCGAGCGGAAGGTCGTGGTCAGCGATGGATTGATGTCGCTGGTCGAGGACTTGATCCGTGCCGATGCGATCAGCGCCGCGGCGCCGCCGACGCAGGCCGCCGACAGGCGCAACTGCTTCGCGGCGTTCAGTCGTTTGGCGTTGCGGGTCGCGCGTGAAAACGCGCGCCTCGCTATGCAGGACAGGCGGGCGCGGCTGCGGGCGGTGCCGCGCTTGTCGGCTTGGCTCGAGGGCAGGGTCATCGACGGGTGCCGCGGCGTCGAAGCGGCGGACCTGACCCGGCCGGCGATCGAAGAGGCGGTCGCCGTCGGAACCGATGCGTCGCTAGTCTGGTTGCTAGCTCGCCAGTCGGCGCTGCACTTGCTGCCGGGAGCTAACATGGACACGACTTGCGCCAGTGAACTTGACCGGGCCGCGGTACAGCGTGCCGCTGCAATTGGCATCGACGTCCTGCGCGCTTATCCGGCGGTGTTGGCACATGCCGTACTGTTAGACCAGGCTCCAAGTGCAGCGACCCCCGCAGCCACATGTCAGCTGGCGCGCCAACGGCTTGCCAGTTTTTTCCAGCACGCTGCTCCTATGGCTGCGGGATCCGAATTTGCGGCGCTCCAGTCGCGTGCGCTGGCGGCATGGCCTGACCAGTAAGACCTCGTGCGACTGTGCTGATGAAATTCGACGTCTTCGGATGTCGCATCATCAATTCGAGCGTGTCGCGAGCGGCGGCTTTGAGACACCGAGAGCGAAGCAGCGGATGTCGCAGTAGGGTCGGCAGCGCCAGTTCGGCGCAGTGCACAGCAGTCAGTCGCCGGGTCCCGGCCGAGCGGGCTCTGCACAACCGGTGGCCTTCCGGGCTTCGGTCATGGCTCTGATCGAAGCCTTCAAGCCTCAGGGCGCGCGCGGCGGACTCCCTCGAGCACGATCAATCTCCTAAGTCGCGATACCCAAGGCGCAGTGCCCAAGCCATGGCGCTGTAGGTCTGTCCAGTTGGTACCGGGCGTCGGTTCGCATGCTCGTCTCATATGCCGAGATGAAGCACGCTTCTACGACGTTGAAGTCTTCGTGCATGCTCTGCCCCGTGCCTTGGAGTCGGAGGAATCGTGCGTGCCAATTACTGGTTTGTCGTACTTGTAGCAGTGTCTGCTGCCCTATGCTGGACGTCGCCAGCTCTCTCGCAGGGCGCCTCATCCACTTCTTCGGCACGAAGCGCCAACGCTCCTGCGTTGCCAGCCTCACCTGCTGCGGCTTCGTCAGCCGCTTCAAGTGCGCTAGCCGCAGCCTCTTCGGCCTCATCCGCCGCGCAGTCGCTTGCATCGACAAACAGAGCTGACGGCCTGCTCTTCGTTGAGCTCGCCAAGGCACTAGGCTGGCCCCTCGTGGCCCTTATCGTCGCGATAGCGTTTCGCCAAGCGCTCACGGGCTTTCTGGGCGCGATCGGGGGTCGGGTCAGCAAGGTGTCTGCATTCAACGTCTCGATCGATCTCGCGGCCGCCAAAGCGCCAGCTGCTACCCCGCTGCTCGATGAGATCAAGTCGTCAACGGACCAGGCGCAGGTGTCGGACTCGACGCGGTCGATGATCGAACAGGCGCAGTCCACGGTACCTGCGGACTACGCCGTCATTCAACTGGGAACGGGCGATGAGTGGCTGACCTCGCGCCTGTACATCGCTGCCGTTCTCATGGAACGCATGCGGGGAGCAAAGGTCCTCGTGTTCGTGGAGAGGGCCGCTGGCGTAGAGCGCCGATTCGTTGCCGTTGCGAACATCCGCCAACTGCGCTGGCAGCTCGCAACCAAGTACCCATGGCTTGAGTCCGCACTCGTCCGCGCGCTTAACGCTCAGATGGGTGGCCAGGACCCCAGGACGGCGCAGATGGCATGGGTCACGAACGATACCGGCGCTCTAGAGCCCTACCAAGCGCAGAATCTCGTGAGGCAGTTCGTGGATCAACTGCAGGAGAAGCAACTGCCTCCGCCCACGGGACTGCCCGTTCCTCCCGACTGGGTTCAACTTCCCACCTATCGCGAACGTGCCTCCTGGATCACCCACGCGCTCCTGAGGCAGTTCGTCCCGGACGCTGCATTCAATGCATCCATAACGACTCGCGACGACGACACGCGAGCCAAGCGGTCTCGCGCACTCCTTCGCTGCCGCTCAGACTTCGTTGCCGTCGTTGGAGAGGACGGTCGCTTTCTCAGCCTCCTGAATCGCGACAAGTACCTGGAAGAGGTTGCAGCGCACGTGGGAGAGGAACAGGAGAAGACACAGGCTTGACGCAAGCGCGCCGGCCAGCGAACCTGCCCAGCGTGTCAGCACCAAACCAAGAAGACCGCGAAGTGATTACGCCTGAGACGGCGCACCCAGCGCCGTCTCACCCCTCGGAGGCCGGGACGGGCAAAAAAGTCGGGCGCCATCGGACGTCCCGCTGGGGCTGCCGGCCGATTGCTTGTCCGCTGTGTCCCCCGAGGGCGCGAGCCCAAACGGTCTCAAGCCGTGCGCCGCGCCTCAAGCGCCCTTTGTGCCGCCTGCCGATGTGTGCCCTCGGCGGTGGACCCGCGAACAGGTGCCTGGCTGCGGGTCCGACCGGCAGCTTCTGGGCGGTGAGTTCAGGGCCGCGGATGTCGGTTCTGGGTCGATAGCAGGCCGAGGCCAACAAGATTGGCCTGCCACAAAGCTGTCGTCGCTCGCAGCGCAGCGTGAGCAGCGGGCCACCGGAGATGACATCGCCGGGATCACGCCCCACGTGATCGCAGCCGCACCGTTCGACCACACCGGCAGGCGCGGCTGGGTCAGTCGCAGGAACTTGCGCCCGCCAATCGCAATCTTGTGGCGCGAGTCGCAACTACTTCGGCGGCATCCGTCAGCCCTCGGGCGTGAAATCGCCCTCGCGCCTTCGCCAGGCGTGCCAGGCCTTCCGGCCTGGCACGTCCGGGCTCAGGGCAGCAGGATGCTGCAGCCCGTGGTGTTGCGGGCCTCGAGCTCGCGGTGCGCCCGGGCCACCTCGGCCAGCGGGTAGCGCTGGTCGATGCGGATCTTCACCGCGCCGCTCTGCACCACCGCGAACAGGTCGTCGGCCATGGCCTGCGTGGCCTCGCGCGTCGCGATGTGGCTGAACAGCGTGGCCCGCGTGATGTACAGCGACCCCTTGGCGCCGAGGATGCCGGGCGCGAACGGCGGCACCGGGCCCGAGGCATTGCCGAAGCTGGCCAGCAGGCCGAAGGGCCGCAGCACGTCGAGCGAGCCCTCGAAGGTGTCCTTGCCCACCGAGTCGTAGACCACTTTCACGCCCGCGCCGCCGGTGATGGCCTTGACGCGCTCGACGAAGTTCTCGGTGCGGTAGTTGATGGCGTGGGCTGCCCCGTGCTCCAGTGCGAGCTGGCACTTGGCATCGCTGCCGGCGGTGGCGATGAGCTGCAGGCCCAGGGCCTTGGCCCACTGGCAGGCGATCAGGCCGACGCCGCCGGCCGCGGCATGCCACAGCACGTGGTCGCCGGCCTGCAGGCCACCCTGCGGCAGCGTCTTCTTGAGCAGGTACTGCGCGGTCAGGCCCTTGAGCATCATCGCCGCGCCGGTCTCGAACGAGATGGCCTCGGGCAGCCGGCACACCGTCTTGGCCGGCATCACCCGCGACTGGCTGTAGCTGCCGGGCGGGTTGCTGGCGTAGGCCGCGCGGTCGCCCGCCTTCAGGTGCGTGACGCCCTCGCCCACCGCCTCGACGATGCCCGCGCCTTCCATGCCCAGCGACAGCGGCAGCTTGTTGGGGTACAGGCCCGTGCGCTGGTACACGTCGATGAAGTTCAGGCCGATGGCCTGGTGGCGGATGCGGATCTCGCCCGGGCCCGGGTCGCCCACCGGCAGGTCCACGAGCTGCAGCACCTCGGGGCCGCCGAACTGGCTGATCTGGATGGTCTGGGACATGGCGAAAGGCTCCTCGTTGTGGTGTGGAATTCGGGCCGCAAGCGTAGTCGAATTCGGCCGGCGCTGCCGGCGCGGGCCCGCGGGTGGCACGGCCTGCCCCGATGCCCGGTGCGGCGTCAGGCGGCGGCTTGCGGCACCAGGTGCCCGATCGAGTTGGCGTAGTAGCCGACCAGCGGCCCCTCGCCCTCGCGCACCCGGTACAGGCCCGAAGACTCGTCGACCAGGCGGCGCAGGCGCAGCATGCGCAGGCCGGCGTCGATGGCGTAGTCCCAGTCGCCGCGCGGAAGGTACAGGCGCGCGCCGCCGGCCTCGAGCAGGCGCACCAGGTCACCGGCCCGGGCCTTGATGTCGAGCACGCTCAGCGGCCCCGGCGCGCGCTGCAGCACCAGCGCCACCAGCGGCACCGGCAGCACCGGGATCAGCCGGCCCACCTCGTCCATCAGGTGGCGGCCGAGCGCGGCCACCTCGGCCTGCCGCGCGGCCTTGGGCAGGTGGTCGAAGTCGACCCCCCGCGCGGCCGACCAGGCCCGCACCGACACCGGCGTGCCGAAGTTGACGCAGGCGTAGCCCAGCCGGTACCAGCGGTTGCGCAGCATCAGCCAGGCCTGGTGCGCCGCGAAGGCCAGCGTGCGGCCGGCGGCCTTCAAGCCGCCGGCCGGGCGGGCGTTCGCGTCGGCGCTGTGCAGCTGAGTGCGGTCCTCGAGCACGCGGTCGTAGTTCAGGCCCAGCGGCACGAACACCAGGTCGCGCTCGCCCTGGGTGTGGAAGCCGCGCAGCATGTAGTCGAGCACGCCGAAGCGCGGCTCGCGCATGAAGCCGTCGCGGGTCAACCCGCCCTCGGGGTAGACGGCCTGGGTGACGCCGGCCTCGGTGGCCATCGCGATGTAGCGCTCGAGCACGCGACGGTACAGCTCGTCCTTCGAGTTGCGCCGCACGAAGTAGGCGCCCATCGCGCGGATCAGCTGCTGCAGGCCCCACACCCGCGCCCACTCGCCCACCGCATAGGACAGTGCGGCGCGCTCGGCGGCCAGGTACGACGCGACGATGTAGTCCATGTTGCTGCGGTGGTTCATCACGAACACCACCGTGGCATCGGGCGGGATTGCATTGAGCCCGGCCTCGTCGGTGGCGCCGATGCGCACGCGGTACAGGCTCTGCGAGATGCGCTTGGCCAGCCAGTAGCCGATGCGGAAGTACACGTAGGCATTGAAGGCCGGCACGATCTCGCGCGCGTAGCGCTGCACCTGGTCCAGCGCCACCTCGCGCGGCATGCCGCGCGCGTCGGCAAAGGCCTGCGCGGCCTGCTGCACCTTGTCGTCGAAGATCAGCCGGTCGATCAGCGCCTGCCGGCGCACCCGCTGGAACGGCCGGATGTGGATCTTCAGCCGCCGGCCGACCTCGTTGAGCACCTTGTCGGCACGGCTGCGCACGAACCAGCGCGCGGTCGGCATCAGCAGCCGGTCGAGCACGGCCCACAGCGCCAGGGCGCCGGCCAGCAGGGCCAGCCACAGCGGGACGGTGACGGTCACCTCGTGTCTCCTCGGGCCGTCTGCCGCGGCCGATGGGGTGTGCAGCCGATGGTACGCGCGCCGGGCCGGTGCGCGACAGCCCCCACAATCGGTGCACGATGCGCCCTTCACCCCGCCTGGCCGTGCTGCTGACCGTGCCGCCGCTGCTGTGGGCGGGCAACGCGGTGATCGGCCGACTGGCCATCGGCAGCATGCCGCCGCTCACCTTGAACGCCGCCCGCTGGGCGCTGGCGCTGGCACTGCTGCTGCCGCTGGGCTGGCGCGTGATGGGCTCGACCGAGCGGCGTGCGCAGGCCCTGGCACGCTGGCCCTACCTGGCGACGATCGCGCTGCTGGGCGTGGGCGCCTACAACGCGCTGCAGTACCTGGCGCTGCGCACCTCGACCCCGCTGAACGTCACGCTGATCGCGTCGAGCACGCCGCTGTGGACGCTGGCCATCGGCGCGCTCTTCTTTGGCGAGCGGCCGCGCGGACGGCAGGTGGCCGGCGCGCTGCTGTCGCTGGTGGGCGTGGCCGTGGTGCTGTCGCGCGGCCGGCTCGACACACTGCTGGCCGTGCAGTTCGTGATCGGCGACCTTCTGATGCTGGTGGCCGCCGCCGGCTGGGCCTTCTACAGCTGGATGCTGGTACGGCCGCCCGCGCACATGCAGGGCGCGGCGCGGCCCGACTGGACCTGGGCCGAGTTCCTGTGCCTGCAGATGGCGCTGGGCCTGGGCTGGGCCACCGCCGGCGCGGCGCTGCTGGAATGGTGGTGGCCGGTCACGCCGGTGGTGGTGCAGTGGAGCCCGTGGCTGTTGGCCGCGCTGGCCTACGTGGCCATCGGCCCGTCGCTGCTGGCCTACCGGCTGTGGGGCCTGGGCGTGGCCGAGGCCGGCCCGGCCATGGCCACCATCTTCGCCAACCTCACGCCGCTGTTCGCCGCGCTGCTGTCGGCCGCCGTGCTGGGCGACTGGCCCCAGGGCTACCATGCGCTGGCGTTCGCGCTGATCGTGGCCGGCATCGTGTGGCCGGCCCGGCGCTGACGCCCATGCCCCGACCGATGCGCCGCCTCACCCTCGCCCCCAACCTCGCGATCGCCACCCTGTGGGCCGACGTGATGCGCGGCGCCGGCCTGTCGGTCACCGTGCAGCGGGCCTTCGCCAGCGGCATCGCCGGCCAGATCCCGCCCGACCAGGCCGGGCCCGAGCTGTGGCTCAGCGACGAGTCCGAATGGCCGCAGGCCCTGCGCCTGCTGCACGAACTGCAGCACCCGCCCGAACGGCGCTGGGCCTGCCCCGGCTGCGGCGAGGTGATCGACGGCCCGTTCGACACCTGCTGGCAATGCGGCGCCGAGGCGCCCCGCACCACGCGCTGAGGGGCCGGCCATGCCGACCGACGAACCCGCCCCGCCCGCCGACACCGAGCTCGGCGACCTGGCCCTGGCGCTGATCGGCTCGCGCTTCTCGGTGGCGCCGAAGCGCCTGCTGGCGCCCGGCCCCACGCCGGCGCAGCTGCAGCAGCTGGTGGAGGCCGCGGCCAGCGCCCCCGACCACCACGACCTGCACCCGTGGCGGCTGGTGCGCATCGGCGACACCCAGCGCGAGCGCCTGGCCGCCGTGTTCGAGGCCTGCTCGCGCGAGCGCCTGCCGCCGCCCAGCGAGACCGACGTGGCCCGCGCCCGCGCCAAGGCCTTCCGCGCGCCGACGCTGCTGCTGGCCGTGATGCGCCGCCAGCCCGAAGACCCCGAGGTGCCCGACGCCGAGCGTGCCGTGACGCTGGGCGCCGCGCTGATGGCCATGCTGCTGGCCGCTCATGGCATGGGTTATGGCGCGATGCTCACCAGCGGCCGCTCGGTGCGCACCGAGCGCTTCGCCCGCGCCCTGCGGCTGGCCAGCGACGAGCAGGCGGTGTGCTTCATCTCGATCGGCACGCCCACCGACGTGCAGAGCCGGCCGCGCCCGTCGGCCCACGAACTGCTGACCGACTGGGCGCCCGAGGGGCCGCCCGACGCGGGCGCCGCCCGCGGATGAGGGCTTGCCCGCCCCTGGCACCTAGGCGACTGCCGGCCCCCAGGCTTGCCTCGACACTGCGCCGATGAACCGATTCCTCGCCCACACCGGGGTGCGCCACCCCATCGTCCAGGCGCCGATGGGCTGGATCGCCCGCCGCGCGCTGGCCGGCGCCGTCTCTCGGGCCGGCGGCCTGGGCATCGTCGAAACCTCGTCGGGCGACACCGCCGCCTGCCAGGCCGAGGTGGCGGCGATGCGCGAGGCCGGCCTGCCCTTCGGCGTGAACCTGCCGATCCGCTTCCTGAAGGACGAGGCGATGCTGCGCTTCGTCTGCAACAGCGGCGTGCGCTTCGTCACCACGTCGGCCGGCAGCCCGGCCAAGTTCGTCGCGCCGCTGCACGACGCCGGCATCGTGGTCTACCACGCCGTGCCCACGCTCGACGCCGCGCTGAAATGCGTGGACGCCGGCGTCGACGGCCTGGTGGTCGAGGGCGCCGAGGGTGGTGGCTTCAAGAACCCCGAGGAGGTGTCGACGCTGGTGCTGCTGCAGGCCATCCGTGAGCGCGTCAACCTGCCGCTGGTGGCGGCCGGCGGCATCGTCGACGGGCGCGGCATGGCCGCCGCCTTCGCGCTGGGCGCCGAGGCCATCCAGATGGGCACGCGCTTCGTCGCCAGCCTCGAGAGCCCGGTGCACGAGCACTACAAGGCGGCCATCGTGGCCGCCGACACCACCGGCACCTGGGTGCTGAACAAGGCCGCGACGCCCTGCATCCGCGCGCTGAAGTCCAACTTCACGCGGCCGATGCACGACAGCGGCCGGCTCACGCCCGACGCCTTCGCCGGCCTGCAGCAGGTGTACTTCGGCGGCGACATGGACGCCGCGCCGGCCTTGGCCGGGCAGAGCGCGGGGCTGATCCACACGGTGAAGTCGGTGCAGCAGATCATCGACGACACGGTGGCCGAGTTCCATGCCATCGCCCGGCGCATGGGCGCGATGGCCGCTGCGGCACACTTCGGCTGATGGTCGGGCAGCCCGCCCGCCGGCCCGGATGCATTGAGGAGACATCGATGACCAAGCTGTTCTCACTGGAAGGCCGTTCGGCACTGATCACCGGCGGCTCGCGCGGCATCGGCAGGATGATCGCCGCCGGCTACCTGCGGCAAGGCGCGCGCGTGTACATCTCGGCGCGCAAGGCCGCGGCCTGCGACGCCACCGCGGCCGAGCTGTCGGCGCTGGGGCGCTGCGTGTCGCTGCCGGCCGACGTGTCCACCGCCGCGGGCATCGAGGGCCTGGTGGCCGACTACCTCGAGCACGAGTCGTCGCTCGACATCCTGGTCAACAACGCCGGGGCGGCCTGGGGCGCGCCGTTCGACGAGTTCCCCGAGAGCGGCTGGGACAAGGTGGTCGACCTGAACATGAAGACGCCCTTCTTCCTGACCCAGGCGCTGCATGGCCTGCTGGTGGCCGGCGCCCGCGATCGGCCGGCCAAGGTGATCAACATCGCCTCGATCGACGGCCAGAGCGTCAACCCGATGGAAACCTACCCCTACGCCGCCAGCAAGGCCGGGCTGATCCACCTGACCAAGCGCATGGCGTTGCGGCTCATCCACGACAACATCGTCGTCAGCGGCATCGCCCCGGGCGCGTTCGCCAGCGACATGAACCGCGACGCCCGCGACCACGCCGACACGGTGGCCGAGCGCATCCCGTCCAAGCGCATCGGCAGCGACGAGGACATGGCCGGCGCCGCCATCTACCTGGCCTCGCGCGCCGGCGACTACGTGGTGGGCCACACCCTCACGGTCGACGGCGGCGTGAACCTCGCGCGTTGAGCGGCCATGCTGCACCTGGTCCGCCACGGCGAGACGCCGCTCAACGTCGCCCGCGTGCTGCAGCCGGCCGACACGCCCTTGTCCGAGCGCGGCCGCGCCCAGGCCCTGGCCATCGCCCAGCGGCTGGTGCCGATGGGCCTGGCCGGCATCGTCAGCAGCGACCTGCCGCGCGCGCGGCAGACGGCGCAGGCCATCGCCGACGCCTGCGGCCTGGCCATCGAGACCTCGCCGCTGCTGCAGGAGCGCAACTTCGGCGACCTGCGCGGCCAGCCCTACGACGCCCTGGGCTTCGACCCGCTGGTGCTCACCGGCGAGCCACCGGGCGGCGAATCGGTGGCCACCTTCGAGGCCCGCGTGCGGCGCGCGTGGCAGCACGTGCTGCAGCGGCAGGCCGCCATCGGCGGGCCGATCGCCGTGGTCAGCCACGGGCTGGTGCTGCGCGCCTGGCTGCAGCCCGACCGCGTCGACCTGGGCGCGCAGGTGCTGCCCGACCAGGTGGCGAACACCTCGCTCAGCAGCGTCGAGCCGCATCCGCCGCACCGCGTGCTCACGCTGGCCTGCGCCCTGCACCTGCGCGGCACGGCGGGGCACGATGGCCGCAGCCTGGTGGGCGGCTGATCTGGCGGCTGGTCGGCCGCAGGCCGCCGCACCCGCGCGCTCAGCGCAGGTCGGCCATCACCTCGCCCACCCGGATCGGCCGGGTCGGCTGCCAGAGGGCGTTGAAGGTCAGCCGCCCCGACGCCGGTTTCGGCCACAGCATCACCACGGTCGAGCCCAGCAGGAAACGGCCCATCTCGGCGCCCTGGTCCAGGTGGATGGGCCGGTCGTCGTAGTGCCACTGGCGCACGTCGGCCGGGCGCTTGGCGTTGACCACGCCGTGCCACACGGTGGCCATGCTGCCGACGATGGTGGCCCCCACCAGCACCAGCACGAACGGGCCGTGCGGCGTGTCGAAGCAGCACACCACGCGCTCGTTGCGCGCGAACAGGCCGGGCACGCCGCGCGCCGTGGTCGGGTTCACCGAGAACAGCTCGCCGGGCACGTGGATCATCCGCGTCAGGCGACCGCTGCAGGGCATGTGGATGCGGTGGTAATCGCGCGGGCTCAGGTACAGCGTGGCGAAGTGGCCGCCGTCGAAGGGCTCGGCCAGCTCGCGGCTGCCGCCCACCAGCGCGGCGGTGCTGTAGCGGTGGCCCTTGGCCTGGAAGACCTGGTCGTGCTCGATGGCGCCGAACTGGCTGATCGCGCCGTCGACCGGGCAAATCCAGGTGGCCTGCGCCAGCGGCCGTGCGCCCGGCTTCAGGGCCCGCGTGAAGAACTCGTTGAACGTGGGGTACGCGGCCGGGTCGGGGTTGGCGGCCTCGGCCATGTCGACGCCGTAGCGGCGGATGAACCAGCGGATCACGCCGGTCGTCGTCGCTCCACCGGCATGGGACGCCAGCTTGCCGGCCAGTTGGGTGAGCGCCTGCTTGGGCAACAGGTACTGCGGCAGGACGGCGAGGCGGTCGGACACGGTGGGCGGTGGTGGTGGGGTCGGCAGGCGGCCAGTGTATCGGCCGGCGTCGGCGCGCCCGCGTGGGCCGGGCGACGGATCGGCCGGCGCGCGCCGCGCAGACCGGCCAGCACAATGTCGCAGGACCCGGCCGCCCGGCCACGCCCTGCGCGCAGGGCACCGGCAAGGCGCCGCCGCCAGAAGGAGATGTTCACGATGACACCCACCCGCTTCACCGAACTGCCGCCCGGCCTGGTCGCGCTGACGGCCACCGCACGCGGCATGATCGACCACAACCTGTCCCGCGCGGCGCGCATGGCCTACGGCGAGCTGTTGCCCACGGTGGCAAAGGCCGGGCTGATGGACCAGGTGCGCAGCTGCATCGCGCTGATGCCCGACGAGCCGCAGGCGCCGGACGACCCGGCCTGCCGCTTCGTCGCCGGCGTGGTGTTCGGCTTCGACCTGGTCAGCCGCGCCGGCCGCTGCGCGCAGCCCGAGCTGCCGCTGTCGGGCTCGCTGGCCTGGTGGCCGGTGGCCGAGGGCCGCTATGCGGTGTTCACCCACCTCGGCCCGTACACCGAACTGCACCGCTGCTGGAACAGCGTCCATCGCGGCTGGCTGCCGGCCTCCGGCGAGGCACTGCGCGACGCGCCACCGATGGAGCTGACGCTCAACGACCCCGGCGACACGCCGCCCGAGAAGCTGCACACCGAGCTCTGGCTCCCGCTCCGCTGACGGCCGCCGCCCTACGCCTCGAGGCCGCAGCGGCGCGGGGCACTTGCTCGCACCGTTAAGGTGTTAGCGATCAGAACGTCCCGCCGTAGGCCCCCCCGTCGATCAGCAGGTTCTGCCCCGTCAGGTAGCCGGCATGCTGGCTGCACACGAAGGCGCACAGCGCGCCGAACTCGTCCGACTGGCCGAAGCGCTGCGCGGGGATGGTCTGTCGGCGCTTGGTTGCCAGCTCGTCCACCGGCACGCCGGTCTTGGCCGAGGCGCCCTTGAAGGTGGTCTGCAGCCGGTCGGTGTCGAAGGCACCGGGCAGCAGGTTGTTGATGGTCACGTTGCGGCCGGCCAGCTGCGGCTGGCGCGACAGCCCGGCGACGAAGCCGGTGAGCCCGGTGCGCGCGCCGTTGGACAGGCCCAGGATGTCGATCGGCGCCTTCACCGCGCCCGAGGTGATGTTGACGATGCGGCCAAAGCCGCGCGCGGCCATCGCGTCCACCGTGGCCTTGATCAGCTCGATCGGGGTGAGCATGTTGGCGTCCAGCGCCTTGATCCAGGTGTCGCGGTCCCACTGGCGGAAATCGCCGGGCGGCGGACCCCCGGCGTTGTTGACCAGGATGTCGACCTGCGGGCAGGCCGCCAGCGCCTCGGCGCGGCCCTCGGGCGTGGTGATGTCGCCCACCACCGTGCGCACCTCGATGCCCGGCGCCATCGTGCGCAGCTCGGCGGCGGTGGCCTGCAGCGCCTCGGCGCCGCGCGCGGTGATCACCAGGTGCACGCCCTCGCGCGCCAGCGCCGCCGCGCAGCCCTTGCCCAGCCCCTTGCTGGCGGCACACACCAGTGCCCAGCGACCTGCGATGCCCATGTCCATCGTGCGTTCTCCTTGTGTGCCAGTGCCATGCGCTGGCGTGCCTTGTGTGCCGGCGTATGGCGCCGGCGCGATCCATCCGTCGACGCGGTCAGCGCACCCGCGCCAGCAAGCCCACCCCCGCCAGCACGCACAGCGTGCCCGCGGCCAACCAGCCCGTGAAGGGCTCGCCGAGCAGCACCACCCCCATCAGGATGGTGCTGACCGGCCCCACCATGCCCAGCTGCGCCGTGACCGCGGGTCCGATGCGCTCGATGGCCATCATCACCATCAGCACCGGCGCCACCGTGCACAGCAGCGCGTTCAACATCGACAGCCACAGCACCTGCGGCGCCACCTGCGCGGCCGCCAGCGGCCGCAGCAGCGCGAACTGGGCGATGCACAGCACGCAGGCCACGCCGCTGGCCCAGCCGGTGAGGCGCAGCGAGCCGATGCGGCGCACATATTCGCCACTGTAGAGCAGGTAGAACGCGTAGCTCACGGTGCTGGCGAACACCAGCGCCGCGCCCAGCGCCACCTGGCGGCCCTCGAGCTGCACCTCGCGGCCGAAGACCAGCAGCACCCCGGCGTAGCTCACGCCCAGCGCCAGCCACTGCGCGCGGCTGGCGCGGCGACCGAAGCGCAGCCAGCCCAGCAGCAGCACGATGGTCGGCGTGAGGTACAGGATCAGCCGCTCGAGGCTGGCGGTGATGTACTGCAGGCCCATGAAGTCGAGCGTGCTGGCCAGGTAGTAGCCCGAGAAACCCAGGCCCAGCACCACCCAGCGGTCGTGCGCCCCCATCGGTGCCTGCCCTCGCCCGGCCCACCAGGCCAGGGCCACGAAGAACGGCAGCGCAAACAGCATGCGGTACATGATGAGCGTGAGCGCATCGACGCCATGCCGGTAGGCCAGCTTGACGATGATGGCCTTGCCCGAGAACGCCATCGCGCCGCACAGCGCCAGCACCAGCCCCTGCAGCCGCCGCGGCGCGGCCACACCAGCGGGACTCTGCAGTGGCGGATTGGACATGGTCGATTCTACGAATCGCAGCCACCACGCAACCCCGGGGGAGCCGCGGCGCGTGCAAGTGATAGGCTGCCGCCAACGCTCTCGTCCATCCCAACGATCCGATCCCATGGCCCGCATGCACGCCGCCCCGCCGTCGCCGATGAACCCGCAGACGGCCACGCCCTTTCCCTGGGTGCTGGGGCTGGCGCTGGCGGTGCCGCTGCTGCAGTGGCTGGCGCCGCGTTACGAGGCCTCGGGCGTGCTCGTGGCCCCGTTGGCCGCGGCGCTGGTGCTGGCCCTCGGGCTGACGGCGCTGGTGGGCTGGCGCGCCCTGCCATGGGTGGGCGCAGGGGCGCTGATCGGCGCCTTCGGTTGGCCGCTGGGCCTGCCCGATGCGCAGGCGGTGGTGGGTGCGCTCACGCTGTTCCTGCAGGCGGCCGCTGGCGGCTTGCTGCTGCGCCGCTCGGGCCGGCCCGACGACCTGGCCCTGGACTCCCGGGTGGCCCTGCGCCGTCTGCTCGCCGCCGCACTGGTGTGCGGCGTGATCGGCGGCCTGTTGCAGATGCTGGGCGACATGATCTGGTCGGCCGAGCCGACCCTCCGACCCGGCGCGCTGGCGCTGGTGCGCGCCACCGCCGACGCTGCCAGCATCGTGCTGCTGTTGCCGGTGCTGCTGGCCTTCGTGTCGCCGCAGCGCGAGCGCTGGCGCCCGCGCCAGCGCAGCGTGGCGCTGCCGCTGGCCGCGCTGGCGGCGATGATGCTGGTGGCCTTTGCCCTGATCAACGACCGCGACCGCCAGCAGGCCCAGCAGCGCTTCGAGCGCGACGCCGAGGTGGTGTTCGCGCGGGTGCAGGTGCTGCTCGATGCACCGATCCAGGCGCTGCAGGCGCTGCAGGGCGCCTTCCTCACGTCCGGCGGCACGCTCACGGCACTGCAGTTCGACAGCCTGGCGCAGCCGTGGATCCGCCGCTCGATCGGCCTGGGCAGCATCGGTTGGCTGGACGTGCAGGCCCCGGCCGCCCCGCCCGCGCTCGCCCCGCCCACCGGCTCGGCTTCCGCGGTGGCTGCCGCGGCGGCACCGCCACCGGTGGTGCCACGCCGGGGCACCACCGTGCGGCACTCACTGGGCGCGGTGCCAATGCTGGCCATCGAGGCCTCGGCGTCGGCCTCGGCCCCTGCGCCCACCGTCACGGTGTTCGAATCGACGGCGCTGCGCCAGAGCGCGGCCCGGGCCGCCCAGCAGAGCGTGCCCACGGCATCGCCGCCCGTGGCGCTCGGGACGGCCACCGATGCCCGTCCGGGCTTCGTTGTGTTTCAGGGCCTGCCGATGGCCAGTCCCACCGGGCTGCGACCGCTGGCCTTTGCCACCGTATCTGCCGAGACCCTGATCGCGCCCATCCTGGCCGCCCGCAGCGACGCGCTGCGGGCCTGCCTGTTCGACACCGACGCGCGGCTCGAGCAACGGCGGCTGGCGGGCGCCAGCGGCTGCGAGCACGCGTTTGCCGATGACGCTGCCTTCTCGCGCGAAGCCGCGTTCGACTACGGCGGCCGCCGCTGGGCGCTGCGCGTGAGCCAGCCCGTGCGCACCACCGGCAGCGTGTGGCTGTTCGCGCTGCCCGCGCTGGCCGGTGGCGCCTTGCTGGCCGTGCTGCTGGCCGGCATGACCGGGCAGGTGCAGCGCGTGCGCCACGAGGCGCGCACGCGCACCGACGAACTGCGCCACGAGATCGACCTGCGCGCCCGCACCCAGGCCATCCACGAGCGCACCGTGCATGCGCTGATGGAAACGGTGCAGACCGGCATGGCCATGGTCGACCCCGATGGCCGCATCCAGCGCGTCAACCAGGGGTTTGCCGAACTGGCCGGAGAGGCGCCCGAGGACCTGCTGCATCGATCGCTGGACGACGTGCTGCTCGATGTCGAGCGCCCGTCGCCGGGCCGCTTCGCCCGACTCATCCAGGACGCCGGCGACGTGCTCGTGCCGCAGACGCTGCAACTGCGCAACGCCGACGGACGCACCGTGCCCTCGCTGGTGACGCTGCGCGTGCTGCGCGACGACTCTGGCCGCGCCATGTCGGCGGTGTGCGCGGTGCACGATCTCAGCGAGAACCTGCGCCGCCGGCAGGTGGAACAGGTGCTGGGCAATGTGCTCGACCTGTCGCGCGGCGACGGGCGCAGCACCGTGCCGGCACAGACCACCGCCGCCCCGGACCACCGCCTGCTGTGCATTGCCGGCGACGCCGGCCTCGCCGACGAACTGCGCACGGCGCTGCACGACCGCAAGCGCATCAGCCTGCTGGCCGCCAGCGGCGGGCCGGAAGGCCTGGTGACGGCCCGCACCGAATCGCCGCGGCTGGTGCTGCTCGACCTGGACCTGCCCGACGCCGACAGCCTGGCGCTGATGCGCACGCTGACGGACGAGGGCCTGCCGGTGATCGCGATGTCGCGCGACCTGCGGCCGCAGCGCATCGACGAGGCCTTCGCCGCCGGCGCGCGCGCCTACCTGACGCTGCCGCCCGAGCCGCGCGAGTTGCTCGCGGTCATCGACGATCTGATCTGATCGCGGTGGCCAAGGGCCGGCAAAGGCCGGCCCGCGGCGCGATCAGAAGCCTGCGGCCTGCCCGTCGCGCCGCGGGTCGCTGGCCGCCACGTAGCCCTCGACCGCCGGGTCGCCCAGGCGCCAGATGAACTGGCCGGCGCCCAGGTCCTGGTAGCTGTCGGCGAGCACCTGGATCTGGTGGCCCAGGCCGCGCAGGCCCTGCACCAGGCCGGCGTCCATGTGCGCATCGACGTTGATCGACAGGTCCTGGTCGAAGCGCCAGCGCGGCGCGTCGCAGGCGGCCTGGGGGTTCTGCCGCCAGTCGACCATGCGCGCGAGCGTCTGCAGGTGGCCCTGCGGCTGCATGTTGCCGCCCATCACGCCGAAGCTCATCTGCGGCAGGCCGCCGCGCGTGAGGAAGGCCGGGATGATGGTATGGAACGGCCGCTTGCCCGGCGCCAGCGCATTGGCGCTGCGGGCATCGAGGCTGAAGCCGTGGCCGCGGTTCTGCAGGCTGAGACCGTACTCGGGCACCACCACGCCCGAGCCGAAGCCCATGTAGTTGCTCTGGATGAAGCTGACCATCATCCCCTGCTCGTCGGCGGCGGTGAGGTAGATGGTGCCGCCGCGGCGGTGCGCATCGGCCGGGCTGCCGGCCTGGAAGGCCTGGGCGCGCTTCATGTCGATGAGCCGGGCGCGCGTCGCCAGGTAGGCCGGATCGAGCATCTGCGCCGGCGTCACGGCCATGTGGGCCGGCTCGGCGACGTAGCGGTAGACATCGGCGAAGGCCAGCTTCATCGATTCGATCAGGATGTGCTGGGCCTGCAGGCTGTCGGCCTCGAGGTCGCCGAGGTCGAAATGCTGGGCAATACCCAGCGCGATCAGCGCCGCGATGCCCTGGCCGTTGGGCGGGATCTCGTGCAGGCGCACGCCGCGGTATTCCTGCCCGATAGGGTCCACCCACTCGGGCTGATAGGACTCGAAGTCACTCATCACATGGGCACCGCCCTGGGCGCGGGCCTGCTGCACCAGGGCCTGGGCGATCTCGCCGCGGTAGTAGGCCTCGCCCCCGGTGGCGGCGATCGCCCGCAGCGCCCGCGCGGCGCCCGGCAGGCGGAACAGTTCGCCCACGTTCGGCGCCCGGCCGTGTGGCAGGAAGGTTTCGGCAAAGCCGGGCTGCGACACCAGTTCGGGCACGCGCGACGCCGCCGCCCATTTGTCGGCCACCACCACCGGCACCATGTAGCCGCGCTCGGCGACGTCGATGGCCGGCGCCAGCAGGTCACCGAAGGGCAGCTTGCCGAATCGCCGGCTCAAGGCCACCCAGCCGGCCACGGCGCCAGGCACCGTCACGGTGTCCCAGCCGCGCAGCGGCATCTTGGGCGAGGCCGCGCCGTGCTTGGCCCGGATGGCGTCGATCGACCATCCCGCGGGGGCCGGGCCGGACGCGTTCAGCCCGTGCAGCGCCTTGCCGTCCCAGAGGATGCAAAAGGCATCGGAGCCCAGGCCGTTGCTGCAGGGCTCGACGATGGTCATCACCGCTGCCGCGGCCACCGCGGCGTCCACCGCATTGCCGCCGCTGGCCAGCATGCGCAGGCCCGCCTGCACCGCCAGCGGGTGCGAGGTGGACACCACGTTGCGCGCGAAGACCGGCACCCGGGTGCTGGGGTAGGGACAACGGTAGTCGAAGCTCATGTCGGGGTCCATGAAGTGATCGGTGATTCTGACCGCGCAAGAAAAAGCCGGCCACTGAGGGCCGGCTGATTCAGTGGCGTGCGTGGCGCGACGGCGTCAATCGTCGTCCTTGAAGGTGGCCTCGCGCTTGTTCTTGATCGACGGCATCATCACCACGACGATCATGGCCAGCGCCGCCAGCAGCAAGCCTGCCGACAGCGGCCGCGTGCCGAAGGTCATCCAGTCGCCGCGCGACAGCAGCAGCGCCCGGCGCAGATTCTCTTCCATCATCGGCCCCAGGATGAAGCCCAGCAGCAGCGGTGCCGGCTCGCAACCCAGCTTGTAGAACGCATAGCCGACGATCGCGAAGCCGGCCGTCATGTACACGTCGAACGAGTTGTTGTTGAGCGTGTAGCTGCCGATGCAGCAGAAGGTGACGATGGCCGGAAAGAGAAACCGGTAGGGCACCGTGAGCAGCTTGATCCAGATGCCGATCAGCGGCAGGTTCAGGATCACCAGCATCGCGTTGCCGACCCACATCGACGCGATCAGGCCCCAGAAGAGCTCGGGGTTGCTGGTCATCACCTGCGGACCCGGCTGGATGCCCTTGATCGTCATCGCGCCGACCATCAGCGCCATCACCGCATTGGGCGGGATGCCCAGCGTGAGCATCGGGATGAAGGAGGTCTGCGCGCCCGCGTTGTTGGCCGACTCGGGCCCCGCGACGCCGCGGATGTCGCCACGGCCGAACTTGCCGGTGTGGCCGGCCAACTTCTTCTCGAGCGTGTAGGCCGCGAACGACGCCAGCAGGGCGCCACCGCCCGGCAGCACGCCGAGGATCGACCCGAGCGCCGTGCCGCGCAGCACGGCGGGTGCGGCGTCCTTGAAGTCCTGCTTGGTCGGCCACAGGCCGGTCACGTTCTTGGTGAAGACCTCGCGCGTCTCGGAGGGCCGGCCGAGGTTGGAGATGATCTCGCCGAAGCCGAAGATGCCCATAGCGATGGCGACGAAGCCGATGCCGTCGGTGAGTTCGGGGATGTCGAAGCTGTAGCGCGGCACGCCCGAGATCACGTCGGTGTTGATCTGGCCCATCAGCAGGCCGAGGACGATCATCGCGATGGCCTTGATCAGCGAACCCGAGGCCAGCACCACCGCGCCGATGAGGCCCAGCACCATCAGCGAGAAATACTCGGCCGGGCCGAACTTGAAGGCCAGTTCGGTGAGCGGCGGTGCGAACGCGGCGATGACGATCGTGCCGACGCAGCCGGCAAAAAACGAGCCCAGGCCAGCAGCGGCCAATGCTGCCCCCGCCCGCCCCTGGCGCGCCATCTGGTAGCCGTCGATCGCCGTGACCACCGAGCTCGATTCGCCCGGTACGTTGATCAGGATGGCGGTGGTCGAGCCACCATATTGCGCCCCGTAGTAGATGCCCGCCAGCATGATCAGCGCCGGCGTGGCGTCGAGCGCATAGATGGACGGCAGCAGCATCGCGATCGTGGCCACCGGGCCCAGGCCCGGCAGGACGCCGATCAGCGTGCCCAGGATCGAGCCGAACAGGGCATACAGCAGGTTCTGGATGGTGAAAGCGACGCCAAAGCCGAGCGCGAGATTGTTCAGAAGCTCCATGTCGTGCTCCTCAATTGCCCAGGAAGGTGGGCCACAGCGGGATCACCAGGGACAGGCCCTTGATGAAGATGAGCCACGAACCGATGGTCAGCACCACCACGCTGACGATGGCGTCCTTCCAGTGGAACTCGTCGCCGGCCAGGCTGGCGATGACGATCAGGATCGGCAGCGACAGCACCATGCCCAGGCGAGGCAGGATGAATCCGAAGATCGTCACCGCGGAAACGATCAGGATCATCGGCTTCCAGGCCCAGGCGCCGATGGGCTCGCCATCCTCGGTCTCGACGACCAGCGCCTCGAACAGGATGAAGGCGCCGATGAGCGCGAGCATGATGCCCAGGCCGAACGGAAAGTACCCGGGCCCGGGCCGGGCCGCCACGCCGAAACTGTAATTCGAGGCACCCCAGGCGAAACCAATGCCGATGGCCACGAACATCAACCCCGACCAGAAGTCTTTCTGGCTCTTGATCTTCACTGCGCTGTCTCCTCGGACTCGAGAATGAATCTCGGCCGATTCTAGGGAGCACCCCCGTTCAGCGCGGTGTGGTTTCCACGTAAGGCTGGATTCAGGGTTTACGTCAGGCTTCCTGCCAGGCCGGGGTGGTGCGCAGCACCTCCTCGAGCGTGGTCAGGCCCTCGGCCACCTTCATGGTGCCGGCCAGGCGCAGCGGCCGCATGCCGTCCTTGATGGCCTGCTTGCGCAGCGCCGCGGTGTCCAGGCTCGGATGGATGGTGCGGCGGGCCTCGGTGCTCAGCACCATCAGCTCGTACAGGCCGACGCGGCCGCGGAAGCCGGTCTGGCGGCAGTCGAGGCAGCCCACCGGCCGATACGGCCGAACGCCCCCGGACAGCCGCCAGGGCCGCACCACCTCGTCCAGCGCCTCGCGCGTGGTGCCGTCGTCGCGGGCCTTGCAGGCCGGGCACAGCGTGCGGGCCAGCCGCTGCGCCAGCACGCCGATGACGGTGGCGGTGATCAGGTAGGTGGGCACGCCCAGGTCGGCCAGGCGGGTGATCGCCGAGGCCGCGTCGTTGGTGTGCAAGGTGCTGAAGACGAGGTGGCCGGTGAGCGCGGCCTGGATGGCCATCTCGGCCGTGGCCAGGTCGCGGATCTCGCCGACCATGATGATGTCCGGGTCCTGCCGCATCAGCGCGCGCAGGCCCTCGGCGAAGCCCATGTCGAGCGCCGCCTGCACCTGGGTCTGGTTGAACGAGGGCTCGATCATCTCGATCGGGTCTTCGACGGTGCAGACGTTGACCTCGTCGGTGGCCAGCGACTTGAGCGTGGAATACAGCGTCGTCGTCTTGCCGCTGCCGGTGGGCCCGGTGACCAGGATGATGCCGTGCGGCCGGGCGATCAGCTCGGCCCAGCGCAGGCCGTCGTGCGGCGCGAAGCCCAGCGCCTCGACCGACTTGACCACCGTGTCGGGGTCGAAGACGCGCATCACCAGCTTCTCGCCGAAGGCTGTGGGCAGGGTCGACAGTCGCATCTCGACCTCGGTGCCCGGCCCCTCGGCGGTGTCGGGGCGGCGCGTCTTGATGCGGCCGTCCTGGGGCCGGCGGCGCTCGACCACGTCCATGCGGCCGAGCAGCTTGATGCGCGCGGTCATCGCGTTCATCACCGTCGGCGGCACCTGGTAGACGGTGTGCAGCACGCCGTCGATGCGGAAGCGGATGGCGCCCATCTCGCGCCGCGGCTCGAGGTGGATGTCGCTGGCGCGCTGGTCGAAGGCGTACTGCCACAGCCAGTCGACCACCTGCACGACGCCCTGGTCGTTGGCGTCGAGCTGCTTGTTGGCACGGCCCAGTTCGACCAGTTGCTCGAAGTTGGCGGTGGCCGCGTTCTCGCCGGTCTTCTGGGCCGCACGCACCGAGCGCGCGAGCGTGTAGAACTCGGTCGTGTAGCGGGTGATGTCCTCGGGGTTGGCCAGCACCAGGCGCACCCGCTTGCGGCTGTGCGACTCGATCTCGGCCACCCAGGCCGTGTCGAAGGGCTCGCTGGTGGCCACCGTGATCTCGGTCGGGCCCACGCCGACCGGCAGCAGGCGGCGCATCTCGGCGTACTGCACGCTCATCACGTCGGCAACGCGGCCGACGTCGACCTTCAGCGGGTCGATCCGCAGGTACGGCAGTTGAGCACGCTTGGCCAGCCAGTCGGTCAGGGCCTCGGTGTCGAGCGGCTTGCCGCGGTGCTGCAGCCCGGCGCCACCCAGTCGCACCAGGGCGTGCAGGCTGGAATCGCCCGCGCCGAAACGCTTGACCACCCTCTCGACGTCGGCCCGGGAGACCAGGCCATCGTCGCCGAGCCAGTCGAGCAACTGGCGCCAGTCGAGGCGCCCGCGCGGCTGGACAACGGGTTTCGGGCGTGAGGCGGTGGAGGTCATGGGCCGGGCCGTGACGGCTGGCGTGGTGGATGGGGCATCTTAGACCTGCACCGCGCAGCCGCCAGCGCAAAAAAGAAGAGCGATAGGAGCCCAATCGTGTCGACGATCGGGCGCCCATCGCTCTTGCATATGGTGGAGCCGGGGGGGATCGAACCCCCGTCCGCAAGCCATTGCCGGCCAGTTCTACATGCGTAGCTGTCTGATTTGAATCTCGCGGTCCCGGTCGCGCAGCAGCACGCTACCGATCCCGCCAGTCACTTGAGTCTCGCTCCATCCCGAATGACGCGGGATGGCACCAGCCAATGTGATTAACCTCGCAGCCCTTTGCCTTGCGGCATCAGGCCCGGCCCATCGGCCAACCGTTGCGAGGCTCACCGGTGTTAAGCGGCGAGGGCGTACGAAGTATCGTTCGCAGTTACTTTGTTTCCAGATGGATTTACGAGCTGTACTGGTGCTCGGCATGCCCTGAACCGTCTCCGAACCCACGTCGAAGCCAGGTCGGCCCCAGACCCTCTATCTTAGGCCAGTTCGAGCCACTTCAAGAGCTCGTCCGGCAATGAAAGCACGTGGTCCGCGCCCCATGACTCGACCGACTCGCCCGCGCCGAGGTAGCCCCAGGCCGCCGCCAGCGTGGCCATGCCGGCGCTGCGGCCCGCCTGGATGTCGCGCCGGTCATCGCCGATGTAGACACAGTGCCCGGCCTCGATGCCCATGCGGCGGGCCGCCTCGAACAGGGGCTCGGGGTGCGGCTTGGTGTGCGGCGTGCTGTCGCCGGCAATGACCACCGCCGCCCGGCGCTGCAAGCCCAGGCCCTCGATCACCGGTGCCGCGAAGCGCATCGCCTTGTTGGTGACGATGCCCCAAGGTCGGCCGGCCTCGTCCAGGGCCTGGAGCACCGGCGCGACGGCATCGAAGACCCGCGTCTCGGCCAGCAGGCGATCGGCATAGCGCGCCAGGAACGCGTCCTTCAACGCCTCGAAGCGGTCGTGTCCGGGTGCCACCCCGAAGGCCGCACCCACCATGCCGCGCGCGCCGCTGCCGACCATCGGCCGCAGTGCTTCGTAGGGCAGCGGCGGCAGGCCGTGCTCGGCCCGCAATCCATTGGCCGCACCGGCCAGGTCGGGCGCGCTGTCGATCAGCGTGCCGTCCAGGTCGAACAGCACGGCCCGCGTCTGGCGCGTCATGCCGGTCGGCGGCAGGCCACCAGGTAGTTCACCGACGGGTCATGGGTCAGCCAGGCGCGGTGGGTCAGCGGATTGAAGGCCATGCCCCGCACCTCGTCGACCGCCAGGCCCGCGTCGCGGGCGAAGCGCGACAGCTCGCTCGGGCGGATGAACCGGGCGTACTCGTGGGTGCCCTTGGGCACCAGCCGCAGCGCATGCTCGGCGCCGACGATGGCCATCAGGAAGGCCCGTGCGTTGCGGTTGATCGTGGAAAAGAAGACCCAGCCGCCCGGCCGCGCCAGCGTGGCGCAGGCCTGCACCACGGATGCGGGGTCGGGCACGTGCTCGAGCATCTCCATGCAGGTGACGACGTCGAACGAGGCAGGCGCCTCGGCGGCCAGGGCCTCGGCAGACACCTCGCGGTAGACCACGTTGGCAAGGCCGGCCTCCATCGCATGCAGCTGCGCCACGCGCAGCGGCTTGGTGGACAGGTCGATGCCCAGGACCTCGGCACCGCGCAGGGCCATCGACTCGGACAGGATGCCACCGCCGCAGCCCACGTCGACGATGCGGCGGCCGCGCAGGCCGGCCTTGGCGTCCACCCAGTCGAGGCGCAGCGGGTTGATCTCGTGCAGCGTGCGGAACTCGCCCAGCGGGTCCCACCAGGTGTGGGCCAGCTCGCCAAACTTGGACAGTTCCTGGGGATCGGCATTCGCGTTCATGGCGTCATCCTAACCTCGCCGACGACGCCGGGGCCGACGCGCACCTGCCAACGGAGTGCGGTCGGGTCCCTGAAACGAAAAACCCCGCCGAAGCGGGGTTTATTGGAGCGACCTAGCGGTCGATCACTTCTTGGCGCGGGTACCGACGACCTCGATCTCGGTGCGGCGATTCTTCGCCTTGCCTTCCTTGGTCTTGTTGTCGGCCACGGGCTGCTTCTCGCCCTTGCCTTCGGTGTAGACGCGGTTCTTCTCGACGCCCTTGCTCACCAGATAGGCCTTGACGGCTTCAGAGCGACGGACCGACAGCTTCTGGTTGTAGCCATCGCTGCCATCGGAGTCGGTGTGGCCGACGGCGATGATCACTTCGAGGTTGATGCCGGAGGTCTTCGACACGAGGTCGTCGAGCTTGGCCTTGGCTTCGGGCTTGAGAACGGCCTTGTCGACGTCGAAGAACGCATCGGCGGCGAAGGTGACCTTCTCGCTCACCGGAGCGGGCGCGGCGGCAGGCGCAGCAGGCTTGGCGGGGGCTGCCGGAGCGGGAGTCGCCGGAGCTGCAGCAGGTGCCGGGGCGGGTGCCGG
>NZ_MWLO01000081.1 GCF_002198735.1 Ideonella sp. A 288
GGTGGGACAGGCGCATGGCGGGCTTTCGCATCGGCGGGCGCGGGCCGGGCCCGCAGGATCGGCGGCGACCGGCCTGTCGCCGCACAGCCGACCATTCTGTGGCACGGGCTCGCCGCGGCCGCAGCCCATCTCGTGCGCGGGGTCACGGACCGGGCGCGGGCTCCTTGCGGCCCGGCTTGTAGCCGGTGAGGCGGACGATGTCGCCGATCCACTTGAACCAGAAGTCGCCGCCCAGCGACGCGGCCAGCGCGGCGCAGGCCAGGCCGATCACCCAGGCGACGAAGCCGCCGAACGACTGCAGCCCCTGGGCGGCGACGAAGGCCGGCGGCTTGTCCCAGCCGATGCCCAGGCGCGACAGCGGGCCGAGCGCCCCAATGGCGGCGGCCGAGCGGTCCTGCAGGCACTGCACCTGGTTCACCAGCGCTGCCGCCTCGGCGGCAGCCGTGGCACGTGCGCCAGAGGCGGCGGCCCCTGCGGACACGGTGGACGCAGCGGACGCGGTGGCGGAAGCGCCGGCAGGCACCGCAGAGGCGGCCGGCGCCGACGCAACGGCCCCGGCCACCTGGGCCTGGGCAGTGCAGGCCTTGTCGACATAGCCGACGGCGGTGCTGGCCAGCTCCGCGCGCAACGCCGGGTCGGACGACAGCGCGCGCATCACCGCCAGCACGTCGACGTTGAAGGCCACGCAGACCACCGCCGCGGCGATCAGCGAGATCACCTTGGCGCGGCGCTTGGTCCAGCCTTCGATGCGGTTCATCGAGCCGTCGATCCAGTGCGCCGTCTCCTCGCGCATCCGGTCGACCAGGGCGGTGCCGTCGGCAGCCTTGCCGGCGGCGCTGTTGAGCAGCGCCTGCAGCGTGTTGCGCAGGGCCTCGGGCTGCAGGGTGGCGATGTGCAGGCGCAGGTCGGCCTCGGCCTTGGCCAGGTCCTTGCCGAGGCAGCTGCTGCCGAAGGGCATGGCCAGCGTCTGCAGGAAGGCCGCCGCCAGTTGCTCGGGCGGCAGGTAGCTGGCCTGGTCGCCGTCGCGGCGCTGCGAGGCCACCAGCGGGTGCTTCAGCAGCGCCTCGAGGCTGAAGCCCTGCCCCGTGCCCCCAGCCTGGGCTGCGCCGGCGGGGCCTTGCAGCATCTGCGCGGTCCACTGCGCCAGCCACTCCTGCAGGTGGCGGGCTCGCACCTTCGTGACCGACAGCACCACCTCGGTGACCGCGCTGGTGACGATGCCCAGCACGGCGAACAGGAAACACAGGCCGATGACCAACTCGACCAGATAGGACCCGAACATCGTTGACCCTCCCGCGTCCCGGCCGCGGCCGCCGACGATCGGCGGCCGCCCCGGGTCAGCGCGGATGATCGCCGTGGCCCGGCCGCCGCGCCATCCTCGAAGCGTAGGACGGGCGCACGACGGCGCCGGGCAACCGGACAAGCGGGCAAGCGGGCGACGCCGCGATGGGGCCCGCCCGGCGCCGGGCCTCAGCCCTCGCCGTGCCCCGGCTGCCCCAGCGGCGCCATCGGCCCGCGGCCGCTGGCTGCGGTGATCAGGCCCAGCACGCGGCCGGGCTCGGGGCCGACCATGTCCCAGGCGAAGCGCCAGGTCCAGTTCGGGTCGCCCAAGGTGCCGGGCACGTTCATGCGGTGCCCGGTGTCCAGGCCCAGCACGTCCTGCAGCGGGAAGATGGCCATCGCGGCCACCGAGTTGGCGGCGGCGCGGACCATGCCCCAGTGCACGTCGGACGCTGAACAGGCGAGGTAGGTGCCGGCGTAGCGGCGCTCGTGCGGCGGCGCGGCGTTCCACCAGCCGCGGGCGGTGTCGTTGTCGTGGGTGCCGCTGTAGACCACGCAGTTGGTGCCGTAGTTGTGCGGCAGGAACTCGTGCGTGCCGTCGCCGCCAAAGGCGAAGCAGATGAGCTTCATGCCCGGGAAGCCGCTGGCCTGCAGCAGCGCGGTGACGTCGGGCGTGATCAGGCCCAGGTCTTCGGCGACGATGGGTAGCGGGCCCAGCGCGCGCTCGATGGCCTCGAACAGCGCGATGCCCGGGCCGGGCACCCACCGGCCCTGCTCGGCGGTGGGGCAGCTGGCCGGGATCTCGAAGTAGCCGGCGAAGCCGCGGAAGTGGTCGATGCGGAAGATGTCGGCCTGCGACAGTGCGCGCTTCACCCGCGCCGTCCACCACGCGAAGCCCTCGGCGGCCATGCGGTCCCAGCGGTACAGCGGGTTGCCCCAACGCTGGCCCTGCGGCGCCATGTCGTCGGGCGGGCAGCCGGCCACCACGGTGGGCTGGCAGGCGTCGTCGAGGAAGTACAGGTCGGGCCGGGCCCAGCAGTCGGCGCTGTGGTGGGCGATGAAGATGGGCAGGTCGCCCATCAGCGCCACGCCGCGCGCATTGGCATAGGCCTTGAGCGCCGCGCACTGGGTGTCGAAGCACCACTGCACGAAGCGCCAGAAGCCGATCTCGGCCGCGTGCCCGCGCCGCGCCGCGGCCAGTGCCGCGGGCTGCCGGTCGCGCAGCGGCGGCGCCCACTGCCACCAGGGCTGGCCGGCGTGGGCCGTCTCGAGCGCCATGAACAGCGTGTAGTCGTCCAGCCAGTCGGCCTGCGAGGCGGCCCAGTCGGCCAGTGCCTGCCGATCGGCGGCGGTGGCCCGCGCCTCGAAGCCGGCGGCCGCAGCGCGCAGCTGCGCCAGCCGCCAGGGCACGACCTGCTCGAAGACCACGCGGTGCGCATCGAAGCCCCCGGCCGGCAGCACCGGCGGGGCCAGCCAGCCGCGCTCGACCAGCGGCTCCAGCGCCACCATCAGCGGGCTGCCGGCAAAAGCCGAGACGCTTTGGTAGGGCGAGTTGCCGGGGCCGATCGGCGTGGTCGGCAGCCACTGCCACAGGTGCTGGCCGGCACCGGCCAGCCAGTCGACCCAGTGGCGCGACTCGGGACCGAAATCGCCGATGCCATGCGGCCCCGGCAGGGAGGTGACGTGCAGCAGCACGCCGCTGGCGCGGGGGGGAAGGTTCATCGTGGAGAGACGGGCAGTTCGCGGGGATCAGAGGGGCGGCGGGGCGGTGGACGC
>NZ_MWLO01000082.1 GCF_002198735.1 Ideonella sp. A 288
CGCGCCGCCCCCGAGCCTGCGCTTCTCGCCGCCACACACAGCGCCCCCGCCGGCCGCCGCCTGCCGCGCGGAACCATGGGTGGCGCACCACGAGGAACCCCCTCTTCGACCGCCACCGCCGGTGATGCAAAGCCGCGGACGGGCAGGCCGCAGCTCGCGTGGCAGGCGCCACCGACGATCGGGCTGGCGGCCCAGCGCGCCGCGCAGCGGCGCGCCTCGTGAACTGACTCGGCGGCGCCGTGCGCAGCGCACGCAGTGCGCGGAGCAAAGTGGACGCCGGGGGCGACGGCCCGATCGGCGGTGGGAAGTCGGCGCGCAGCGCCGACCGCCGGAGGTCGCGTGCTGCGGCCTGCCCGGCCGCGGCTTTGCCGCCTCAGCGCCGAAACGTCACGACACGGTCCAGCCCCAACTGCACGCAGAACGTCCGCTGCGAGCCCAAAGAAGCATGTCGCATCGACTTGGCTCAGTGAACGCCGATCCCGCGGCAGGTGTCAACTGGGTCCGCGGTGCGCTCAACGCGCGGCGTCGCGGTGTGTGGTGCGGTCGCCGATCAGCCCCAGGCTCATCGCCGTGCCCAGCAGCACCACCGCGCCGCCCACGGCCATCTGCAGCGTCACCGTCTCGCCCAGGTACAGGGCGCCCGCCACCATCGCCACCACCGGGTTCAGGAAGGTCACCGACATCGCGCGCACCGGGCCGATGCGCCTCAGCAGGCGAAAGTACAGCACGAAGCCCAGACCGGAGCTGGCCACGCCCAGGAACACCACCTCGGCCCAGGCCCGCACACTCGGCGGCTGCGGCGGCCACTGCGCCCAGGCCAGGGGCAGCAGGGTCAGTCCACCGGCCGCCAGGCTGCCCACCGTGATGACCAGCGGGTCGACGCCGGACAGGCGCGATCGGGTGTACTGCGCGCCCAGGCCCCAGACGACCGAGGTGACCAGCACCGCGGCCACCGCCAGCAGGCCATCGGCCGATTTGAACGAGGCGCTGCCCCACACCAATCCGGCCACGCCGGCAAAGCCGATCACCAGGCCGGCCAGCCGCCAGCCGGTCAGCCGGTCTTTCAGCAGGTAATGGCCGACCAGCGCCGCGAACATCGGCGCCGTGGCATTGAGCACCGCCACCAGCCCGGCCGTGATGTGCAGTGACGCGAAGGCCAGCAGCAGGAAGGGCAGGGCGGTGAAGGGCACGCCAACCACCATCAGGGGCACCGGGTGCGCCCACAGCGACGCCAGGCCGCCGCGCGCCAGCATCAGCGGCGCCAGCATCAGCGCGGCGATGCACAGGCGCACGCTGACCAGCGGCGCCGGGCCGAAGGCCGGTACCGCGGCACGCATGAAGAGGTAGGCGGCGCCCCAGAGCAGGCTGAGCAGCAGCAGGTCGGTCAGGTCGCGGGCACGCATCCGGGCCAGCTTAACCGGCCCGTTGCCCACGGCCTGGCGCCTGCGCGACGCGCCGGGGCGGCAGCGTCGCGGGGTTGCGCGCTCAGGGCGCGGTCGTGCTTTCGGTGGTGATGAGCTCGGCGTAGCCCAGCATCGGCAGCGGCGGTGGCAGGTTCAGCCGCTTGGCCGCAGGCATGCGGATCTGGTACGAGAAGCGCTTGAGCGTTTCCACCGGGATGGTCGAGGCGGCCTGTTTGCCGACCAGGATCTGCTCGGCCTTGAAGGCCGTGAACTGGCCGATGTTGTAGTAGCGGCTGACCAGGCCCGACAGCGCGCCGGCCTGCATCAGCTGCTCGGTCGAGGCGAAGGTGGGCAGGCCCAGCTCCATCGCCGCGGGGATGATGATGCCCTCGGCCAGCGTGCCCAGGAAGCTGTCCGGCGGCAGGTACAGCCACTGTGCGCCGGCCTCCTTGAGCTCGCGCACCAGGTCGGCGGCACCGTCGGCCACCGGCTTGCGCTGCGCGTCCATGCGGAAGGTGCGCTCCACCGTGTGGAAGCCGCTCTCGCGGCCCAGGCGGCGGATGTCCTCGAGCACGACGACCGAGTTCTTCTCGCTGGGCGTGTACAGCACGCCCAGGGTCTGGAACGGACGGTACGCGGCCATCGCGCGGATCTGCGCGTCGGTGGGCCCGACGTGGGTGACACCGGTGACGTTGCGGCCCGGCGCCTTGTTGTCGCGCACGATCTTGGCCAGCGTGGGCGAGGCCACCAGCGTGAACACCACCGGGATGTCGGTGATGTGCTGCCCGGGGATCACGGCGTCGTAGGGTCCGACCACGCCCAGCGTGACCGAGGTGCCCCAGGCGTAGATCAGGTCGGGCTTGGTGGCCCGGATCTCGTCCAGGAAGCCCGGCATGCGGCTGGCTTCGCGGTTGAGGTCGCGGAAGGTGATCTGCACCGGGATCTTGCGCGAGGCGAAGTACTCGGAGAAGCCCTTTTCCACGTCGGTCATGCCACGGAAGGTGATGGCGTAGATGCGGAACGGCTTGGCCCCCTTGGCGATGGCGGGACCCTGGGCGAGCGCGGAGGCCGGCAGGGCGGCGGCGGCTGCGGCGGCCGCGAGCCACTGGCGGCGGGTGGTGGGGATGGACACGGGCAACACTCCTTCAGGATTCGTCATGCAGGGGCAAGGGCAGGTTCAGGCGGCAGCCAGCGCGGGCTTGGTGCCATGGCGGGTGGACAGCACGAAGCCGACGCCACAGGCCAGCACGGCACCGCCGATGGCCACGAAGCCGGTGCGGTAGTCGAAGCGCAGCACCAGCGCCGCGGCGATCAACGGCCCCAGGGCGTTGCCGATGCGTTCGAGCAGGCGGTAGACGCCGTAGACCACGCCTTCGCCGAGGCGGGCGATCTCGGGGGCGCAGTGTTCGCTGACCAGCGCACTCTGCGCCGAGATCGACATCGACTGGCCCAGGCCCACCAGCGTCACCGCCAGGAAGACCCAGCCCACGCCGCCGCCGGCCAGCATGATCAGTCCGCCGATGCCGGAGACCGCCAGGCCCCCACCCACCAGCCAGTGCATGCGCTCGCTGGTGGTGGCCAGCGTGGCCGTCACCGGGGCCAGCACCACCATCATGACCGCATAGGTCATCAGGATGCGGCCGGCCATGGCCTGCGTGCTGCCCACCGAGGTGATGTACAGCGGGATGAGGTAGAAGCACACGCCGGTGAGCAGGATCTTGGCCGGCATCGCGGCCAGGCCGGTGACGGTCATGAAGCGCCGGTTGAGCACCAGGCCGCCGATCTCGCGCAGCGTGGGCAGGCGCACCGCCTGCCGGCCCTGCACGGCGGCGCGGGTGGCCGGCATCTGGCGGATCACCAGGATGGAGCTGGCCGCCAGCAGCGCGGCGATGAAGAAGGTCGGGCGCACGCCGATGTTGTCGGCCAGGATGCCGCCGATCGACGGGCCGCACACGGTGGCCGCCATGATGGCGCCGACGAACAGCGCGAAGCTGCTGGCCCGCGTGGTCGGCGTGGCGTGGTCCAGCACGTAGGCCTGGCCGGCGACGAAGACCATGGCATAGCCCAACGCACAAAGCGAGCGCCACAGCAGCAGGTCGAACACGCCGACGGCCATCGCGGTGGCCAGGAAGCCGCCGGCGGCGATCGCCGCGCCGACGAGCATCGTGCGGCGGTGGCCGACGCGCTCGCAGTACACGCCCAGGAAGGGCTGGCCGATGGCCACGATGAACATGAACAGCGCGATCGGCAGGCCGACCACCACCTGCGGCGAGATGCCGGCCATTGGCACCTGCAGCTCGTTGACGTAGCCCGGCAGGAACGAGCGCGTCAGCTCCTCGGCCAGGATGAACACGAACAGCGGCGCGCGCACCTTGGGCAGCTGGCTTTCCTCGGCCAGGTCGGGGGCCTTGTCGGTGCCGAAGCGCATGCGCCGGCCCAGCGACTGCAGGCCGGTCTGGGCCTGGGTGAGGCCGGGGTGGCGCTCGTGCGCGGGCACGTGGCGTCCGTTGTCGACGTCCTTGGCCAGCGCGGCGTAGGACTGGTTGATGCGTGCCAGCGTGGCATCCATCAGCTTGAGCAGCGTGCCGAAGGCCTGCTCGTCGCGCAGGCGGCTGCGGGTGGCGAAGTTGCCGGAGGCGCCGCGCTCGAAGGCCGCGCCCAGTTCCTTCAGCGAGGCCTCGAGCTTGGCGCCGGCCATGAAGTGCAGCAGTTCCAGCGTGAAGAACAGCGACACCACCAGCACGACGATCACGTCGAACAGCATGTCCAGCACCATCTCGTCGACGAAGCGCACGTCCACACCGATGTGCAGCATGCCCAGCGTCTGGTCGGGCGAGGCGATGGGCATGGACACCATGTACATGCTGCCCACCCGCACCGCCGGCGGCACCGCGTCGGGCGTCTTCAGCAGGTCGAGCACGGGTTGGCTCTTGAAGTACTCGGGCAGGCCGGCGGGGGCCTTGGAGTGTTCGTGGCGGATCGCGCCCTGCGCGTCCGCGATGGCCACGTAGGTGACCTCGGGCGCCTCGTCCTTGATGTCGTCGAAGCGCTCGTTGACGCCATACAGTTCATTGAACGGCACGCCGTTCTCGACCGCCTTGAGCACCAGCGCACGCACCGAGGCGCCGACGCTGGCCACCTTGCTGGCCATCTGCGGCGCCAGCGCTTGTTCGAAGGTGCGGTGCGAGAGCACCGCGTTCGCCACCAGGGCGATCATCACGACCAGCGTCACCGCGCCGGCCAGGCGCAGGTAGATGCCGCGAAGGTAGGTGTTGTTCATGTCTGCCCCCAGGCGGCGGCCTCGCGTCGTTCATCCCCGGTGGGGACTGTGGGAGCCTCGGCCGGCCGGGCGGCCACCGGGGCGCGCGCACCGCTCTGCATGCGGGCGCGCAGGTCCGAGATCTCGCGTTCGGCGCCCTGCGTGGTCTGCACGAAGCGCTGCAGGGCCGCGCCGAAGGGGCCGTCGGCGGCCACCGTGGCGGCGCGCGAGGCGTCGCCCGAGCGCAGCGCGCCTTCGACGGCCTGCACGTCGCGGGTCAGCCGCCGCATCACCGCCAGCACCGCCAGCGACGACAGCGCGGCCGAGATGCCGAACACCAGCAGCGTCGACAGTGCCAGGCGCTTGCCGACGGTGTAGGCCGCGTCGCGCACCTGGTCGCCCGAATAGCGGATGGCCAGGTAGCCGATGGTCAACCCGAAGTTGTTCTTGACCGAGATGCCGGCGGCGGACTCCTGGTCGGATTCCACGAACCAGTTGTCCTTGACGGCCTTGCGCGCCGCGGCCAGCCAGGTCTGTGGCACCGGCCGCGTCGATCGCAGCCGGTCGGTGGTGTAGAGCAGCCGGCCCTCGGTGTCGAAGACGTCGATGCCCATGATCAGGTTGTCGGTGGCCCGCTCGCGGTCCAGCGTGCCCGGCAGGGTCCCGATGTCGCCGAACTGCATGCCCAGCGCCAGCGCGGCCTGGATGCTGCTCTCGACCGACTTGCCGGTGACCACCAGGCGCTCGGTGACGAGTCGGTTGGCCGTGCTGCGGTACTTGAAGTAGTTCAGCAGGCCGGCCATGCCGACGGCGAAGCCGCACACGAGCACGGCGACTGCAATCATTCGGTGTTTGGTCGAATCCATGAAATTGGCACTCCTGGCCCGGCGGTGGGTGACGCAGCCGGGCGACTTCTGGGTTTTCGGCCGCCCGGACCTCAACTTGAACCGATCCCGGCCCCCCGCAATCGCCGGAACAACTGCGCGTTTGCGGCTCAAGTCGTGACTGGGCGTTGCCGATACAGGTTGGGTCGACGCGATCCGGACCAGCCAGCCTGTGCCGGATCGTCCCAAGGCGAGCGGAAATCTGCACCAGCGTGGTGCGGTGAACCGACTAACACACCAGGGTCCAAGATGAAGTACGAGGGCACGATCCACACTGCATGTCGGGTGTCCGCCGGCGTGATGTCGTCCACCGTTCGGCGGGGTGGCACATGAAGAACAACCTGTCCATCGTGGCCCGCGACGCCGCCTGGGGCGACACCGCCCCGGCCCCCCTGCCCGACGTGGCCTGGGAGCCGCCGGTGCCGGGCCAGCGCCGCGTGCTGAACAGCTGGAACGACTACATGGCCCTGGCCAGCCGGGTGGTCGGGCGTTTCCACGGCCAGTTCAAGATCGGCCACTTCGACTACGAGCATCCCACCCGGCTGCAGCCGGGCACGCCGCGGCGTCTGAAGAAGCCCTACAAGGCCACCGTGGCCTACACCGAATGGGGCCCGGCCGACGCGCCGGTGCTGCTGTGCTGCGGCGGCGTGGCCAACGTGGCGGTGCGCTTCCACTACCTGGCTTCCGACCTGAGCGACACCTACCGCGTGATCTGCATGGACTGGCTGGGCCGCGGCCGTTCGGGCTGGCTGGCCAGCGAGGGCGACTATTCGCTGTCCACCTACGCCGAGCAGATGCGCCAGGCCATCGTGCACCTGGGCGGCAGGCCGGTCAGCGTGCTGGGCTCGTCGATGGGCGGCAGCGCCGCCATCGAGATGATGGCCAAGCACCGCGGCCTGGTGCGCCACCTGATCCTCAACGACGTCGGACCGCACATCCCGGCGCGCCGGCGCAAGCGCCGCGCCGATGCCATCGCGCGGCACTACGTGTTCCGCAACCCGTCCGAGCTGCTGCGCCGCGTCGGCGCGTCGGGCAAGAACGACGGCCCGGTCAGCGACGACATCCGCTTCAATCTCACCTTCCACCAGACCCGCTGGTCGGACGAGGAGGACGGCCGCATCTACCGCCACGACGTGCGCGCGATGCAGGCCTACCGCCACGGCGCGCAGCGCAGCGTGGTGCAGTGGCACGAGTGGAAGGGCGTCCACTGCCCGGTGCTGCTGATCCACGGCATGGAGTCGGACGCGCTGTTCGAGCCGACGATCCGCCGCATGTCGAGGCACAAGGACATCATGGTCATGCACGTGCCCGACACCGGCCACACGCCGCTGCTGGCCGACCGCAACCACATTGACTTCATCCGCCAGTGGCTGGACGGCCGTCCGCCCGAAGGCCGCGAGTGGAGCGTGCTGCACGCGCCGTCGCGGGAGGCCTTCCCGGGCAACCCGATCCCGTTCGCACCGATGGGCGCGCTGCGCTGACCGCGCGGCCGACCCGAGCCCCTGACTTGATGTTGAAGTACCCGTTCATGTCTGCTGAACCCCCTCGATTGCCCTTGCGCTTCGTGCGCCACGGCGCCACGGCCGCCAACCTGGCCGGCCTGCGCTGCGGCGGCGACCTCGACATCCCGCTGACCGACCTGGGCCGCGAGCAGGCGGTGATGGCCGCGCGGCGCGTGGCCCACCTGAACCCGCCGGTGGGCCTGATCGTCACCAGCGACCTGCTGCGCACCCGCGAGACGGCCGCGCTGATCGCCGAACTGCTGCCCGACACGCCGGTCATCGTCGAGCCGGCTTTCGCCGAACGCCGCCTGGGCGAATGGAACCTGCGACCCATCCAGGAGACGCAGCCCTGGTTCGAAGCCCGTTGCACGCCCCCGGGCGGCGAGTCGGACGCCGAGTTCATCGACCGCATCGCGCGGGCACTTCGCAACATCAAGTCCCAGCTCGCGCTGCGGCCCCTGCTCGTCGGCAGCAAGGGTGTGGCGCGCGTGATGGGCGAGCTGATCGGCATGCGCGAGCGGCTCGAACTCGAGAACGGCGTGGTCACGGAGTTCGACTTCGATGCACGCCCCTGCCTGAACACCACCTGGAGCGCCCTGTGAGCCTTCACTCCGATACCCCGGCAGACGTTCGACCGGCCTCGAGCGCCCAGGCCGCCGCGCGCCCCCTGCCTGCGGCCGAATCTCCCGAGCTGCCGCCGCTGCGGCGAGGCGAGGGCTGGGCGCTCGACACGCTGCTCGGCATCTGCATCCTCGGCGCACTGACGCTGGACCTGTTCGGCGGCACGGTCGTGCCCTGGCTGAGTGCGCCGTTCACCGTCGTCGCACTCGGCCTGCTGGTGGCGTCGGTGCGACACCGCGCCGCGCTCGTGCGCACCATCGTCGAGGTCGTCCCTGCGGCGGACCCGGCTGCCGCGGCAGTGGTCGCGGCCCCGCCGGTGCCGACCACCGCACTGTCGGTGAGCCTCGATGCCGAGGTGCGTTGCCTGAGCGCCAGCCCGGCCATGGCCGACTGGCTGGGCGTGCCGCTGGAAGACCTGCCGGGACAGCACATCGCCACGGCGTTCGGCCCCGTCGACGGCGAGGCCCTGGGCCAGGCCGTGGCCGAGGTGCTGAAGTCGGGCGAGCGGCAGCACCTGCGCTGCTGCTCGGTGCGCGGCTCGCTGCCCGAGCGCTGGCTGATGGTCGAGCTGTCGCCGCGCCGCAATGCCGACGGCCAGGTCGACGGCTGCGACCTCTGCGCGATGGACGTGACCACCGACCGGCTGGCGCTGCAATCGGCTCAGCGCGGCGAGCGGCGCCTGCGCATCATCATGGACCAGATCCCGGTCACGGTGTCCTACATCGACGCCGGCCTGCACTACCGCTACATCAACCGCGCGCAGGAGCAGTGGCTGGGCAAGACCGATGCCGACATCGCCGGCCGCAACGTGCAGGAGGTGGTGGGCGACCGCGTCTGGGCCGACATCGAACCCAAGCTGCGCGACGCCCTGCGCGGCGAGCCGGTGCCGCTGGAGCGCCACCGCATCGACCGCCTCGGCAACTCGGTCTGGCACTCGGGCCGCCACGTGCCCGACATCAACGACGAAGGCACCGTGGTCGGTGTCTACACCGTGTTCTTCGACATCACCCAGCGCGCGCTGGCCGAGCAGCAGCTGCTGCAGCGCGAGCAGGAACTGCGCGCCGCCAAGGAAGCCGCCGAGAACGCCAGCCGCGCCAAGTCGGAGTTCCTGGCCAACATGAGCCACGAGATCCGCACGCCGATGAACGGCGTGCTGGGCCTGGCCGAACTGCTGCTGGAGACCTCGCTGGACGACCAGCAGCGCCCGTTCGTGGAAACCGTGCGCAGCTCGGGCGAGACTCTGCTGTCGATCATCAACGACATCCTCGACTTCTCGAAGATCGAGGCCGGCAAGCTCGAGACCGAGTCGCTCGACTACGACCTGTACCAGGCCGTGGAAGACGTGGTGCAGCTGCTGGCCCCGCGGGCCCACGCCAAGCAGCTCGAGATCGCGTGCCGCATCGACGAACGCCTGCCCGCGGCGGTGCGGGGCGACCCGTTCCGCCTGCGCCAGGTGCTGACCAACCTGATCGGCAACTCGGTCAAGTTCACCGACCGCGGCGAGGTGGTGGTCGACGTGTCGATGCTCGACGACAAGACCATGCGCTTCGCGGTGCACGACACCGGCATCGGCATCGACGACGAGGCGCGCGAGCGCCTGTTCCAGGCCTTCGAGCAGGCCGACGGTTCCACCACGCGGCGTTTCGGCGGCACGGGCCTGGGCCTGGCCATCTCGCGCAGCCTGGTCGAGATCATGGGCGGCTCGATCGGCGTCGAAAGCACGGCGGGCGAAGGCTCCACGTTCTGGTTCACGCTGCCGCTGGTGCCGGCCGAGTTCGTGCCGGCGGTGCCCAACCCGGGGGCGCTGGCCCGCCGCCATGTGCTGGTGGTGGACGACAACGCCACCAACCGCGAGATCCTCGAGCACCACGTGGTGGCCGGCGGCATGCGCTGCGCCACCGCGCCCGACGGGCTGGATGCGCTGGAGCGGCTGCGCGAGGCGCACGCCGCGGGCGACCCCTTCGACATCGCCGTCATCGACATGAAGATGCCGCGCATGGACGGCATCGCGCTGGCCAATGCGATGCGCAACGACCCCATGCTGTCGCATGTGCGCCTGGTGCTGGTGACCTCGCTGCACTCGCCCGACGAACTGGCCCGCGCCCGCGCCGCCGGCATCGGCGCCTACCTGTCCAAGCCGGTGAAGCGGCAGGACCTGTTCCGCGCGCTGGCGCAGACCATCGGCGAGAGCATCGCCGAGCCCGCGGCCGGCGCCGCCAACAACCGCCTGCCCAAGATCCTGGCCCGCGTGCTGCTGGCCGAGGACAACGGGGTCAACCAGGTCGTGGCGCGCAACATGCTCAAGGCCCTGGGCTGCACCTACGAGATCGTGCCCAATGGCGAAGAGGCCCTGCGCGCCATGCGCGAAGGCGCCTACGACATCGTGCTGATGGACTGCCAGATGCCGGTGATGGACGGCTATGCCGCCACCCGCGCCATCCGCGACCTGGAAGCGGCCGACCCGGCCCGCCCTCGCACGCCGGTGGTGGCGCTGACCGCCAACGCGCTGGTCGGCGACGCCGAGACCTGCCTGGCCGCCGGCATGGACGACCACCTGGCCAAGCCCTACACGCGCAAGCAGCTGGCCACGATCATGGAGCGCTGGCTGCCCACCGAACTGGTGGAGCGCAACGCCGAGCCCGACGCCGACGCCGCCCGCCGCCCGCACCAGCCCGAGGCCCGCGAGAGCCTGCTCGACCAGGCCGCGCTGGACAACATCCGCGCCGTGGACGAGGACGGCACCGTGCTCTGCGAGGTGATCCAGATGTACCTCGACGAGGTGCCGCCGTCGATCGCCCGCATGCACGAGGCCCTGCGCACCGAACACTGGGCCGAGCTGGGCCGCGTGGCGCACGGCATGAAGTCGGCGAGCTACAACGTCGGCGCCAAGTCGGTGGGTGAACTGTGCCGCCGACTCGAGCGCCAGTGCAAGGCCGGCGAGACCAGCGATGCGGCGGAGCTCGTGGCCGCGATCGAGGCCCTCTTGGCCAACGTGCAGCCGGTGCTGCGCGCCGAAATGAAGGAGCCCGCATGAACACGCAACCCCGCATCCTGGTCGTCGACGACGACGCCGGTGGGCGCCGGCTGACGCGCGCCACGCTCACCAAGGTGGGCTTCAGCGTGCGCGAGGCCGGCGACGGCCAGGCCGCGCTCGAGGCCATCCAGGCCGAGATGCCCGACCTGGTGCTGCTCGACGTGAGCATGCCGGTGATGGATGGCTTCACCGCCTGCGCCCAGCTGCGCCAGATGCCCGGCGGCGACCGCGTGCCGGTGGTCATGATGACCGGCCTGGACGACACGCAGTCGATCGACCGCGCCTTCGAGGCCGGCGCCACCGACTTCATCACCAAGCCCATCAACTGGGCCGTGCTGCCCCACCGGGTGCGCTACATGCTGCGCGCCAGCGCCGCCATCAACGACCTGCAGCAGAACCAGCGCCGCCTGTCCAACGCCCAGCGCATCGGCGAGATGGGCGACTGGGAATGGGACCTGCGCGCCGACCGCATCGCGCCGTCGGAGCAGGCCTGGCGCATCTTCGGCCACGAGCGCGACACCCGCGCGGTGCCCGCCGAGGGCTTCTTCACCACGGTGCACCCCGACGACTCGGAACGCCTGCACCAGGCCTGCGACCGCGCGGTGACCAACGGCGAAGGCTTCGCCATCGACCACCGCATCGTGATGCCCGACGGCGCCGTGCGCCACGTGCACCAGCAGGTGGAGGTGATCGAGCGCCAGCCCGAGGGCCCGGCGCTGCGCCTGGCCGGCGCGGTGCACGACATCTCGCGCCGCAAGGACGCCGAGGAGCAGATCCGCCGCCTGGCCTACTTCGACCCGCTCACCGGCCTGCCCAACCGGCTGCTGTTCAGCGAGCAGCTCGGCAAGGCCATCGCGCAGGCCGGGCGCTACCAGCGCCGGCTGGCGATCATGTTCGTCGACCTCGACAACTTCAAGCGCGTCAACGACACGCTGGGCCACAACGCCGGCGACGAGTTGCTGCGCAATGCCAGCGGCCGGCTGGCCGGCGTGCTGCGCTCGCACGACTCGCTGTCGCGCTGCAACGGCGACGACCTGCCGCACAGCATCGCGCGGCTCGGCGGCGACGAGTTCATCGTGCTGCTGACCGACGTGCCCAACCCCGACGATGCCGCCGCGGTGGCGCAGCGCCTGGTCGACACGCTCAACGAGCCGGTGACCATCCAGGGCACCGAGATCTTCGTCGGCGGCAGCGTCGGCGTGGCCATGTTCCCTGAGGACGGCGCCGACATCGACACCCTGCTGATGAACGCCGACACGGCCATGTACCGCGCCAAGGCGGCGGGTCGCGGCGGCTTCCAGCTCTACGACCGCTCGATGAACGCCCGCGCGCTGGACCGCCTGCGCATGGAGACGCGGCTGCGCCGCGCGCTGGAGCGGCAGGAGTTCGTGCTGCACTACCAGCCGCGCGTCGACGTGGTCAGCGGCCGCATCGTCGGTGCCGAGGCGCTGATCCGCTGGCAGCACCCCGAGCGCGGCCTGCTGCCGCCGGCCGAGTTCATCCCGCTGGTGGAGGATGCCGGCCTGGTGATCCCGATCGGCGAATGGGTGATCGAGACCGTCTGCGCGCAGAGCGCGGCCTGGCATGCCGCCGGGCTGGACACGGTGCCGGTGGCCGTCAACCTGGCCTCCACCCACCTGCGCGAGCGCGGCCTGCCGGGCCTGGTGGCCAAGGCGCTGCGCACCCATGGCGTGCCGGCGCGCTGCCTGGAGATCGAGGTCACCGAATCCATCCTGCTGGCCGACCCCGAGCTGAGCGTGGCCATCGCGCAGGAACTGGCGACGATGGGCGTGCAGCTGTCGATCGACGACTTCGGCACCGGCTACTCGTCGCTGGGTTACCTGAAGAAGCTGCCGATCGCCTCGCTGAAGATCGACCGCAGCTTCGTGCGCGACCTGGTGACCGACCCCGACGACGAGGCCATCGTCAGCGCCATCATCGCGCTGGCGCACAGCCTGAAGCTGCGCGTGGTGGCCGAGGGCGTGGAGACCGAGGCCCAGCTGGCCTACCTGCAGGCCATGCGCTGCGACGAGTACCAGGGCTTCCTGACCAGCCGGGCCATCGAGCCGGTCGAGTTCGGCCGCATGCTCGAGCGCCGCGCGGCCATCGAGTCGGCCTTCACGCCGCTGTCGCGACCCGCCGAACTGGTGTTCTCGCCCGCGGGCTGACCAGCCCGCCACCTACGCGCCCACCACCAACACACCCTCCCGCCGCGCCAGCGGCCGGAGGGTTGCGTCGTTGGGGTGTTACCTGGACCGCGCCTCGCGCTGGCCCTGGCGCGGTTCGCGCGCCTCACGAGGCTCGCGCGCCCCGCGGGGGTCGCGCGGGCCGTGGGCCTGCGGGGCGCTGGCACCGCCCGGTGGGCGCTGCCGCAGCGCAGCCAGCAGGGCCCGCAGGCGCTCGCGCTGGGCCTCGGTGGTGCCCGCCTGCCGCAGCAGCGAGGCCATCCAGCGGCCTTGCTGCACGGCGGGGTCGGGCGCACCGCCGGCGCGCCCTTCGAGGGCGTCCTTCAGGCCCTGCAGCTTCAGCTGGCGCCGCGCCGCCTGCCAGGCCGGCGGGGCCGGCACGTCCAACGCGGCCTCGAGCTGCAGCAGGCACTGGTCGACGTCGTCGCCGGCCATCGGGCCGGCACCGGCCGGCGCGGCCCAGCGCTCGACCAGCGGCTGCGCCAGGGCCTCGGGCAGCGGCGGCAGGGCGGCCCACTGGGAGGCCAGGTCGTCGGCGCCGTCGCTGCTGGATTCGCGCTTCTCGCACAGCGCCAGGCGGGCCGCCAGCGCATCGCACTGGGCATGCCAGCGGCGCGTGGCCTCGTCGGCCAGCCGGGCCTGCGCGGCCGCACGGGCCTCGCGGTAGCGGGCCTCGATGCCGGCGGCCGCGGCGCGGGGCAGCTCGCCCCCCTGCGACCAGGCGCGGTCGACCTCGGCCAGCGTGCGCTGGATCTCGGCGGCCGGCGTGTCGTCGGTCACCTCGGCCAGGCGCGCGACCAGGGCTTCGGCCTTGGCCAGCTCGGCGCTCAGCTCGGCATCGCGGGCGTTGAAGACGGCCTCGCGCTGCGCGAAGGCGGCGTCGGTGGCGGCGCGGAAGCGGGTCCACAGCGCGGCTTCCACGCCGCGCGCCAGCGGCAGCGAGCGGGCATGCTGCTGCCACTGGGCCTGCAGGTCGCGCACGCGCTGCGGCAGCTCGCGCGGCGCGGCGCCCCGGCCCAGTTCGGCGGCCATGGCCTCCACCTGGGCGATGAAGCGTTCGCGCTGTGACTCGGCCACGCGGCGGGCCGACTGCAGCGGCAGCTCGAGCCGCTCGAGGCTGCTGCGCAGCCGCGCATTCAGCGGCTCGCGCGAGGCGGCCGGCGCGGTGTGTTCGATCGGGCCGAGCTGTCGCCACGCGGTGTGGAACTGGTCCAGCGCCCGCATCACGGCCTTCCAGTGCGCGCCGATGGCCTCGGCGGGCCCCTCGGGCACCTCGGCCGGCACCGCGTCCAGCGTGGCCAGCAGGGCCTCGCGGGCGCGCAGGTTGTCCTGCCGGGCGGCCTTCATCGCGGCCTGCTGCGCGGCCACCGGCTGGTAGGCGATGGTCAGCGCGGCGTCGAAGCGCTGCCACAGCGCCTGGCTGGCGGCAGCGCCCAGGCGGTCCAGCGCCTTCCAGCGCTGGCGCAGGGCCTGGATGGCGTCGGCATGGGCCTTCAGGTTGAGCTTGGGGGCCTGGGGTGCGCGCGGGGCCTTGGCGGCCTTGGGCGGCACCTTGGGCGCCTTCGGCGCGCGGGGCGGCCGCGCGGCCGGCACGGCGTCTGCGGCGGTGGCGCTGACGGCAGTCCCATCGGTGGCGTCGGCGGCCAGTGCCGGCGCGGCGTCGATGGCGTCGGCCGGGGCCGGGGCGGTGTCGGCAGCGGGCGCCGCATCCAGCGCCTGCGGGGCGTCCGCTGGCGGGGCGGCAGCGTCGATCGACGGCTCGGCTTCGGCCAAGGGCGCGGTGTCGGCCGGGGTGTGGGCTTCATCGTCGGCCAGGCCGTCGATGGGGGCGTCGATGGGTGCGTCGGTGGGCGAATCGGCCAGGCCGGCGGTGTCCGGCGCCTCGACCGGTTCAGCGGCCGGGGCGCCATCGGTGGCCGTGGTCGCCTGGTCGGTCGTGGGCGCCTCGCCCGTGGCAGGGGCCGCGGCCTCGGTCGCCGCCAGCGTGGCGCGGGCCAGGGCCTCGGCCTCGTCGGCCAGGTCTTCGCGGGCACGGCCGCCGCCCCACTGGCGCCAGTCGTTCAGGCGCGCGCGCTCGGCCTGCAGGTGCAGCAGGCGGTTGCGCAGCGCGTCGGGCGGCACGGCGCCGCCGGCATGCTCGATGACGCTGTCGACGGCCTGCAGGTGGGCCTGCAGTTCGCTCAGCTGGCCTTCGGCCACCGCGGTTTCGGCCTGCAGCAGCAGGGCGTCGATGCGCTCGCGCTGCGCGGCATCGAGCGTGCGCACCTTGGGGGCCTTCGGCGCCTTGGGCGCGGCCGGTGCCACCACAGGCGCCACCGGCGGCGCGGCCGGACGGGCCGGCGTGTGCGCGCGCATCCATTGCGTGAAGCGTTGGTCGAGCACCCCCGCCAAGCCGGTGTCGGCCAGCGGCGGCAGGGCACGCCATCGCTGGATGGCGCCGACCGTGGGATGCGGCTCGGCCGCGGGGACGCTGGCCGGTGTGGTGGCCGAAGCGGTGGCCGAAGTGGCGACCGCGGCGGGCGCCGGATCGACCGGGTCGGCCGCCGCGTTGGCCACGGGCGCGTCGCCCGAGGTGCCTGCTGCCGATTCGTCCAGGGCCGCGACGACGTGCGCGGGCGCAGCGCCTTCGCCGGTCTCGGCGGGCCCCTCGGCCGCGCCCAGGGCCTCGGCCGGCGCGGGGACTTCGGCGCGCGTGTCCGCCGGGACCGCATCAACCGACGCGGTGTCCGCCGCAGGGCCGCTCGCCGGCGCCACATCGGGCGGTGCGTCGTCGGGGGCGGCGGTGGCCACGGGCTCGGGTGTTGCGGTCGGCGCTGAGACCGCGGGCGTTGTGGCGGCGGCCGCCGCCACGCGCTCGGCCAGCGCGTCGAGCCACGACAGGCGCTCGGCCAGCTCGCTGGCCCCTTGCAGCGAGGCGGCCAGCGCGGCGTCGAGTGCGGCGGTGGCGGCGGCGCTGCCGGCCGCCTCGGGCCGCTGCGCGCGCAGGGCCTGTGCGGCCTCGATCGGCGCGGCCAGGTCGCTGGCGTGGCCCTCGGCGGCCGCGGCGGCCATGGCCTGCTGCAGCGCGTCGAGCCGTGTGCGGGCCTCGGCGGTCCAGCGCTGTAGGCGCTGCTGCTGCTCGCCTTGGTCTTGCATCACCGTGTCGAGCCGCGCGCGCAGGTCGGCGAAGCGGGCGCGCTGCCCGGGTTCGAGGTCGGCGGCGGCCAGGGCCTGCCAGTCGTGGTCGAGCGTGACGACGCGGTTCACCGGCATCGGCGTCTCGCGGCCCAGCACCTCGGCGGCCTCGATCAGGGCCTGGGCCTGCGTGCGCGCCTCGCGCTGCGCCACGGCAGCTTCGAGCCGCTGCTTGGCGACGCGGTGGATGCGGCGGTCGTGGCTGCGGAATTCGCGCTCGGCCTGCTTCAGGGCGGCCTCGCCCACCAGCGCCTCGACCGCGGCCAGGCGGATCTCGAGCACCGGTGCGTCGGTCGCCACCTTCAGCAGCGCGGTGTCGTCGCCGGCGGCCGCCTGCAGGCGCGGGGCCCAGGCGGCGCGCGCCTCCTCGGCCTGCTGCGCCTTCGTGGCGGCCTTGTCGGCCGCCTTGCGGGCCGCCTGTGCGGCGGCCTCGGCCTCGGCTGCGGCCCGGAGGGTTGCGGGGTTGGCGGCGGGTGCCGCCTTGGTCGCGCGGGGATCGCCGCGCTTCTTGAAGAGCCAGCTCAGCATGGGGATCGCGTGGTGCGGGTGCGTGGGGGGTGGTCAGGCGGGCCGGTGCGTGGGGCGCACCGGAGGTCCTGCAGTGTAGGTGGCGCGGCACGCCGCCACGTCGCCGAATCCGGCGAAAAGCCGCGACAGGTCGTCGCACCCGCGGCGCGGTGGCGGCGGGCCCGGCGCGCTCAGCCGACGGCCGGGTGGCCGCGGTCGATGGCCGCGCGCAGGTCGGCCGGGATGTCGACGGCCTCCATCCGGTCGAGCTGCGTGGTCACCAGCACCTGGCGGGCCTTGACGCGCTGCTCGTCGCCGAGCCGGCACCACAGGTCCAGCGTGATGGACTTGCGGCCCAGGCGGTGCACCGCCAGGCCCATCGTCACGTGCTCGCCCATACGGCTGGGGGCGGTGAAGTCGCAGTGCAGCGACACCGTCGGCAAACCGATGCGGCGGTGGTCGATGAAATGCGCATAGCCGAGTTTCAGGCCCTGGTCCATCCAGTCTTCGACCAGGTAGTTGAAGAGCACCAGGTACTGCGGGAAGAAGACGATGCCGGCGGGGTCGCAGTGGCCGAAGCGGATGAGCACCTCGCGCTCGAACACCGCCGGCCGGTGGGCCTGCCGCTCAGGCATCGACGTTCACCACCAGCCGGCCGCGGACGCTGCCGGCCAGCAGGTCGCTGCCGGCCTGCACCACCTCGGCCAGGCCGATCTCGTGGGTGATGGCCTCGAGCTTGGCCAGGTCGAGGTCGCGCGCCAGGCGGTCCCAGGCGGCGCGGCGCACGGCCAGCGGGGCCATCACGCTGTCGATGCCGTAGAGCGTGACGCCGCGCAGGATGAACGGCGCCACCGAGCCCGGGAAGTCCATGCCCTGCGCCAGGCCGCAGGCGGCCACCGCGCCGCCGTAGCGGGTGGCGGCACAGGCGTTGGCCAGCGTGTGGCTGCCCACCGAGTCGACCACGCCGGCCCAGCGCTCCTTGGCCAGCGGCTTGCCGGGCGCGGACAGTTCGTCGCGTGCGATGACCTCGGCGGCGCCCAGGCCTTTCAGGAACTCGGCCTCCTGCGGCCGGCCGGTGGAGGCCACGACGCGGAAGCCCAGCTTCGACAGCAGCGCGATGGCCACGCTGCCGACGCCGCCGTTGGCGCCGGTGACCAGGATGTCGCCCGCGCCCGGCTGCAGGCCGTGGCGCTCGAGCGCCAGCACGCACAGCATCGCGGTGTAGCCGGCGGTGCCGATGGCCATCGCCTGCCGGGTGGTCAGGCCGGCCGGCAGCGGCAGCAGCCAGTCGGCCTTGACGCGGGCCTTCTGCGCCAGGCCGCCCGAATGCGATTCGCCCACGCCCCAGCCGTTGAGCACGACGCGGTCGCCGGGCCGGTAGCGCGGGTCGTCGCTGGCCTCGACGGTGCCGGCGAAGTCGATGCCCGCGTGCAGCGGGAACTTGCGCACCACCGGGCTCTTGCCGGTGAGGGCCAGGCCGTCCTTGTAGTTGAGGGTGGAGTACTCGACGCGCACGGTCACCTCGCCCGGGGGCAGGGTGCTGTCGTCCACGCTCTTCAGGCCGGCGCGGTAGCCGGCTTCGTCCTTCTCGACGACGATGGCCTTGAACATGGGAATGCCTCGATGGGGTGGGGGTGGTCGGGGGGATCGGGCCGGAGTGTGGCACGGGCCACGGGCCCGGCCGGTCACAGGCTGGCGGTGATGCCGCCGTCGACGTACAGGATGTGGCCGCTGACGAAGCTCGACGCGTCCGAGGCCAGGAAGATCGCCGCGCCGGCGAGTTCGTCCACGTCGCCCCAGCGGCCGGCCGGCGTGCGGCCGGCGAGCCAGGTGCTGAAGGCGTCGTCGTCCACCAGCGCCTGCGTCAGCTCGGTCTTGAAGTAGCCGGGCCCAAGGCCGTTGACCTGGATGCCGTGGCGCCCCAGGTCGATGGCCATGCCCTTGGTCAGCATCTTCACCGCGCCCTTGCTGGCTGCGTAGGGGGCGATGTTGGGCCGGCCCAGTTCGCTTTGCACCGAGCACACGTTGATGATCTTGCCGCGGCCGCGCGGGATCATGTGCTGCGCCACCGCCTGGCCGACGAACAGCACGCTGTCGATGTTGGTGGCGCTGAGCCGGCGCCAGGCGTCGAGGGGGAACTCGGCGAACGGCGCGCGGTGCTGCATGCCGGCGTTGTTGACGAGGATGTCGATGGCCCCGACCGTGGCCTCGATGCGCGCCACGCCGGCCTGCACCGCGTCGGCATCGGTCACGTCGAAGGCGGCGGTGTGCACCGTCACGCCCTGGGCCTGCAGCGCCTGCTGGGCCTCGGCCAGGCGGTCGGTGTCGCGCCCGTTGATCACCACCGTGGCGCCGGCCCATCCCAGGGCGCTGGCCAGCGCGAAGCCGATGCCCTTGCTGCCGCCGGTGACGAGGGCCGTGCGGTCGGTGAGGTCGAAGAGCTTCATGGCGGGGCGCGTGGAGTGAAGGAGGGTGATGCCGGACGCCATCGGGCGCCGGGCTGGGCCCGAAGTATCCGTGCAGAGCCGGACGGGGTCGACGGGGCAGGCCGCGGCAGAGGCCGTTGGCGCCGCGCCCGTGGCCCCGCAAGCACGGGCCGGTGGGCGGCCCGCGGACCGGGCGTCAGCGCAGGCCGCTGGTGTACTTCTTCAGGATGCGGGCGCGCAGTTCGTCCTCGGTCGGGCCGGTGGGCGCCGCCGCGGAGGGCGGCGCCTGGACGGCCCCGGCGCCTGGCGGCGCGATGGCCGGCGCGGCGGGGGTCTTCGACGGCGCGGCCGCCGCGGGTGGCGTCGGCGGGGCGTGGCCGCTGCGCGGGCCTTGCAGGTGGTCCTGCACGTAGCGGGCGTAGTCCACCAAGCGCGGGTCCTGGCTGCGCAGGGCCTCGCGCAGCACGTCGGCGGCGTACTCGAAGTCGTGCATGAACTGCTGCACGTCGAGTTGGCGGCCGAACTCGCGGCGCATGGGCGTGACCATGCGCACGAGGTAGTTCATCAACGGGTTCGGGCCTCCGAGCGACATGGCCATCGATCGCGCTCAGGGGGTCGGGGCGAGCATCTCGCCGTGTTCGGCGATGTCCAGCCCGATGCGTTCGGATTCCGAGTTCACCCGCAGCGTGACGATGACGGAGATGGCCTTCAGAATCAGCCAGGTCATCGCCCCGGCGTAGGCCAGCACCGCCAGCGCGCCCATGGCCTGCGTGAGCACCGTGGCGGTGATCGGGGCGATCGCCGCGGTGGCCATCACCGGCGTGAGCACGGTGCCGACCAGGCCGCCCACGCCGTGCAGCGCGAACACGTCGAGCGAGTCGTCGATGCCCGTGGCCGACTTGAAGCGCAGCACGCAGATGAAGCACAGCAGGCCGGCGGCCGCGCCGATGACCAGTGCGCCGTTGAAGGCCACGTAGCCCGAGGCCGGCGTCACCGCGATGAGGCCGGCGATGGCGCCGGTCATCATGCCCAGCACGCTCCACTGGCCGCGGCGCATGAACTCGCAGAAGCCCCACATCATGGCGCCGGCGCAGGCCGCCACCTGGGTGGCCAGCAGCGCGCCGCCGGCCCGGCTGCTGGCCTCGAAGGCCGAGCCGGCGTTGAAGCCGAACCAGCCGGCCCACAGCAGCCCACCGCCCAGCACGGTGATCAGCAGGTTGTGCGGCATCATCGGCTCCTTGCCGAAACCGCGGCGCGGGCCGATGGTCCAGCCGGCCACCAGGCCGGTGACGCCGGCCGCGACGTGCACCACGGTGCCGCCGGCGAAATCCATGTGGCCCAGGCGCGCCAGCCAGCCGTTGGGGTGCCACACCCAATGCGCGATCGGAGCGTACACCAGCAGCGTCCACAGGGCTGCGAAGGCGATCGTCACGCCCAGCCGCATGCGCTCGGCGGTGGCGCCCAGCACCAGCGCGAAGGTGATGATCGCGAAGGACAGCTGGAACAGGAAGAACACCGATTCGGGCACCGTGGGCGCGATCGGGTGGTTGACGGCGCCCGGGCCGATCAGGCCCTCGCCGAAGGCCCGGCCCAGGCCGCCGATCCACGGCGTGCCCGCGGTGAAGGCCAGCGAGTAGCCCAGCGTGGCCCAGACCAGTGTGATCACAGACGCCGCGGCGATGGTGTGCGCCACGATCGACAACGCGTTCTTCGTGCGCAGCATGCCGGCGTAGAACAGGATGATGCCCGGCATCGTCATCATCAGCACCAGCACCGTGGAGATCAGCATCCATGCCGTGTCGGCGCCGTTGACCGCCGGGCCGGGCGCCGGGCTGGCGGCCAGCGCGGGCGCCGATGACAGGGCCAGCAGCGCCAGGCTGGGCAGGGACCGGAAGGGGAACTTCATGGACAACCTCCGGGCAGCCCGGGCGGCTGCCGATGCGAATGGGCATCGACCCGCGCCACCGGAATGTCGTCGTGCCACGTCGCCTGTGCGGACGTCCAGACTTCGGACCTTCCTTGGGCGCAGGACGCGCCAAACAATTGGTAACGATGATAGGGAGGGGATTGGTTCCCCGGGGCCCCGCATTCGAGGGGAGCGTGAACACTGACACGACAGCGACGCGTCCATTTCAGCCGCACCAAATCGGCCCTCAACGCACCAATGCAATGCGAGCATGCACGCGAAAAGTGCGTATCGAGCCGGGTGCAGCGATGTGCGCACCGATGGAGGGAATCGGTGCCGCGGTCTGGCGCGGGGCCTGGCGCCCGGCGGCGCCGGCCGTCAGGTCACGACGCTGGGCACCTCGCGCCCGGTGCGGTCGCGGATGCCGGCCAGGCGGTCGGCCAGGGTGATGAGGTCGGCCAGCGCGGCCTGGGTGTCGAGCCGGTGCCGCGCTGGGTCGGCCTCGAAGCGTTCGATGTACACGCGCAGCGTGGCCCCCGAGGTGCCGGTGCCCGACAAGCGGTAGACGATGCGCGAGCCGTCGCCGAAGACCAGGCGCAGGCCCTGGTGCTTCGACACGCTGCCGTCCACCGGATCGAGGTAGCTGAAGTCGTCGGCGATGGCCACCGCGCGGCCCTCGAGCGTGCCGCCGGCCAGGCCCAGCACCCGCGTGGCCAGCGCCTGCATCAGGTCGTTGGCCACCGCGCTGTCGAGGTCCTCGTGATCGTGCCGCGTGTAGTAGTTGCGGCCGAAGCGCGCCCAGTGCTCGTGGGCGATGGCCTGCACGCTCTGCTGGCGCACGGCCAGGATGTTCAGCCACAGCAGCACGGCCCAGACGCCGTCCTTCTCGCGCACATGGTCGCTGCCGGTGCCCGCGCTCTCTTCGCCGCACAGCGTCACCTTGCCGGCGTCGAGCAGGTTGCCGAAGAACTTCCAGCCGGTGGGCGTCTCGAAACACGGCACGCCCAGCGCCTGTGCCACCCGGTCGGCGGCGCCGCTGGTGGGCATCGAGCGGGCGATGCCGGCGATGCCGCCCTGATAGGCCGGGGCCAGGTGCGCATTGGCCGCCAGCATCGCGAGCGAATCCGAAGGCGCGATGAAGAGGCCCCGGCCGATGATCAGGTTGCGGTCGCCGTCGCCATCGGACGCGGCACCCAGGTCGGGCGCGTCGGCCGACATCATCAGGTCGTGCAGCTCCTTCGCATGCACCAGGTTCGGGTCGGGGTGGTGGCCACCGAAATCGGGCAGCGGCGTGCCGTTTCGCACCGTACCCGGTGCCGCGCCCAGCTCGCGCTCGAAGATCGCGTGCGCGTAGGGCCCGGTCACCGCGTGCATGGCGTCGAAGGCCAGCCGGAAGCCCGAGGCGAACAGCCGCTGCAGCGCCGGGAAGTCGAACAGCTTGCGCATCAGCGCCAGGTAGTCGGCCACCGGGTCGACCACCTCCACCTGCATCCGCTCGACCTCTTGAGTGCCGAGGGTGCCCAGGTCGATGTCGGCCGTGTCGGTGGTGAAGAACCGATCGATCGTCAGCGTGCGCGTGTAGATCGCGTCGGTGATCTTCTCGGCCGCGGGCCCGCCGTTGGCGCCGTTGAACTTGATGCCGAAGTCGCCGTCGGGCCCGCCGGGGTTGTGGCTGGCCGACAGGATCAGGTCGCCAAAGGCGCCGTGCTGGCGGATCACGGCACTGGCGGCGGGTGTCGAGAAGATGCCGTCCTGCCCGACCAGCACGCGCGCGAAGCCGTTGGCTGCGGCCATGCGCAGCACCGTCTGGATGGCCTCGCGGTTGAAGTAGCGGCCATCGCCGCCGACCACCAGCGTCAGGCCGCCGAAGCCGGCCTGGGGCCGCACCGCATCGAACACCGACTGCACGAAGTTCGGCAGGTAGTGCCCGGCGGCGAACTCGGTCACCTTCTTGCGCAGCCCGCTGGTGCCGGGCTTCATGCCGGCGATGGGGGCGGTGGCGATGGTCTGGATCATGGGGTTTCCTCACGGTGACACAGCCGACGGTACAGCGCAGCGTACTCGGCGGCCGAGGCCTGCCAGCCGACCTCGGCGCGCATGCCGGCGGCCTGCAGGCGCTGCCAGACGGCCGGGCGGCGGTACAGCGCCACGGTGCGGCGCACGGCGTCCAGCACGCCCTCGGCGCTGACCTCGGCAAACTGCACGCCGGTGGCCACGCCGGCCTTCATGGCCGCGTCGTTGGCGTCGATCACCGTGTCGGCCAGGCCGCCGACGCGGGCGACCACCGGCACGCAGCCGTAGCGCAGGCCGTAGAGCTGCGTCAGCCCGCAGGGCTCGAAGCGGCTGGGCACCAGGATCGCGTCGCAGCCGCCCTGCAGCAGGTGCGACAGGCCCTCGTCGTAGCCGATCTGCACGGCCACGCGCTCGGGGTGGCGCTGTGCGCCGGCGCGCAGCGCGTCCTGCAGCGCGCGGTCGCCGGCGCCCAGCACCACCAGCCGCGCGCCGGTGGCGACGATGGCATCGAGCGTGGCGGCCACCAGGTCGATGCCCTTCTGCGCGGTGAGCCGACTGACCATGCAGATCAGCGGGCCGTCGCCGGGGGCCTCGGCCGGCAGCCCGAAGCGGGCTTCGACGGCGCGCTTGTTGGCGACGCGCCCGGCCAGGTCGACCTCGCTGAAGGGCTGGGCCAGCAGGGCGTCGGTGGCGGGGTTCCACACCTCGGTGTCGATGCCGTTGACGATGCCGCTGACGGCCGCGTCGCGCCAGCGCAGCATGTCGTCCATGCCCATGCCGCCGGCCAGGGTGCGGATCTCGCGCGCGTAGGTGGGGCTGACGGTGGTGATGGCGTCGGCGAAGTGGATGCCGGCCTTCAGGTAGCCGACGTCGCCGTGGTACTCGAGCCCCTGCATCGCGAAGGCCTCGGCCGGCAGGCCCAGGCGGCTCCAGATGTCGGCCTTGAACAGGCCCTGGAAGGCCAGGTTGTGCAGCGTCAGCACGGTGGCCGGGCGGCGCTTGCCGGCGCCCAGGTAGTGCAGGTAGGCCGGCACCAGCGCGGCCTGCCAGTCGTGGGCATGCACCAGGTCGGGCACGCAGTGCGGCACCTCGCCCCAGGCGATGCGCGCCGCGGCGAAGGCCAGCGCGGCGTAGCGCTCGGCGTTGTCGGGCCAGTCGCGGCCGTGGCCGTCGAGGTAGGGGTTGCCGGGCCGGTCGTAAAGGTGCGGCGCGTCGAGCACGAGCAGGTCGAGCGCGCCGCAGCGCCCGGCCCGCAGCCGCGCCGGGCCGCCGAACCAGGCCGGCCAGTGGGCCACCTCGTGCGCGTCCTGCAGCGCCGCCAGCACCGCCGGGTGGCCGGGCAGCAGGGTCTGCAGCCGCACGCCCAGGCCGGCCAGCGCGCCGGGCAGCGCGCCCACCACGTCGGCCAGCCCGCCGGTCTTGAGCAACGGGTACATCTCGGAAGCCACGCCCAGCACCTGCAGGGGCGCGGGCCCCTGCACGGGTGCGGCCATGGGCGCGGGCCGGGCAAGCGGCGGCTGGCGGGCGGCGGGCATGCCTCAGGCGGCCAGCCGGTCGATCATCGGCTGTGTGATCAGGCACACGCCGCGCTCGGTGCGGCGAAAGCGGCTGGCGTCGAACTCGGCGTCCTCGCCGACCACCAGGCCGTCGGGGACGACGACGCCGCGGTCGATCACCACCTTCTTCAGCCGCACGTGTCGACCGATCTTCACGTAGGGCAGGATCACCGCCTCTTCGATGTGGGAGTACGAACTCGTGCGCACGCCGGTGAACAGCAGCGAACGCCGCAGTTCGGTGCCCGAGACGATGCAGCCGCCCGACACCAGCGAACTGATCGCATGGCCGAGGCGCGCGGGCTCGTCGTGCACGAACTTGGCCGGCGCCGTGAGCTCGCTGTAGGTCCAGATGGGCCAGTCGGTGTCGTAGAGGTCGAGCGCGGGCGTCACGGCGGTGAGGTCGATGTTCGATTCCCAGTAAGCATCCACCGTGCCGACGTCGCGCCAGTAGGCCTCGGCCTCCTGCGCCGAGCGCACGCAGGACGCGCTGAAGCGGTGGGCCACGGCCTTGCCGGTGCGCACCACGTGCGGGATCAGGTCCTTGCCGAAGTCGTGGTCGGAGCTGGGGTTGGCGGCGTCGGCCTTCAGCAGGTCGAACAGGAACTTCGTGTCGAAGACGTAGATGCCCATCGAGGCCAGGGCCATGTCGGGGCGGTCGGGGATGCCGGGCGGGTCGGCGGGCTTCTCGATGAAGCTCTTGATGGTGTCGTGCTCGTCGACGTGCATCACGCCGAAGCCGGTGGCCTCCAGGCGCGGCACCTCGAGGCAACCCAGCGTGACGTCGGCGCCACTGTCCACATGCTGCTGCAGCATGATCTCGTAGTCCATCTTGTAGATGTGGTCGCCGGCCAGCACGACCATGTACTTCGGCGCGTAGCTCTCGACGATGTCGAGGTTCTGGAACACCGCATCGGCGGTGCCGCGGTACCAGGCGTCCTCGTCCACGCGCTGGCTGGCCGGCAGGATGTCGAAGCTCTCGTTGCGCTCGGCGCGCAGGAAGCTCCAGCCGCGGGTCATGTGGCGGATCAGGCTGTGCGCCTTGTACTGCGTGGCCACGCCGATGCGCCGGATGCCGGAGTTCAGCGCGTTGGAGAGCGCGAAGTCGATGATGCGGGTCTTGCCGCCGAAGAACACGCCGGGCTTGGCGCGCCGGTCGGTCAGTTCCATCAGCCGGCTGCCGCGGCCGCCGGCCAGCACGAAGGCCATGGTGTCGCGGGCCAGGCGGGTGGGGGGGTGCTTGCCGTTGCCGGGCGTGGTCATGAGGTGTCTCCTATCGCCTGAAAGACGCGCTTTCAGTGGCGTCAGGCCATCCGCCTGCCGTCCCCGGTGTCGAACAGGTGCGCGCGCTCGGGTGACCAGGCCAGGTGCACCGTGTCACCGATGCGGCGATGCACCTGGCCGGGCACCCGCACCGTGAGCTTACCAACCGCGGTGTCCACCGTCACATAGGTCTCGGGCCCGGTGGGCTCGAGCATGGCCAGCGTGCCGCCGAGACCCTGGTCGGCGAACGAGAGGTCCTCGGGGCGCAGCCCGTACACGACCGCGCTGCGCGGCGACGCAGCGATGGCCTGCCGCTGCGCGGCGTTCAGCGGCAGCTCGTGGCCGTGGGCGGCCAGGCCGTCCCCTGCGCTGCGGCCGGCGTCCACCATGTTCATGGCCGGCGAGCCGATGAACTCGGCGACGAAGCGCGTGGCCGGGCGGGTGTAGATGTCGTCGGGCGTGCCGAACTGCTGCACCAGACCGTCCTTCATCACCGCGATGCGGTCGCCCAGCGTCATCGCCTCGACCTGGTCGTGGGTGACGTAGACGGTGGTCGTCTTCGTGCGCTGGTGCAGCAACTTGATCTCGGCGCGCATCTCGACGCGCAGCTTGGCGTCGAGGTTGGACAGCGGCTCGTCGAACAGGAACAGCTTGGGGTCGCGCGCCAGTGCACGCCCCATGGCCACGCGCTGGCGCTGGCCGCCCGACAGCGCGCCGGGCTTGCGGTCGAGCAGGTGGCCGATCTGCAGCATCTGCGCCACGCGCTGCACCGCCGCGTCGCGCTGGGGCTTGGGCACCTTGCGCATCTCCAGCGCAAAGGCGATGTTCTGCGCCACGCTCATGTTGGGGTACAGCGCGTAGCTCTGGAAGACCATCGCGATGTCGCGGTCCTTGCTGGGCAGCCAGGTGACGTCGCGATCGCCGATGTGGATGCTGCCGCTGGTGGGCGTGTCCAGCCCGGCGATCATCGCGAGCAGCGTGCTCTTGCCGCAGCCCGACGGGCCGACGAGGATCAGGAATTCGCCCTCGGCCACGTCGATGTCGATGCCCTTGAGGATGTCGGCCGCCGCGTAGCTCTTGCGGACCTGGCGGATGTGCAGTGCGCCCATGGTGTTTCCTTGGCCCCGGTGCCGCCGCCGCTGCTGCGCCCTCGAAAGGAACGCCCGCCGCGCAGGCCACCCGGTGGCGATTCAGCCCTTGACAGCGCCGGCGGTGAGCCCGCGCACGAAGTATTTGCCGGCCACGGCGTAGATGAACAGCGTGGGCAGTGCGGCGATCAGCGCCGCGGCCATGTCCACGTTGTATTCCTTGACCGAGCTGGAGGTGTTCGACAGGTTGTTCAGGCCCACGGTGATGGGCTTGCTGTCGGCGCCGGAGAAGACCACGCCATAGAGGAAGTCGTTCCAGATGTTGGTGAACTGCCAGATCACCGTGACCACCATGATCGGCGTGGACAGCGGCAGCACGATGCGCACGAAGATCTGCCAGAAGCCGGCGCCGTCGAGCATGGCTGCCTTGATCAGTTCGTCGGGCAGGCCGACGAAGTAGTTGCGGAAGAACAGCGTCGTGCTCGGGATGCCGGCCACCACGTGCACCAGCATCAGGCCCCAGATCGAGCTGGCCAGGCCCAGCCAGCCCAGCACTTGGCTCATCGGCAGCAGCACCACCTGCATCGGCATGAACACGCCGAACAGCAGCATCGCGAACATGGTTTCGCTGCCGCGGAATTTCCACTTGCTGAGCACGTAGCCGTTGAGCGCGCCGATGGCGCTGGAGATCAGCACCGCGGGCACGACCATCAGCACGCTGTTCATGAAGAAGGGCTTCAAGCCGCCGCAATCGGTGCCGGTGCAGGCCGATCCCCAGGCCTTGGCCCAGGCGGCGAAGCCGGGGTCGGTGGGCAACGACAGCAGGTGGCCGTTGCGCACCTGGTCCATGTCCTTCAGCGAGGTCACCACCATCACGTACAGCGGCGACAGGAACCAGGCCGCGAAGACCAGGAGCAGGCCCCACAACAGAACGCGATGCAGGGTGGGCGCCCCCAGGGCCGGACCGCGTCCGGCCCGCCCCCCGCGGGGGTCAAGCAAACTTGGGGCGGCCCGGCGTTCACTTGGGCGGTTCATCGCTTGCTCCTGAGTTCGCTGTACAGGTAGGGCACGACGATGGCGGCCACGGTGGCCAGCATCACGGTGGCGGCGGCCGCGCCCAGGCCGATCTGGCCACGCGAGAAGGCCATCGCGTACATGAAGGTGGCGGGCAGGTCGGTGGCGTAGCCGGGGCCGCCGGCGGTGAGCGACATCACCAGGTCGAAGCTCTTGATGGCCAGGTGGCTGACCACCATCAGGGTGCTGAAGAACACCGGCCGCAGGCTGGGGATGACGATGCGCCAGTAGATGCGCGGCAGGCTCGCGCCGTCCACCTGCGCGGCCTTGATGATGTTCTCGTCGATGCCGCGCAGGCCGGCCAGGAACAGCGCCATCACGAAGCCGGCGCTCTGCCAGACCCCGGCGATGGCCACGCAGTAGATGGCCTTGTCGGGGTTGACCAGCCAGTCGAAGGTGAAGTCGGGGAAGCCCCACTGGTGCATCAGGTGCTCCAGGCCGAGGCCGGGGTTGAGCATCCACTTCCACGCCGTGCCGGTGACGATGAAGCTGATCGCCATCGGGTACAGGTAGATCGTGCGCAGCACGCCCTCGGCACGGATCTTCTGGTCCAGCAGCACCGCCAGCAGCAGGCCCAGGGCCATCGCGCCGCCGATGAACAGCAGGCCGAAGACGGCCATGTTGGTCAGCGCGACGTGGAAGCGGTCGCTCTCGAAGAGGCGGCCGTACTGCTCGAGGCCGACGAACTCGTAGTTGGGCAGCAGCCGCGAGGCGCTGACCGACAGCCAGCCGTTCCAGGCGATCAGGCCATAGATGAAGAAGAAGCCGAGCACGAAGCTCGGGGCCACCACCAGCTTGGGCAGCCAGGGGGTGCGCAGGGCAGAGGGCGCGGACATGGTGTGCAGCCGAGTTATGGGCGGTGGGGTGGGGCGGTCGACCGGAACGGCGGGGCCGGCGCGCCAAGGCGGCTCGCCTGGCCCGGGCCGCCCCGGTCAGCGCCGGATCACTTGCCCTTGGCCGCGCCGACCAGGCGGTCCATGGCCTGCGCCACGGTCACCTTGTCGTCGTTCCAGTACTGCGACACCACGTCCTTGATCGCGCCTTCCACCGACGAGGGCACGGCCATGCCGTGGGCGATGCTGGGCACCAGGCCGTTGCCCTTGGCGGTGGCCACGAAGTCGGCCGCCGAGGTCTTGGCGCAGTCGTCGAACTTGTCGAGCTTCATGCCCAGACGCACCGGGATCGAGCCCTTGTTGAGGTTGAACACCTCCTGGAACGACGGGCTCATCAGCGTGGCGGCCAGGTCCTGCTGGGCCTTCTGCTTGGCCGCGTCCTTCAGCTGGAAGAGCGCGAAGCTGTCGATGTTGTAGGTGAAGGCCTTGGCCGTGCCCGGCGCGGCGACGCAGACGAAGTCCTTGCCCGGCACCTTGCCCGCGGCGACGAACTCGCCCTTGGCCCAGTCGCCCATCAGCTGCATGCCGGCCTCGCCCTTGATGACCATCGCGGTGGCCAGGTTCCAGTCGCGCCCGGGCGAGTTCTTGTCGGTGTAGGACTTGACCTTGCGGAAGGTCTCGAGCACCTTCTGCATGGTCGCGCCCTTCAGCTCGCCGGTGTCCAGCTGCACCAGCGCCTTGCGGTAGAAGTCGGTGCCGCCGACGCCCAGCGCCACGCTCTCGAAGGTGGTGAAGTCCTGCCAGTTCTGGCCGCCATGGGCCACGGGGATGACGCCGGCCTTCTTCAGCGCCTCGGCGGCGGTGAAGAACTCGTCCCAGGTGGTGGGCACCTTGGCGCCGGCCTTCTTGAAGGCCTCGGGGTTGGCCCACAGCCAGTTGACGCGGTGCACGTTCACCGGCGCCGCCACGTAGTGCCCCTTGTACTTCAGGCCGTCGGCGATGGCCTTGGGCAGCAGCTCGTCCCACTTCTCGGTCTTGGCGGTGGCGTCCATGTTGGCCAGCACGCCCTCTCGGGCCCACTCCTGGATCGACGGGCCCTTGATCTGCGCGGCCGCCGGGGCATTGCCCGAGACCACGCGAGACTTCAGCACCGTCATGGCCGAATCGCCGCCGCCACCGGCGACCGCGAAGTCCTTCCAGGTGTGGCCCATCTTCTGCATCGTGCCCTTCAGTTCGGCAGCGGCCTTGGCCTCGCCGCCGCTGGTCCACCAGTGCAGTACCTCCACCTCGCCGGCCCGGGCGGGGCCGGCGGCCAGTGCGGCGCAGGCCAGCGCGGCGCTGGCCAGTGCAGTGAGGTGGGCTTGTCGGTTCGTGGTCATGGGGTGTCTCCTGTGGGGTGGGGCGCGTGGGTCGGGCGGGCGGTCAGAACCACCACTCCACCTGGGCGCCGGCGCTGGTGCCGCTGGTCTTGTCGGCGAAGCCCGCCACGCCGGTCACGTTGCCGGCGGCGGCGTTCCACTTCGCGGTGGTCACGTACAGGCGCAGCTCGGGGCGGCTCCAGAACTCGTTGTTGATCGACAGTGTCGGGGCGATCGTCACCTTGCTCAATCGCGCCGCGCTTTGCCCTTCCGTCTTGTACTGCGAGGCACCGGCCTCGACCACCATCTTGAAGTTGCGCGTCACGCCGTACGAGATGCGGCCGCCCAGCGTGGTGGCGGTGGTTCGCTTGCCGGCGTTGTCTTCCGAGGTGCCGACCAGGGCCAGGGCCTGGCCGCCGAAGGCGCCCGACTGCCAGTTGATGCTCTCGACGATGCGGAAGCTCTTGGCCGAGGACTTGCGCGTCAGGTCGCCGAAGTTCGATTCCAGGCTGGTCGAGCCGCTGGCCGCCTGCACCCACAGCGTGTTGTTGATGCTGGTGCCGAACAGCCTGGCCTGGTCGTGGCGCAGCGACAGGCCCAGGCCGCTGGTGCCGCCGCTGAAGTCGCCCTTGGTGAGCGTGAAGAACAGGTTGGCCTTGCCGCCGGGGTTGCTGTCGATGCCCAGCACCTCGAGGTTGAGGCGGTTGCCCGGGCGGGTGTCGCTGCTGTCGCCGTCGGTCTTGTACCAGGCCATGCCGAGCTTGCCCGAGCCCACGCTGATGCCCTTGACGCCGGCGCCCACGCCCTTCATGTCGGTGAAGAACCAGTCGACGATGTGCACGTCGCCGCGGCGGCCGCGCGACTTGCCGATCCAGAAGGTGGCCTCGGGCAGCACGTCCAGGCCCTTGGCATGGGCGAACAGCTGCTCGAAGTTCAGGCCGCTGCCGTCGTTGTCGGTGGCGTTGGTGTAGTGGGTGACCATCACCGTGCCGCCGTAGTCGATGCCGTCCTTGCTGTAGTTCTGGTCGATCTGGAATTCGCCGTAGATGTCGCACTCGTTGCCCAGGCGGTAGTTCAGGCCGCGGGCGATGCTGTTGCCGGCGCCTTCGTTGAGGTGGTAGCAGGCGCGGGAGGTGTTCTTCTTGGTCAGGCCCGGACCGCCGCGGAAGTAGCCGCTGAAGTCGGTGGCCTGGGCGCCGCCGGCCACAGCCAGCAGCACGGCGGCCCACAAGGGGGCGGGCGAGAGTCGGTTCGAGCGCTTGGACATGGGGGTTGTCTCCGTGGGGTGTGAGGGTGTCTCGGTTGAATGCATCATTAATTGATTAACGCAAGACAACATTAATGTGTCATGCGTCGCCTGCGATTGGTCTAGGTATTAACACTAGATTAATAAATGTGGGGGGTCGGTGTCTCCCGGTGCATGGCGTGG